>NZ_JBWMAZ010000003.1:0-307500 GCF_056521335.1 Rhodoferax sp. ZS1R25
GGACCATACTACCCAGAAAAATGCGGCTTTGGTCGAAGAGATGGCTGCCGCAGCGTCCAGCCTGAAATCTCAGGCTAGGGATTTGGTTGATGGTGTCGCGGTTTTTAAGATCTCAGCCGAACACAGCAGCCCGCGCCCCACGCTTTCCCAGCCTGTGGCACGTACAGCAATGAATCCGCCTGTGCGCAAAGGGTTAGAGCGTAGAGCGAATGCCAAGCCATCCCTTGGAACACATATTCCAAAACTTCGATAGTTTCAAAATCAAATACGAGTGTTCAGAGTTGCGCGGTAGGCAAATCCACTTAGGTGCCTCATTGTGGGTTTTTCTAGGTAACCTGCCTCTGGCGATATGGCTAGCCCTAGCAGAACACATTATCTTAATTCCCAACGCGCCCAGGTGTGTAGGTAGCTACATATTCTGGGATGGGCCTTTGATAGTCGGCGAAGCGCAAGACGCCAGTCACCAATCTAGGTTTACAACGTAACCGGCCATTTTGTTGTGCAACGGGGAGCGTTTCACACCGTATGGCAGTCCAAGTTTTAAGCCACTCCTCCCAAGTTCCCCAGTGAACGCCAAGCTTGCTCGTCTTTCCAACGCGTCAACCATTCAATAAACTGCTCTGGTGGCATTGGACGAGCAATGCCATAGCCCTGTGCGAGCCTGCAGCCCAGTTTGATCAATTCTGCGCCATGCTGCATAGTCTCAACGCCTTCTGCAATGACGCTGCGGTTGAAGGCAGAGGCCAAGCGAACAACACCCTCCACGATGCTCCAATCCTCCGGATCTTTGAGCATGTCGCGTACAAAGCTTTGATCAATCTTGAGCATATCAAAGGGTAGTTTGCGCAGGTACGTTAGTGACGAGTAGCCTGTTCCAAAATCGTCCAGTGCGAGGCGAATCCCCATCGCTCGGCACTGATGCAATACAGATGCTGCAGCCGCAGTGTCGTCGATTGCCGAGCTCTCAAGAACTTCCAGCTCTAGATTTTCCGGAGAGATGTCAGGGTGGCTATCCAATGCCCGGCTCAAATCGCCTATGAATTCAGGAGACAGCAAATGTCGCGCACTAACATTAACGCTGACATTGACTTCTGCTCCTTGCGCCTTCCATTTCGCCGCTTGGCGCAATGCGGTGTGCAGGACCCAATTCCCAACACGGCATTCCAGCTTGCTACCTTCGACAAAGGGCAGGAACTCAGATGGATTGCGCAATCCGATCTCAGGATGCTGCCAACGAATCAGTGCCTCTACGCCAACAATTTGCCCGGTCAGCAAATCTACCTGAGGTTGGTAGTACAAGCGAAACTCTTCTTGCTCCAACGCAACAGTCAGCCGATCGACATATTGCCGGTGCTGCTGAGCTTTGCGATCGCTATCTGGATCAAATAGATGAAAGCGATTCTTACCTGCATCCTTGGCCAAATACATGGCCTGGTCTGCATGGCGTATTAACGTATCAGCATCCGAATGATCATCTGGAAAGAGACTGACTCCGATGCTTGCTGAAACAGCAACAACATTGCCGTCAATCTGTAGCGGCTCATTCACCGCCCCCAATATGCGCTGCAAGATTAATGAGCATTCTTGCGGTGATCCGATGTCGGCCAGCAAAAGTACGAACTCGTCTCCACCCAAGCGTGCGAGCGTATCTTCCGCACGCAGTACTCGTTTTAGCTTATCGGTTACACCCACGAGTAGTTTGTCACCTGAGGTATGGCCATATTGATCGTTAATCGACTTAAAGCCATCCAGGTCCAAATAACAGACTGCGAGCGAAAGCCCGCTGCGACTGTGGCGCGCAATAGCCTGCGCTAACCTGTCAGCCAGCAGTCGCCGATTAGGTGTACCCGTTAGTGGATCGTAGTGGGCAATTCGGTCTAGCTCCGCCTCATGCGCCTTTCGCTCGCTGATGTCAGAAAAAATTCCAATGTAGTGCTCTATTGCACCCTGACCATCTGTCACTGCGGAAACGGACAGCATTTGGGCGTAGCTTTCGCCGTTCTTTCTGCAGCTCCAAATCTCTCCCGTCCAATATCCGTTTTGCTCGATGGTCTGCCACATTTCCCGGTAGAAGCCAGTGTTTTGTTGCGTAGAGGCCAGTACTTTGGGTGACTTTCCCAGCACGTCTTCACGGGCATGACCCGTGATGCGCGTGAACGCCGGATTGACGTCGGCAATCAGCCCTTGCGCGTCAACCACCACAATGCCTTCGTAGCTATTGGTAAACACAGTCAAGGCTTGTCGCTTTGACAGCTCAAATTTCTTGCGTTCACTAATGTCCGAGTGGGTACCCGACATCATCAGCGGCTCTCCGCCTGCATCCCACTCCACTATTTTTCCGCGTGACAGCACCCAGCACCAATCACCCGCCTTGGTGCGGCATCGCATCTCCGTCTTAAAGCCGCTAGTCTCGCCACGCAGGTGTTGATGGACTAGGGCCATCGTCTGAGGCAAGTCGTCGGGATGAACGACCTGCTCCCATTGGCCGTTCGACATGTCCATTTCACCAGGCGCATACCCCAGCATGGCTTCCCATTGGGGACTTACGACCAGATCATTCGTTTGAATATTCCAATCCCAGTAGCCTTGCTCTGACCCTTCGAGAACTCGGCTCAAGCGATGCTCCCGGTCGCGCAATTCCAACTCCGCAAGTTTTCGCTGGGTTATGTCCGATAGCGTACCAACGATGCGTGTCGGCGCGCCCTCGGCATTGCGCTCGACGGCTTGCCCCCTGATCATCACCCACTGTCCGGTTTCTCCGGTTTTGGAAATCAGGCGAAATTCAGATTCGATTTGTTGTGCGCGCCCGGAAACGCAACCCTCAATTACTTCTTGCACGCGCAACCAATCTTCTGGATGCGCTAGGCGTTGTAAGAATGCTGGAGCCTGAGTGTTGTCATCAGTGTCGTATCCTGTCATCTGGAAGAAGTGCGAAGATCGGTACACGCGCCCGGTGCGCAAGTCCCAATCCCACAAGGCGTTGCACGCCGAGTCCAGTACCAGTCGCAGGCGCTCTTGTTCGACCTTAAGCGGCGTGATGTCGCGGGCTACCTTAGACGCTCCGATAATGATGCCGTCACCGTCCCGAATCGGAGAAATGGTGACCGATACGTGGACTGGATTTCCATCCTTGCGAATGCGTACCGTCTCAAAGTGATCCACTTTCTCACCGAGCAGAATGCGCTCAATGATGAACTTCTCTTCGTCCTTGCGCTCCTCGGGAAAAATGATCATCAACGACTGGCCGATCATTTCCTCCCGCGAATATCCAAAGATGACTTCTGCACCTCGGTTCCAACTAGTGACGGTCCCATCCAAGGTTTTTCCAACAATGGCGTCGTCTGAGGAATCAATGATCGCTTTGAAGTGTTCCGCTGTCAGTCCCGCAAGCTGACTGAACCCGACGTCGCGCGCAACTGTCATCACCGAAGTGACAATTCCCTGAGCATCTATTTGCGGCAGCAATTGGGAGAGGAATAGCCGTTCGCCTTCGGGCGTATCAAACGAAAGTTGGATCACGCACGGTTGGCCGCTACGAAACACTTTGCCTAGCGCATGGTCCCAATGCTCCACCTTCTTAGGGGACATGCCTATCTCACGATTGGTCTTCCCAATAAAGTCACTGGCCGGATGTCCAGTGAAGAGTTCCATCGCAGAGTTCACATAGGTATGCCGCAGCTGCGGGTCGAAGCAGGCAACAATTTCAGACAGCAAATGCGCAAAGCGGAAATCGTTCGGCCTATCCGGCAGATCTTGCTGATCGCTCACCGATGAATCGGTCCGTTTGTTCATCCTGCTCACTCCTTACTGGATTGATCGGGGTCCTTTTGAGTGTAAGGGAATCAAGTTTTTGGTCAATCCAATTCCTAATGATCGAGGGCCTACACGGGGGGGGAATACCTCAGCGTGGGTTTCATTGGCAATGAACACTGCAGGCAGTTGCCCTCTTTGTCAAATTGGCCATTAGTTGCTCCAAAGCCGCAAGTGATGCGCGTGAAAAACTGGCTCTGCCAACCCCAAGCACAGCGCAGATTTATTCCACTCCTCATCCGTTGCCCTTGTCAGACTGGTGGTCGTCAACTCTGAGGTGAGATCGGGCAATTTTGGGGAAACTCCTATCAGCATGGGCGCGACAAATGCGATTTGATTCAATGCCCTCACCTCGGTATCAGCTTACGGGACGACAGGCATTTCGTGAGCGCTATTGAGACTAACAAACCTCCGGTTAAAGATGATGAAGTAGAGCTATGCAGCGTTGTCGACACTGCACGGCCCATCGACTCTATTTACTGATTCTTCTTGGCAACTTCGTTGCCGATGTAACCACCACCTATCGCACCGGCAATAGTGGCCAAGGTCTTGCCGTCACCACTACCGACTTGGTTCCCCAAAACCCCGCCGATCAATGCACCGACACCGATTCCTACTGGGCTATTGTGGGAGACTGCTTTTGATGGAGGCGCAGAAGGTTCATTTTTTGCAACCTGGTCGCTAGTCGCCTGAGGCATCTTGGAGGGGGTGTTCTGAGCAAGATTGTGAGCAGCAGGCTTGTGTTTGATCAACGCTTCAGTAGGTAGTTGATCTGGTTTTTTCGATTCCACAACTAATTCCGCGGGAGTCCGCACTGATTCCACCGTAGACCCGTGGGAGTTTGGCAAAACGCCTGTAATAGCCGCGATACCCAACGCACTGACCAACGTCACAGATACAGCCGCTACTGCGACCAAGGGGTGAATGCGATTTGAGAAATTCATCAAGAGCTCCTTTGAGTGGACCCGCGCTTCGGGTATGTTCAGATAACGGCTCAATCGGCATTTTGGGCGTATCGAATGTGTTGCAACTGTAAGTAGATGTATGCCGCATCGACTGAAGGGGTTCAGACGGCAAGCCCAATTGACTCGGATGTGCGACCTTCCACTGCTAACAGATAGCCTTATCTCATTTACGCCGATCAACCTCTTCGAGCAAGTGATGCTTGAACGCCAAAGCGAGCGGCGATAGCTTCTTGTTTGAAGGATGCACGATGTGCCAGGCTGATGGAAGCGGAAAGCCTTGAACGTCGATTGTGCGCACGCCATGTTCCTTTTCTAAACCGTGCAGCACATGTCTAGACACGATGCCCACTCCGAGTCCACCTGCAACAGATTCTTTCACTGCCTCGTTGCTTCCTAGCTCCAGTCGGACATCGGGTCGGAACTTTGAGGTACGAAAAAACCGATCTGCGGCCATCCGTGTCCCCGATCCTTTTTCGCGAAGAATAAAGCGGTGCTGGGAAAGGTCGGCCAGTTCAAGGGTGCCTTGCTTACTCAAAGGGGATGATGCCGGAGCGATGAGCACGATTGGGTTGGGCATAAAAATCTCATCACTCAAATCCATGTCAGTGGGTGGCATGGACATGATGTAGATATCGTCAAGGTTTTCACGCATACGATGAACCACACCGTCCCGATTGAGGATCTCAAGAGAGAGATCAATGGCAGGATGTTTTTTGCAGAAACTGCCAATGAGGCGTGGCATGAAATATTTTGCCGTGCTGACCACGGCCACCCGAAGTCTGCCGCGTGACAAGCCCTTGGCGGCATCCACTCCTTGCTCGAATGCATCCCAGGTCTGGGCTATGGAGCGTGCAGTCACGGCCAGCTCTTTGCCCACATCGGTTAGGTAAATTTTCTTCCCGATAACTTCGTAGAGCGGTAACCCCACTGACAGCGCGACTTCTTTCAACTGCATCGATGCAGTGGGCTGCGTTACATGCATGGCCCTGGCCGCTGAACTGACGCTCCCAGTCTCTGCCAAGGCTAGAAACAGCTTCAATTGCCTAAAGGTGATATTCATAGTGTTTTATCTATTCTTAACTAGATAAGAATCTATTTTACAAATGATTGGTAGATTTTTAGGATGGCACCTAGGAGAACCACAATGCAAAACCTGCTCGATCCCGCGATTCTTTTCTTTGTTTTTGGTGTTCTGGCCGGAGCGCTCAAGTCGAACCTGGAGATTCCACCAGCCATTTCACGTTTCCTATCCCTTTATCTTCTGATGGCTCTGGGCCTCAAAGGCGGCTTTGCCCTTTCGCATTCAGGTTTGAATGACAAAGTGGGGGTGACCATTGTTGCTGCCCTTGCGCTGGCCATTGCAGTCCCGTTGTTGGGCTACGGCATCCTGCGGCGATTCGTTTCCAGCTTTGATGCCGCGGCGGTCGCTGCGACCTATGGGTCTGTTAGCGCAGTGACATTCGTGACTGCGGTTCAATTCTTGGAAAATCAGCAGATTCCGTATGGTGGGCACATGGCCGCTGCAATGGCGTTGATGGAGTCACCCGCCATCATCATGGCCGTATTCTTCGCCAATGCATTGAGACAGAAAGCCAGCGTAGGAACGGTGACGGTCTCCGGTGGCATAGCGACCCTTCACGGACAAGCGAGACCACCTGCAGCGTCAGTGGGCAAGATCTTGCACGAGTCATTCACCGATGGGGCCCAACTGCTGCTGTTGGGAGCTATGGCAGTCGGTCTGATCACTGGGGATACTGGGAAAGCCGCCATGCAACCATTCTCTGGCGACCTCTTCAAAGGAATGCTGTCGTTCTTCCTGCTGGACATGGGTTTGATGGCTGCACGCAATCTGTCGAGTATTCGTGGGAAGTCTCCCATCTTTGTCGCATATGCAGTGCTAGGTCCTGTCACGCATGCAAGTCTCGCCCTAGGACTTGCCTACTTGCTGCATCTCTCAGCCGGGGATGGTGCTTTGTTAATGGTTCTTGCCGCAAGTGCCTCGTACATCGCAGTCCCTGCAGTGCTTCGGTACGCGCTCCCAGAGGCAAATCCCTCGCTGTACTTCGGCCTGAGCCTAGGTGTGACGTTTCCTCTCAATATTGTGGTGGGGATTCCAACCTACGTCGCGATTGCACGGGCAACCCTTTGAACAATCAGTAGTGAATGAGAAAGAATAGAAGCAAGTGAGAAGCTCAGTAGAGATTTTTCCATTTTTGGTGATGAAACGGGAGACTGCTCCAGCGGAACACTGAGCGCTCCATGTGGCATCGGAGGAATCCCATCGACACGGTTTGGAAACATTGCTCTGTTGCAACTACAATACGAATCATTCTTATTAAAGAAGGCCGTATGAGTATGAAAAAGCAAATCGCTCTCGCAATCCTGTCCCTCGCCACAATCACAGCGTTCGCTGCTGCTACAGACGAGTTCACACTGACTATCAAAAACCATGCCTTTGAACCCAAAGAACTCAAAGTTCCGGCCGGTAAGAAAATCAAAATCGTGGTGGTGAACGAAGACGCGACCCCGGCAGAGTTTGAAAGCAAGCCGCTTGGCCGAGAAAAGGTCATCCCGGGCAAGGCAAAGGTCTCGATCAATCTGGGACCGCTCAAGCCTGGACGCTATGGGTTTGTTGAGGAATACCACGAAACAGAAGCTGCCGCCCAGGGCACGATCGTCGTCGAATAACTTCTGAGACAACGCCATGTTCGCTGCCGCCATCATTGTGTTTCGTGAGTCACTGGAAGCCTCCCTGATCATCAGCATCATGATGGCTGCCACGCGAGGAATTGCTTTCCGAGGGCGATGGGTGTGGGGCGGTGTTCTGCTGGGTCTGGTGGGATCTGCAGTGGTCGCCTCCAGCATGGAAATGATTGCGAATCTTGCCGATGGCGTTGGACAAGAACTGTTCAATGTTGCCATTCTGATCACCGCCATTGGCATGCTGGCCTGGCACAACATCTGGATGACCGTGCATGGGAAGCAGCTGGCCCAGCAGATTTCCAGCACAGCGCGAGCGGTTACAGACGGCAGTCGTGAGCGTTCAGTTATCTTGTTCGTGGTGGCCCTCGCAGTGCTGCGTGAAGGGTCGGAAACGGTTCTTTTCCTCTATGGAGTGGCTACAGGCGGGGACAACGGTATTCGTGACACCCTTCTCGGTGGATTGATGGGCCTGGCCTCAGGGGCCATCGTCGCTACGTTGTTGTATGCGGGGCTGCTCAGAATACCGGTGCGTTGGTTCTTTGCTGTAACCAGCATTTTGGTGCTATTGCTGGCCGCGAGCATGGCATCACAGGCTGCTCGCCTATTGATCCAAGCCGACTTGCTGCCCAGCTTAGCAATGCCTCTGTGGGACACCTCTGGTGCACTTTCCCAGAACACTGCAGTCGGAACCATTCTTCACGGGCTGGTTGGCTACGAGGCGCAGCCAGCGGGAATGCAGGTGCTCGCCTATGGGTTGGTACTGGTGCTCATTGCGGCGGGCATGCAATTGGTTTCGAGGCGGTCGCGGACAAATCGTTAGCCGCCAAATTTATCCGTTGTGCACGCGTAGCCATCGAAGAACCAAACCCACGAGTGCTAGAAGACAGAATGCCGCTCCAGCCAGGAATGTGGCTTCTGCACCATGGCGATCCCACAGCCACCCCGCCAGTCCACTTGCGATCAGCATCGCAACACCGCTCGCCAGGTTGAAAACCCCATAGGCGGTTCCCCTCAGATCTGCGGGGGCGGTGTCTGCGACCATGGTGGCCAGCAACCCTTGGGTGATGCCCATATGGATACCCCAGAGCGCTACACCCAGCAACATCGTGACCCAATCACGTCCACTAGCGAGTACAAGGTCAGCAAATATCAAGACGATCAGTCCCAACACCAACAGTTTGGTATGGCTCACACGGTCGGAGACCCATCCGAAGGGATAGGCCGACATCGCGTAGACCAGATTCATGGCCACCATGACCAATGGGACCAGAGCGACGGCTACGCCGGTTTGCTGGGCTCGTAAGACCAAAAAGGCTTCACTGAAACGCGCCAGCGCAAAAACGGCCCCAATGCCAACGACCCACCAGTAGGGACCGCTGAGGCGATTCCAGTTTGCGCTGGTAATAGGGTTAGTTTTTTTGGTTCCGCTCTGCCGCTGAGGCTCGCTGACACCGAAGAACAGTAGTACTACTGCCAACAACCCAGGAATAACTGCTACCCAAAACACGGCACGAAAATCGTCGGACCACAGAAGCATGAGTGCTACGGCCAGCAAGGGGCCAAGAAAAGCCCCCACGGTGTCCAAAGACTGCCGCAGACCAAATGCTTCACCTCGCACCTCGGGCGGGGCAAGGTCCGCCACCAGTGCGTCGCGGGGCGCACCACGTATGCCCTTTCCTACTCTGTCAATCAACCGTGCAGCAATCACGACGCCGGTTCCGGAGGCAATCGCAAACAGCGGTTTGGTAAATGCACCCATCGCATAGCCCAGCAAGGCCAAGCCCTTGCGTTTGCCCAAATAGTCGCTGAGGGCGCCCGAAAACACCTTGACTATGAGTGCCGTGGATTCGGCGAGTCCTTCAATGATCCCTACAGTAAAAGCACTGACACCCAGTGCGCCCACCAAAAACATGGGCAATAGGCTGTGGATCATCTCAGAGGAAATATCCATCAGCATGCTCACAAAGCCTAGCACCCAGATACTGATGGGGATTCGTTTGAGGGGCTTCATGTTAACTTTCATGGGTGGCTTTCTGGGACGTATGCGACGAGTCACGTAGGCTAGACAGGGGGCGGTTTTGCGGGAAAATCCAGGGAGAAGCACGTAATTCCAGCCTCAGATGTGACGGAGATACTCCCACCGTGCGCCTCCATGATCGCCCGTGTGATGGCCAGACCCAAACCTGCGCCGTCGCTGTCTGAATGGGTTCTTGACTTGTCGACGCGGAAGAAACGGTCAAATAACCTTGGCAACATTTCTGGGTTGATGTCTGTACCTCGATTGGTTACACGCACACTGGTGTTGTCAGCGTGGGCCTGGAAATGAATTGAAACTGCTGTGTTCGGGCTTGCATGGCGGAGTGCATTTGACAGAAGATTGCTCAAAGCGCGCCGCAGCAATAGTCGATCCCCGACGATGCTCACGTTGCCAACTAGCTCTAGTCGAAGCCCCTTTTCTGAAGCCAAGGCCTCGTAAAAATCATACAGCGCCTGGGCTTCTTTTGCGACCGAGATGTGTTCTTGGCTGGGGAGTGCCGAACCATTTTCAGTCTTCGCTAAGAAAAGCATGTCAGACACCATCCTGGCCAGACGCTGAAGCTCCTCCGAATTGGAAGCCAGTACATCCTGGTAGTCCGCATTGGATCGGACCATGGACAGCGTGACCTGTGTCTCTGTGAGCAGGTTGCTGATGGGCGTACGGAGTTCATGCGCCAGGTCGGACGAAAACTCTGACAGGCGACGAAAGTCTTCCTGCAGCCGGTCCAGCATGTCATTCAAGGTGACGGCGAGGTCTGCCATCTCCACCGGTACGGCCTCCACCGGCATGCGTTCGCCCATTTTGTTGGAAGTCACCGACTGGGCGCGGATTTTCATGATGCGTAGCGGGGCCAATCCGCTATGGGCTGCAAACCAGCCCAACAGACCACTGAACAAAGTGGCAAGAGCCACGTACACCATCAACGTGGTCTGGAACTGCCGCTGAAAATGGGCATGGTGCTGCGTATCCAGCGCGACCCACACGGTCGTGGGAACGGACTCTGCCGAGGTGCTTGGTAGCAGCGCACCCAATGCCCGGTATTCGTGCTCATCGTTTTGCCACCGCAGTACGGGCTGGGTCTGAGGGTCTTCTCCCACAGTGGTTGCCGCCTCGTTGGGGATTTTCAGATCAGAGGTGGCGTAGATGGGCTTGCCATTGCGATGGATGCTGACAAACAGTCCTTCGTGGCTATGCAGGATGTCGTCGAGGTTCTGGTGCACGTCAGGTCTGGAGAGGGCTTTGCCACCCACTTCCTGAATCAAATGGATCTTGTCCTCCAGCGTCGCTCGGTCCAGGTCCTCAAAGTGCTGGTTCATGGCCACAGAGGTCACCCACCCCAGGCCCAGTAACACCGCCGCGGATGCCAAGGTGTAGAAAAGCGTGAGCCTTGTTGTCAGTGAGAAGCGCTGTGTCATGGGGCGGTGGGCGGTATTTCCAGAACGTAGCCCATGCCCCGTACCGTCTGGAGCAATTTGGGTTCAAACGGATCATCGATCTTGCTGCGCAGCCGACGTACGGCGACCTCGATCACGTTGGTGTCGCTGTCAAAGTTCATATCCCAGACCTGGGAGGCAATCAGCGACCGCGGCAGCACCTCTCCTTGTCGGCGCATCAGAAGCTCCAGCAAACCGAATTCTTTGGAAGTGAGGTCAATCCGCTTGCCACCACGACTCACGCGCCTGCGCAGCAAATCGAGCTCCAGATCCGCCACTTTGAGGGACGTTGCCTCCACACCGGACTTCCCACGCCGCAGAATGGTTCTGACACGTGCCAGTAGTTCTGCAAAAGAGAATGGTTTGACCAGGTAGTCATCCGCCCCCAGTTCCAACCCCTTGACGCGGTCTTCGATCTGGTCCTTGGCCGTGAGAAACAGCACCGGAACCATGTTCCCTTGAAGGCGCAAGTTGCGCATGACCTCCCAGCCATCCATGCCCGGCAGCATCACATCCAGGATGATGAGGTCGTGCGTACCTTCCAAGGCCGCATGAAGCCCGTCATTGCCGTCGGGAACCAAATCCACGACAAAGCTGGCCTCCTTGAGGCCTTGTCGCAAGTATTCGCCCGTTTTGGGCTCGTCTTCAACGATCAATATCTTCACAGTCAACGTCCTTTGCGCAAGTGTGCCTCGATTGCGCAGGAAGCCACCAAGATGACAAATTTGTAATCTAAAAGACAGCTTGATGTTGGGCGCTGCTCGATAGAGTGCAGGCAGATTTCAACTACCCCAAAGGGATACCCCATGCACCGTGTTCCGATTGTGCGGAAAAAGTCACTGTGGCTGACCACGTTCGCACTACTTGCCCTCGCTGGTTCGGTATCTGCCCAGCAGGCAACCCAAGGGCCTCTGGAGCAAGGCTCCATCGATTGGCGCAAAGCCAATGAGGAAGTCTCCCAGTTCAAACGTGGTCATGCAGATGTGCTGAAGTGGGAGTCAGCCAACGACAACGCGCAAAACAGTCCACCCTACACACCTCCTGATACCTGGATCAAATCGGCCGATGCGGCGGTCCGCCAAGCTTGGCGTACACGCCCGGAGCTAGCTGGTCCTCTGTCCCAACTGGGCGCCGAGAACCAAGAGCGCATTGCGCAGGGTCGTTGGTTGGAAGTTGCACCTGCGGTACGCCGCCGGGTTGAGGACTTTGACACTGTTCTGGATGTAGCTGCAGACGCCCGCAAGGCCTGGTTCACCGCGGTCGCGGCCAGCCTGTCGTTGAAGCAACAGCGTGACATGCAGGAAACCACCGCCGCCGCCGCAGAGCTCGCCCGTCGCATGACCCGCGTCGGCAACTGGAGCCGGATGGAGCAGGCCCAATGGGAATCCAAGCTGGGAAAAATGAAACTTCAAACGCTCAGGGCGGACATTGAAGCCAAGCAAACCCAAACAGCACTGCTCAAAGCTACCAAACTGTGGGGCGTCTCCTCAAAGGTAGGTTTGGCGGACGCTATGCCGGATATGCCCAAGCAAGCGCTGTCTCCAGTTGTCTTCCAACAAGGACTGTCTGCACTGCGCAATGTATTGCCACGCTCCGAGGGCCTGAAAGCGGGTACCAATGCCCAATTGGCTTTCGACATCTACACCTCAAGCCACCAAGCTGCCCAACTTGCCAAGGATGAACTGACTTTGCAGCAGTTCATCAACGATGAAGTCGTGCTTCGCTACAACGGCATGCTGCTCAGCGTCTGGGACCTGTTGACGCAGACCAATGAGCTGCTGCAGGCCCAGATTAGCTCTATCAACGCCCAACGCGATTTCCTGATTGCCGAGACGGATCTGCAATTCGTTCTCCAGGGCGGTACCCCCACCAGCTTTGTCAGCCTGGCCGGTGCCGGTGGCGAAAACGCTGCGACCAAATAACAAGGAAAACCATGGAACCTATCAATTCACGCCGCCGATTCTTTGCCGGCGCAGCCACAACGGTTGCCGGTTTGGCAGTGGCGCGCTCTGCCATGGCCACTTTGCCTGAGCCGGTGATTCAAACATCAGTCAATACTGCACCCCCCTTGGTGCCTACCACCGGGCGCCCCTACAACCCCGTGGTCACCCTCAATGGTTGGACCTTGCCCTGGCGCATGAACAACGGTGTCAAGGAATTCCACTTGGTGGCGGAACCCGTCGAACGGGAAGTTTCCCCAGGGTTCAAGGTCAATATGTGGGGCTACAACGGCCAAAGCCCAGGCCCCACGATTGAGGTGGTCGAGGGAGACCGTGTGCGTGTTTTTGTGACCAACAAACTTCCTGAGCACACCACGGTGCACTGGCACGGCCAGCGCTTGCCCAACGGCATGGATGGCGTTGGCGGTCTGAATCAGAAGGCGATTCCAGTCGGTAAGACCTATGTCTACGAGTTCGTGGCGCGCCGACCTGGGACGTTTATGTACCACCCGCATGCCGATGAAATGGTCCAGATGGCCATGGGCATGATGGGCTTTTGGGTGACCCATCCCAAGGAGAAGAACCCCCATATCAGCGAGGTGGACCGGGATTTCTGTTTCCTGCTGAACGCTTTTGACGTGGAGCCGGGAACCAAGACGCCCAAGATCAACACCATGACGGACTTCAACATCTGGTCTTGGAACAGCCGAGTGTTTCCTGGCATCGACACCCTCAATGTGCGCCAAAACGACCGGGTGCGTATCCGAGTGGGCAACTTGACGATGACCAACCATCCTATTCATCTGCATGGCCATGAGTTTCAAGTCACGGGCACAGACGGTGGCCCAACTCCGCCATCCTCGCGCTGGTACGAGGTCACCACCGACGTGGCTGTGGGACAAATGCGCCAGGTGGAATTCGTAGCTGACGAAGAAGGCGACTGGGCCTTCCATTGCCACAAGAGCCACCACACCATGAACGCCATGGGACATACCGTCCCCACGATGGTGGGTGTGGACCACCGTGGTCTGATCAAGAAGATCCAGAAAGTGGCGCCGGACTACATGCTCATGGGTGAGCGCGGCATGGCGGACATGGGAGACATGGAAATGCCCATCCCTGACAACACCGCGCCGATGATGACCGGACAAGCCCAGTATGGCCCGGTTGAGATGGGTGGCATGTTCAGCGTCCTCAAAGTACGCAAGGACCAGAAGTCCGGTGACTACAGCGATCCGGGCCCCTATAAATATCCCGCAGGCACGGTTGCCCATGAATACACCGAACCCCTGTCTGAACCCGCCCGCTTCCGCTCCGAAATCAGTGCGGGGACACCGGCCACCGGCAAAGCCACACCCACCACTGTACTCAATGCCCGCAAACCGACCGGTCACGCTGGTCACTAGCCCATTCTCATTTTTTAACCCAGGAACCCTTCATGACATTCGTTAAATCCTTCGCGCCCATCCTGACCGCAATCGCCGTCGCTGCGCTATCTACCGCCGCCCTTGCAAACGGCAACCACGCAGGTGGTCACGATGACTCTGCCATTGGCAAGGCCGGTGTAGCTTCCAAAGTCACTCGCACGATCACCGTGGATATGGCCGACACCATGCGTTACACACCTTCCGACATTCAGGTCAAAAAGGGAGAGACCATCCGTTTTGTAGTGAAAAACTCCGGCAAGGTAAAACACGAACTGAGCTTGGGTACCCAGAAGGAGCTGCTGGAACATCTGGAGCAGATGAAGAAGTTCCCTGACATGGAACATGACGAACCCAGCAAAGTGACAGTGGCTCCGGGCGCCCAAGGCGAAATCATCTGGCAATTCACCAAAGCCGGTGCTGTGAACTTTGCATGCCTGATGCCTGGTCATTACGAGGCCGGCATGAAGGGCCAGGTCAAGGTAGCTGGTCAGTAAGAGCGCCCCATTTCGTGAAACATCCCACTTTCAACTGATTCAGGAGAACACTGCATGAACCGATTCACTCAAACACTTGCCACCATTGCCACAGCCTTGGTCACTTTGGCAGCGATCCCCACAGTTGTGCACGCGCAGGCGGACAGCAAGATGGACATGAGCCAAATGACCGACGGAGAAATCCGCAAAGTAGACAAGGACGCTGGCAAGGTCACCATCAAGCACGGCGAGATCAAGAACCTGGAGATGCCGGGCATGACCATGGTGTTTACTGCCAAGGAAAAATCCCTTCTAGACAAGGTCCAGCCGGGTGACAAGGTCAAGTTCGCAGTCATCAACGACGGCGGAAAAATGGTGGTCACCGATATTCAGACGGTTAAATAAGCCCACCTATTGGCAAGTGAGGCTTGCACACAATTTCCGGAAATGACAAGGCGCCGATATGGCGCTTTGTCATTTGTCAAAGCGGGAATGGTGCTTTCCATCCAAACTACAGAGGATCAGGTCATGAACACTCCCTTTAAGACACAACTGCAGCGTCGAATGCTGCTCGCATCCGTTTTGGTTCTGGCTTTGCCATGCGCACATGCTGCCAGTCACGGCACCTCCATCGAGGTCTGGAAAGACCCCAACTGTGGGTGTTGCAAGGACTGGGTTGCCCACCTGGAGAAATCCGGCTTCACAGTGAAGGTCAACCAAAACGGGAACGATGTGGTGCGCGAGCGACTGGGCATGCCACGGCAATTGGGGTCTTGCCACACGGCACTGGTCGGTGGCTACGCCATTGAAGGGCATGTGCCCGCGAATGACATCAAACGGTTGTTGAAAGAGAAACCCGCAGCGATCGGTTTGTCCGTGCCGGGGATGCCTGTGGGCTCGCCTGGTATGGATGGCGCGGTATATGGTGGGCGGAAAGATCCCTATGACGTCTTGCTGGTTTCCAAAGATGGCAGTTCGCGCGTGTTTCAAGGCTATCGCTAAGTAGGCACTCCGCGGGTTTGAGGTGTTTTGGTAAGTTTTTAGGGAGTAAAAAAATGGACCATTCGACGCATAGCGGGCATCAGGACGCAGACCCTCTGCAGGCTGGACCACCCAACGACGCAAACGCACTCAAAGACCCAGTGTGTGGGATGAAGGTAACTGCCCAGTCACCCCACCATTCCGAGCATATGGGGCAGAGCTTTTTTTTCTGCGGCCCCAAGTGCAAAGCCAAGTTCGACGCCAATCCCATGCAGTATACGGAAGCGCCTCATGAGAAGCCACCCGCACCGCAGGTCGTCGCCGGAACGGTCTACACCTGTCCGATGCATCCGGAAATACGCCAAGACCATCCGGGAAGTTGTCCCAAATGCGGCATGGGATTGGAGCCGGTCATGCCCTCGTTGGACGACGAAGAGAACCCGGAATTGTTGGACTTTGAACACCGCTTCTGGTGGACACTGCCGCTCACCGCCGTAGTTTTCGTACTTGCCATGTTTGGGCACCGACTGCAGTGGATGGACATGGCGGTGCAGAGCTGGGTGGAGTTCGCACTGGCCACCCCCATCGTGGTGTGGGCGGGATGGCCATTTTTCGTTCGCGCCGCACAATCCTTTGCCAACCGCAGCCCCAATATGTGGACGCTCATCGGTCTTGGTACGGGTGCGGCCTACCTCTACAGCGTGGTGGCCACCATAGCTCCAAGGGTTTTTCCCGACTCCTTCGTGTCAATGGGTCGGGTCGCGGTGTACTTTGAAGCAGCAGCCGTCATCGTTTCCCTGACCCTTTTGGGCCAGATGCTGGAGCTCAAGGCCCGTTCCCAGACCTCTGCCGCGATCAAATCTCTTCTGGGCTTGGCTCCCAAGACTGCGCGGCGTATCAAGACAGATGGAACAGAAGAGGACATTGAACTAACCCACGTCCACCTTGGCGACCTGCTGCGTGTGCGTCCTGGTGAGAAAGTGCCAGTGGATGGGGTGGTCACAGAAGGCAGCAGTGCAGTCGATGAATCCATGCTCACTGGTGAGCCGCTGCCAGTCACCAAACGGGTTGGGGACAAGGTCATCGGCGCGACCATCAACACCAGCGGCTCTTTGGTCATGAAATCGGAAAAAGTCGGATCCGACACCGTGCTGTCCCAGATCGTGCAGATGGTGGCCCAGGCCCAACGCTCCAGAGCGCCCATGCAGCGCATGGCCGACGTGGTGGCGGGCTACTTCGTTGTTGCCGTTGTGAGCATTGCCGCGCTGACTTTGCTTGGTTGGGGGCTATTTGGTCCCGAACCCAGTTGGGTGTATGGATTGATCAATGCGGTTGCTGTGCTGATCATTGCCTGCCCATGTGCGCTGGGCCTTGCTACCCCCATGTCCATCATGGTTGCCACTGGCAAGGGCGCTACCAACGGCGTGTTATTCCGGGATGCAGCTGCCATTGAGAACCTGCGCAAGGTAGACACCCTAATCATCGATAAAACCGGGACCTTGACCGAAGGACGCCCCAGGTTTGAGAAGGCAATCCCGATGGACGGATTGGATGCAGACGAAGTTCTGCGCTTGGCAGCCAGCCTGGACCAAGGCAGCGAGCATCCTTTGGCCGCGGCCATCGTGGCGGCAGCACGCGAGCGCAAGCTGGTGTTGGACAAACCAGAGAACTTCGAATCAGGATCTGGCATCGGCGTTCAAGGCCAGGTGAGTGGGCGTCATCTGGTTTTGGGAAATACTGCACTGATGCAACAGATCAACGTCTCCGTGGATGTTCTGAAAACTCAAGCCGAAGCACTGCGCGCCGAGGGAGCAAGCGTGATGCACCTCGCCATCGACGGAAAGCTGGCTGGTCTGCTGGCTGTGTCGGATCCGATCAAGAGCAGCACGATGGAAGCCTTGGCTTCACTCAAAGCCGCCGGCATGCGCATCGTGATGGCGACCGGTGATGGCGTCACCACCGCCAAAGCCGTTGGCGCCAAGCTCGGAATTGAGGAGGTATACGGCGAAGTCAAACCTCAGGATAAATTGGCCTTGGTGGAGTTGCTGCAAAAGCAAGGCCGCATCGTGGCCATGGCCGGTGACGGAATCAACGATGCGCCAGCCCTCGCCAAGGCCAATGTCGGTATTGCCATGGGAACGGGCACGGACGTCGCCATGAATAGCGCTCAGGTCACTTTGGTCAAAGGCGATCTGCGCGGCATTTCCATTGCATTGGGGTTGTCTAACGCCACGGTGGGCAATATGAAGCAAAACCTCATGTTTGCTTTTCTGTACAACGCTTTGGGGATTCCGTTGGCCGCTGGGTTGCTCTACCCATTCACCGGTTGGCTGCTATCGCCCATGGTCGCCGCATTGGCCATGAGCTTCAGTTCAGCATCCGTCGTCGGGAATGCACTGCGTTTAAGGGGCAAAACGCTGTAGCCGGAACCCTGGTTTGGCGTTGAACTTCCACTTCGGGTTTAATCGGATCGTGCGCACCGTTCGTCTCATTCTGTTGATGATGCTCAGCCTGGCAATTCCTTTGGCGGGATATGCGGGTTTGGGCGTGCCGAAGATGCCTTGCCCGATGGAAATGGCCGCCATTGCAGAACTGCAGCTCGGTGCCGACATGGAGCAGACACCCGTAGCCAAATTGGGGGACTGCTGCAATGACATGGAAACCCTGCTCAAAACGGGAAAAACCTGCAAAGTAGGCCAAGACTGCAAGATCGGCAGCTTGGGCCTTTCTGTGCATTTCCCCGCAATCCCCGAAGCTTTCAGCAAAGACACTTTCTTGGCCCGTCTGAACGACCGTGCCATAGAGCCTCGCCACATCCCCATCTGGCGTCCGCCAGCCTGACCCCAACCCCTTGAATCCGTGCCTTGCCGTCTTTGTGCGGCCGGGTCGTCGCGCGCAAGCGCAATATTTCAGGAGTTGGGACATGCCTTGTTCCGTTCACCCCCTTGGGCACCGTGTCAGCCGCAGGTTGGTTGCATTTGCCTTCCCGCTCGCAGTGGCTTTGCCGCTATGGGCCACGCCACTGTCCTTTGAGCAAGCCTTATCCCTGGCTATCCGGGGAGCGCCCACCCTTGCAGCATCTCAGGCCAGGGTGGATACCGCACGCGCAGCCGCTGCTCCGGCTGGAGAGCTGCCAGACCCAAAGCTGGCAGTCGGTGTCGAGAACCTGCCCGTCGCAGGGCCAGATCGGTATAGCCTGACTGGTGATTTCATGACGATGCAGCGCATCGCTTACATGCAGGACATTCCCAACCGCAGCAAACGGGAAGCCCGCGTTGCCGTGGCCCAGGCCAAAGTCCAGCAAGCCGAATCGGCACAACAGCTCTCAACGTTGACCGTGCGCAGAGAAGCCGCCATGGCGTGGATCCGCCGCTATGCCTTGGAGCGACAGATCGCACTGTTTGACAGTCTCTTCCAACAAAACAAGCTCCTGGAATCGGCGGTCCAGGCACAACTGGCCGGTGGGCGCGGCACCATCACCGACGTATTGATGCCCAGGCAGGAGGCGGCCATGCTGGCCGAGCGCCTGGACGAGCTGCGAGCTCAGCGTGCACAGGCCATAGCCGCACTGCAACGCTGGATTGGAGCTGCCGCCGGTGAATCACTGGAGGGCGAACCGCCCAGTTGGGCACTGGACCGTGAGGCTTTGGCCCACCGCATTCAAGACCATCCCGATGTCAACCTGCTCAGCAGCACCAGCCGTGTGCTGGACGCCGAGCTCCAGGAAGCGCAGGCCGCAAAAAAACCAGACTGGGGTTTGGAGCTCGCCTACCAGCGCCGTGGGGAGCAGTTTGGTGACATGGTCTCGGTCAAAGTTACTTTTGACCTTCCCACGGCACCAGCGAAGCGCCAGGATCCGCTCATCGCAGCCAAGCAGATAGAGCGGTTGGGCCTGGATGCAGAGCTGGAGCTTCTGCGGCGCGAACACCTGCAGGAACTCAACACTCAATGGGCTGAGCTGGAACGCCTGAATCTGGCCGTGGAGCGCAACCAGACAGTTCTGCAGCCCCTGATGCGCGACAAGGTCGCCTTGACACTTTCAGCCTACCAGGCAGGAAAAGGAAGCTTGGTAGAGCACCTGGCGGCACGCCGGGAATCCCTGGAAACCCAACTGCGATTCCTTGCCTTGCAGGGAGAGCGTCAGACCATCAGCGCAAGCCTGTACTTCACCAACGATGCCCCACTGACCGGAGGTGCGCAATGAACTCTGCATCCATAAAAAAGAATTTCGCCCTTACCGCAATCGGCCTGCTGATCTTGGCTCTGGGTGCTGCAGGTGGTGCTTGGTGGACCAAGCGCAGTTCCAACATGTCACCTGCCACCGCCGAATCTTCCAAGTCAGAACGCAAAGTGCTGTACTGGTACGACCCCATGAAACCCGATGCCAAGTTCGACAAACCTGGCCCATCCCCGTTCATGGACATGCAACTGGTAGCACGCTATGCCGACGAAAGCGGAGCGGACACGGGCGCACTGGCTGTCTCCACACACGCCAGTCAAAGTTTGGGAATGCGCCTGGCCACCGTTGTGCAACAGAACATCTCCAACACGGTAGAAGTTGCCGGAGCCCTGCAACTCAGCGAACGGGATGTCAGCATCGTCCAGGCCCGTACCGGTGGCTTTGTCGAGCGCGTCTACGCCCGTGCACCTGGTGATGTCATTGCCGCAGGCAGCCCTCTGGCCGACGTCACCAATCCGGAATGGGTGGGCGCGCAACAAGAGTTTCTTGTGGTCAAAGCGATGGGCGACGCTGCTTTGACGCAGGCGGCCCGTCAGCGTCTGGTACTGCTAGGCATGCCCCCCGCATTGGTCGAGCGCGTTGACAGCAGCAATCGCCCCCTGGGGGTGACCACCATCACGGCACCTGGTTCGGGTGTGATCTCCGAGTTGATGGTGCGCCAGGGAATGAGCCTGAGCCCCGGCATGACATTGGCACGCATCACCGGATTGGGCACGGTATGGCTGGAGTTGGCCGTTCCGCAGGCCCAGGCATCCACGCTGGAAATCGGACAAGCGGTGGAGGCCCGCCTCGCTACCGCACCTGAAACCATCCTCAAGGGCAAGGTGACATCGGTGTTGACAGAAACCAACCCGGACACGAGAACCTTGCGCATCAGGGTCGAACTTCCCAATCCCGGCCAGAGGTTGCGTGCCGGCATGTTGGCCACAGCTACCTTGCACGGCCCCACAGAATCTGTCCTGCTGGTGCCCTCAGACGCCGTGATCCGAACCGGCAAGCGCGCCTTGGTTTATCTGGCCGAGGACGGGGGCCAATACAGACCGGTTGACGTACTGCTCGGCGCGGAACGTGAGGGGCAGTTGGTCATACGCCAAGGCCTCAGTGCAGGCCAAAAAGTGGTGGCATCGGGTCAGTTTCTGTTGGATTCGGAAGCCAGCATGCGAGGGATCGTTCCTTCATCGAGCCCGCCTTCCACCTCGATGAGTCCTGCTGCCCCCAGTATGGAAAAGGTTTTTGCCTTTGAAACGCAGGGAGTAATCGAGGAACTGGATGCCTCCAACATCAAGCTGCGCCACGAACCCGTGCCGGCTCTCAAATGGCCGGCCATGACCATGGGCTTCAAGCGTGCGAAAGAGTTGCAGTCGTCTGGTTTCAAAGTTGGGGACACCGTGCAATTCCAGTTTCGGGCGGTTGGCGACGAATATGAGGTGGTGGCGCTCAAGGGGGTGAAGCCATGATCGCGGCCATCATCCGCTGGTCAGTCTCAAACCGCTTTTTGGTACTGCTCGCCACTGTGTTTCTGGCGGGTGCTGGCCTGTGGGCCGTGCGTTCCACACCCATCGACGCCTTGCCGGACCTGTCCGATGTTCAGGTCATCATCCGTACCAGCTACCCCGGACAGGCACCACAAATTGTGGAAAACCAGGTCACCTACCCGTTGGCCACCACCATGCTGTCCGTACCTGGCGCCAAAACAGTGCGGGGCTTCTCCTTTTTTGGGGACTCCTTCGTCTACATCCTGTTTGACGATTCCACCGATCTTTACTGGGCGCGTTCCCGCGTTCTGGAATACCTCAACCAGGTACAAGGACGGCTGCCCGCAGGTGCCAAGTCGGCCCTAGGACCCGATGCCACCGGTGTGGGCTGGATCTACCAGTACGCCTTGGTGGACCGTACTGGTGGACATGATCTGTCGCAACTGCGGGCATTGCAGGACTGGTTCCTGAAATTTGAACTCAAGACCTTGCCCAATGTCGCTGAAGTGGCCAGCGTAGGCGGCATGGTCAAGCAGTACCAGGTCGTGTTGGACCCCCTCCAGCTCAATGGCTATGGCATCACCTACGAGCAGGTTCGCCAGGCCTTGATAAGCGGGAATCAGGAAACAGGCGGCTCAGTGCTGGAACTGGCCGAGGCCGAGTACATGGTGCGGGTCAATGGCTACCTGCGGACCCTGGACGATTTTCGGGCCATCCCACTGTCCAGCCGCGGCGGCATTGCGGTTCGGCTTGGGGACGTGGCCACCGTACAGGTCGGACCAGAAATGCGCCGTGGCGTGGCCGAACTTGATGGACAGGGAGAGGTCGCTGGTGGCGTCGTACTGCTGCGCTCTGGCAAAAATGCCCAGGAAACCATCCGTGCCGTCAAAACCAAGCTGGCCGAACTGCAAAAAAGCCTGCCACCAGGAGTGGAGGTCGTCACCACCTACGACCGCAGCGCCCTGATCGAGCGGGCCATCGACAACCTGTCTGCCAAGCTCGTGGAGGAGTTCGTCGTAGTGGCACTGGTGTGCGTGCTGTTTCTGGGCCACCTGCGTTCAGCCCTGGTGGCGATCATCTCCTTGCCACTGGGCATCGTGGCAGCCTTCGTCGTGATGCATATCCAGGGGATCAACGCCAACATCATGTCCCTAGGCGGGATTGCCATTGCCATCGGTGCAATGGTCGATGCCGCCGTGGTGATGATCGAGAACGCCCACAAGAAACTGGAGGCTTGGCAGCATGCCCATCCTGAGCAGCCTCTGGTGGGTCAAGCGCGTTGGGGCGTCATCACCGATGCGGCCGTAGAAGTGGGTCCTGCGCTGTTCTTCTCCTTGCTCATCATCACCTTGTCCTTCATCCCGGTGTTCACGTTGGAGGCCCAGGAGGGACGCCTGTTTGGCCCGCTGGCTTTTACCAAGACCTATGCCATGGCAGCGGCGGCAGGACTTTCGGTGACTTTGATCCCCGTCCTGATGGGGTACTGGATCCGAGGGCACATCCCGGATGAGCAGCGCAATCCCATCACCCGGGCCCTGATCGCGGTGTACCGCCCCGCACTGGAGTGGGTGCTGCAGTGGCCCAAAGCCACTTTGGCTATTGCTGTTCTGGTCTTTGCCACCACGCTGTGGCCTGTGAGCCAGTTGGGCGGGGAGTTCCTGCCACCCTTGGACGAAGGGGATTTGCTCTACATGCCGTCGGCCTTGCCGGGGCTCTCGGCGCAGAAAGCGTCTGAGCTGCTGCAGATCACCAACCGCATGATCAAAACTGTGCCCGAAGTTGAGCGCGTTTTTGGCAAAGCGGGTCGTGCGGAGACCGCCACTGACCCGGCACCCATGGAGATGTTCGAGACCACCGTTCAGCTCAAACCCCGGGACCAATGGCGTACCGGTATAACGCCGGAGAAACTGATCGAAGCGCTGGACCAGGCTGTCCAGGTGCCGGGACTTTCAAACATCTGGATCCCACCGATCCGCAACCGCATTGACATGCTCGCCACCGGTGTCAAAAGCCCCATTGGCGTCAAAGTCAACGGGACTGACCTGGCCACCATTGACCGCATCGCCAGCCAGATCGAACAGGTAGCCAAAGGCGTGCCCGGTGTGTCGAGCGCCTTGGCCGAACGTTTGACCGGAGGGCGTTACGTCGATGTGCAGATCGACCGAGTGGCGGCCGGTCGCTATGGCTTGAATATCAATGACGTGCAAACCCTGGTCTCTGGCGCCATTGGTGGAGAGAATGTGGCGGAAACCGTCGAGGGCTTGGCGCGCTTCCCCATCAATTTGCGCTACCCCAGGGAGTGGAGAGACACCCCCGAAAAACTGGTTCAACTTCCGATCCTCACACCCATGGGGCAGCAAATCACGCTGGGTACGGTGGCCAAAGTCAGGATCACGGATGGTCCGCCCATGCTCAAGACCGAGAACGCGCGGCCCTCCAACTGGGTCTATGTGGACGTACGCGGGAGAGATCTGGCTTCCGTCGCCAATGACCTACGTCAGGCGGTGAGCCAGCAGGTCAAGCTCGAACCTGGGGTCAGCGTCACTTACTCAGGCCAGTTCGAGTTTCTGGAACGGGCCAATGCGCGACTCAAAGTCGTGGTGCCGGCCACTTTGCTCATCATCTTCGTGCTGCTGTACTTGACCTTCAACCGGCTGGACGAGGCTGCGCTGATCATGGCCACGTTGCCATTCGCACTCACGGGTGGGGTCTGGTTTCTGTACCTGATGGGCTACCACCTGTCGGTGGCCACCGGCGTCGGTTTTATTGCACTGGCCGGTGTGGCTGCTGAGTTTGGTGTCGTGATGCTGCTCTATCTCAAGCAAGCCTTGGCCGAGCGAACGACCCGAGATGAAGCCCCCGGAGTCGTCATGGTTCTGGATGCCATCCGCGAAGGTGCGGTGCTTCGGGTGCGTCCCAAGGCCATGACGGTAGCGGTGATCCTGGCGGGTTTGATTCCCATTATCTGGGGTAGTGGAACTGGCTCCGAAGTGATGAGCCGGATTGCGGCTCCCATGCTGGGAGGGATGGTCACGGCGCCACTATTGTCGCTTTTCATTATTCCAGCGGCGTATCGTTTGATGCGAGTTCTGAAAATGAGTTGAAGTGGGCGATGAGAATGGCAAGGTCAAGACCTCGCCTTTGCTAGTGCTACCAAGCATTTGTTTTTATGTAGTTTTGAAATGATTGACAACAGTCTAGAAAGCAAACAGTCGTGGCCAACCGCTCCTGGCCTACAGCCGCGGTCGACCCAAAGCCGAATACAGACTTTAGAACTCATCGCCACAAAGCTTACATCCGATAGCAGTGCTCGGGTGGTTGACTGGAATGAAGCGTTTTCCGATACTGATGAATAGCGTGTTATCTGAAGTCCACCTGGTACTTGTCAGCAGGCAGTCCCAGTCTTCATGTTTGCTGCGGTACCAGCCATACTTTTCTAGCGGGTCGAATCCGTGAATCAAACAGATGTACCCACTTTGAAAGTCAGCTTTAGTGTCACCCAATTTGCCACTTAGGCGCGGTTCCAAAGCCAATGCGTTTGACCGCACAATGCGGAAGTAGCTGTCCGTGATTCGGCTCCTCCAGAGCGAGTACAGGTTTCGACCGTGTGGCCGTCAACTATTTGGATAGTTCTTAGTAAAGTTGATATCCGCCATAGACCCTCAGTAATCGTCTACATTGAATGCATCTGGCGTTCGCCACGCTGGCATATTAAAGATAGGTAATCGCATTCCGAACAAGGTGGCATGGATATCTATGATGGCACATTCAATACCAACGATTCTCCTGGCGGATGACAACCCGGACTACCTGAAGGTACGGAGCGACTTGCCTCTGCCCTTTTGTACCCTGTTGGCTGCAAACTCAGGAGAGTGCGCATTGCGCGTGGCAGGACTCGACCCAAAGCTTGATCTGATTTTGTTGGAAATCATGATGCCCGAGCTCGACGCTTATGTTGCACTTACCAGACTACGCGCCAACCCGCTCACCAGAGATTTTTGTGACCGCGCTGTCGGAGTCTGTGAGCGAGCAACGCGGCCTGGAGCTAGGCGTTGCAGACTGCATCAGCAAGCCCATCCAACCGATGCTGGTGCTGTCCAGGGGGCGCGTGCGGTTTGCGCACCTACTGACCAAACACTACATCGAGTTGCTGGCCCGCTCGGCTCCGCTGCATGACATTGGCAAGGTCGGCATTCCGGACCACATTCTGCTCAACCCATAATTGAGGGCATAAACATGACTTCAAGACTCGCCCCCTGGCAGTCATTGAGGACCCGCGCCACGGCGTTTACGTTGCTGGTGTTTGTGCTGGGCATCTGGGCGACGTCGGCTTATGTCAGCAGCCGCCTGCAGGCCAGTACGGAGCGGCTGCTGGGCGAGCAGCAGTTTTCGGTGGTCACGGCGATGGCCCAACAGGTCGACCGGGAGATGCTCAACCGCATGGAGGCCCTGCGGATGATTGCCAAAGAGATGGATGCCGATCTGCTGCGCAGTCCGCCGGCAGTGCAAGCCCGCCTGGAGCAGCTCCCCCTACTGCAGCTGCTGTTCAATGGCGGCGCCTGGGTGGCCGGCCTGGATGGCACCACCATGGCCGACGTGCCGCGCTCAGCCAATCGCGTGGGCGTCAATTTCATAGACCGGGATTTCATGCTGGCAGCGCTCAAGGAGGGCAAGGAAGCCGTTGGCCAACCGGTCATGGGCAAGCAGCTTAAAGCCCCCGTTTTCGCCATGGCCGTGCCCGTACGCGATGCCCAGGGCAAGGTGATTGGCGCGCTTGTCGGCGTCACTAATTTAGAAAAGCTCAGTTTTCTGGATAACCTGAGACTCAACCCGTATGGCAAGACGGGCGGGTATTTGCTGATTCACCGGCAGTCGCGACAAATCATCACGGCCACTGACCCGAAACGCATCATGGAAGTGCTGCCCGCGCCGGGTATCAACCGCTATGTGGACCGCAACATCGCAGGTTACGAGGGTTATGCAGTGCTGGTCAACGCGCTGGGTGAGGAGCAGTTGGCATCGGTGAAGCAGCTTCCTGCGTGGGACTGGTACATCCTGCTTGGCTTACCCACCGCAGAAGCTTTTGTCCCGATGCAGGAGCTTCAACAAAACCTGCTTCGGGCCACGCTGCTGCTGACGCTGATCACCGGTGCGCTGATCTGGTGGGTGTTGCGGCGCCAGCTCGCCCCCTTGGTGGCCACTTCAGAGGCCATGGTTGCCCTGGCCGATGTCAAGCGAACTCCAACGCTCCTGCCCGAGCGCCTGCCCGGCGAGATCGGCCAGCTGGTGGCGGCCTTCAACCAGATTGTGCAAACCTGGACGCAGCGCGAGGCGGCGCTCACAGACAGTCAGCAGAACCTGGCCATCACGCTCAACTCAATCGGTGATGCAGTCATTGCCACCGATGCGACCGGTTTGATTGTCCGCATGAACCCGGTGGCCGCGCGCCTAACCGGTTGGCCGTTGGCCGACGCACTGGGACGCCCCTTGACGGAGGTGTTTCGTATCATCAGCGCCGAGACGGGCCTGCCCTCCGTCAATCCGGTGCAACGTGTCATGGAGCGTGGTGAGGTGATGGGCTTGACTAACCACACCGTCTTGATAGCGCGTGGTGGGCAGGAATACCAAATCGCCGACAGTGCCGCCCCCATCCGCGATGCGACGAATGGCATTGTGGGTGTGGTGCTGGTGTTCAGTGATGTCACCGAAAAATACCGGGTGGAAGAAGCCTTGCGCGGTGCCAAAGATCATTTGCAAACCACACTGAACGCCATCCCAGATCTGCTTTTTGAAGTCGATGCCAATGGGCGCGTGCTCAGTTACCACGCTCACCGAAGCGATTTACTGGCCGCACCGCCCGAAGTGTTCATGGGCAAGTGCTTTTCCGACGTTTTTCCACCAGCAGCTACCGAAGTGTGCATGAGCGCGATAAAAGAAGCCGCGAACAAAGGATGGTCTGCAGGCGGCATCTATTCGCTGCCGCTGCAGCAAGGAGAAACCTGGTTTGAATTGTCCGCAGCTGCTATGCCAGTGGTCGGTAACGTCGAGCCACATTTCATACTTTTAACTCGCGACATCACCGAGCGCAGGCGGGCCGAACTGGCGCATGAAGAGAGCGAGGATCGCTTCCGTCTGCTATGGGAGACCTGCCCCAATGCAATCGTGCTGATGGACCGCAACAGCATCATTCGCTACGCAAATCCAGCGCTGCAACAAGTCTTCGGCCACACACCGGACGCGCTCATCGGAAATAGTCTGGCCCTGCTGCAACCGCAGCATCTGGCGGCCGGCCATATGAAAGGGATGCGACGCCATCTGGAAACCACGCAAAGATCCATGGACTGGCGGGCAGTAGAAACGATCGGAAGGCACAAAGACGGCCGCGAGTTTCCGGTTGAAATTGCATTCAGCAGCATGGAGATCGGTGGCGAACTGATGTTCGCAGGATTCATGCGCGATATCACTGAGCGCAAGAAATTCGAAGAAAACATGCGTGAAAGCGAAATGCGCCACCGCAGTATGTTTGAGAACAACCCGCAACCGATGTGCGTTTTTGATGCCGAAACTCTAGCCTTTTTGTCAGTGAACGATGCCGCCATTACCAGTTACGGTTACAGCCGAGAAGAATTTTTCCAGATGACGATTCGAGACATTCAGCCCGCTGAAGATCTGATCAGGCTTGAAGCACTGTTAACCCAGGACATAAACACGCGTTCAACTAATTCGGAGGTTTGGACGCATCAGCGCAAAGACGGCAGCAAGATACAGGTTGAGATCAACTCGCACGCCATAGATTTTCAGGAACGACCCGCCGTACTTATTCTCGCCAACGACATCACGGAGCAATTGAAATCTCAGGCCAAGGTTCAGCACTTGGCCTATCACGATACCCTGACTGACTTGCCCAACCGAACCCAGTTTTTAGACTTCGCAAATCAGGCTTTGCGTGACAACACATCGAGCGGCAAGTGGAGCGCTGGCATTTTGTTTGATTTGGACAACTTCAAACGCATCAATGACCAATGGGGGCACCGAGTTGGAGACGAATTGCTCAAGCAGGTTGCCTTGCGGATTCAGCAATGTATCCCCCCGGGTGCCTTACTGGCTCGCTTAGGCGGTGATGAGTTCATGATCTTCATCTCTGATGCGGGTCGAGACCAGGCTTGCGCATCAGTGACTGCTCAAGAGTTGTGCAGCAAGATTATTGTGGCGTTTGCGCAAAGTTTTACGATAGAACAGCGTAAGCATTTCACATCGGCCAGCCTGGGCATTGCCTTGTTTGGCGAGTCAGATATGAAGGTTGATGAGTTGCTCAGCCGGGCCGACTCTGCCATGTACTCGGCCAAAGCCGAAGGACGCAATACGTTCCGCTTTTTTGATGGGCAACTGCAGGCCCAACTTGAAGCGCAATCCGAACTGGAACGTGATTTACGCCAATGTGTTCACAATAATGAATTGTTCTTGGTGTACCAGCCTCAAGTTGACCGGCTGGGTCGCGTTGTGGGCTCCGAGGCACTGTTGCGCTGGGCGCATCCGCAGCGAGGTATGGTTTCACCAGCGCAGTTTATTCCTACCGCAGAGAACAGCGGTTTCATTTTGCAAATTGGGCAATGGGTTTTACATACTGCTTGTTTGGCTCTGGCCCAATGGCAGTCAGAGCCTGCAACGGCTGGCCTGACGGTGGCCGTCAATGTCAGCGCCAAGCAATTCCACCACCCGGACTTTGTAAGCCAGGTGCTGTCGGAGTTGGAGTTGTCTGGTGCCAACCCTGCACTGCTCAAGCTGGAGCTTACGGAAAGCCTGCTGGCACAAGACGTGGACGGTATCGTTAAAAAAATGAATACTCTGAAAGCCAAGGGCGTCACGTTCTCTCTGGACGACTTTGGTACGGGATACTCATCGCTGGCCTATCTCAAGCGTTTGCCGCTTGATCAACTCAAAATCGACCAGGGTTTTGTACGGGATATTCTGTTGGATGCCAGCGATGCGGCCATTGTCCGAACCGTTATTGCACTGGGTGACAAACTGGGCATCAACGTCATTGCTGAAGGTGTGGAAACTCAAGCGCAAAGAGAGTTTCTGGAATCAAACGGTTGCTATTCTTATCAAGGGTACTTTTTCAGCCCCCCCCTGAAAAAGGAAGACTTTGGGACATTCTGCGCTCGGACTTGACGCACGTTCGTCCCTGCGTTTTCATAGGCTCATCCCAAACCAACCTCCGCTTTGGAAAGGATAAATTAAAAACGACTATTGCCGCTTTGGGCTTGGAGGAGCCAGTCGTCGTTGTTTTCGTGGTCGCGAAGTGCAAGGAGTCGAACAGCTGGTAAGCAGTCATCCGCAAGTGACTGTTCCTGGCCCAGCGCGGACTTTCACCATTCCGGGCTCACGACCGGAGAATGTTGATCAATTTATAGACAGATCAGAATGGGTGATGTGTCCACCTAAGGAAATCATCAGTCGCTTGTCAAAGGCCTGGTTCTCGAACACAAAGTCCTCTCTGCATGCAGCCAAAGCCCGGTTGCGGATATACCCTGCGGGATTAGCGGCCACCCGACACCGCCCAACCTGGTAGTCAAAGGAATCGTGGACATGGCCATGGAGCCACAGGTCCACATGGAGCATCAGCTGGGATAGATCGCTGACATAGGCTGCATTCAGCTTGTCTCCCACATACCGTGGATGGACCGATAAAGGATGAGGCCCATGGTGCGTAACAACCACGGTCTTCCCTTCAAATGGTTTGGCCAGCTCTTCCGCCAGCCATTGCCTCGATGCCAGGTGCTGTTCCAATGCATCCCGTGGAGTAAACAGTCCTGACTTCGTATGGATCCGCTGGTGATCCATCATCCGCCTCTGGATGTCCTCCATCACGTGTTCCTGGGTGTACATGGACCGCAGACGGTAGTCCGTCCACATCGTGCAGCCCAGAAAGCGCACATCACCGATGACAACCACGTTCCGTTCCAGGTAGTGAATGCCCGTGGCGGCCGAGGATTCCCGCAAGCGCTGATCCACGTCGCCCAGTGTGTCCGCGTAAAACTCGTGGTTGCCGGCTACATAGATGATGGGGACCTTCTTGTCAGATGCCCATGGCGCAAAGGTATCCATGGCCAGTGCACCTTGGTGGATATCCCCAGCTAGGACCAGAACGTCAACATCCTCAACCCGTGAGACCAGTCGCTCCTCGGGCCAACGCGGGTGCAAGAGATCCAAATGCAGGTCAGAGGCGAGCTGGATTTTCATGGGTGAAGGTTTTGGCAAGTAAGGCTAATAGTGCCTCTGTTTCGAGGCCTGTCTTGTGACTAACGGCTCATGTGGAGCAATTGCGTATTCCGGTGTGCCTGAGCATCCCTTCCGGGAGTTACTGATCTACTGCACCTCAACATAGCAACCGAATCGCGGAAACTGTGGCGTAATCTAAAGCAGATTTGTCGCCGACTGAGCGAGTCAACATAAGAGTTGCAAATAAAGCCATAATCAAACATTTATTAAATTAATGGCTTTATTTGAGTCTTTTACAAATGACCGCGAATACCATTGAAGAGTTCGAAATAGACATTGGCGAGCAGATCAAATCACTGCGGTTGAGGAAGAACATCGAACGAACCACTTTGGCCTCGCGCGCTGGTTGCAGCGTAAGCGCCTTGAAGAACCTTGAATCTGGGAACGGCTCGACGTTGCGTACGCTGATTGCCATCGTTCGATCACTAGGCCGGGAAGACTGGTTACGCAACATTGCCCCGGGGGCCACCATCAGCCCGTTAAATATTCCAAAGGCCGGAGGTACCCGCCAGCGGGCTCGTGCCTCCAAAAAAGTAGATGCTCTGCACACGGCCAAACCACTTTAGTTGGCCTGCCAGTCCTGAATGCCGTGCGCAGCAATTTCCAGAATATGCAGAACTCGCCCAACGCACATTGATCGACTGCACTTCCGTCCTACGAGAAACCAGATCCTGTCCTTAGACAAACAGGGCTGAGTCAAGATTCCAACCGTTCCTGCTTTCGTATTTCAGCATTAACAACGTCTCTTCACGCGGTGTTATGAAGTGCCGGCGAACTACGACGACTCCGGACCATGCACTTTTTGGGATCAACTGCCTCACCAGCAGAGCCGTCTCTTCTTCGGCGTACTTCTTGGCGGCAGCAGCCACGTCCGCAGCTCGGTCGGGGGTAAATCCCAAGTCTTTGAGGTTTGTGATGACGTGCTCATTGCCGGAATTGAGCGCCACCTGCAGTGCGCGGCCACGTAGTGGGAATCTCATATTCTTCCGCCAAGGTCAATTACTGGATAACAAGAGTTTTAGGATCTAACCGATTTTCGCATATTCGATTTTGGCATTGATTCTGCGGGTTTTAAAGACCCTCAGAATGCCCGATTCCTTCCACTCAGAGCAGTACAAAATATTCATCTCTCTGCTGCGAGAAACGAGGGAAGCGCTACAGGTGTCTCAGGCGGCATTGGCATCCAAGTTGGATCAGCCCCAGACATTTGTCAGCAAATGCGAAACAGGCGTCAGGCGGCTAGATGTGGTCGAGCTTCATGCCTGGCTACAGGCACTGAATGTGGATTTCCCCGCATTCCTGGACACCCTAACAAAACAATGGGACGCTCATAGTGCTCGCACGCGTCTGCCCAGAGGAGCGGGCAATAGGCGGTAGCGCATTTGCGGGTGGCAGGATTGCCGGCGGTCAGCGTTGATAGAAAATTTGGGGGCGGGGTTTGACGAGAGGCAAAAAGCGTAACGAGCATTGAGGCAAGCGGCAATTGCTAGACTTGAGCCGCTCTATTCGCTCCAACATGGCAACCTCCCTGCTACCAGTTCAACAAAACTCATCAATTCAGGTTCTGTTCGTAGATTTTGATGGCGTACTTCACCCAGAGTTTTGCCATGAATCCAAGCACTTCATGCATCGGGATGCCTTTGAGACGATTGTCCGGAGCTTTCCGAACATTGACCTTGTGATATCCAGTACTTGGCGCATCAAGCGTCAACTCCAGGATCTCAAGGCGTTGTTTTCTGAAGATGTAGCTGCCAGGGTAATTGGGGCAACCCCACTCTATGCGCTGCTGGAAGATGTCCCGGATCGGCTTGTTGGCTATGAGCGAGAGGCTGAGTGTGTGGCATGGCTTAAGCAAAATGGCCGGAGCCACCACTCCTGGCTGGCCCTAGATGACCGGTCCTGGAATTTCAGGCCATTCAATCGCAACGTCTTTCTCCTGAATGGCGATGTAGGTCTTGACACCAACGCCGCTCACGCATTGACGACGCACCTTGCCACGCAGTGATCATGACGTCTCAAAGCTCGAAAGGCCAATCCAGATGTAGCCAGCGCCAAACTGTATCCCGCTAGGGCGAGCTGGCCAGCCATAAGCAACACTTGATACTCCACGTCTGCTGCGGTCACCAAACGTTCCGAGTAAAAGTCTGGACTGGACTCAATCCAGCAAGACTTCATGGCCATAGCTGCAGTAAGAAACGGCACTTTCTGCGCAAATAACAGGCAAAAACGGAGTCAGACAGTCGTTTTTACTGGTCTCAGTGTTTCCGCTGTTTCAAGGCATCTCTGTATGGCTTGGACAGAAGTTTTACCCTGCTAGAGAAAATCCGCCCCTGGAATGTGCGTACTGGCTTGTCGCTGATCATTAGGCCTTCAGAACTCCGAGAGAAAGAAAAATACACTCGCTGCCCCACTTTGAACTTGCTGGCTGGAGGAAGTTGGCAGAGACCGTTCTTGCCTAAAGATGTCGTCCAAGACATAGGCGGGTGCTTTTCCTAGGGCGAGCCAGTCTCACCATGCAGCGTCTTCTGGATTTCTCGCTTGCCCATCTTCATCACCGCGGCAATCTTCTGCAGCTGGGCGGCACGCGGCTTGGCAGCCCCGGCTTCCCATTTATGCACCGACAGGTAGGACACGCCCAGCAGTGTTGCCATCTGCGCCTGGGTGATGCCGAACTTGGCTCGCAGGTCGGCCAGGCGCTCCGCACTGAAGCGGATGCCGCGTGTGCCACGGGTAGCGGGCTCATCTGCCGCTGCGTCTTTGCTGCTCGCACGGGTTGCCTTGGTGCTGGCTTTGAGTGCCGAGGCTAGGGACTTGACTTGCCGTTTGAGTGCCGCGATTTCGAATCGGTGGGCCGTGGTGGCCTTGCGCAGGGCCAGCAACTCCTCCTTGAGTTCCTTGCGGGCGACGCGGGCAATTTCAGACTTGAGGGAGTTGATCAATGAGCTCATACAGAAGATGGTAGCCCATGAAACTTGGTTGAATAAGAAAATGCGGCAGTGGTTGGCTATGGACTCGTAGACTTTGCTTGTCGAGCGAAAAACATGGCCAGCTCCTTCGCCTGCGCCGTCAAACCAAACTCCAGAACATCCGCCAGGCAGTCCATGGGGGAAGCAATCCTCAGCCCATTGGGATCGGTTACACAGCCGAAATCGCTCTGGATCTGATGCACAACGACAATGGCCTTCGCTTTCAGGTCTGTGGTCACCACAAGTCCCGCATCAAGCTTCTGCATAAAGTCGGTGTCCCCGTCATACACACACAGATCCACCCGCGGCGGAGCAGTCAGATCGAAGTCCGGGTCGTAATGCGTAGCGCCGACCACGCCGCCAACTGCCACTGAGGTTGCTATGCCTCGGCTCTGAAGCTTGTGAAGACGCTTGACCATCTCCCAAGGTGGATAGGGCAGCCTGCTGGGGTCGGTGTACCTGATAGTTGTGCGCTTAGCACCATAAGCATCTACTAGGCGCTTCCAAGCTTCCCAGCTGGGCTCGCGGAGCGCCACTCCAGCAGGAGTGGCATGCAGCAAGTTTTGCTGCTCCAATTCACGCAATGCGGCCGCCACAGTGGGTGCACTGGCCTTGGTCTCCCTGCTGAGTTGGGCCTGAGACAGGGGCCCTTGGCCGTTGATCCATAGGTGCACCAGGTGGGCCTTGATGGCTTCGCGACTGACCCGTTCTCCACCAGCATGGAGCTCAAGGCGAGTGCGCTTAGTGAGGTACGACCGTAGGGAGGGGCAATCCTGTGGAATGTCACCCAGCATGCGTCCTTCTGCGGTGACGGAAGCCAGTGAAATACGGATGGCTAAGTCTGAGCGGACGATGCTGCGAAACTGCTTTATTTCTTCCTGCAGCCTTTGAGGTGTGAGTCGTGAGCGCCCCAGAAGGCAAAGTGCCTGGCTGCTCGCGGGTTCCTGATCCAGGGCATAGGCCAAGCCGATGAAGGCATCACGGACATCGCGCGCATTGCTACTGCGTTTGACTTCCACCAGCACATCACCTGCTGGTCCTGGCCAGCGGTCAACGTCACGGTTAGTCGTGATATTTTTGATACTCATAAAGTAGCTACTAAACGATTAGTAGCTACTTTAGCATGCTAAGTCAGATTGGTCTGCATCTGCGCACTGGTTGAATTGCACCGAGCGCTGATCAACTCTTGGAGTCAGTCTTTTCGATTGGATAGGTATCAAACAGATACACAGACTAAACCTTCATGCAGAAGATATTGGTCTACAAAGATCCTCAAACGCAGGCGCATTGCATAGCCCAGGCAATGGTCAATACCGACAAACTGCTCAGTGATTCCCGGAATAAGTGGTCAGGTCAACCGTAATACGCACTCGTCGGTCTGTTCAGGATTACTCGATCAAATCAAAAACTTGCAAAAGCACAGGTGTGATCAATGACTCTTCCGTCGTCCATTAAAACAGGATGTCTGGACAGACTCAACGTGAAATATTTTGTCCGTTTATATTAATTCCCAGTACGCATTGGAAAAGGATCAATTCCCATGTCAAGCTTGCAGATGATGCCCAACATGATCTCGTCGGCACCGCCGCCAATTGAGATCAGGCGGCTGTCGCGGTAGGCCTGCGAGATGGGGTTGTCGGCCGTGAAGCCCATACCGCCCCAGTATTGCAAACACGAATCCGCCACTTCACGCGACAGGCGCCCGGCCTTGAGCTTGGCCATGGACGCCAGCTTGGTCACGTCCTTGCCGCTCACATACGACTCCACCGCGCGGTAGGTCAGCGCGCGCAAGCACTCCACCTCGGTGCGCAGCTCGGCCAGGCGGAAGTGCACCACTTGGTTGTTCAGAATCGGCTGGCCAAAGGTCTTGCGTTCGCGGGTGTAGGCAATGGTCTGGTCGATCAGGTTGTCCAGCGAGCGCAGGCTGCCGGCCGCGCCATACAGGCGCTCTTCCTGGAACTGCAGCATCTGCAGCGTGAAGCCCATGCCCTCCTGGCCGATGAGGTTGCGCTGCGGCACACGCACGTTGTCAAAAAACAGCTGCGCGGTGTCGCTGCTGTGCATGCCGATCTTCTCGATCTTCTGGCGCGTGATGCCGGGCGCATCCATGGGCACGATGATGAGCGACTTGTTCTTGTGCACCGCGCCTTCGCTGGTGTTAGCCAGCAGGCAGCACCAGTCGGCCTGCATGCCGTTGGTGATCCACATCTTGGAGCCGTTGATGACGTAGTCACCACCGTCTTTGCGCGCGGTGGTCTTGAGCGCAGCCACGTCAGACCCACCGCCCACTTCGCTCACACCAATGCAGCCCACCATGTCGCCCGCGATGGCAGGGGCCAGATACGCCGCGCGCAACTCGTCGCTGCCAAAGCGTGCCAGCGCCGGCGTACACATATCGGTCTGCACACCAATGGCCATGGGCACGCCGCCCACATTGCAGTCGCCCAGCGCTTCCGCCGCCACCATGGAGTAGCTGAAGTCCAGCCCCATGCCGCCGAACTCGGTCGGGTACTTGATGCCCAGCAGACCCAGGTCGCCCATCTTTTTGAACAGTTCGTGCGCGGGGAAGATGCCGGCCTTCTCCCACTCGGCAGTGAAGGGGTTGATCTCGTTGGCAACAAACTTGCGCACGGTGTCGGAGATCTGCGTGTGTTCAGGCGTGAATTTCATGGTGTCTTCCCGGGTCGTTGTTATGGTTTGCAATCAGAGGCGTGCCACGCCAAAGGTGTTGGCGCGTAGCGTGCGCTGCTCGGCCTCGGCGGCCAGCGCCAGGCACAGGCCCAGCAGGCGGCGCGTGTCGCGCGGGTCGATGATTCCGTCGTCCCACAGGCGGGCCGTGCCAAACAGCGCCGCACTCTCTTTGTCCAGCCGCAGGCGCAAGCCGTCGGACATGGCCTTGAGCGCGTCCTCGTTCACCTCGCTACCCACGCGCTCCAGCTTGGCGCGGTTCACGATGTCCATCACCTTGGCGGCCTGCGCGCCGCCCATCACCGCGGTGCGCGCCGTGGGCCAGCTGAAGATAAAGCGCGGGTCAAATCCGCGGCCGCACATGCCGTAGTTGCCCGCACCAAAGGAGCCACCCAGCACCACGGTGAACTTCGGGCAGCGGGCGTTGGCCACGGCCTGGATCATCTTGCTGCCGTGCTTGATGGCGCCGCTGCGCTCAGCCACCGAGCCCACCATATAGCCCGTGGTGTTCTGCAAAAAGATCAGTGGCGTGCCGCTCTGGTCGCACAGCTGAATGAACTGCGCGGCCTTGGTGGAGCCCGCAGGCTGGATGGGGCCGTTGTTGCCCAGAATGCCGACCAGCCGCCCCTCGATGCGCGCGTGGCCGCACAGCATTTCGGGGGCGTAGCTGGCCTTGAATTCGAGAAAGTCCGAGCCATCCACCAGGCGCGCGATCACCTCGCGCACATCGTAGGGTTCGCGCTCGTCGGCGGGGACGATGCCCATCAACTCCTGCTCGTCAAACAACGGCGCAGCAAACGGCGCGGCAGCGGGTGTGGTGTCCCAGTTCAGCTTGTCCATGAGCTCGCGCGTCGTGGCGATGGCGTGCGCGTCGTCCTCGGTCAGGTACTCTCCCAGGCCGGTGACCTGCGCGTGCATCTCGGCACCGCCCAACTCATCGTCCGTGCAGTCCTCGCCCATGGCGGCCTTCACCAGTGGTGGGCCCGCCAGGTAGATGCTGCTGCGCCCACGCACCAGCACCACATAGTCCGACAGGCCGGGCAAGTACGCACCGCCCGCGGTAGATGAGCCATGCACCACCGCAATTTGCGGAATGCCGGCTGCCGACATGCGGGCCTGGTTGGCAAAGCTGCGGCCGCCCTCCACAAAAATCTCGGCCTGGTACATCAAGTTGGCGCCGCCGCTCTCCACTAGGTAGATGACGGGCAGCTTGTTCTCCAGCGCAATCTCTTGCGCACGCAGCGCCTTTTTCAGGCCCATGGGCGCCACGGTGCCGCCCTTCACCGCGCTGTCGCTGGCGGAGACGATGCAGCGTCGCCCCGCCACCACGCCAATGCCGACGATGGAGCCGCCTCCCAGCACGGCCTTCTTGCCGTCGTCGTCGTGCATGTTCAAGCCGGCCAAGCGGCTCAGCTCCAGGAAGGGTGTGCCGCGGTCCAGCAGGCGGGCCACGCGTTCGCGCGGCAGCAGCTGGTTGCGCTTCTCGAACTTCTCGCGCTTGGACTCGGACTCGGCAATCACCAGCCCCTCCAGGCGCTGCACCTCGGCCAGCAGTTCGGCCATGCGCTGGGCGTTGGCCGCAAAGCCGGCCGAGCGGGGGTTGATCTTGGAGCGGAGAGCGGGCATGGCAACAGGTCCTTCAAAGGTCTTACGGCATTAGAGGTCATGGTTACGTTAACGTCAACCAGTTACCGTATAGGTGTTTTCACTATGCTTTACGTTATGCTGCGCGGATACCATCCAGCCCGAATCCCTTTGTCCAACCTCCCCAAGGAAACCCCATGTCCCTCGCCTCCGCAACCGAAGCCATCCGCGCCAAAGTGGGCGCCGACAGCGGCCTCAATGCCACCCTGAAGTTCGACATGGGTGCCGACGGCGTCATCGTCATTGACGGCGCCAGCACACCCAACAGCGTGAGCAACGACAACACCGACGTGGACTGCACCGTGGGCATCACGCTGGAAAACCTGCAGGCCCTGCTGGACGGCGACCTGGAGCCCGCCACCGGTTTCATGGCCGGCAAGCTGAAGGTCAGCGGCGACATGGGCGTGGCCATGCGCCTGCAACGTGTCATTTAAATCGGTGGCCACCGACACAGCGGTGGCAGACGCGCAGGCGTTTGTCGCCTCCCACCGCGACGAGGGCACGGCCGAGCTCTTCGGCATCACCGAGTTGTGCCGCGAGTTCGGCATCACGCTGCGCGCGCTGCGTTTTTACGAAGACAAGGGCCTGCTCAGCCCACGCCGCATCAACGGCGCCCGCGTCTACACGCGGCGCGACCGCGCGCGCCTGGCCCTCATCCTGCGTGCCAAGGCGATAGGCTCACCGCTGTCCGAGATCAAACGCTACCTGGACCTGTATGGCGACCAGGGCGAAGGCCGCGTGCAGCAGCTGCAGTACGTCATAGAACGCACCGACGCCGAGATTGCCGACTTGGAGAAAAAACGCGCCCAGATCGACGCTACGCTGGCCGAGCTGCGGGTCATCAACACCAGTTGCCGCGGCCATCTGGCCGAACGCGAGCGCACGGGCAAAAAATAAGCACAATGGGCATCGTGAAGAAATTACTCATCATCGATCCCCAAAACGACTTTTGCGACATCCCCGGTGCCGCCCTGCCCGTCAAGGGTGCCAGTGCCGACTTGCAACGCCTGGTGTCCTTCATTGCGGTCAACCCTCTGGACGGCATTACCGTCACTCTGGATTCGCATGCCAGCGTGGCTGTGGAACGCACCACCTTCTGGAAGACGCCCGATGGTGCCTCCCCAGCCCCCTTCAGCTTCGTGACCGCAGCCGATATTGCCAGCGGCCAGATGACACCGCGCGATACAAGCCTCACACCGCAAGTCCTGACCATGCTCGCGCAACTCGCCCAGGCCGGACGGCCCGGCTTGGTGGTCTGGCCTGTGCACTGCGTGACCGGCACCTGGGGCCACAACATTTATGGTGCCTTGGCCGACCAACTGGCCCAGTGGGAATTCACCCGGCAGCGCGCGGTGCGCAAGGTGCTGAAGGGCGAATACCCTCTGACCGAACACTTCGGCGTCTTTGAGGCCGATGCCCCCAACGAGGCCGTGCCGTCAACGCAGTTCAACAGCGCGCTGGCCGCAGAGTTGACCCGCGGGGTGGATGTGCTATTCATCGCTGGGGAGGCCGGCAGCCACTGCGTGGCCTCCAGTTTTGACCAGCTGGCCCGCTACCTGAACAGCACCACCGCACCACGCCCCCGCGTGGTTTTGCTGACGGACTGCATGAGCCCGGTCACCGGATTCGAAGCAGACCAGGAGGCCTTTGTGCAACGTGCCCGCGTCTGGGGTGCAGAGACCATGGCCAGCGCGCAAGCCGGCGCAACTTTTAGGTAAATCAGCCTCTAGCCCCCGTAAACATTGCGCAAGCAGCTCCTAAAACAGGAGCACGCTGCGCAATCCAGCGGGCAGCTTACTTGCCCAGCAAGCCCTTGAACAAGTCCTTGGCCTTGTCCTTCACGGCCTCTTCGGCCTTGGTCTTGATCTCCTGCTTCTTCTCTTCCACCTTGGCCTTGGTGGCGTCCTCCAGCATGGCGCCGTATTCGATCTTGTAGCTCAGGGCTTCAAACGGTCCGCTGACGCGCACGGGCACGGTCAGGCCCTTTAGCTGGCCCAGGTCTTTGCCACCCTGCCCTTCGCCGCTGGCCACCACTGTGGCCTTGGCCACGTAGTTCATCTGGCCTGCGCCCACATCAATGTCGCCCGCGCCGCCCAGGCGGATGAAGGGGGACTTCATCGCCAAGTCGTCGTTGTGCGCCACGCCGTTGGCGATCTTGAAGGAGCCGGTCAACTCCGAAAAATCAGTCTTCTGGTTGGCATTGGCGGCCTGCGTGCTGTCGGCCTGGCCCAGCTTGGCTTTCAGGTCGCGCAGGCTTTGCGCCAGGTTGATGCCTTTGATGGCACCGTCTTTCAGCGCCAGCGACGCGCTGCCGCCCAACGCCTTCTTCATCGCCGTGACCGTGCTGCCCTGGGTGGTGATATCCAGCGTCACATTGCCCTTGCCTTCCAGCAGGTCCTTGGCCACCAAGTCTTTCATCAGCGGGTTGATGCTCACGCCCACCAGGGCCTGCTTGATGGCCACTGCATTGCCATTGGCGTTGACCGACAGGCTGCCGCTGGTGCTGCCCTCGTACAGGTTCAGCGACAAGGGCGCCACATCCAGCTTGCCACCGGCCAGCGCCAGCTTGGCGTTGATCTTCTCCAGCTTCAGGTTGGACACCTGCAGCGCGCCAATGCGGATGGCGCCATTCACCGTATGGCCCTTGAGCGCGCTCAGGTCGATGGGCGCCTCTTTGGCCGCAGCAGCTTCTTTGGCAGGTGCCGTGGTGGCAGCGGGCTTGGGTGGCAGGTATTTATCCACGTTGAGCTTGTCCACGTCCAGGTCAAACGCCAGCACCAGCGGTGCAAACTTGGCCACCTTCACGCTGGTCATGATTTTGGATTCGTCAAACTGTGTGGCCAGTTCCAGCGCCGCAGTCTGCTGCAGCGCGTCCACCTTCAGGCTGCCGCTGATGGGCAGGGTCAGGCTCTTCATGGGCATGCCGGGGTGCACCACGTCCAGGCCACCAGCCAGCTTGGCCAGCACCACGCTTTGCCCGGCCACGTTCACCGCGACGGGGGAGCTGAGCTGGCCCTTGATGGCCGCGTCGCCCGCCTTAGCATCCAGCTTCAGCGCCAGGCTGGCAATCTTCAACGCATCGGCATTGCCCTCCACGCCGTTCAACACCAGGTTCAACACTGCATTGCGGTCCGCACCCTGCAGCGTGGCAGACAGCGTGATGGCCTCGCCACCCGATTTCTCGGGCGACAGGCTCAGCTTGGGCGCGTCCAGCGTCAGCGCAAAGGCATCGGTGCCACTCTGGCCTTTGGCCGACAGGCTGAGTTTGTCCACGGCGGCGGTCTTCTTGCCCGTGTCAGCAAGCACCTGGCCAGTGGACAGGCTGAGGTTCGACAGCGTGGCGCTGGTGCCCGCCTTCTCATCGCGCCAGGTGAGCTGGGCGTTGGCAATGCGGATGCTGGAAATATCAATCTGCAGGGGCTCGGCAGGCTTGGCGGGTTCTGCGGGCTTGCCAACCTCCGGCACGGCGGGCTCGCCCAGCAGGTCGGCAATGTTCAGCGTGCCGTCTTTCTTCTTCACCAGCGTGAGCTTCAGGCCATCCACCTCCAGCGCGCTCACTTGCACCTGCTTGCTCAGCAGCGGCATCAGCGCCACCGAGATGCGGGCCGAATCCAGAGCGGCAAATTCGGTCTTGCTGGCATGCTCGGACAGCGTCACGCCGTTCAGCTGAATGCCCACGTTGGGCCAGATGGAGAGCTTGGGCTGGCCCGCAATCACCAGCGTGCGCTGCTTTTGTTCCAGCACCGTGCGGCTGATCTCGGCCTTGATCTTGTCGCCGTCAAACAGGGCGTAGAGCACGCCCACAGCCAACACCAACACACCCAACAGCGCGGCCACGCCGATACCGACCAAACGAAGCATTTTCATGAAAATCCCTGATCCAAGTTAAACCGGAAAAGTCCATTCTAGAGGCGCGTTAGGTGGTGCCGCAGGCCGCTTACATCCGCATACCAATCAGGAATAGACATGGCAGTGAGGCGCATGGACGACAAGAAACTGAACTCTACATTTGAGATGGAACACGCCAACGAAAAAGCCCGCAGTTCTTGCGAACTACGGGCTTGATGCATTCATTGAATGGTAGGGCGTCACGGACTTGAACCGTGGACCAAAGGATTATGAGTCCTCTGCTCTAACCAACTGAGCTAACGCCCCAACCGAACCGGGAATTGTAGCGGGCGCCGGAGTGATATCTGAGATGCGGTCAAGGGACGCATCTTCACTGCACCATCCGATGAGTTCCTACAATTGATCTGGCATACAGACTAAAAATGCATTCCAAGCTTTTTGAACACTTGTATGTGTCAAATACAAACACGGGGGAGACAAAAAATGAGCGTCACTTTTTTCCAAAATTCGGATATCAGGACTGATATGGAGCTTCTGATGTCGAAGCTACGAGTCTTCGATGGTGGAGAGGCGAACCCAAGAAATGCTCGCCTAAATGAAGTACTGGCGATCGTTCTTTCCAATGCACAGCAATTCGATGAACAATGCCAAGTGAATATCTCTTGGATAGGCAATCACCTTCAGGCTCTACTTTCGAAAGTCGTTTCCGGAGAGACGACCCAAGAGTTGATTGATGAATTTCTTGGGTGCCTGTACAGATTCTTAGTCGAATTCGATCTATCTATTAAGAATGCTCTTTCCATGGAGCTTCGCCGTTTCCAAACTTATGTTCTGGAGAATCGCGATAAGTTTTCACAAAGCGTGCGCCAGGACATCGACTTTGCAAGGCAGGAAATGCCTATTGCCATAACCAAACACTTGCTGGGAAGCGACGTTCTCCAGAATCTTCAGAGTTTGGAAAAATTTTCTCAAAGAATCAGTGCACAAGTAACCGACTGGGACAAAAAGTTGGCTCTTCAAGAGGGCGCAGCAAAGCAACTCGAAGATTCATTGCGCCAATATACGACGGGGTTCAACTTTGTAGGCTTACATCAAGGTTTTGATGATCTGTCCAAAGCAAAAGTTAATGAAATCAACTCGCTACGAAAGTGGCTTGTCATATTTGGATCATTTGCACTACTCCCTCTGATAATTGAGTTGGCAATTTTTTATTCCAACTTTGACCGACTTGAAGAACTGAAATGGGGCCTCATTGCAGGTGCTATTCCTGCACTCTCGTTTACGGTCCTATTAATCTATTTCTTCAAAATCGTGTTGCGCAACTCTGAGGCGGCAAGATCGCAATTGCTCCAAATCGAACTTCGAAAGACACTCTGCCGCTTCATTCAAAGCTACGGAGACTATTCAGAGAAGCTGAAAAAAAGCAACGGCGATGCCCTCTCAAAGTTTGAGAACGTCATTTTTTCCGGAATCGTGTCAAGTGACGAAAAACTCCCATCCACTTTTGACGGGCTTGAACAATTAACCAATATGGTTAAAGCCATGAAGGCGTGAGAAGTTCATGAACAAACGATCAGATTGGTCTAACTTGAGAGTACGCTGACTTACAGGTATTCAACATCGACCGCATTCCACGCAACCATTTCTATTTGTGGTGGCTCAGCGCGTTGCTCACCAGCTTGGAGGTGATGTCCACGATCTGGATCATGCGGTCGTAGGCCATGCGCGTGGGACCGATGACGCCCAGCGTGCCCACCACCTTGCCGTCCACCTCGTAGGGGCTGCTGACGATGGACAGGTCTTCAAACGGCACCACCTGGCTCTCGCCGCCAATGAAGATGCGCACACCTTCGGCCTGGCCGGTCACGTCCAGCAGGCGCATGAGCTGGGCTTTTTGTTCAAACAGGTCAAACGCGCGGCGCAGGTGGCCCATGTCGCTGGAAAAGTCAGACACCGACAACAGATTGCGTTCGCCCGAAATCACCACTTCGTCCTGCGACTCATTGATGGCCTCGGAGCTGGCGTGCACGGCGGCCTGCATCAGCGTGGCGATCTCGCCGCGCAGGCTGTCCACCTCGTTTTGCAGGCGCTTGCGCACCTCTTCAATCTCCAGCCCGGCGTAGTGGGTGTTCAAGAAGTTGGCGCCCTCCACCAGCTGGCTTTGGGCGTAGTCCACCTCGGTGTAGATGACGCGGTTTTGCACATCGCCATCGGGCGAGACGATGATGACCAGCAGGCGCTTCTCCGACAGGCGCAAAAACTCGATGTGGCGAAAGGCGGACGTGCGGCGCGGTGAGATGACCACGCCCACAAACTGCGACAGGTTGGACAGCAGGTTCGCCGCGTTGGAGATAACGCGCTGCGGCTGGTCTGGCGCCAGGCTGTGCGCCTGGAACTGGCCGGGCTGCACGGTGAGCATGGTGTCCACAAACAGGCGGTAGCCGCGCGCCGTGGGAATGCGCCCGGCCGATGTGTGGGGGCTAACGATGAGGCCCAGCTCTTCCAGGTCCGACATGACGTTGCGGATGGTGGCGGGCGAGAGTTCCAGGCCTGAGGCCTTGGACAAAGTGCGGCTGCCAACGGGCTGTCCATCGGCGATGTAACGCTCTACGAGCGCTTTCAGCAACAACTTGGAACGATCATCGAGCATCGGTCCATTCTAGTGATCTATTTAGTGTCTAATTTGCGGATGTTGTCCAAATTCCGACAGGTCGCGCTCATTGGCAAGTACCAATCCACGGGGGCCCGCGCCGTCGGTGCCTCATCGCGCGAGTCGCTGGACGAGATCGCCCATTTCCTGATGGACCAGGGCTGTGAAATCGTCATCGAGGCCAACACCGCCGCCAACACCGATCTGACGGGCTACACCACCATGGACGTGGCCGGCATTGGCGCCAGCTGCGACCTGGCGCTGGTGGTGGGCGGAGACGGCACCATGCTGGGCATAGGCCGCCAGCTGGCGCAGTACAAGGTGCCGCTGATCGGTATCAACCAGGGGCGGCTGGGCTTCATCACCGACATCCGCTTCGAGCAATACAAAACCACCCTCTTGCCCATGCTGGCCGGCCACTACGAGCTGGACGACCGCAGCCTGATGCACGCCCGCGTGATGCGCGACGGGCACTGTGTGTTCTCGGCGCTGGCGATGAACGATGTGGTGGTGAACCGCGGCGCGACATCCGGCATGGTGGAGTTGCGCGTGGAGGTGGATGGCAACTTTGTGTCCAACCAGCGGGCCGACGGCCTGATCATCGCCACGCCCACGGGCTCCACGGCCTACTCCATGTCGGCCGGCGGGCCGCTGTTGCACCCCGCCATTCCCGGCTGGGTGATGGTGCCGATTGCCCCCCATACATTGTCAAACAGGCCGATTGTCCTCTCCAACACTGCGCGGATAGCTATCGAAATCGTAGCAGGACGCGATGCCAGCGCCAACTTTGACATGCAGAGTCTGGCCAGCCTGATGCACGGCGACCGCATCGAGGTGACGCTGTCGGAGCACCGGGTGCGCTTTTTGCACCCCAAGGGCTGGACCTACTTTGACACCCTGCGCCAGAAAATGCACTGGAATGAAGGAGTGGCCTGAACCATGGCCTTGAAGCGAATCGTCCTGCGTGACTTTGTCATCGTCAGCGAACTGGAGTTGGACCTGGAGTCCGGCTTCTCGGTGCTGACCGGCGAAACCGGCGCGGGCAAGTCCATCCTGATTGACGCGCTGCAGCTGGTCACCGGCGCACGCGCCGACACCGGCGTGATCCGCGAGGGCGCGGCGCGCACCGATGTGTCCGCCGAATTCGAGACGGCCCCCGGCGTACAAGCCATATTGGATGACGCCGGCTTTGAAGGCGGCGACACCCTGCTGCTGCGCCGCACGGTAGACACGCAGGGCAAAAGCCGCGCCTGGGTAAATGGCAGCCCTGCCACCGCCCAGCAGCTGCGCGCCATTGGCGAACAACTGCTGGACATCCACGGCCAGCACGCCTGGCAAAGCCTGACCCGCCCCGAGGCCGTGCGCGGCCTGCTGGACGCCTACGCCAAGGTGAGCACCGCCACGCTAAGCCAGCTGTGGGCTGCCTGGCGCCACGCCCAAGCCGCGCTGGCCCAGGCCACCGAAGCGCAAGACTCCTTGCAGCGCGAACGCGAACGCCTGGCCTGGCAAATTGGCGAGGTGGACAAGCTGGCGCCCCAGCCCCACGAGTGGGACGAGCTCAACACCAGCCACAGCCGCCTGTCCAACGGCCAGGCCCTGCTGGACGCGGCTGAAGGCGCCGTCAACCTGCTTGAAGACGACGACAGCAGTGCCCTGCGCCCGCTGCACGCCGCGCTGCAGCTGCTGCAGGCCCAGGCGCATCTGGAAGCCGAATTCAAAGACCCCGTGGAGGCGCTGACCTCCAGCCTGGCGCAGGTGGAAGACGCAGTACACACCCTGCGCAGCTACGCCCGCCGCACCGAGCTCGACCCCGACCGCTTGGCCGAGCTGGACCAGCGCATGGCGCTATGGGTCAGCCTGGCGCGACGCTACAAGCGCCCGCCCGAAGAGCTGGTGGACGTGCTGGCCGCGTGGAAGACCGAGCTGACCGCGCTGGACGCTGCCGCCGACCTGGAAGGCCTGCAAGCCGCCGCGCGCAAAGCCCAAGCCGCCTACTTGGCCGAGGCCAAGAGCATTTCCAAACAACGCGCCAAGGCCGCGCCGCTGCTGGCCCAAAGCATCACCCAGGCCATGCAAGGGCTGGGCATGCAGGGCGGGCAGTTTCAGGTAGCGCTGGAGCCGCTGGCCCAGCCGCAGCAGAGCGGGCTGGAAGACGTGCAGTTTCTGGCCGCGGGCCACGCCGGCAGCACGCCGCGCCCCGTGGGCAAGGTAGCATCCGGCGGCGAGCTGTCGCGCATGGCGCTGGCCATTGCGGTCACCACCAGCCAGCTGGGGACCGCGCAAACGCTGATTTTTGACGAGGTGGATTCCGGGGTGGGCGGCGCCGTGGCCGAGACCGTGGGCCGCCTCATGCAGCAGCTGGGCACCGACCGCCAGGTGTTGGCTGTCACCCACCTGCCCCAGGTGGCCGCCTGCGCGGACCACCACCTGGTCGTCTCCAAAACCCTGCAGGGCAAGGCCACGCTGAGCACCGTGGCGGCCGTGCACGGCGAACAGCGCGTGGGCGAGATTGCCCGCATGCTGGGTGGCGAAAAACTCTCCAGCACCACCCTGGCCCATGCCAAGGAAATGCTGCAGGCGGGGCTGTAATGGAGATCGTGCTGATCACCGGCATGTCCGGCTCCGGCAAATCGGTGGCGCTGAACGCGCTGGAAGACGCAGGCTTTTACTGCGTGGACAACCTGCCGCCCGAGCTGCTGCTGCCCTTTGTCGAGCTGGAGCAAAAGCACCAGGCCCAGCGCGTAGCCATCGCCATGGATGTGCGCAGCGCCACGTCCCTGCCCCTGGTGCCGCAGCAGCTGCAGGCCCTGCGCCAGCTGGGCGTGGTGGTGAAGTCGCTGTTTCTGGACGCCACCACCGACACGCTGGTGCGCCGCTATTCCGAGACACGGCGCAAGCACCCACTGTCCAAAGTCGAAGCGGCGGGCGACGAGCGCCGTGCCCTGGTCGACGCGATCGAGCTGGAGCGCGAGCTGCTGGCCGACCTGCGCGAGCAGGCCCATGTGATCGACTCCAGCATCATCCGGCCGTCGCAGTTGCAGGGTTACGTCAAAGAGCTGATCGCCTCCCCCGGCGGGCAGCTCACGCTGGTGTTTGAGTCATTTGCCTTCAAGCGCGGTGTGCCGACGGATGCGGACTATATGTTCGACGTGCGCATGCTGCCCAACCCCCACTACAACCCCGAGCTGAAGCACCTGACCGGGCGCGACCAGCCGGTGATCGACTTCCTGCAAGCGCAGGCCGATGTGGACCTGATGCTGAACCACATCAGCCAGTTTCTGGAGAGCTGGCTGGACGCCCTGGTGCGCGACCACCGCAGCTACGTGACCGTGGCCATTGGCTGCACCGGCGGGCAACATCGCTCGGTCTATCTCGTGGAGCAGCTGGCCAAACGCTTTGGCGGCACGCGGAGCACGCTCAAGCGCCACCGCGAGATGGACGCACTTCAGTCCGGTCTAGGCTGATTTTTCCAGCAGCTTGCGCACTGGCGCGGGCAGGCCCGCCGCGGCCCACTCCGCCGGCAAGAACCAGGCGCCCGCTCCTAAATCCATAGCTGCTAGCGCAATGTCTACGCGGGCTGCATGCATAAATAGGTCTTTGTGCGTGAGTACATGGGTGAATACTGGCAACATCTCCACACCCTTGGCCGTCTGCGCTGGTAGCGCCGCCCGCAAGGCATCTTCGCTGTCAAACAGCGGAAAGCATTGCAGCCCCGCCCACACACCGGGCGTGGGTCGCTTGGCCAGCCACACCGCACCATCCGCCCGCTGCACCCACAACAGCCACAGGCTTTGGCTGCTGCGCTTGAGCTTGCGGGTGCGCACGGGGTAGCGCTCGGGGTCGCCCGCCTTGGCGGCGGCGCAGTGGCTCAGCACGGGGCAGAGCAGGCAGCTGGGTTTTTTGGGGCTGCACACGGTGGCACCCAGATCCATCATGCCCTGCGTGTAGCGCGGCATGTCGGCCGCCGCATGTTGGGCGGCGGGCAGCAGGCCGGTGGCGGCATCCCACAGCTGCTTCTCGTTGGCAGAAGACGCCAGGTCCGCGTCAAAGCCCAGCACGCGGGTGACCACGCGCTTCACGTTCGCATCCAGAATCGCCACACGCTCGCCAAAGCACAGCGAGGCAATGGCCGCCGCGGTAGACCGGCCTATGCCCGGTAGCGTGGCCAACGTGGCGGCGTCGCGCGGGAACTGGCCACCATGCAGCTCCACCACCAGCTGCGCGCAGCGGTGCAGGTTGCGCGCCCGGCTGTAGTAGCCCAGGCCGCTCCACAGGCCCATGACCTCGTCGCTGCTGGCAGCAGCCAGATCAGCCACCGTGGGGCAGCGCTCCAGAAATTTGGCGAAGTAGCCAATGACGGTGACCACCTGCGTTTGCTGCAGCATGATCTCGGACAACCACACGCGGTAAGGGTCTTGGGTGTTTTGCCAGGGCAGCGTATTGCGGCCATGCTGGCGCTGCCACGCCACCACCTGCGTGGCAAAGTTGCTGGCAGCCACGCTCAGGCGACGGCGACGTCGGCTGCGGCAGCAGCCACCGCCAACAGCTTGGCAGCGTCTTGGGCGGCAATCAGGTAGGCGGTCAGCTCGGACAGCTTGGCATCCAGCTGGTCCAGCGCGGTTTCTTGTTGCTCGATCTCGCCAATGCGGTCGTCCAGCCCGCCTGCGGCCTGCGAAATACGGTCGATGGCTTCAATGCGGCGGGCAAAGTTGCGGCGGCGTTCGCGCAACTGCGCATCCAACTGGGCGGCGGCCGATTTGCTCCACAGCTCCACATCGGCCAGCGCGTTTTCGTGTACCGAGCGCAGGCGGGTGGACAGTGCACGCACCAGCCGGTCTGAGAACTCGGGCTGGGCCAGCTTGAAGGCATTGCCGACGCCCAGGTACTGCAGGTGGTTGCGTTCAATCGTGTCCAGCTCGGCCATGAAGCGGCCCATGTCGGGCTCGCCGGGCGCCTGCAACGAGAAGCCGTATTCACCGTTGAGCAGCTTGAAGCTGGCCACCAGCATGGACTGGATTTCGGCGCACAGGGTTTGCACTTTTTGCAGGTTGCCGCGCAGTCGGTCAAAGGTATCGCCGTACGCGCGCTTCACGCCCAGCTTCAGGCCCTTTTGCATCAGCGTGTCGGTCAGCTGCGCCATTTCTTTCTTCAGCGCGCCAGAGCCCAGAATGCCAAACACCTCGCGCAGCAAGCGCAGGTGCACCGAGCGCACTGCGTGGATCTTGGCGCCGCCCTGGTCAAATTCGGCCTGCTCTTGCGAGATGCGGTTGCGCATGTGCTTGATGACGGTGGCGTTCTTGCCCTGCAAGCCCTTCAGCTCCATCATCTGCTCGGTCAAATCGCGCTTGCGGATGTTGATGACGCGGCCGGTCTCAACGCGCAGGCCGGTGATGCCATCGGCCATGGCCGCACCCAGAATCTTCTGGCGCTTGCCCATCATGCCGCGGCCCAGCACGTCTTCCAGCACCGGCAGGCAGCTGCGCTTGAGCAGCTCGTCGTCCTCGGTCACCTTGGCCACCAGGCCCTTTTGGGCGGAGACCGCAATCACCTTGTCTTTGGGCAGGCCCAAGATTTCGGCAGTGCTGGCCTTCTGGCGTTCGATCTGGGTCTGGATCTGTGCGGGCGTGCTCAGCGCATCCCACAACGTGTCAATCTTGTTGAGCACCACCAGGCGCGCGTCGGGGTCGGTGGACTCGGTGATCAGGTGCTCGCGCCAAATGGCCAGGTCAGACTTGGTCACGCCGGTGTCAGCGCCCAGCATGAACACCACCGCATGCGCCTGCGGAATCAGGCTCACGGTCAGTTCGGGTTCGGCGCCAATAGCGTTGAGTCCAGGCGTGTCCAGAATCACCAAGCCCTGCTTGAGCAGCGGGTGGGCGATGTTAATGAGCGCGTGGCGCCACTTGGGCACTTCCACCATGCCCTGGGCATCGACCATGGGGTTATCTTCGGGCGCCTGGTTGTGCCAGAAGCCCAGGGCGCGGGCTTCGTCCTGCGTCACCTTGCGGGTCTCGGCCACTTTTTCCAGGGCCTTGGCCAGTTGTTGGGGGTTGTTCACATCGAGGTCGATGCGGGTCCACTTCTCGGGCGCCATGCGCCACTCCATCAGCGCCTGGGGCTGCAGGCGCGTTTCGATCGGCAGCAGGCGCAGGCAGGGCGGCACGTCGGCGTCATAGCCCATTTCGGTGGGGCACATGGTGGTGCGGCCTGCGCTGGCCGGCATGATGCGCCGGCCATACCCTGCAAAAAACAGGGCGTTGATCATCTCGGACTTGCCGCGCGAGAACTCGGCCACAAAGGCCACCATCACCTTGTCGGAGCGCACTTGCGCTTCCAGGCGGCGCAGGCGCTCTTCCACCGCGGCGTCCAGCAGCTCGTGGTCTTTCATCCACTCGGCCAGCAGCTTCAGCCGCAATGCGAACTCACGCCGCCACGTGCCGTGCTGGTCAAACTGATCGTTAAATGAAGTAGCCAAGAGCAGGAGTCCCCCGTGAATAGTTCAATATAGCATCGCCAGCGGCTGCTCCCCTCAGGGTTTTTGGCAAGTCGGGCAGAAAAACGTAGAGCGCTGGCCCTGGCGAATCGCCTTGATTGGCGTGGTGCAGACCCGGCAGGGCTGGCCTTCGCGGCCATAGACCGTGGCCTCCAACTGGAAGTAGCCGCTTTCGCCCTTGGCGTTGGAAAAATCGCGCAGCGTGCTACCGCCCTTAGCCACCGCGCGGGCCAGCACATCCTGGATGGCGGTGTGCAGCTTTTTCAGCCGTGGCTTGCTCACCTTGCTGGACGCCGTGGTGGGCCGGATCTGGGCCAAGAACAGGGCTTCGGACGCATAGATATTGCCCACACCCACCACCACATCGCCCGCCAGCAGCACCTGCTTGATGGGTGCCTTGCGCTGCGCCATGCCTTGTTGAAAAGCCAGCAAGTCAAAGCCCCCGTCCAGCGGCTCCATGCCCAGGTGGCCCAGCAGTTTGTGCGCCACCGGGTCGGCCTCGCCCGCGGCAAACACCACAGCACCAAAGCGGCGCGGGTCGTTCAGACGCAGGGTGCCGCGGGTGGTGACGAGGTCAAAGTGGTCGTGTACTCCGGGCGGCACAATGCGCCCGCCAAAGGCCACGCTGCCCGACATGCCCAGATGCACCAGCAGCAGGCCACCATCCAGGTCCAGCAGCAAGTATTTGCCGCGGCGGCGCACCTGCAGTACGCGCTGGCCTACCAGGTGGTCGGGGTCGCACTGCAGCGGCCAGCGCAGGGGCTTGCCCACGTGCACCGCCTGCACCTGCGCGCCTGCAATGCGGTCGGCAAAACTCAGGCGTGTGACTTCAACTTCTGGCAATTCAGGCATGGGGCCTCAGCTTCATGATGTTGGATTATTATGGTCTGATGACAAGCCCCAAACGCCTCATCTCCACGACCCTGCTGGCGGCCTGCATCGGCCTGTGCGGCCCCGCCTTTGCGGCCGAGCCCGACGAGCCAAAAAACTCCGACCTGAACCGCGAGCTTTTTTACCAACTGTTACTTAGCGAGATCTACGCCACCAACGGCGAAATCGGTGATGCCTACCTCGGCATGCTCGATGCGGCGCGCAAGGCCAACTCGGCCAAGCTGTACGAACGCGCCGTGGAAATGGCGATAGGCGCCCGCAGCGGCGAGTCGGCGCTGGACGCCGCACGCGCCTGGCAACGGGCCTTTCCGACCTCGAAAGAGGCCAACCGCTATGTGCTGCAAATCCTGCTGGGCCTGAACCGCGTGAGCGATTCGCTGGAACCGATCAAGAAAGAGCTGGCAGGCACCACGGGCAAGGACCGCATCACCGCGATCAACCTGCTGCCGCGCTATTTCGGCCGCGTGACCGACAAGCCGCTGGCCGCCAACATCGTCGAGCAGGCCCTGGCCGCCGACCTCACGTCGCCCGAAACCGGCCCCGCCGCCTGGTCGGCGGTGGGCCTGCTGCGCCTGAACGCGGGCAGTGTGCCCGGCGGGATGGAAGCCGCCCAGCGCGGCTCTGCCCTGAATGCCCGCGCCGAGGAACCCGCAGTGCTGGCGCTGAACCTGATGGAGGCCAAGTCCCCCGGCGCCGAGGCCCTGGTACTGCGCTACCTGGCGGGCCAAGCGCTGCCTGAGGTGCGCATGGCCTATGCACGCCGCTTGATAGACACCATGCGTTACTCCGAAGCGCTGGTGCAGATGCAGACCCTGAACACGCAGGCCCCCACTTTTGCCGATGCCTGGCTGGTGCGTGGCTCGCTGGAACTGCAGGACCGCAACAACAGCGCGGCCGAAAGCTCGCTCAAGCGCTTCACCCAACTGGTAGCGCCCAATGAAGCCCCCGCCGCCGATGGCAACGAGACCTCACGTGGCATGGTGCAAGCCTATTTGCTACTGGCCCAAATTGCCGAGCAACGCGGCCAACTGGACGAGGCCAACGCCTACCTGCAGCGCATCAACAGCCCGCAAGATGCCCTGAAGGTAAGAACCCGCCGCGCCATGATTTTGGCGGGCCAGGGCAAGATGGACGAGGCCCGCGCCCTGATCCGCTCTGCACCCGAAACCCAGGCCGAGGACGCACGCGCCAAGATTTCTGCCGAAGTGCAACTGCTGCGCGACCACAAGCAGTTGGACGCCGCCTACCAGGTGCTGGCCACAGCGCTCAAGCAGTACCCCGACGACACCAACCTGATGTACGACCAGGCCATGATTGCCGAGAAACTGGGCAAGCTGGACGACATGGAGAAGCTGTTGCGCCAGGTGATTGCCGCCAGTCCCGACTACCACCACGCTTACAACGCGCTAGGCTACTCGTTGGCCGATCGCAATGTGCGCCTGCCCGAGGCGCGCAAGCTGATCGAGAAGGCGCTGGAGTTTGCGCCCAATGACCCGTTCATCGTGGACAGTCTGGCCTGGGTGGAGTTCCGCAGCGGCAACGCCGCTGAAGCCAAGCGCCTGCTGGAACAGGCCTACGCCAGCCGCCAGGACGCCGAGATTGCGGCCCACCTGGGCGAGGTGCTGTGGTCCCTGGGCCAGCGTGACCAGGCCAACACCATTTGGGGCCAGGCACTGCAGGAGCAGAAGGACAACGAAACCCTGCAGGAAACCGTGCGTCGTCTGCGTGCCAAGCCATGAGGGAGCTGCTGCGCCGACTCGGCCTGCTGCTCATCCCGTCCATTGCTACACTTTTCATAGCTGCTTGCGCAACAACGACGGGGGCTAGGACCGACTTTTCATCCCAAACCCGGTGGGAAGGCCGTCTGGCGCTCAAGGTCTACGCCACGCCGGTGCAGGCGTTTGCGTCCAACTTTGCGCTGGAAGGTAATGGCGAGGTCGGCAGCCTGTCGCTGCACACGCCGCTGGGCAGCACACTCGCGCTCATGCAATGGGCGCCGGGCGTTGCCAAGCTCACCACCGCGGGCGAACCCCAGTCCTTTGATTCGCTGCAGGCACTGGTGCGGCAGGCTACAGGCGCCGAATTGCCCGTGGCCGCGCTGTTTGACTGGTTGCAGGGCACACCTACCGCTGCGGCGGGCTGGGAGGTTGACCTGAGCCAGCTGCCCGAAGGGCGGCTGAACGCACAACGCAAGGCCGCAGAGCTGCCCGCGGTGGACCTGAAAATCATCCTGCAACGCTGAGCAGGCGCTGCCCCTGCGCCGATAATTCTGCCCACCATGCAGTCGCTCTACGACATCCCCGCCCCCGCCAAGCTCAATCTGTTTCTGCACATCACCGGGCGGCGGGACGATGGCTACCACCTGCTGCAGTCGGCCTTCATGCTGATTGACTGGTGCGACACCCTACATTTCTCGCTGCGCAGTGACGGCCAGATCAGCCGGGAAGACCTGAACGTGCCACTGCCCGACGACGACCTGAACGTACGCGCAGCCCGAGCACTGCAGCAAGCCACAGGCTGCACGCAGGGCGCGCACATTGGTGTTCTCAAATCCATCCCCGCGCAGGCCGGCATGGGCGGCGGCTCGTCCGACGCGGCCTCTACGTTGCTGGCGCTGAACCGCCTGTGGGGCCTGAAACTGTCGGTGCCACAGCTCTCGACTATTGGACTGGCGCTGGGGGCGGATGTGCCGTTCTTCTTGAGCGGGCGCCACGGCTGGGTCGAGGGCATCGGTGAACAAATCACGCCGCTGACACTGCCGGATTCGCGCTGGGTGGTGGTCAAACCGGACGCGGGACTCGAAACTAAATTGATTTTTTCTGACCCGGAGTTGAAACGCGATTCAGAACCAGCTATAATCACAGGCTTCGCTGCAGACGCATTCGGAATGACTTTGAGGAATCCCTTTAGTTATGGCCGAAACGACTTGCAAGCCGTTGCCCAGAAGCTGTGCCCCGGTATGAATCAAGCCCTTCAGTGGCTCGATGACAAGGGTTTAAGTGGCAGGATGACAGGCTCTGGAAGCGCGGTATTTGCGCACTTGCAGCACGACATCGATGTGAGTGACGCGCCCAGCGCGTTTCAAGTCAGGTTGTGCAGCAGTTTGGATGTTCACCCCCTGTTAGGGTGGGCAGCCAGCGACGGAAAAATCAAGGTTTAGCGGTGGGCAGCATTGCGCTGTCAACCTGTGTAGGGGAGTCGCCAAGTTGGTTAAGGCACTGGATTTTGATTCCAGCATGCGAAGGTTCGAATCCTTCTTCCCCTGCCAAATTGCTGTTCGGGTCGGTCCCGCTTCAGCATGCGCATAGTGACGACATAAACCCAAATTCTCTTCGCTGGATTCCACATGCAGGCCTTCACTCCCCCTGATTTCATGGTTTTCACTGGCAATGCCAATCCTGGCATGGCTGCTGACATTGCCAAGCACTTGGGCATCTCCCTGGGCGCCGCCACGGTGGGCCGTTTCTCGGATGGTGAAGTCACCGTCGAGATCAACCAGAACGTGCGTGCGCGTGATGTGTTCGTGGTGCAAAGCACCTGCGCTCCCACGAACGAGAATTTGATGGAATTGCTGATCATGGTGGATGCGCTCAAGCGCGCATCGGCCGAGCGTATCAGTGCAGTGATTCCGTATTTTGGATATGCCCGGCAAGACCGCCGCCCCCGCTCCAGCCGCGTGCCTATCACGGCCAAGGTGGTGGCCAACATGCTGCAGACCGTGGGCGTGGCCCGCGTGCTGACCATGGACTTGCATGCCGACCAGATCCAGGGCTTTTTTGACATCCCGGTGGACAACATTTATGCGTCCCCCGTGTTGTTGGGCGATCTGCGCCAGAAGAATTACGAAGACCTGATCGTGGTCTCGCCCGACGTGGGTGGTGTGGTGCGTGCCCGTGCGCTGGCCAAGCAGCTGAACTGCGACCTGGCCATCATCGACAAGCGCCGCCCCAAGGCCAACGTGTCGGAAGTGATGCACGTGATCGGTGAGATCGAAGGCCGCAACTGCGTGATCATGGATGACATGATCGACACCGCCGGCACGCTGGTGAAAGCCGCCGAGGTGCTGAAGGCCCGTGGCGCCAAGAAGGTCTATGCGTATTGCACGCACCCCATCTTCTCCGGCCCTGCCATTGAACGTATTTCCAGCGGCGACGCGCTGGACGAAGTGGTGGTGACCAACACCATCCCTTTGAGCGCTGCCGCCGCGCAGTGCACCAAGATTCGCCAATTGTCCGTGGCACCGCTGATTGGAGACACCATCCAGCGCATCGCCCGCGGAGAGTCGGTCATGAGTTTGTTCTCGGATCAAGACAGCGTTTGATCGGGACAAAAAGCCGACGCCGCTGACCCACAGGGTTGGCAGGCGTCTTTTTAAATCGGAGTCACACTGGTCGCGGTGGACTCTCACTGGAGTTAGATATGAAATTTGTCGCTTTTGAGCGCGCTAAGCAGGGCACGGGTGCGAGCCGCCGTCTCCGCATTACTGGCCGTACCCCCGGCATCGTTTACGGCGGTTCCGCCGAGCCCCTGTTGGTCGAACTGGACCACAACGCTCTGTGGCACGCCATCAAGAAGGAAGCATTCCACGCCTCCATCTTGGACATGGAATTCGCTGGCAAGGAAAGCAAGGTTCTGTTGCGCAACGTGCAAATGCACCCCTTCAAGCAACTGATCCTGCACATTGACTTCCAACGCGTAGAAGCCAACACCAAGCTGCATATGAAGGTGCCATTGCACTTCAACGGCGAAGAAAACTCGCCTGCCGTGAAGACCGACTCCTGCCTGATCAACCACGTCGTGACCGACCTGGAAGTGGCTTGCCTGCCAGCCGATCTGCCTGAGTTCATCGATGTGGACCTGTCCGGTCTGGTGAAGGGCAAGTCCCTGCACGCAGCGGATCTGGCTCTGCCCAAGGGCGTGACCGTGGTCACCCACGGCAAGGCCAACCCCGTGATCGTGGCCGTGGTGGCTCCGGTGGAAGAAGTGGCTGAAGTCGCTCCTGCTGCCCCCGCTGCTGATGCCAAGGGCAAGGGCAAAGGCAAGAAGTAATTCTGCCCCGCGCTCGTTCGCTGCAAACGGCCCACTTCGGTGGGCCGTTTGCTTTTCGGCTCTCCGCTTTTTGTAAGCCATAATTTTCCCGATGATCAAACTGTTTGTTGGCCTGGGCAACCCCGGCCCCGAATACGACGCCACCCGCCACAACGCAGGCTTCTGGTGGGTCGATGCGCTGGCGCGCGAACTGAAGGTGTCGCTGTCCATGGACCGGGGCTACCACGGCCTGATGGCCCGCACCACCGTGCAGGGCAACACGGTCTGGCTGCTGGAGCCCCAGACCTTCATGAATGTGTCAGGCAAATCGGTGGGAGCGCTGGCGCGCTTCTTCAAAATCCAGCCCGAGGAAATTCTGGTCGCGCATGACGAGCTGGACATTGTTCCGGGCGAGGTGAAGCTCAAGTTCGGTGGCAGCCACGCGGGCCACAACGGCCTGCGCGACATCCACGCCCAGCTGGGCACAGGCGACTATTGGCGCCTGCGCCTGGGCGTGGGCCACCCTGGCGTGAAGTCTGAGGTGGTGAACTGGGTGCTGAAGAAACCGTCGTTGGACCACCGCATTGCGATCGACCAGTGCATAGACCGCTCCATGAAGGCCCTGCCCCACTTGCTGGCCGGCGAGATGGACAAAGCCACCATGCTGATCCACACCAGCAAACCACCACGCCCCAAGCCACCGCGGCCGCCGGCCGAGGCTGTGGTGGCCCCTGCAGAACCACCACCTCGGAGTGACGCATGACTTCAGTCTTCAAATACGCTCTCATTTTGATAGCTACCAGCGCAATATCTACGGGGGCTGTGGGTCAAAGGATCTACAAATGTGGCTCCAGCTACAGCCAGATCCCCTGCCCGGGCGGTGTGGCCCTGCAGGCCGGTGACGAACGCACGGCAGCGCAGCGGGCCGCCGCGGACAAGACCACGCGGGAACAAGCAGCCCAGGCCAAAGAGCTGGAGAAAACCCGCCTGAAGGACGACGCACAAGCCGCAGCAGCAAACAAGCCTGCCAAGGCCGAGACCAAGCCAGCGAAAGAGAAGACCACCGCGGCCAAGAAGAAAAGCAAGGAACCCGAGTACTTCACCGCCAAGGGTGCGCCAGAGCCCAAAAAGTAAAGCCTAGACCGCGCCCTGCAGGCGGCGGTACTTCTGCCACAGCGTCTCTTTGTCTTCGATGAAATTCGGGTTGATCGGGATGCAGGCCACGGGACAGACCTGCACGCACTGGGGCTCGTCGAAATGGCCTACGCACTCGGTGCACTTGTGCGGGTCGATTTCGTAGATCTGCTCACCCAGGTAAATCGCCTCGTTCGGGCACTCGGGCTCGCACACATCGCAGTTGATGCATTCGTCGGTAATTAACAGTGCCACGGCAGTTCACGCTCCATGGCCCAATTATCGCCGCTGGCCTAGGAACCCTCTTCCTCTTGTGGGGGTTTGACGATGACCACGGGCACCCCGCTGGCGTGCAGCACCTCGTTGGAGACCGAGCCCAGCAGGGCGCTGCGCGTCGCGCTGGCACCGCGGGCGCCCATGACAATCATGTCGCAGCCAAAGCGCTCGCAAATGTCGATCAGTGTATGTGCCGGGTCGCCCTTGGCCACCTCGCACTCATAGTCCACGCCGTCGGCGTCCAGCAGGCCCATGGCGGTGGAGAGGGCGTCCATGCCGGCTTCGGCACTCACGCGGTCAATCATCTCGGGGTCGTGGGCCACCAGCAGTTCGTACAGGCTGGCTGGTTCCTGCACATTGGCCAGCAGCGCGGAGACCTGCAGCCCATCCTGTCGCAGGCGCAAGGCGTAGCGCACCGCCTCCAGTGACAACTCTGATCCATCGACTGGCAGCAGAATCTTCATGGCAGCCTCCTCGGGTTAGGGGCGTAACTTGTCCATCAAACGCGTGTGGACCACCGGTGCCACAAACGGGGTCACGTCCCCTTTGAGTGTGGCGATCTCGCGCACCAGCGTACTCGAGATGAACTGAAAACGCGAGTCGGGCGTCAAAAACACGGTTTCCACCTCGGGCGCCAGCGCCTTGTTCATGCCAGCCAGTTGGGCTTCGTAGTCAAAGTCGGTGACAGAACGCACACCGCGCACCATGACCCCCGCGCCATGCAGCACCGCAAAGTCGCGCACCAGGCCGGTAAAGCTTTCCACACGCACGTTGTCTATCGGCTGGAACACCTCGCGCACGGCGTCCAGCCGCTCGTCCAGCGTGAACATCGTCTTCTTGTGGTGGGCTGCGGCCACGGCCACGATGACGATGCCAAAGAGGCGCGCCGAGCGGCGTATGAGGTCCTGGTGACCCAGGGTGATGGGGTCAAAGGTGCCAGGGAACACAGCGATCACGGACTTGCTCATGGGCGCTCCAAAAACATAAAGGAATTATGCGGCGGCCAGGGCCAGCAAATGGGCATGCACCGCGCCAGCCTTCAGGTGGCGGTGCACCACCAGCCCCATGGGGCTCAGCAGCTCGTCGGTCCACTTGGTGGGCGACTCCAGGTACACCAAGCCGTCCGGCGCCAGCGCGCGGGCACAGGCGCCCAGCGCGGGCTCGAACAGCGGAGCCTCAAACGGCGGGTCGATAAAGATCACGTCCAGACTGCCCGGCGCGGCCTGGCGGATAGCGGATACGCCATCACCGCGCAGCACATGCACGGCCGTGGCTTGCAACTGGGTCTGGGTCTTCTTGAGCTGGTCCACCAGCGCACTGTCTTGCTCCACGATCAGCACGTCTTTGGCCCCGCGCGAGGCGGCTTCGAAGCCCAGCACACCGGTGCCGGCAAAGGCATCCAGGCAGCGCAGGCCTGTCAGGTCCTGGTTGAGCCAGTTGAACAGGGTCTCGCGCACGCGGTCGGGCGTGGGGCGCAGGCCGGGTTTGTCGGCGACCTTGAGCTTGGTGCGTTTCCACAGCCCGCCAATGATGCGGATCTCGTGGGTCTGGATGGCGCGGGGGCGCGGGGGGCGTTTGGGCGCGCCTGTGGCATCGCGCGCGGAAGAAGAGGGTTTGGCTTTCATGGGCTGAGCTTAACGCAGCGCATCCGAACGGACTATGCCGCAGCGCCGTTGGCACCGCCGTTTGTAGTCGTACTGACATATTGGCCCGGAAAAATCCGGGGCTGGCCACCATCACCCGAAACCACCCGAGAGAGACACCCCATGACAAAAAAACACGTTCTTGCACTGGCCCTGACCAGCATCTTTGGCGCGTCTGCCGCGCACGCCTCGATTGACCTCATCGCCATTGGCTCGCTGAACGGCAGTTCGGCCGGCTCGTTTGCCGACCTGTCGGGCCTGGGCGGCACGCTGGAAAACGGTGTGGCCGCCAACCTGCTGGGCGGCGTGGGCTCCGGCCTGGCCTGGGCCGGTGGCAACACCTTCATCGCCACACCCGACCGCGGTCCCAACGCCACCAGCTGGAATGCGGGCCTGGACAACACCACGTCCTACATCGCGCGCTTTCACACCATCACCATGAACCTCAGCGCCACGCAGGACACGACGTCCATCGCCGGCCGCACCCTGGCCTACACGCTGACACCCACGCTGACCGCAACCACCCTGCTGTCCAGCACCACGCCGCTGAACTACGGCGCGGTCACTCCAGCCAACAACACGGCAAGCCTGCAGTACTTTAGCGGCCGCTCGGACAACTACGCCGCGGGCCTGTCCACCAACCCGAACAATGCCCGCCTGGACCCCGAGGGCGTGCGCGTGTCCAACGATGGCAAGAGCGTGTTTGTGTCCGACGAGTACGGCCCCTACGTCTACCAGTTTGACCGCGCCACGGGCCAGCGCCTGCGCAGCTACGAGTTGCCCAAGACCTTCGCCATTGCCAACCTCAGCCCCGTCGGCGCGACCGAGATCGCCAACAACCCCACTGGGCGCGTGACCAACAAGGGCATGGAAGGCCTGGCCATCACACCCGACGGCAAAACGCTGGTGGGCTTCATGCAAAGCCCGCTGGCACAAGACGGCGGCGATGGCGGCCGTGCCAACCGCATCGTCACCATTGACGTGGCCACGGGCGCCACGCACCAATACGCCTATGACAACCTGGTAGCGGGCAAGGCCTATAACAGCAGCGAAATCCTGGCCGTGAACGACCATGAGTTTCTGGTGCTTGAGCGCGACGGCAAGGGCCTGGGCGATGGCAGCGATGCCAAAATGAAAGGCATCTACCGCGTGGACCTGACCGGTGCACGCGATGTGTCCAACCTGACCGGCGAAGCCGCCCTGCTGGCCGCTGCCCCCACCAAGACCCAGTTCCTGGATCTGCGTGCCGCGCTGATTGCCATGGGCATTCCCGCCGGCCAGATTCCAGCCAAGCTCGAAGGCCTGGCGTTTGGCGAAGACATCACCGTGAATGGCGTGAAGAAGCACACGCTGTATGTGGCCAACGACAACGACTTTGTGCCCAATGTGGCGGGCACCAACAAGGTCTATGTGTTCTCGTTCACTGACCAGGACCTGGCCCGCGTGCAACTGCAAAACATTTCGCCCGTGCCAGAGCCAGAAACCTACGCCATGCTGCTGTCGGGTCTGGGCCTGATTGCTGCCGTGGCGCGCCGCCGCAACCGCCGCGGCTGAGCCAGGCGCCGCGGGCTTACTTCGCGGGGTCCGCGGCCCCCAGCACCACCGTGGCCAGCGTGTCGGGCTGTACCTTGCGGGCAAAGGCGGCCCGCACGTCGGCCACCGTGAGCTTGTCCACCTGCTGCGTCCAGGTGTCCAGATAAGTCAGCGGCAGGCCGTTCCAGGCGATGTTGGCCACGTTGTCCAGCAACTTCTTGTTGCTGTCCAGGCGCAGCGCAAACCCGCCGATCAGGTTGTCCTTGGCGGCCTGCAGTTCCTTCTCGGTCGGGCCCTCGACCACAAACTTGGCCAGCACCTCGCGCACCAGGCCCAGCGCCTGCTCGGTCTGGTCGGGCCGGGTTTGCAGGCCGATGGTGAACGCGCCCGCATGCAAGCCGGGCGAAAAGTAGCTGTAGACGCTGTAGGTCAGGCCGCGCTTCTCGCGCACCTCTTCGGTCAGGCGCGCAGTGAAGCCACCACCACCCAGGATGTGGTTGCCCACGGTCAGCGCGAAGAAGTCCGGGTCGTTGCGCTTGTAGCCGGGCTGGCCCAGCAGCACCTGGGCCTGGGCCGAGGCGAAGGCAATGCGCTGCTCAGACGCCTTGGTCAGCGGCTGCACCTCGGGTACGTCAGGCTGCGGCGCACACGCGGTCTTCGGCAGGCGCGACAACAGGCGGGTGACCAGCGCATCGGCCTGGGCCCGGGTCAGCGCCCCCACCATGCTCACGCGTGCATCGCAGGCACGCACGGCGCTGGCGTGCAGCGCGCGCAGGTCCTGCACATTGATGCGCAGCAGGCTCTCTTCGTTCATCTCCCAGCCATAGGGGTGGCTGCCGTACACCGCGCGGTTGAAGGCGCGTGCCGCCAACGTGGCGGGGCGGGTGTTGGCCTCTTTCAGGCTGGCAACCATTTTGGGCCGGTCGCGCAGCCAGGGCGCTTCGGGGAACGAGGGCTCGGCCAGCTGGCGCGCCGCCAGCACCACGGCCTTGTCCAGCAGGTCCGGGTAGGTCAGGCTGCGCAGCGAGAAGCTCATGCGGTCGCTGCCCGCGCCACCACCAAACGACGCGCCCAGGTCGGCCCAGGCTTCGGTCAGCGCGTGTTCGTCCAGCGCGGGTTCGGTGGTCGTAGCGCGCACGCCATTCGCGGTCATGGACGCCATGAGGTTGGCCAGCCCGGGCTTGTCCGCCGGGTCGCGGCGACCACCGGCATCCAGGTCAATCTGCACATCCACCATGGGAATGGCCGGGCTCTCCACCAGGTAGACCCGCACGCCGCTGGGCTGGGTCCAATGCTGGATGGGAATGCCCGCCCAGGCAGAATTTATACAAAACAGGGCTGTAGCCCCCGTCAACATTGCGCGAGCAGCTACTGATTTGATAGTGATCATGGTAGGGGTCCGTGGCTTAGTGGCGCGCACCGGCCACAGGCTGGCGGGGTTTGCGGGTCTTGTCCACGGGCTGGGGCAAGAGTGTGGCCACGGTAAGAGCGTCATCGCCAAAGTACTTGGCGGCCACGGCCTGCACCTGGGCGGCCGTCACGGTGCGCAGGCGGTCCAGCAGGCGCTGGTCGCTGCCCAGCGGGTAGCCGTTGATCCAGTTCACGCCCAAGAGGCGCGCCTGGTTGAACACACTGTCCTGCTTGTAGACCTCACCGGCCACCCAGCGGTTTTTCACGCGGGCCAGCTCGGCTTCGGTGACACCGTCCTTGGCCACCAGGGCCACTTGGGCGCGCAAGGCCTTTTCCACCTCGGCCGCCGTCTTGCCGGCTGCGGGCACGCCCGAGAGCGTGAACAGCTGGGGGCCGCTGCGTGCACTCAGGCCGTAGTAGGCCCCCACGTCGTCGGCCACGGGGTTGGCCTCCAGCGTCAGGGCCCGCGGCAGGCGCGCGCCGTCGTAGCCGCTGAGCACGGCGGACAACACGGTCAGAGCCATGGCCTCTTCGGTGTCGGCTTCGGGCTGGGCCGAGCCGCTGGCCGCTAGGCCCTCGGCCGACATGCCCGGCACCTTGAAGGCCAGCGCCACATAGGCCTGCTCGGCCGGTGCCTTGAAGTCCAGGCGGCGCAGGCCCAGTTGCTCGGGCTCCTCGCGTGGCTTGCGCATGGGAGCGGAACGGGTGGGCAGGCTGCCATAGTATTTTTCAGCCAGGGCCCGCACCTGGTCCACATCCACATCGCCCGCCACCACCACCGCGGCATTGTTCGCGATGTACCAACGGCGGTAGAAGTCCCGCGCATCGCGCGCCGTCATCGCATCCAGATCGCTCATCCAGCCGACCACGGGGCGGCGGTAGGGGGCAGCCTGGTAGACCATGGCGTCCATGGCCTCATGCAGGCGGGCGTGGGGGTTGTCCTCGGTGCGCATGCGGCGCTCTTCCTTCACCACCTCCAGCTCCTTGGCGAACACCTCGTCGCTCCACTGGTTGTTGGCAAAGCGGTCAGCCTCCAGGCGCATCACGTCTTCGAGCTTGCCCGCTGGGATCTGCTGGTAGAAACCTGTGTAGTCCTTGGCCGTAAACGCGTTCTCGCGCCCACCCAAGGCTGCCACCTGGCGGGAAAAGTCACCCGCCTTCACGGTGGGCGTGCCCTTGAACATCATGTGCTCCAGCACATGGGCCACGCCGCTGGTGCCATCCACCTCGTCCATGGCCCCCACGCGCACCCACAGCATGTGCACCGCGGTGGGCGCACGCCGGTCGGGTTTGACGATCAGCGTCATGCCGCTTTTGAGCACGAATTGCTGGACTCCCACAGGCTCTGCCGCCAAGGCTGCAGAGGGCGAAACGGTGAGGGAGGAGAGGGCCAGAAGGACCGCGCCAACAGCGGCAATGCGCTGTCCCGGCCAGGGGAATAGGTGTTTCATAGAATGGTGTGATTCTAAGAACGCCCCAAATGTTCAGCTTTTTCAAGAAAAAAACTCCACCCCCTGCTCCCGCAGTGGCGCCCGCCGCTGCCCCAGACCCGTTTGACGCCCCCGCACAGACCCTGCCCGCAGGCTCCCTGATTGGCAGCGCGCTGGTCGCGCCCATCGCCATTCCCGAGCCCAGCGCCACGCCGCCCGAGCGACAAAAGTGGCTGGACAAGCTCAAGGCCGGCCTGGGCAAGACGGCCAGTAGCATCTCGGGCGTGTTTGGCGGTAGCCAGATCGACGAGGCGCTGTACGAAGACCTGGAAGGCGCACTGCTCATGGCCGATGCTGGCGTGGCCGCCACCGAGCACCTGACGAATGCGTTGCGCAAAAAGGTGAAGGCAAGCGGTGTCACACACCCCATCGCGCTCAAGAATATCCTGATCGCCGAGCTGACCGAGCTGCTGCAGCCGCTGCAAAAGCCGCTGGTCATTGGCCAACAGCAGCCCACCGTCATCATGGTGGCGGGCGTGAACGGCGCGGGCAAGACCACCAGCATCGGCAAACTCACCAAGCACCTGGCCGACAGCAACGCCAGCGTTCTGCTGGCTGCGGCTGACACCTTCCGTGCTGCGGCGCGCGAGCAGCTCACCGTCTGGGCCGACCGCAACACGGTGGAAATCGTCAGCCAGGAAGGCGGCGACCCTGCGGCTGTGAGCTTTGACGCGGTGACGGCCGGCAAGGCCCGCAAGAAAGATGTGGTCCTCATCGACACCGCAGGCCGCCTGCCCACGCAGCTGCACCTGATGGAAGAGCTGAAAAAGATCAAACGCGTGATCGCCAAGGCCGACGGCACCGCGCCACACGAGGTGCTGCTGGTCATCGACGGCAACACCGGCCAAAACGCCGTGGCGCAGGTCAAGGCCTTTGACGACGCGCTGGGCCTGACGGGCCTCATCGTCACCAAGCTGGACGGAACCGCCAAGGGTGGCGTGCTGGCCGCCATCGCGCGCGAACGGCCTATCCCCGTGTATTTCATAGGCGTAGGCGAACAGCTCGACGAGTTGGAAACGTTTAACGCGCGGGAGTTTGCGCAGGCCCTATTGGCATAACCATGAACATCACCCGCCGCCACCTGCTGGCACTTTCCACTTCAGCGATCGCCGCCCCCACCTTCGCCCAAACCACCCCCGCCTGGAGCGCCATCGCGACCAAGGCCAAGGGCCAGACGGTGTACTTCAACGCCTGGGGCGGGGCGGAGACCATCAACGCCTACATCCAGTGGGCGGCAGGGGAGGTACAGCAGCGCTTTGGTGTGAAGGTGGAGCACGTGAAGGTGACGGACACGGCCGATGTGGTGAAGCGCGTACGCAACGAAAAAGCCGCGGGCAAAGCTAACGGCACGGTGGACCTGGTGTGGATCAATGGGGAAAACTTTCTGACCATGAAGCGCGAAGGCCTGCTGTTTGGCCCGTTTGCGGAAAGCCTGCCTGCGTACGCGCTGGTGGATGTGCAGGGCAAGCCCACCACGCGCCTGGATTTCTCAGAACCCACCGAAGGGCTGGAAGCGCCCTGGGGCATGGCCCAGCTGACCTTCATGGCCGACAGCAAGCGCACCCCCAAGCCCCCGCGCAGCCTGGCCGAGCTGCTGGTCTTTGCCAAGGCCAACCCGGGCCGTGTGACCTACCCGCGCCCGCCCAACTTCCACGGCACCACGTTTTTGAAACAGCTGCTGGTGGACAGCAGCGAGTACCGCAGCGCCTTTTACAAGCCCGTGGCCATGGAGTCATTCGCCAAGGCCACGGCGCCGCTGTGGGCCACGCTGGACCAGTTGCACCCGCACCTGTGGCGCGCAGGCAAACAGTTTCCGCAAAACGCCGAGGCCATCCGCCAGATGCTGGCCGATGGCGAACTGCAGCTGGCACTGACCTTCAACCCCAACGACGCGGCCAACGAAATCACCGCCAACCGGCTTCCCGCCAGCGTGATCAGCTACCAATTCAGTAGCGGCACGATTGGCAACACGCACTTTGTGGCCATCCCGGTGAATGCGTCCGCCAAGGAAGGTGCGCAGGTGTTGGCCAACTTCCTGCTCAGCCCCGAGGCGCAAGCACGCAAGGCCGACATTGCCGTTTGGGGCGACCCAACGGTGCTGGCGCTGGACAAACTGAGTAGCACAGAACGCGCGCGCTTTGCCGCCAAGCCCTTGCCCGGCCAGGTGGAGAAGAGTGCCCCCGCCATCCCGGAACCGCACGGCAGCTGGGTGGAGCCGATTGAGAAGGAATGGGTTCGGCGCTACGGCGCTTAGACCACAATGGCGGTCATGTCCGACACCGTCCCATTCCAGGAGCCGCAGGCTCCCTCAGCAAAACAACTGCAACGGCGCCACAGCGCCACGCTGGCAATCATTGTGGCCGTGCTCACGCTGGCCATGCTGGCCTTTGGCTGGAGCACCTATGCACGCCAGCGCAGCACGCTGTGGTGGGGCCTGAGCACCCAGGGCGAACAACTGCAGCTGGCCCTGAACACCAACCTGGACGTGGCGCGCACCCATGTGGCGGCCATGCGCCAGTCGACCGAGCGCAACTTGCGCCAGCCCGCACTGGCCGATGCAGGCCTGGCCGACCGCGTGGAGCGGCGCAACCTGGCGCCGCTGCGCGATGCCCCCTGGGACCGGCTGCCGCAAGACTTGGCCAAAGAGGTCGGCTCTGTGCATGTAGATCCATCATCTGGCGCCGATTACCGGCGTGACCTGGTAGGCCCATTGGGCGCACTGGCCCAGGTGACCGCTACGCACGCCCAGCAAAAAGGCCTGCTATGGAGCTACTTTTACGATGCACAGAAGCAATGGCGCTGGGTCTTCCCCGCGCAGGCGCGCGATGAAGTGCTGACTGCGACCGGCAAGCCCGACATGGGTGCCGCGTTGCGCGTGCTGTGGGATGCCGGAGGCACCACGCCGCTGGAGGCAGCCGGCCCCGCCAGCAATCCGCAAAAAGAACTGGTGTGGACCGCGCCGCATGTGGACCCGCTGAAGAAAGTCACCGTGGTGTCGGTGCTGGCACCGGTCTACAGCGGCAACAACTACACCGGCGTGGTGGGCACCGATTTGGCATTGAGTACGCTCAGCGATGTGTTGGTGCAGCACCCCCTGCCGCTGGGCCATGCCTGGGTCGTAGACGCCAAGGGGCAAGTCCTCGCCACCAGCAACCCAAAAGCCCAGGACGCACTGCCCGCAGGCCCCTACGTGGCCGACGCTGGCTGGCTGCGCTTTGCGTTACGCGGCACCGATTGGGCGCTGCTGGTGCAAGCACCGTCCACCTTGGTAAGCCGCCAGGCCCTCACCCAGATGCTGCCCTTCATCGCGCTGGCGGTGGTCGCCCTGCTGGCGCTGGTGGCCAGTTGCTTGTGGCTGAGCCAGCGCTTTACCCAACCCGCGCTGCAACTGGCCGACTATGTGCAGCAGACTGACGGCCCCACCATCAAGCGCGCACCGCCCGTGCCCCCGCTGTGGAAGCCCTGGTTTGACCGCGTGACCCGCCAAGCCCTGCTGCGGCGTGAACAAATGCTGGGCGTGCACCAGCGCACCACCCAGCTGGAGGCCCAGGTGGCCCAGCAGCTGGCAGCCCAGCACACCGCCACCACCGAACACGAAGCACAGCTGAGCGCCCGGTCCGCCGAACTGCGCGGGGTGTATGCCCAGCTCAGCGCGGCATTGGCCGATGCACAAGCCGCTCAGAGCACACATAAAAAAACGGGAGACACACCATGAAGAAAATCATCCTGGGCGTTGTCGTCCTGCTGGCGCTGGGTGCCATCTATCTGCTGGTTTGGCCTGTGCCGATTACGCCGGTGGCATGGGATGCCACCACCGCGCCGGGCTACACCGGCCCGCACGCTGTCAACACCAAGCTGGCCAACCTGCAGATGATCGACCTGAAGGGCGAAGTGGGCCCCGAGCACATCCAGTTTGGACCCGACGGCAAGCTCTACACCACGGTGGCCAGCGGCAACATCCTGCGCATGAATGCCGATGGCAGCGAGCAACAGGTGTTTGCCAACACGGGCGGGCGCGTGTTGGGCTTTGACTTTGACGCGAAGGGCAACCTGGTTGCGGCCGATGCCATGAAGGGCCTGCTGTCCATCAATCCGGAAGGCAAAGTCACACTGCTGACGGAGAGCGTGAATGGCGACCCGATCCGCTACGCCGATGCCGTAGTGGTGGCCAAGACCGGCAAGCTGTACCTCAGCGATGCATCGGCCCGCTTTGCCCCCAAGGACTGGGGAGGCACCTTTGAGGCCAGCGTGCTGGACATTCTGGAGCAGGCCGCTACGGGCCGCATCCTGGAATTTGACCCCGCCACGCGAACCACGCGTGTCGTCGCCAAGGGCATCAGCTTTGCCAATGGCGTGGCACTGAGCCAGGACGAACAAAGCCTGTTTGTGAACGAGACCGGCAAGTACCGCGTCTGGAAGATCGCCGTCACCGCCAACAACCTGGATCTGGGCACCCTGGCCACCGAACCCAGTGCCCAGGCCAGCGTGCTGCTGGACAACCTGCCCGGCTACCCCGACAACCTGATGCGCGGCCTGAACGGCAAAATCTGGCTGGGCCTGGCAAAGCCACGCAACCCCACCATCGACAAGCTGGCGCAAAAGCCTTGGCTGCGCAGCCTGACGCTACGCCTGCCACGCGCGCTGTGGCCCATCCCCAAGGCCTATGGCCATGTGCTGGCGTTCACCGAAGACGGCAAGGTGGTGGCCGACCTGCAAGACCCCAGCGGCGCCTACCCCGAGACCACCGCCATCACCGAGACCAAAGACCGGCTGTATGTGCAAAGCCTGCATGCGCACGGACTGGGTTGGCTGGCCAACAAGTAGTGGCCCTGCGGCGCCGCGCCACGCTGGGCCTCGCCCTGGCCTTGACTGTAGGCGCACGCGCTGAAGCCCCCAAACCTTCACGCCCCATGCCTGCCTACCCCCAGCACATCCACGACGCAGCCGTTGCCGAAGTGCTGCGCTTTTACGCGCCATTCGGCAACGCCATCGACACCGCGCACTGGCGCGTCAGCATCGAAGATTTTGAATGGCAGGACGCCGTGTACCGCATCGATGTGGCGGTGGATGAATACCCCACGCTGGTACCGTGGAAATCCGCCTATGTGATGGCCCACCGCATCTGGATGACGGCCACCGGCCGCGCCATCCAGACCGAACCGATTTACGACCGCCCCAACCTGGTGGATGGCGCCAAGCCGGGCGCACTGCCCACCCACCGGCGCGGCTTCTACCCCGGCAACCGGCACTTTGCAGCCCAACTCGAGTTTCTGAATGCCGCGCTGCAAAAGGCAGGGGCCATCTCCGTGGCCATGGACAGGCCTTTGCCTGGCGTCGTGCTGCGCTTCCAATTTCCACTAGGGACGCGAGACCTGACGGCAGGCCGGGCCGAGGTGGTGGAGACCGAGAGTGAATACCAGATCCAGATGACGCCGCCCGAAGACCTGCGCGGTACTTGGCTGGGCAATGGCTACCAGCTGCGCTTTAGAGTGCACAAAGACTCGGGAAAGGCATCAGAGGCGACGCTGATTCTGCTCACGCCGCCCGCTTTGATGTAAGGGCCGCCCCCCAAATTCACCCATTTGGGGGATGGGCTGCACTAGGGCGATGCGCTTAGACTCCGCTCGGTCCTTTTTTATTACCAAAACTTACACATGAAAAATATTCTCGCCGTAGCATTTTTGAGCCTGAGCTTGGTTGGCTGTGCATCCGTTTCCATGGGAGATGCGAAGCAAGATGCCGCATTGAAGACTTTCAAGGGGTCCGCCGACAAGGCCGCCCTGTATATCTACCGCAATGAGACGATGGGTGCTGCCATCAAAATGGGCGTCACAGTCGATGGCACTTCTATTGGACAGACGGCCGCCAACACTTACCTGTACAAGGAAGTCGCGCCCGGCAAGCACAAGATCACATCACAAGCAGAAAACGACAGCACGATCGAGGTGGAAGCCAAGCCCGGCGCCATTCTCTACATCTGGCAAGAAGTGAAAATGGGATTCTTCGGCGCACGCTCCAAGTTGCAGGTCGTAGACCAGACTACCGGGCAAAAGGGTGTGCTGGAAACCAAATTGGCTGAAACCAAGTAAACATCCCGCTCTCTAGTCTGCAGCATTTGCGGGCTAGAGACGCCGTGGCGATACTTGCGGGCTTTCGCGGACAATCACCAGTTCCCGAATTGGTGACTACTCCGCGAATATGACCGCCCTCCTCCCCCGCATCGAACTCGAATCTGCCCCCAACCCCACAGCGGCCGTCATCTGGCTGCACGGCCTGGGGGCGGATGGCAATGACTTTGCGGGCCTGGTGCCCGAACTGGACCTGGTGGGCTGCCCGCCCATCCGTTTTGTTTTCCCGCACGCGCCCAGCATTCCCATCAGCATCAATGGCGGCTATGTGATGCCCGCCTGGTACGACCTGTATGGCATGGACCTGGTGAGCAAGCAGGACGACCGCGGCATTCAGAAGTCCGAATGGGCGATCAATGCCTTGATCGAGAACGAAGTGGCCCGAGGTATCCCGTACGAGCACATCGTGCTGGCCGGCTTTAGCCAGGGCTGTGCCATGGCGCTGCACACCGCGCTGCGCCTGCCGCACAAAATTGCCGGTGTCATGGCCTTGTCGGGTTACCTGCCGCTGGCAGACCGCTTTCCCAGCGAGCGCCACGCCGCCAACGCCGACACCCCCATCTTCATGGCGCACGGCACGCAAGACCCGGTAGTCGTGATCCAGCGCGGCGAAGAATCGCGCGACGCGCTGGCCAAGCTGGGCCATCCCGTGCAGTGGCACACCTACCCCATGCCGCACAGCGTGCACCCGCGCGAGATTGCCGATATCTCCGCCTTCCTGACCCAGGTGCTGGGCACTGCCGCGTGAGCGGGGAGCAGAGTCGCCCCCTGGTTCTGGGCATCGACTTCGGCACCTCCAACTCCGCCGCTGCGCTGATAGACGCCAGCGGCGCGCTGCAGGTCATCCCGCTGGACGGTACCCGGGCCGAGATGCCCACGGCCCTGTTCTTTGCCAGCGAGACGCACACTGTGCTCTACGGCGCGGCCGCCATGCAGGCCTACCTGAACGGCACCGAGGGGCGCCTGCTGCGCTCGCTCAAAAGCCTGCTGGGCAGCCGCCTCATGGACGAGTACACCGCCGTGGGCGACAAGAGCATCCGCTTCTTTGACATCGTGGTGCTGTTCTTCAAAGAGCTGAAGCGTCGCTGCGAAGCGCATGTGGGCCAGCCGCTGACCCACGCCGTGCTGGGCCGCCCTGTGCACTTTGTGGACGACGACGCGGAGCGCGACCTGCTGGCACAAGAAACCCTGGGCCGCGCTGCGCTGGAAGCCGGCTTCACCCACATCGCCTACCAGCTCGAACCCATTGCCGCTGCGCTGGACTATGAACAGCGCGTGGCGCAAGAGACCACCGCTCTGGTGGTAGACATTGGTGGCGGTACGTCCGACTTCACCGTTATCCGCCTGAACCCCGCGCGCAGCACCCACAGCGACCGCACGGCGGACATTCTTGCCACCACCGGCGTGCACATCGGCGGTACCGACTTCGACCGCCTGCTGGACCTGAGCACGGTGATGCCATACCTGGGCTACAAGCACGTGGGCACCGGCGGGCGCATTGTGCCCAGCAGTGTGTTTTTTGACCTGAGCACCTGGCACCTGATCCACCAGGCCTACACACGCAAGGCCCTGCACTTTGCCAAAGAGCTGTGGACCGACTACACCGACCAAGCCCTGCACCGCCGTCTGATGGATGCGCTGGACGAACAACACGGCCACCGCATGCTGGCGGGGGTGGAGGCCGCCAAAATCGCCTGCTCCATCAGCGGCGACAGCGCGGTGGTGAACCTGGATTTTCTGGACCGCACACTCACGCCCACCATCGATGCCCAGAGCATGGAATTGGCCTTGCACACGTCCATCGCCCAGGTGGTGCAGTGCGCGCAGGAATGCGTGGCCGCTGCGGGCCTGCAAGGCGTGGATGCGGTCTACCTTACCGGTGGCTCATCCGCCCTGCGCACGCTGATGGAGGCGCTGCGATTGGCTATGCCCGAAGCCACGCTGGTGGAGGGCAACCGCTTTGGCGGTGTGGCCGCAGGGCTGGCCTGGGCAGGTGCGGTACAGCAGTTTTAGTTTGCTACTGTTTTAGTAGCTACTGGCGCAAGAGCCGTGACCCTTTGCCCTCGTCGTTGCACGTCAACACGAAACTGCCATGGATGCCCCGGCCCGTCACAAACGGCGTCAGCAGCGTTGCGGGGAACTGGACGGTGCGCCCGTCCAGGCAGCGTGCCAGGACATTTTTCACCTCGCCACGGTAGTACTGCAGATAGTCCTGGGCAGAAATGCTGAGCCCGAATTCGAAGCGGTGCATGGCGCGCGGGCTATTCCTTGGCCCCAAGGCTGTCCAGCCGCTTTTGCTCCGTTTTGGAGGCATACATGCGCTTGTCTGCCAAGTCGAGCAAGGGATCGATGTCAACGAAATCGCCCGGGCTGTAGGCGCAACCGACGCTGGCCTTCAGAAGGTGGGAATGCCCTTCGAACACAAACGGCACATCGATCGCACTTTGCAAGCGACGCAATAGCGTCATGGCGCCGTGGGGCATATCCACGGGTGTGAGGATCGCCGCAAACTCGTCACCCCCAAAACGGGCCACGGTGTCTGTATCCCGGGTGCAAGACTTGAGACGGTTGGCAAATTCCTGCAGCACCGCATCGCCCACCCGGTGCCCAAAGGTGTCGTTGATCTGCTTGAAGCCGTTCATGTCAATCATCAGGACCGCAATCGACCTCTGGTCGCGGGCCCTTTGCACAATGGCATTGCGCAACCGGTCCATGAAAAGCGATCGGTTCGATAAGTCTGTCAACGCATCATGGGTGGCACGGTAGAACAGATTGTCCGCGCCGTAATGGGTCGCGAAATACATCGACGCCCCCAGCATGTCGGACACCAGGTTCAGCACCGTGACGTCATCGTCCGAGAATTTGGCGGGCAAGGCCGACATGGCTTTCAGAACCCCGACCGGCGCTCCGTTGTGTTTCAGCGGGATCACCACCATGGAGCGCAATCCGATGCGGCGGCAGGCATTGATATCCACCCGGGGATCCGATTCCGAATCATCGCAGCGCTGAGTCTGGCCTGTGGCCACGCACAAACCTGACAGGCTGGTTGCACGCTGGATGCGTAAGCCCACCTGTCCCCGCGCAATGCCGGTTGCGCTCTGGTACACCATCTCATCGCCTTCGGCCAGCTCAATGGCGGCTCCGTCGGCGCCGATCAAGGACGCGATGCGCTCTACGACGATGGCCATCATGCCCCCGAGGTCCAACCCGAGCTGGGCGACCTCGGTCTGGAGTTTGATGACACCCATCAATTGTTCAGGTGATGGCACTGGAGTGACCTTTCGAGATGTCCTACCCCTGCCACAGCGTCCAACGGCTTTTGGGCAATTTCTACAAGGAGGACGTCGATACTTTATCGCGGTCAATCGCAGTTCGAGCGACCCTGCCCCATAAAATTTCGCCCGATGGAGGCCTCTGTGCCAGCCCTGCGTTACGCGTTACCTGCCCGAGCTTTCGACGGCTAACCCGGACACATCGACGCTGCGGACACCCTTCACCCCCTCGGCAATCTTCCGCACCAGGTCCAGCGCATCCTGCGTAGGCAGCTTGCCCTTGAGCGACACCACACCTGCCTTGGTGGTGACGCTCACTTTGAACGCCTTGGAGGCGCTATTGGCCAGGATTTCCGACTTCACCTTGGTCGTGATCCAGCTGTCAGAAACTACCGTCTCCACCTTATCTTCGGCTTTTTCGATCTTCTCGGTCGTGGTGGTCGGCTCCTTGGCGGCTGCATGCACCGCGGCTGCGCAGGCCACCAGGGCCAGCCCTCCGAATGCCGAGCGCACGAGGGTGCCGTAGAGGGAAGACGTGCGGGGAGATGTAAACATTGACATGTCAGTTCCTCAGTAGGGTTGAAAACACATGGTCAAGTCCTCCAGGGCGTGTTCACGCGGCGTCCAGCGGCGGACTTTCAATGGGGTTGTTGCCGACCAGACCATGGGTGGCTTTGTAGATCATCTGGGCCAGTGTTAACGCCTGGATCACGGCGTCAATGTCCACCGCGCTGCTGTCTGGCGCGGATTGCAGCGCCACCAGCCGGTACCTCAACCGCTCATAGTGCTCACGCGCAATCACTTGCTCCAGACTGCAGTCCGTCTGGTTGGGCAAGGTCGGTAGAGAGTTCATGGGATGGCTCCTGGGGTTGGATGGCGGGTGGCAGGCGGGATGCCTGGATAAACCGGTGCACAAAGTGCAATTTGGTGATGGCGGGCTTGCTCAGTACAAAGGGGTAAAAGTCGGGCAACCCCATGCCCAGCGAGAACTCGTTGAGCACGCTGGTCAACCCCACCCAAGCGTTAAAGAACGCCAGGAAGACCTCGTCCACCGTCTCGTCTTCGCCGGGTAAGCGGTACAGCACATCGGTATCAAAAGGGTCTTTCAAGAGGTCCACCGTGTCGCGCCCCAGGCCCACCCCCAAGGCGGTGTCCAGGGTGTCCACCATATGCAGGTAGTGGGCCCAGGTTTCGGCCCAATCCTCCCAAGGGTGTGCGCTGGCGTAAGCGCTGACACGGGTCAGCGCCCACGCGGGATCAGGGCCGTTGGCGTAATGCTGTTGCAGCGCCGCCGTGTAGTCCTGGCGCTCGTCACCAAACAGCGCGCGAAACGGCTCGTGCCAGGGGCCTCCCTCCAGCAGGCGGCTCCAGTAGTAGTGCCCGGACTCATGCCGCACATGGCCCAGCACGGTACGGTAGGGTTCATGCAGAGCTGACCGGATGGCTTCGCGGGCCACATCGTCCGCCTCGTTCACATTGATGGTGATGATGCCGTCCTGATGACCCGTAGTTACCGGCTTAGGGCCGGCATCCGCCAGCAAATCGAAGGCCAGACCCTGCTGCGGGTCTTCATCGATACGGGACGCGACCGGCAGGCCCATGGCGATCAATGAGGACACCAGCCTGCGCTTGGCCACCTCCACCGCACGCCACAGGGATGCGTTTTCCGCAACGCTTTGGTCCGGCACTGTGCGATTGAGTCGGCAGCAGCGGCACAAGTCCTGGCTCTCCCCCTCGGCGGCCGTGATGAGCCAATTGCAGTGCGGCGCGAGGCTGAAGTTGGCACAGCGGCGGTACACGCCACCCTGCGCCACCGCAGCGCCGGCTGCGCGCCAGTTGCCGGCCTCGTCCAAGGCTTCCAGCGGAAGGATGGTGGCCGTGTCGGGCTCGTAGCCCAGCGCCCTGCCGCAGTGCAAACACAGGTGGTTGCGAAAAAAGACCGGGTAGCCGCACTGGCACTGGCCAATGCGGTGGGTGTGGGGTTGCCGGTGCCCCGGTGCTTCGTGCAAATCTGCCATATTCATGGCCCAAGACTATGCAAATGGGAGGAGCCATTCTGTGCGTTTGCGCACGTTGTTCGAGCGGCACTACGGCGGGACGCGGCATGGCCCTGGGACAGGTGTATTCGGCAGGTGTATTCTTGGGCGAGACGCTCAAGAACCGACGAAGGGCCCGATGGAAACCGCCACCGTAAAACGCTACCTGCCCTGGGTGGTAGCCACGACGCTCTTCATGGAGCAACTGGACTCCACCATCGTCAACACGGCGGTGCCGGCCATGGCCGCAAGCCTGAATGTGTCGCCACTCAGCCTCAAGGGAGTGGTGGCGAGCTACATACTGAGCCTGGCGGTGGGCATTCCCATCAGCGGATGGATGGCCGACAAATTCGGCACCCGCAAAGTGTTTGCCTGGGCGGTGGCCATCTTCACCGTGTCTTCGATCCTGTGCGGCCTGTCAGTGAACGTTCCGATGCTGATCGCGGCGCGCATTTTGCAGGGCATTGGCGCCGCCATGATGATGCCGGTGGGGCGGCTCACCATCATTCGCACCTTTGCGAAGTCTGAACTTCTGGTGGCAATGAATTTCGTGGTGATCCCCGCCTTGATCGGCCCACTGCTAGGCCCCACCATTGGCGGGCTCATCGTTCACTGGCTGTCGTGGCGCGACATCTTCTTTGTCAATGTTCCCGTGGGTCTGGCTGGGCTGTGGCTGATCCATCGCTACATGCCAGATTACCGGGACCCACACCGCGGCTCCCTGGATGTCATTGGCCTGCTGCTCTTCAGCTCGGGCACCGCGCTGCTGTCCTGGGTGCTCGAGGTGTTTGGCGAGCACCAGATAGACGGCGCCACGGCATCATTGCTGGTGGTGATGTCCATCGGCCTGTTGTTGGGCTATGGCTTTCATGCGGGGCACACCCGGTTTCCGCTGCTGCGCCTCACCCTGTTCAGGGTGCGCACCTTCCGGATCTCCGTGCTCGGTGGTTTTGTGACCCGGCTGGGCCTTGGTGGCATGCCGTTTCTATTGCCCCTGCTGTACCAGGTGGGTCTGGGTCTGTCGGCCTGGGAATCGGGTCTGTTGATGATGCCGGCGGCGGTGGCGGCCATGGGCATGAAGCTCGTCGCGTCCAAAGTATTGGCGCGCTTTGGCTACCGCCAGGTGCTCATCGTCAACACGGTGTGCATCGGCCTCACTGTGTCTCTGTTCTCGTTGGTTGCGGCCGGCACGCCCCTGTGGCTGATTGCCTGCCTGGGCTTGGCCCAGGGCTTTTTCAATTCCTTGCAGTTCACCAGCATGAACTCCATGGCCTATGCCGACATAGAGGCCAAAGACTCCAGCATGGCCAGCACCATTGGCAGCTCCATGCAACAACTTTCCATGAGCTTCGGCCTGGCCTGTGGGTCCCTGGTCACAGGTTGGTACCTGGGCGACGTGCCCCAGACCGACAGGCTGGCGGTGAGCAGTGCGCTGCACCATGCGTTCATGACCTTGGGTGCCATCACCATCATTTCTTCGCTGTCCTTTTGGGCTTTGAAGCCAGGTGACGGAGATGCAGTGAGTCAAGGATCAGCCCCAGCGGCTTGACGAATGGAACGCGCCAGCGCCACGCCCGCCTTCAGCGGTCTTTGTTGGTGATGATGCGATCGTTCTTGCGGGGCCGGCCAGCGCGGCCCGCCTTGGACCAGTCGTAGTCCTGCCCGTCAGGTGTCTTGCCGTCCACGATGGTGTCCACACCGGGTTTGCCGGCGTGCTGCGGGTTTTCGCTGGCCATGGTCACAAAGCTGTATCCGGCATCGCGCTTCGCTTTGGTGATCTGCAGAGCCTGGACGAGCTCTGCGGTCTCCTCGCCGTGCACCTGCTGGTCGTCGTCGGTCCAGTAAATTTTGAACATGTGCTCGCTTTCTTGAGGGTAAGGATGGGGAATGGCTACACCCCGCTCCCCACCAGCATCCTATCCGGCAACACGGCCCGTCAAAGCGCTCCGCATGGTGCAGCAGCGAACCAACACAAGGGGATGCGCCGGGTGAAATGGCACGGTGGACACATCTCTGGAGACACCCCCATGCCCAAAGCTGCCTGGAGCGCCAAGCGCGAACGCCAATACCAACACATCAAGAAAAGCTTGGAAGACCGTGGCAAGCCTGAGCCTGTGGCCCAAGAAATTGCCGCACGGGTGGTCAACAAGGAACGCGCCCAACACGGCGAATCAATCGAGGCCAGTCCCTCATCCCTCAACGACATGCCTTCTTCTCGGCGCGGAGGCTTGCGCTCACACCGAGGCGCGGGCGGGCGGACGGTGCAGCAGCTTCGCAACGAAGCGCGCCAGCGCGGAATCAAGGGGCGTTCCAGCATGAACAAAGCGCAACTGGAACAGGCCTTGAAGGCCTGACCAGACGACACCTGCGCGAAGCGCCTTCAGGGGCTTTCGAGCAGATCGATAGTTCCGTGTTCGCCCATGCCTATGGGTTTGCTGGCAACGACCGAGGCCGCGATGGCGAACAGGCGCACCATCTTGCTGTGGCCCGAATCCCAGTACTCGGCCGTCTGCGCCTGGATTTTCAGCAGCGCGAGGTTGGGGGAGTTCTCGCCATCCGGAAACCAGGGCTTCATAAGCGGCGACCACAGCTCATGCACCAGTGAGCGGTCCTTGCTGACCTCGCCGTGGCCGGCAATGGACACGTAGGTCGAATCCCCTTCATCGGAGAAGCTCAGATTGACCCGGTCCAACTCATTCACCGTGGTGGAGTGGGTGTCGGCAAAAAGCCAGAACACGCCCTCGCTGTCCATCTTCAAGACAGACATGGGGCGGCTTACCAGTCGGTCATCCGCATCAATACTCGTCAGCATGGCGATATGCATGCCTTCAATCAGGTCGCGGATCTTCTGCAAATCCGGCGCAGTTTGGGTGTCAATTTTCATGCTTCACTCCTGTTCCATTGGAAGCCCCATGGTGCTTCGCCCGGCCCCCGCGGTCTGTGGTGTGTCCAACACAGACCGCGCGCACTCCCCCTACACTCACAGCCTTCCCACTGTTTACCCCGTTCACCCCTTGCAAGCCCTGCTCGACACCATCGCCGCGATGGACCTGCCCACCGACGCGCAACGCCTCTTCCATGGCCGGGGTGGCCTGCACCCCGGCTGCGAGCAATGGGCGCTGGACGCCTACCCGCCCGTGTTGGTGCTCACCAGCTTTCAGCCGGTGGCCGATGACGCGCTGGCCACGGTCAGCGCCGCGCTGGCAACGCGCTGGGCGCAGATCGCGCCCGGGCAGCCGCTGAACTGGGTGTTCCAATGCCGGGCCGAAGGCCAAGCAGAGACCCGGTTGATGGCCGGTGCCGTGCCGGACCCGCATGTGGTTTCTGAAGCCGGCACGCAATACAAGGTACACGTGCTGCGCGGGCAAAACCATGGCCTGTTTCTGGACATGGCCGAGGGCCGGTGCTGGGTGCGCCAGCATGTGGCCGCGCACCCCAAGACCTATGCCTTCAAAGTGCTCAACCTGTTTGCCTACACCTGCGCCTTCTCAGTGGTGGCGCTGCAGGCGGGCGCCAAGCAGGTGGTCAACGTGGATATGGGCCAGGGCGCGCTGGCCATTGGCCAGCAAAACCACCGGCTCAACGGCTTCAACACCGGCGCCAGTTTTCTGGCACACGACATCTTCAAGACCTGGGGCAAGATCACCCGCGGTGGGCCGTACGACCTGGTCATCCTGGACCCGCCCAGCTACCAAAAAGGCAGCTTTGTGGCCACCAAGGACTATGCCCGCCTGGTACGCCGCCTGCCCGAGCTGCTGGCACCCGAAGGCCACGCGCTGGTGTGTCTGAACGCTCCCGAATTGGATACGATGTTTTTGCATCAACATATGCAGGAACTGGCGCCGGAACTGCGTTGGGTGCAGCGCCTGCCCAACCCGCCCGCGTTCGCCGATGTGTCGCCCGAGCGCGCGCTCAAGGTGCTGGTGTACCAAGCGCCTGCGTTATAGCGCCGCCGCCCACCTATGAAAGAACCGTCCTATGCCCGCCACTGAAATTCAGGTCACCGCCGCCGGCACCGTTGCTGGCAAGGCTTTGCTTATCCCCACGGGGCAACACGGCCCCACCCTGCCCCACGTGCAAGACTGGGTCACGGCCAAGCTCAAGGCCAAGCAGCCCGTCAAGGACGTGAGCAACACCGTGCTGGTCAAAGGCATCAAACAATGGTCCGCCTATGAGGAAAAAACGGGCGGCAAAAAGGTGCTCACCGTCTTCAAGATCACCTGAGCCTGGCAGCGGCGCACCGGGCCAACTTCTGGCAAACTGAGTGACGCTTATCAACCGGAGGAAAAATCATGGCATTGCGCATCAACGATCTCGTCCCCAACTTCACGGCCGACACTGACCAAGGCCCCATCACCTTCCACGACTGGATTGGTACAGGCTGGGCGATTCTGTTCTCCCACCCCAAAGACTTCACCCCCGTGTGCACCACCGAATTCGGCGCTGTGGCCCAGCTGGCCGACGAGTGGGCCAAGCGCGGCACCAAGGTGATTGGCGTGTCCGTGGACGGCGTGGAGGCCCACAAGAAGTGGAAAGGCGACATTGAAAAGTTTGCCAGCGCCAAGGCCGGTTTCCCCATCATTGCGGACGAAGGCCTGGCCGTGTCCAAGGTGTTTGACATGCTGCCCGCCGAGGCCTACCTGCCCGATGGCCGCACCGCTGCCGACACCGCCACCGTGCGCTCGGTGTTCATCATCGGCCCGGACAAAAAGCTCAAGCTCTCCATGACCTACCCCATGTCGGTGGGACGCAACTTTGCCGAAGTGCTACGCGCGCTGGACGCCTTGCAACTGACCTTCAACGTGCCCCTGGCCACCCCTGCCAACTGGGCCGTGGGCCAGGACGTCATCGTGGCCCTGTCGCTCAACGACGACCAAGCGCGCGAGAAGTACGGCAACCTCGACATCAAGCTGCCCTACCTGCGCACCACCCACGCGCCCAAGTAAAGCCCCGCATGGCGCCGATTGCACTGCTGCTCACGGTGGCAGTGCCATTGGCCTGGAGCCTGTGGGAGGCCGTTTCCGCCGCGGGCGATAGCGTGGCCTGGGCCACCTTGGCCCACGAGCCCCAGGTCGTGCGTGCCCTGGCCATGAGCCTGTGGACCGGCCTGGCCGCCACGCTGCTGGCTGCCACCGCCACGGCATGGGCCCTGGCAGGCACGGTGGGCCGGCTGCACACCACGGCACAGACCAACCGACTCACCCGTTTCCTGTCTCCCCTGCTGGCGGTGCCGCACGCGGCCTTTGCCATTGGTTTGCTGGCGCTGTTGGCGCCCAGTGGCTGGGTGTTGCGCATTGTGTCGCCCTGGGCTACCGGCCTGCATGTGCCCCCACCCTGGCCCACCACGCAAGACCCCTGGGGCCTGGGCCTGATCGCCGCGTTGGTGTGCAAAGAGATTCCATTTTTGCTGTGGGCCGCGCTGGCCCACCTGCAGCGCCCCGACGTGGCCCGCCGCCTGCAGCAGGAGCTGCGCCTGGCCCACACGCTGGGATACAGCGCGCGTGCCGCCTGGTGGCGCGTGGGCTGGCCGCAGCTACTGCCGCGCCTGGCCGCGCCGCTGCTGGCGGTACTGGCTTACAGCCTGACAGTGGTGGACGTGGCACTGCTTATCGGCCCCACCTCGCCCCCCACGCTGGCGGTGCTGGCGTGGCAGTGGCTGCAAGACGCAGACTCCGCTACGAATGCCCAGGGCGCCGCCGCGGCCTGGCTGCTGGCCGCCGTGCTGGCGGTGTGCGCGGCACTGGCCTGGGGCCTGCACCGCGCGCCGCAGTGGCGCCAGGGGTGGACACGCGGTGCCCCACGATGGCCCGCAAAGGCGCAGAACCAAGGACGCACGCCCGGGGTATTGGCTGTGCTGCTGCTCGCCTATGGCGCGGTGATGCTGGCACTGCTGCTGGGCAGCGTGGTTGGCAATTGGCCTTTCCCCCAACTGCTGCCCGACGCCTGGACGTGGGCGGCGTGGCGCAATGTGCTGCGCAGCAGCGCCACGCTGTGGACCACGGTATGGCTGGCGCTGGCCAGCAGCGGCGCGGCGCTGCTATGGGCCGTGGCTTGGCTGGAGTGGGCGCCGGCGCACTGGCACCAGCGCGCGCGCCCCTTGCTGATGCTGCCGCTGGTGCTGCCCGCTGTGCTCTGGGTGGTGGGCCTGCACCGGCTCAGCCTGGCGTGGGATTTGGACACCACGGGCACGGGGCTGTGGCTGGCGCACACGCTGGCCTGCCTGCCCTATGTGCTGATTGCGCTGCAGGGGCCCTACCAGAGCTTTGATAGTCGGCTGCGCCATGTAGCCGCCACGCTAGGCCATGGGCGCTGGCACTTTCTGCTGCGTGTGAAGTGGCCCCTCCTGCGCAGCGCGCTGGCGGCCAGCGCAGCCATTGGCTTTGCCGTCAGCGTGGCGCAGTACCTGCCCACGCTCTACGTGGGCGCGGGCCGCTTTGCCACGGTGACCACCGAGGCTGTGAACCTGGCCGCTGGCGGCCAGCGTTCGTTGACGGCGGCCTATGCCTGGTTGCAGTGGTTGCTGCCGGTGCTGGTGTTTGCGCTGGCCGCGCGGCTGGGGCGCGCACGCAGGTTCTGAGGCGCAGCGCCCACCACCACCCGATACCATTGCGCCATGGACACTCCACCGCCCCTCGCGCACCACACACCCGCCGCGGGCACCGTGCTGGGCCGGCTGGACGCACTGGCCGACGGCAGCGCCACCATGGGAGAGTTGCCCGCACCCGACGCGCTGGCCCACAAACCCTTTCGCTACCTGCTGCTGCGCAGTGGCGATACGGTGCGGGCCTATGAAAACCGCTGCGCCCACTTTGGCGTTCCACTGGCAGCGCGGCAGGACCTGCTGATCTTCCAGCCCCACACCAGCATCAGCTGCAATGTGCACTATGCGCGCTACCGCTGGAGCGACGGCGTCTGCGAATCCGGCGACTGCGTGGGCGAGGCCCTGCCAGCCATTGCGGTGCAGCTGGATGCGCAAGGCAACATCTGCATGGCCGGCGACGAGCCCGCACCATGAGCCTGCACATCCATATCAGGCGCCTGGCCACACCCAGCGCCACACTGGTACAAGGCCTGCAACTGCACATTGCCCCGGGCACCGTGCACACGCTGATGGGCGAGAGCGGTTCGGGCAAAAGCAGCGTACTGGCCGCGGTGTGCGGCACGCTGGACGCCGGCATGCAGTGCGAGGCCGAGGTCACCCTGCACGGTCAGCGCATCGATACCCTGCCGACCCAGGCGCGGCGCGTGGGCATTCTGTTCCAGGAAGACCTGCTGTTCGCCCACATGACAGTGCGCGAGAACCTGCTGTTTGCCGTACCCGCCGGCCAGCAGCCCCCGCGCGAAGCCGCCGTAGTGGCAGCCCTGGCCGATGTGGAGATGGCGCCCGCGCTGCACGCCAACCCCGCCACGCTGTCGGGCGGCCAGCGCGCCCGTGTGGCGCTGGCGCGCGCCCTGCTGGCCCAGCCCCGGGCGTTGCTACTGGACGAACCGTTTTCCAAGCTGGATGCTGCACTGCGCGGCCGCATGCGCACGTTGGTGTTTGGCTTGGTGCAGGCCCGCCAGATTCCGGCACTGCTGGTCACGCACGACGCGGCCGATGTAGCCGACCAGGCGCGGGGCACCCAGCTCAGGTCCGTCTGAACGCCGGCGAATCGCGTAAGAATTCGGCCCCGGATGCGACCAAGGTGTGTGCCCCCTCCATCCACCTTAGACTTCCCACCATGACACTCCCCCTGCTACGGCTCGCCACCCTGGTGTTTTTCTGCCTGGGCGCCAGCGTGCAAGCGCAGCAGCCCTCGCCCACCACCGTGCTACCCGGCAGCGCCCTGCAGCTCAGCGCCAGCGACACCAAGGGCCAGGCCTTCCAGACCGCAGCCATCCGCAACAAGGTGGCCGTGGTCTTCATCTGGTCTACCAGTTGCCCCGTGTGCCGCGACAGCCTGCCCGAGCTGCGGGCCAATCTGCGCGGCTGGCAGAGCAAACCGTTTGCGCTGGTCAGCGTGAATGTGGACCGCAAGACCGAAGACTGGCTGGCCTACGAAGCCGCCGTCGGCCAAACCCAAATGCCCGGCAGTGGCTGGATCAGCGTGCACCAACGCGCCGACACGCCGCCCGCCGCCCGCCTGCCCGTGACCCTGTTGGTCAATCCGCAGGGCAAAGTCATCTCACGCTTCGAAGGTCGGCTGGCCCCTGAGGTGTGGGACGGCGTGGCCGAAATGCTGCCCTAGGAGCCCCCATGCTCGACCGCTACCTCACCACCCTGGTTCGCCCGCCCCTGCAAGTGGTTGCCCGCGTCTTGGTGCGGGCCGGCGTGGGCGCCAATGCGGTCACACTGGCGGGGTTTGGCATTGGCCTGTTTGCTGCGTTTTTGATAGCTACTGGCGCATATTCCACGGGGGCTATAGCCCTATTAGCCTCAAGAATCTGCGATGGACTGGACGGCGCCGTGGCGCGCGAGACGCAGACCACCGACGCCGGGGGCTTTCTGGATATCACGCTGGACTTTCTGTTTTACGCCGCCATTCCGCTGGGCTTTGCGCTGGCCAACCCCACAGACAACGCGCTGGCCGCGGCGGTGCTGCTGGCCACCTTCATCGGCACGGGGTCCAGCTTTCTGGCGTTTGCGGCGCTGGCCGCCAAGCGCGGTGTGCAAGACCTGGCCACGCCCGGCAAATCGTTTTACTTTCTGGGCGGCCTGACCGAGGCCACCGAGACCATCGCCTTCTTTGTGGCCATGTGCCTGTGGCCCGCACACTTCGCACTCCTGGCCTACCTCTTCGCGGGCCTGTGCGCCGCCACCATCGTCACCCGCATCTGGTGGGGCTGGGAAGCGTTTCAGTGAAGCGCAGCCAATGGCTTTTGCTGCTGGGGTTTGCGGCGCTGGTGGCCGCCTTCTTTGCGCTGGGACTGGGCCAATACCTGAGCCTGGACGCCCTGCAACAGAGTCACACCGCGCTGGAAGGCTTTTATGCCGACCACCGCTGGGGCGCGCGGGCCGCCTACTTTGCGGTGTACGTGGCGGTGGCCTCGCTGTCGCTGCCGGGGGCGGCCGTGCTCACGCTGGCCGGGGGCGGCGTGTTTGGCCTGGGCTGGGGGCTGCTGCTGGTGTCGTTTGCGTCCAGCATCGGCGCCACGGTGTCGTTTCTGGCCGCCCGCTTTGTGCTGCGCGACGCGGTGCAGGTGCGCTTTGGCAAGCGGCTGACGGACATCAACCAGGGCGTGGCGCGCGACGGTGCGCTCTACCTGTTCAGCCTGCGGCTCATTCCGGTGGTGCCATTTTTTGTGATCAACCTGCTCATGGGCCTGACCACCCTGCGACCCTGGACCTTTTACTGGGTCAGCCAGCTAGGCATGCTGGCAGGTACCGCGGTCTACGTGAACGCGGGCACGCAGCTGGCCAGCATCCAGTCGCTGCGCGACATTGCCAGCCCCGGCATCCTGGGGGCGTTCGTGCTCTTGGGCCTGTTCCCGCTGGTGGCGAAGGCGGTGATGACCGCCCTGCAAAAACGCAAGGTCTACGCGCGCTGGAACGCCGTACGGCCCAAGACCTTTGACCGCAACCTCATCGTCATCGGCGGCGGCGCGGGCGGGCTGGTGTCGGCCTACATTGCCGCCGCCGTCAAGGCCCGGGTGACGTTGGTGGAAGCACAGCGAATGGGTGGCGACTGCCTGAACTTTGGCTGTGTGCCCAGCAAGGCCCTGATCAAAAGCGCCACCCTGGCGCACCAGATGCGGCACGCAGAACGCTATGGTTTACATAGCACCTCGCACAATAGCGACGGGGGCCAGGCACCGTTTTCATTCAAAACTGTGATGCAACGCGTGCAGGCGGTGATTGCCGCCATTGCACCGCACGACAGCGCGGAGCGCTACACCGCGCTGGGCGTGGAGGTGTTGCAGGGCTACGCCAAGATCGTCAACCCCTGGACCGTGGAGATTGCACTCAACGACGGCAGTATGCAGGTGCTGACCACGCGCAGCATCGTGATTGCCGCGGGCGCCCGGCCCGTGGTGCCGCCGCTGCCTGGGCTGGAAGACGTGGGCTATGTGACCAGCGACACGCTGTGGGAACGCTTTGCCCAGCTGGACGCGATCCCCCGCCGCCTGGTGGTGCTGGGTGGTGGCCCGATTGGCTGTGAGCTGGCGCAGGCCTTTGCGCGCCTGGGGGCGCAGGTCACCCAGGTAGAGATGGCGGCGCGCCTGCTGTTGCGCGAAGACGATGACGTGGCCGCGATGGCCACCCAGGCCCTGCAGGCCGATGGTGTGCGGGTGCTGACCGGCCACCGGGCCCTGCGCTGTGAGCAGGCGGAGGGCGAGAAGGTGCTGGTGGTGGAGCACGGTGGCACAGAGCTGCGCATTGCGTTTGACGAGCTGCTGTGTGCCGTGGGCCGCAGCGCGCGCCTGAGCGGCTATGGCCTGGAAGAGTTGGGCATCCCCACCGACAAGACCGTGCAGACCAACGAGTACCTGCAGACCATTTACCCCAGCATCTATGCCGCAGGCGATGTGGCCGGCCCCTACCAGTTCACCCACACCGCATCGCACCAGGCCTGGTATGCGGCGGTGAACGCGCTGTTTGGTGATTTCAAAATGTTCAAGGCTGACTACCGCGTGATCCCGCGCGCCACCTTCATCGCGCCCGAAGTAGCCAGCGTGGGCCTGAACGCGCAGGACGCCACCGCACAGGGCGTGGCCTACGAAGTGACGCAGTACCACCTCGACGACCTGGACCGCGCGATCTGCGACAGCGAAGTGCAAGGCTGGGTGAAGGTGCTGACCGTACCCGGCAAAGACACCATATTGGGCGTGACCATTGTGGGCAGCCACGCTGCCGAACTGTTGGCCGAGTACGTGCTGGCCATGAAGCACGGCCTGGGGCTCAACAAGATTTTGGGCACCATCCACACCTACCCTACATTCTCCGAGGCCAACAAATACGCGGCCGGCGAATGGAAGCGTGCCCACCAGCCAGAGCGCCTGCTGGCCTGGGTGCGCCGCTTCCACGACTGGAGACGCGGCTAGGTGCAAACGCCGACAACTCCCATCAGCCGTGACATCGTCTTGGTCGGCGGTGGCCACAGCCATGTGGTCGCTCTGCGCCACTTCGGCATGCACCCGCTGCCCGGCGTGCGCATCACCCTCATCTGCACCGACGCGCACACGCCCTACTCGGGCATGCTGCCCGGCTACATTGCAGGCCACTACAGCTACGACGCGGTGCACATCGACCTGTGCCGCCTGTGCGCCGCCGTGGGCGCACGCTTCATCCAGGCCGAAGTGACCGGGCTGAACCGCGACGCCCGCACCGTGCAGCTGCGCGGCCGCCCCGACATGGCCTACGACGTGGTGTCCATCAACACCGGTTCCACTCCGCAAACGCACACCGTGCCGGGCGCGGAGCAGCATGTGGTGCCGGTCAAACCGATCCACCAGTTCAACGAACGCTGGCTGGCGCTGCTAGCCCGCGTACGCGACCACGCGGGCCGCACCACGATTGCCGTGGTCGGCGGCGGCGCAGGCGGTGTGGAGCTGTGCCTGGCGCTGCACTACCGTCTGCGCCAAGAATTGCAGGCCCTGGGCCACGACCCGGACGCCCTCACCTTCCACCTCTTCAGCGCTGAAAGCCTGCTGCCCACGCACAACGCGGGCGTGCAGCGCCGCTTTGCCCAGGTGCTGGCGCAGCGCGGCGTGCAGGTGCACGCGCATGCCGCCGTGGCCGAGGTGGAGACCGGCCGCCTGCGCACCGCTGATGGCGCGTGGTTTGAGGCCGACGAGGTGGTCTGGGTCACGCGCGCCGTGGGTGCGACCTGGCTGCGCGGCACCGACCTGGCGCTGGACGCGCAGGGTTTTGTGCAGGTCAACGACCGCCTGCAGTCCCCCACCGACCCCCGGGTGTTTGCCGCGGGCGATGTGGCCAGCCTGCCGCATGCGCTGGAGAAGGCCGGCGTATTTGCCGTGCGCATGGGCATGCCGCTAGCCAAGAACCTGGCGCGTGCGGTGCAGGGCCAGCCGCTGCAGCCCTACCACCCACAGCGCCGCTGGCTGGCGCTCATCAGCACCGGCGACCAGTACGCCGTGGCCTCGCGTGGCACGCTGGGCTTTGCGGGCCGCTGGGTCTGGCGCTGGAAGGACCAGATTGACCAGCGCTTCATGCGCCGCTTCAACGACTACCAGCCCCGCCCTGGCATGGCCCCCGCACCCTCGCAGGCTCTGCCCCTGAGCGCCGAGGAATCACAGCAGGCTATCTCGGCCATCGCCATGCGCTGCGGCGGTTGCGGGGCCAAGGTGGGCGCCACGGTGCTGTCGCAAGCGCTCAGCGGTTTGCAGCCTGCGGCGAATGCCGACGTGCTGATTGGCCTGCATGCGCCCGACGATGCGGCGGTGGTGCGCGTGCCGCCAGGCCAGGCGTTGGTGCACAGCGTGGACTTCTTCCGCGCCTTCGTGGACGACCCCTATTTGTTCGGCAAGATTGCCGCCAACCACGCGCTGGGCGACCTGTTTGCCATGGGGGCCCGGCCCCACACGGCCACGGCTGTGGCCACCGTGCCGCCCGGCCTGGAGCGCCAGGTGGAAGCCACGTTGCGCCAGATGATGGCGGGGGCGGTCGAGGTACTGAACGCCGCCGGCTGCACGCTGGTGGGCGGCCACACGGGCGAAGGCGCCGAGCTGGCGCTGGGCTTTGCGGTGAACGGCTTGGTGGACGTGGCCCCTGACGGCAGCCTGCCCACGGTGCTGCGCAAGGGCGGCATGCAACTGGGCGACGTGTTGATATTGACCAAGCCGCTGGGCACGGGCACGCTGATGGCCGCCCATGCGCAGTTGCAAGCCAAGGGCCGTTGGGTGCAGGCGGCCCTGGCCCACATGGTGCAGAGCAACCAACAGGCCGCACTCACGCTGCACGCCCACGGTGCCACGGCCTGCACCGATGTGACCGGCTTTGGCTTGTTGGGCCACCTGGTGGAAATGACCCGCCCTAGCGGCGTGGATGCGCACCTGAACCTCGATGCACTGCCACTGCTGGACGGTGCACAGGACTGCGTGGCCAAGGGCATCGTCAGCTCCCTACAGAGCGCCAATGTGCGGCTGCGGCGCGCGCTGCGGGACCAAGAACGCTGGGTGAACCACCCGCGCTACCCGCTGCTGTTTGACCCACAAACCGCCGGCGGCCTGCTGGCCAGCGTTCCAGCGGCCCAGGCCAGCGCCTGCGTGGCCGCGCTGCGGGCCCAGGGCTATGCACAGGCCTGCGCCATCGGCCATGTGGCCCCCCAAGGCGATGCCCTGGCACCGGTGGTGCTGGCGGCCCACTCATGAAACAATAGCGCCATGAACGCTCTGGCTGCGCATCTCAAAGACCATGCCGATTCGGCCCATGGCACCGACGCCCACGGCTACCAGCCGCGGCAGCTGGTGCTGCTGGGCGGTGGCATGGCGAATCTGCAGCTGCTCTCCAGCCTGGCGGCCAAGCCGCTGGCCGAGATGCGCATCATCCTGGTGGCGCCCTACCCGCGCAGCATCTACCCCGGCATGCTGCCTGGCTTTGTGGCCGGCCGATACGCGCTGGACGAATGCGCCATTCCGCTGGAACCGCTGGTGCGGCGTGCCGGCATCCGCTGGCTGCCCCGCACTGTGCGTGCGCTGGACGCGGTAACCCAGACCTTGGAACTCGACGACGGCAGCCGCCAGCACTACGACTGGCTGTCGGTCAACACCGGCCCGGTGCAAAACCGCGAACAGATCGAGCGCGACATCCCCGGCGCGCGCGAGCACGGCCTGTTTGTGCACCCCATGGAAACCTTTGCCGCCCTGTGGCCCCGCGTGTGCGAGCTGGGCCAGGCCCGCGCGCTGCGGGTGGCAGTGGTCGGCGGCGGCACGGCCGCCATGGAGCTGGCCCTGGCGGTGCGCCAGCGCCTGACCGACAGCGCCGTGACGCTGGTCGCCCCCCCGCAGCCCGCAGATGGCCGGGTGCCCAGCCCCACCGAGTTGCGGCTGATTGCCGCCATGAAAACCCAGCGCATCACCGTGCTGCATGACACCGCTGTCAGCCTGAAAGCGGATGAAATCAAGCTGGGCTGCGGTGCGCGTCTGGCCTGCGATGTGCCGCTTCTGGCCATCGAAGGGCAAACCCCGGCCTGGCTGGCCCGCAGTGCGCTGGCGCTGGATGCCCATGGCCAGATTGCCACTGATGCCTACCAGCGCAGCACCAGCCACCCACAGGTGTTTTCGGTGACCGACGGCAGCTTGGCCTTGGCGCACAACCTGCCAGCGGCCACCACCGGCAAACATTTGCACACGCCGCGCCACGCCTCGCAGGCGTTGCAGCTGATGTTTGGCGGTGCCCACCAGGCGGTGGCCAGCTGGGGCACGTACAGCGCCCAGGGCCGGCCCATTGGCTGGCTCAAAGAGTGGGCCGACCGGCGCTTTGTGGCACGCTACCTGCAAGGCAGTTCCTGAGCGTTTGCTTAGTAACCGGTTGGTAACACTGCTTTGGTGCGCTGGCCCACACAGGGGCTGCGGCTGAGCGACAATGGTTTGCAAAGGCGCAGACCGCAACACCGTTGTTGCTACCAACCCCCTACCGCAGCAGCCATGAATTTTTTGTATTCCTTGTGCCTGATCGCATTGGGCTGTTTGGCTGGTGTGCTCGGCCGCGCCCAACCCGGCGACACCCCATGACGTTTTTTCACCAAATTGCCTATGTGGTGCGCAATGAGGCACAGGCTTTTCTACGCTACCCCAAGCTGATGCTGGCCACTGTGGCGGTGGCGCTGCTGCCGGCGCTGTACGCGGTGATCTACCTCTCCAGCGTGTGGGACCCCTCGGCCAACACGGGCGCACTGCCGGTGGCGCTGGTTAACCTGGATGACGGGGTGGAGTACCGCGACCAAGTATTCAACGTGGGCTGGCAGGTGGTGTCCAAACTCAAGCACTCGGCCCGGTTCGGCTATGTGGATTACCACGACGCCGAGGAGGCCCGCCAGCGCGTGCGCCAGGGCAAGCTGGCGTTTGCGCTCATCATTCCGCGCGATTTCAGCTCCAACGCCATTCCGGGCGCACAGCCCGGTGGCGGCAAGCTGGTGATCTACGCGTCCGAGGGCAACAACTACGAGGCTGCGTCGATCGCACGGCAGTTTGCCACCGAGCTGGGGCACGAGGTCAACGAAAGCCTGAACGAGCGCCGCTGGGCACTGGTGCTGACCAACGCTGCGGGCTCGCAGCGCAGCGTGTCGCAGCTGCGCGCGGGCGTGCACCAGCTGCAGGTGGGGGCCCAGGAACTCAGCACAGGCACCACGCAAACCGCCACCGCCGCCAAGACGCTGACCAATGGCGCCAGCCGCGTCAGCGATGGCGTGGGCCTGCTCACCAGCGGGGTCAAGCAGCTGGGCGCCGGCCTGCGCACCATGGACGCACGCCGCCCGCCGAACTCCGAACTCAACCGCCTCAAGAGCGGGGCCGATGCCCTGGCCGAAGGCCATGTGGAGTTGGGCCAAGGCATGGAGGCACTGCAGTACGGCGCCCAGAAAATCCAGGAAGGCGTGAATGGCTTCAAGGAAGAGGCCAATAACAGCATGCTGGTGCCCACCAAGGTCAAGGAAAACATTGGCCAGTTGTCGAGTGGCCTGACGCAACTGGACGACGGCCTGAAATCCGCGGCCGAAGCACAGCAAAAACTGAGCGAAGGGGCCAGCCGCCTCAGCGCTGGCGTGGGCACGCTGACCAATGGCGTGCGGGCCCTCACCGGGGGCATACGCACTGCGGTGTCCAAGCTGCCGGAGGATGGCCAGCTGGACGAGCTGGGAACGGGCGCGAGCGCTGTGGCCAGCGGCAGCAATGCGCTGGCGGAGGGCTTGCTAAAAGTGAAGTCAGGCAGCCAGACCCTGCATGGCGGGCTGGAGCTGCTAGCCAACTCCCTGCCCACCACCATCGAGACACCCGAGGGCAGTGCCGAAGGCCTGGCCAACTCGGTGCAGCCCGTGATGGAGGTGGAAGCCCAGGTGCAAAACAGTGGCAGCGGCTTTGCCGCCAACATCATCCCCGCGTCGCTCTGGCTGGGCGCCGGCATTGCGGCGTTTCTGATCCATGTGCGCTCGCTGCCACGCCAGGCGCAACGGTTCTCCCGCGCGGCACGGCTGCTGGGCAAGCTGGTATTGCCCATGGCCGTGGTGCTTGTGCAGGCCGCGCTGGTGTGGACCACGGTGCTGTACCTGCTGAAGATTCGCGTGCTGGCACCTGAGGCCTTTGCCCTCACGCTGGGGGTGGCCGCCATGACGTTTTTGGCGCTGGTGTTTTTGCTGACCAAGGCCTTTGGCGACGCGGGCAAGGCCCTGGCCATGGTGCTGTTGGCGGTGCAGCTGTCTTCGTCAGGTGGTGTGCTGCCGGTGGAGCTGAGTGGAGGCCTGTTCGCCCAGATCAGCCCCTGGTTGCCGCTGACCTGGGTGGTGCGGGCCATCAAGGCCAGCATGTTCGGCGCCTACGATGGGAGCTGGCAACAGCCCCTGGTACTGGTCGCGGCCGCAGGCACCGTCGCCTTGCTGGTAGCGGCCTACCTGGGGCGCTGGCGCTATGTCAAAGCGGGCAGCATGCGGCCCGCGGTAGACCTGTAAGACCTGCCTGTCGCCTTATTCGATCTTGGCACCAGAGGCCTGCACGATGCCCTTCCACTTGGCGTAGTCGGTCTTCAACAGGTTGGAGAACTGCTCGGTTTTCATGGCCAGGGGCTCGGCGCCCTGGGCCTGAATGGCCGCCTTGACCTCCGGGTTGGCCAGCAGCTTGTTGATCTCGGTGTTCAGCGTGGTGACCACGGCGGCCGGCGTGCCCGCGGGCACGAACACACCGTACCAGGTGCTCACATCAAAGTCCTTGTAACCCGATTCTGCAACGGTGGGCACATCGGGCAGCGAGCTGCTGCGCGCAGCCGAGGTGACGGCCAAGGGACGCAACTTGCCAGCCTTGATCTGCGCAATGGCCGACGGAACCGACGACACCAGCAGGTCAATGTTGCCCGCCAGCGCATCCATCAGCGCGGGGTTGGAGCCCTTGTACGGGATGTGGCGGATCTTGATGCCCGCCGCTTTTTCAAACAGGTCCCCCGCCAAATGGATGGTGGTGCCGTTGCCGGGTGAGCCGTAGGTGATGGCGTCGGGCGCCGCTTTGGCAGCGGCCACCACGTCGGCCAGGGTCTTGAAGCGGGAACCGGCGCTGGTGGCAATCACCACGGGCGTGTAGGCCACGTGGGCCACCGCGATCAAGTCCTTGGTCGGGTCCCAGGGCAGGTTGCCGTAGAGCCAGGGGGCGACCACCAGGTTGTCCTTTTGGCCCATCACGATGTCATAGCCCGTGGGGGCGGCCTTCACGGTTTCGGTGATGCCGATGGTGCCGCCGGCTCCGGCGCGGTTGTCGGGCACCACGGTCCAGTGGTTGGCTTCGGTCAGCTTGTTGGCCACCAGGCGCGACAGGATGTCGGTGCCGCCGCCCGGAGGAAAAGGCACCACCATGCGGATGGGTTTGGTGGGATAGCTGCCCTGCGCCCATGCAGCGGGCAGCACCGCCACGGAAACCAAAGCCATTGCAAGCAACTTTTTCAACATAGTGAATTCCAGGGAATAGACAGGAAAGGGCCGCGCAATCCGCACGGAGGCCACCGATTCTGCCGCAAGGCCGGTGGCTGAGTACAAGACCATGCACACCCTTGGCGATGGTGCCAACCGCAGAAATAGGGGAATTCAGGCCCAGGGATTGAAAGACACTAGGGTTTACCCTATACTGCAGTGCAACATCGTTCCTTCCGGAGAAGCCACCATGACCACCACCGCCCTGCCAACCGCCCGTTTTGCCCAAGACCCCCGCCACAACGTGGGCGAGGCCCTGCGGGCGCTGGGCGTATCGGCCCAGCACCTGGCCCTGGCGCTGTGGAACACGGCCACTGCCCGCACCCCCGTGCAAGCCAAGGCGCCTACGGCTCCGGATGAAGTGAACTACCTGCGTGGCTTGGCCGATGACGCCCTGGCCAAAGACCCCGGCTTTGCCCAAGACCTGTACGCCATGGCCGACCGGGTGGAACGCGAAGCCCTGGCCACCCAGGCCGCCTGATCGCCAGACCATCCCGTCTGCGCTGAATCTCACGCCATCTTCGGATGGTGTTGATTCTCAATGAAGTCTGAATAGGAACCTATTAAAAATCAATAGGTTACGAGAGTACTTCGACTTCAACGTTGAACTCATTTCTCACTTAACTCTGGATTTTCGGTCATTTTTCTCAGCTAACTTTGAATCTTTTGGAGCCAGCACTTACGTTGACCGGAAATCACATTTAATACTCGGAGAAGTAAAAATCCAGAGCATTTTCTTTCCTGTCACAAATCATGCATAAGTTCACCAGCCTTCCAGACTATTCCGCCATAAAGAAGCTGGCAGCTGCACTGCATAGACTGGGGAGCAACCAGCATGGCGCAGCCATCATGATTGGTGCTGGGTTTAGTCGAACTGCCGCCCGCCATGTCGGTGACGACAGACGAATGCCCTTGTGGAATGCTTTCAGCAAGAAACTGCTCTCAGAGCTCAATCCAAGCGAGAAAGATGTAAGTTTTTCGGATCCGTTGCGAGTGGCAGAGGAATATCGCGCGTATTTCGGACAAGCTGCATTGAACGACCAGATCCGCGCACAGATCAATGACGAAGCATGGGAACCGAGTGCACTGTACGACTCGCTGTTGAAGCTACCTTGGTCCGAGGTCATGACTACAAATTGGGACACGTTACTGGAACGGGCAGCAGAACCTATTCATGGGCCCTACTACACCCCAGTGACCCGTCCTTCGGACTTGGCTTGGGCGCCATCGCCAAGGATCGTCAAACTTCACGGAACGATTGGTATTACAGATACCTTTATCGCCACACAAGAAGACTTTCGCACATATCCAGAGAAATTCGCACCATTCGTCAATTTTGCTCGACAGGCATTTATTGAAAATGAACTTTGTCTTTTGGGATTTTCAGGGGAGGACCCTAATTTTTTGCAGTGGGTTGGATGGGTACGAGATCATCTGGCTAGTCATGCGCGAAAAATCTACCTCGTCGGTGCATTGAATTTATCGGCTCCCCAGCGGGTCTATTTGGAGTCGATAAACATTGCGCCGGTAGATTTGTGGGGTGCTGTCGAGCATATTCTCGACCGAGATCTCAGGCATCAAACAGCGATACAGATGTTTCTGGAAGCGATGCATGAAGCGGGCAAAGCCAAAGCGAGTCCACATGAATGGAGCCCGGTGAGCCTTCAGCGGCAACAAATTACGTCAGAAGATCACACGCGCACATTCAAAGACCATGCGCATGCCGCTGAACTACTAAAGGCGCACTTGGCTGCCCTGCAAAGTAGTCGGGAGTCCTACCCTGGGTGGCTTGTGTGCCCACCGGGACTTCGATTGAGGCTGCAAGGCCAAATCATTGACCCACGACCCAATCCAAATAACATTGCCGCGCTTGCCCCCAACGAACGAGTAAAACTGCTTTACGAGATTGCATGGCGACACAGCATTACCTTTGAATACATCCAACCCTGGTTAGTCAAGCTCCTTCTTGAGGTAGCCAATGAAAATGAGCCCTGTGTGCTCAGCAAACGTCAGCGAATGGAGATAGCCCTGACTTTGCTCAAAAACAGCCGTTGGTCTATGGAAAATGAGGATACCAACCAAACGCCTCAGGAGGAATATGTACAAGCTTTGACGGCCCTTTTGGAAAGAAATGGGCATTCTTTGCCAGACGGTCCAGCGGAACTCGCGTACTACCGATGCCTGATTGCACGGGACAATTTCGACTACGCGGCCTTGGAAGCTTTGATTGTAGAAGTCAGGGGTGAAGATCCCGTCTGGAAACTTCGGCAAGCCGCATTGCTAATGACGTTGGGGCGGTTCGATGAGGGTCAAGAACTCATCGCGGTTGCATATGGAGAGTTGCGCAGAATTCATCGACGAGATCTCCATTCAATACCGATACTTAGCCGTTTGACTTGGGCCCATTTTCTACTCAACGCTGCGCAAAGAGGAAGCCGGGATCAATTACTAGAAGAGTTGCCAGACTTCGTGGAGAGAAATTTCCGAAAATGGAAATGTGACCCTCGCGTATGGCTTGACGAGATTGAAGAAATGGCGAACAAGAGAGAGGCATCGCTCTTCAAAGACAGAAACCCAATCGAACCGCTATTTGGACAAGGTCACTATAGGGACAACACAAATTCGCGCACGTACAACTATGGTGTCTCGGAATATCTACTGTTCGAAGGATTGACTGGCAATGCGGGCATTCCATTGCGTTCTGGTAGCAGTTGGTTGCGGGTTCCTTTACTTACCGAGTCCGCTGAAAAACTGGCAATGTCCGATGGTGCCGGCATTCGGGGTTACACATTGGCGATTCGTGCTGCCAGCAGCGAGGATTCGCGATCTTTAGGGGAAGTTTTTAGCCGGATTGGAGTGGCGTGCGCACCTAAAGAATGTGTCGAGCTATTGGTCGATCGCCTTGTCACCGCCATCGACTACTGGCGTCTGAAAAACAGCCATGGGACGGAAGACCAACAAAGTCATGCACCTTCGGCGTTACGGGTATTGATGGAGGTCTTGTCACGCCTAACCGTACGCGTCTCCCCCGAAAAAGCCAAGCGAGTGTTCCTATTAGCACTTTCAATTGGACATCAACCGGAAACTCAGCATCATTGGCTACACGCTGCCACCGATCACCTTCTCAGTCATTCATTGAGTAGCATCCCAGAATCGGAGCAAGGTGATTTGCTTACTGAGACGCTCAATTTTCCTCTGCAAGATGAATTAGTTAATCGCCCTCTATTGCGCTGGCCAAACCCACACGTCGACACTCCCAGTGAACGAAATGTGGATAGCAATCTAGATACCCGTATTCATCAACTGATAGCGGCCGTAGCTAAAAGTGACTCTACTTCTAGAACGGATGCATTAGTCAGATTGTTACCCTTAGTAGAAAAAGATAGGTTTCTCACACAAGCCGAATGCACGGCTTTAGCAGTTGCAATCTGGGGCAACAACCCCGACTATGAACACTTGCCTGCAACGAATCTTTTCCCTGGTGTACTGATGTGTTTTCCCGCCCAAGACAAGTCTCGCATGGAATTTCTAATTCGGCAGAGCCTCTACGAGCGCAGCGCCAAAGTTTTGATGGATGCGCAGAAGGAGCTGCGTCAGTTTCCGTCCCCAGAAATAGAGCAAATCGTAATGGTTCATATGGGAATGGCATATGCTGCTTCCAGTGTGACGACACGTATGTTTCCAACGTCAGCACAAGCCTCCATATTATTTGATCAATTGGTTGCGTGGCGTCCCCAAGAAGTCAAAGATGACTTCTTGGATGAAGTCATCCACACTCGGGGAGAAGTTGCTGACAGCCTCGGCAAGGCGCTTTCTTACGCGATAACTCCTGCACTACCGATTGAGGACAAGACATTTGAGAGGTTTAAAAAACTGAGACTCTTTGTGGATGAGATTGAAGGAGCCTTCTCCGTGATCCCTGCACTCATATATTTCGTCCCGATTGACGAAGGGATTGCATCAACTGTGGAAAAGATCATCCAGAAATTCATGCAGGATCGGGACGCCGGAAGAGTGGCCTATGCAACCGTTGCCATAGAGAAATGGAGCCAACTTTCGAAAGATGAAGATCCACAACTACGGCGATTGATATCGCGATTGATTGCCATCGTCGAATCTGGTCGAACCGTCGGCCTGCCGTTACTTATAACGTTAGCTGCGAAGTTGTTAAAGACACAATGGTTAACAGAGGAGCAAGTTGCCACTTTGGTGGAGGCTACACCGAATGCATTCAACGCTGCGCACTACGCGCATATCGATCCCAAAGGGCGAGATGCCGTTAGTGCTTCGAGCATACGACAGGCGTGTGTGAAATTGGCCTCTGCACTACTCATTCTGCATCCTGATGCGCACGGACTCCATCGTCTCGTTCAAGAATCTAAGGGAGATCCGTTACCTGAAGTACGCTTTGCAATTGCACAAAATGACTAGCTGAGTCACCTGCTACAAAAGTCGAATAGTCATTCTTCTCAAGCACATTGGCATATGCCGAACAGCAATGAGACTATCCATCAAAAAGTCCACATATCCAAGGAGTATTTTTTGAACTCTCGGAAGACTCCTTGTTAATGTGAACCAATTTGTGCGTCTCCGGATGACGGTATTTCACGTAGGAACCGTTCTTTTTCTCGTAATGCATTTCTTCATGAGGCAGCAGACCTGCTGCTTCAATCGCCGTAAGACTCCGTAAATCTCTAGGGCTTTGATTGCGCCCGAGAATGACATAGCCGTGAAATAAAGCAGCAAGCAAAGCCCGCCCATTTCGAACGAGCATCCTCTCAACAGGGCCAAAATGGGAGGGTGACAGATCAATATCGCCTGTTGAACCTCCTTTGTAGAGACCTCTTCCGCAAACGAAGCAGTCGCAGACCTTGGCAATCCCCGCTTTGCGCGCACCACCATAAATTTGATCGTTGGGAAGGACCACCACTGCGGAACAGTGAGGGCATCGATCATTTAACAAAACGTCATGTATCGGGCACCAGCGCCACGCCTTAAATCGCCATTGAATCGGAAAAAAACTCACCCTCTGCTCAACCAGACACTGCGCGCAATAACGGTAGCGCGGAAATTCATCCTGACTGAGTAGATATTTTTTCCCCGCCACGTCAATGCTGATCAGACGGCCAAACATTGTGCACATCAAATCAAAAGCGTCTTCTGGAATTCCACATCGTGCTGCCAAGTGCTTTTTTCTGTTTCGCACAAATCCCAAATCAAAGTCCTTGAGTTGTAGAAAACCAAGAACTTCCGTCAATTCCTTCACAGACACACCCTGAGCTAGCGCCGCTCGAGTGATCCATGATGACGGTGACTCTGCGAGCTCAGGAATAGGAACACCCACAAGGACCTGCCGCCTGTCCCACCGAAATTCGACCTCCGGATTTCTAGATTGCCTTACCTCGAACTCTGGAACTAATTCGTCCATTCGAATAGATCTCCTTGTTTGAGTATCTCTGGAGTAGCTTTGAACCCAACGCAGGCAGACGGCATAGTTTGCAGCAAGGAAGTCGCAATCCTCCGGTCGCCCTCATTGACGCCGTTCCGAAACATTTGCATCAAGATGGGAATACAGATTGATGATCTAGACATAGCCACGTCAGTATTCAGTCCCCGCAGGCGTTCGTATGCACGTGAGCCGACCGTCCTCCAATACTGAGTTGTCATTCCCCGCGTCTCTATGCCAGCCGATGTACGTGACATAGGGTTTTGAAGGGCCCCAAAGGCATGCACCACTGAAAAGAATCCATCTAAGGACAATGACTCCAAAAACTGGGGGAATCCGTATCGAGACAACAGCGACCGTATCGGTTCTCTTTCGCCACAAGCCTGCACTATTTCTCCGATCGCCATTTCGGCGTCGGAAAGTGCGTCTGAGGAAGGAGAAATTGGCCATCGGCAAGCGCAAATATCAACACTCGGTCGATCCCATCGCAGCGGTTTCCTGCATCGCTCACAACGATCAATCAGTATTTCTCCATGTATGGGGCACATGGTGACTAGCGCGTACTCCCAATTCGCCTGGCAATAGCCGAAATGATTAACGCATTTTGGGCACACTTGAGGAGAGAATTGCCTCAAATGATTCCTTGCCCTCATCTGATGTCCATGAATCATGTAGTACCTCTGTCCTCCACGTACTATCTGATTCACAAGATGGTCATGCAGCCACTGAGGATTAATCTGCAGGACTGCAGCCAGCACAAATGAATCCCGAGACACTAACGCACCGCATTCTCGAATACCAGCAGTCCGTCTTAACCAGTGCAAGTTGACATGGTTTTTAGTTGCGATTCGCAAACATGCCCCAAGTCCGGACTCGTCAGCGGACGGGGGGAGATTCAACGGTAGTTGAGGACTGAACATAAGGATTCATGCGCAACGCTGCGTTCCCATAAACACGCGTGAATGCCAACTCCAGATGACGCTGCTCTAAGGCAGTTGCTCCGTCCTGCACACCAACCATTACCGCCTCGGTCAGAAGTCTTTTGAAAGCGCGTGGATTTCCGTCACACGCGCCATGACTAATCTTGGGAATGCCAGATGACAACAGCAATGAAATATCGAAACAAGAGCACGACTTCACAAATGACTTCAGAAACCCCTCCCATTGCTCATTGGGAGGGAAGTTATTCATTTGGTTGCGCTCCACAATGCGACTCTTCAACTCGGAATCGAAGAGATCATCTTTCCCAAGCAATTCATTGCCTGCCAAAACTACGCCTACTCCAGTTTCATCCATCAGCTCCACAATGAAATCATTGGCCGTAGGTTCTATACTATTTGTCTGCCCATGCATGAGAAGGTAATGTGCCGAATCAATGAAGATCAGTCGCGTTCCTTTCTGCCTTACCAATTCAAACACCAACCCTCTACGCAGATATACTTTTTTCTCAGAAATTTGACTGAAAGGGTACTTGTAGGCTCGCAAAAGTGCGGCGACCATATGTCCAACAGTTGCCCTCTGATAGGCTCGGATACCAATAGCTCCCCAGCCTGGAGCAAAGAGCGTTGATGATGGCAGTGAGTCTCTGAAATATTTGAATACAGAGCTTTTTCCAGTCCCTGGTGCACCAATCAGACGCATGCCATGTGGGATTTTCAGCTCCCGAGAAATCTGAAATATTCGATCGCAAGAGTCCAACGGCAATTTGAACTGGGAATGAAGAACGTATAGTGCATCTATCTTTTGCCCAGCTTTCAATGCCACTTTGCTGTAGGTCTTGATCCGTCGAATCTGGATATCTTTCTCCTCACCATCCAATTCGTCAAAGCCTGGCAGTTCATTGAATGAAATAGTTTCTTTGGCCATTATGATTCCTTACATGGAAATTGCGTCGAAGTCAGGAATTTCCCTCTCCACATACACCATCTCTTTTTCAGATAGAACGTTGCTTGGTGAAAGTGGCTGTCGTGAATCAGCTGTCTGCAACGTAGACGCCGTTGCACATAGCTGCCCCATGCGTTTGGCACTTTCAAACTCCAAAGGGCGGTTTTTCCGTGCCAAGGGCTCAACCCAGATGTCATGCAGTCTTTCTTTTGCGAGCAAAAGATGCTCAACAGTTCCGCTCATTTGCAACTGCTTCCGAGCGAAATCTCGCACCAGACGATGCTGGTTCCAAGAGAGGCCGTTCGCATAGTCAGGGCGAGTGCATGTCAGAGTTACCCATTCATTTGTGCGGCTATGCTGGGCATGGAGGCATCCAAGATCGTCTGGATTCCATTTCACCGACGTCTTGAAATTTCCCCCGGCCGAGATCAACAGTTCCCGCAATTCTGAGCCGGCATAGCTCAATCCATAGAACGCAACGCCACCGTTTGACACCACAAGCTCCTTGCTCAATGCGGCGATGAAATCCAGACCTTTCAGGGTATCCAACATTTGTGGTGGAGGATTTTTCGCAAGACTTGCAGAGAAGCGCTCGAATGGAAGTTCCAACGTCTTGCTGTTCGGCGTGAAAGCATGCTGGTCAACGGCAAACATAATCAATCCCTTGCAGAAGGCACTCAGGGTAATGGTTGCCTCTTTGCTGGGGTCCAGATTCAACATATTTGGTATAGGCTTGTAGACTCTTCCGCTCGTCAGAGTCAAAAAGTCCAACTCCCGGAAAAATCTTTCGACATGCGGCTTCACCCAAGGAAAGCGCACCCTGCAGTACTCAAGATCGACCGCGAGCTCCCATGCCATTAATTGAAATGCTCGTGAGTGGAATTCCATGCCGTTGTCTAGCAAGTAACAATCGCCGAGTCCCCATGAGATCCATGGTTTCAACGTCCCAGCCGCCTGTGCCAAATCGTGCTTAGGCCGAATGCTGTTTTTGATGGCATTCACAACGGACGTCAAACCAGGTCCATTGAAGCTCACATACAGTCCCACGATGTAGCCGGAATAGCTATCCACAACGACGGTGAGAGTGGGCCTTCCCAAAGGAAGTCCCGTGCGGTCGCAAATTACGATCCAGTTGAGTACAGTGTGATCAACCTCGAGCCGAGCCATTGCACGCGGAACGGTTGTCCCGCGATACGTGGCTCTGAATTGGTGATTGGCATACTCTGCTCCATATCGCGAGACAGATACCGCGTAAGGATCAAGCTCATCTTTGCGACGATGAAAAGTCGCCAGTGATACCTTAGCCTGGGCACCAGAAATCTTCTTCTGGCTCTCTAGGTCCTGCAACTTACGCTCTAACCGCTCATGAGCGTAGGTCAGTGATAGGCGCTCCGGCTTGAGGTAGTAAGTCTTCAATGCCCACTCCATGGCTTCTTCGACAAGCGGGTGGATATTCGACTGTCGTTTTCGATCGAGATTCTTCGTAATTAACGAAGCAGGATTCTTCCCCGAAGTCTCATACTTTCGGAGCCATTCCATGACCGTCGAATCGGATACTTTCCGGTGCTTCAATTCCTCCTTTTTATTGCGTAGGAGTTCCCAGAATTCGGTCAATGCCTTGGCGATTCGAGTACGCTGCCCTCTACGTATATTCTTTTTTTTAATAAAACGGACGACCTTCTGCCGAAACTCAAGCTCCTTGCGAATGTGCTCCGGTAACGAATTCAGATCCAATATTCGTTGACTTGTTTTCGGCTTTTCACTGACCGCATTAGGTTCTTCATTTCCCAGTACAACTTGTAGCTCACCGTTGTCAAGCATTGAGAAGAAGCGCGGAAGCTCAAAGACTCTGAATTCCCCCGTAAGCTGATTTTCAAACTGAACTTTGCTTCGGTCTTCCAAATAGCGAACGAACTGATACGTGGTATTTCCAAATCGAACGACGAGCGATTTGTCGATCGAAAATATATTTGCCAATGTTTATCTCCTTGAGTTTTGGACATGCGATTGAGTTCCCTCCCAATCGATTGGGAGGGAACTATCACAATTGGGGATAAATCAGGCGTCGCTGTCGTTTTGCTTGGGTGCGAGCGGAAGACCGCCAGCTATAGCCGACAAGGGGTCCCGATCCTTCGCATGAAGCTCATCGCTGGGTTCACGAAGAAAGGAGCTTCGACGCAGACTTGGCCGTTTGGGAATGGCCCCACGCTTTCGCTCGATTTTGGTAGGCACAGCAGGCAACAGCTCTGTATGTGTCCACGGCTTGACTTGAAATCGCTGCTCGAACGCCGGTATGTCCCGCTCTGGGGAATAGTGATGGCGACGGATCCTTGCATAGTCTTCAACACAATCCTCTGCATCCAGTTGAAGCCAACGAATTGCAATTAGGTGCAAGATGACTTCCCGGGTTACCTCCGCCTTCTTCTCCAGATCAAAAAGTGTGATTGCAGCGTGAGTCGGAACCTGCTTTAGCACCATGTGCTTTACTGCCAATGGGAGTTCTGCCTTGGCGTACCGAAGAATCTCCGCGGCGACTACAGCCAGATGGCCATGGTCAATACCTTTCTGCGTCACAACATAGAAGAGCAGTCCTTTGTCGGACAGATATTTTGACGCGGCATTGAACGTCTCGACATATGCCGACACCTTAGTACTTGGTTTGACTTCAATGACTGCCTTGGAATTTCCGAAATCGATCCAAAAATCTGGGGTGTATTGCCCAGTTTTCAGCTTTAATTTGAAAGGCTGGCTTTTGATTTCTTTTATGCCTCGGCACAGCATTGCGCTTTGCACGAAGCGCTTCTCTAGTTGAGATTCGTGCTCGATTGCTGACGACTGAAACCACCGGCAATTGATCAGACCGACCTTGCGGCTGGGAGAGCGGGTTACAACCTTACGTACTCTTGACATTTTCGTCATGACAAATTCCTTGCTTTTCATAACTTGGGAAAAGAAAGGACGAGTTGACACAACCAATGACAGGACGGATACTTCGTCTCAGGGTGTCCTCCAAGATTCCTGAGATTCGGCTCCGACCGCATCGGCTAGCGCCGGCAGTCCTTTCGCGAGGGGTGTCGGCGTTTGCTTTTACATGGTGTCCTCCCCTGCTCCGCTTGATATGTCGGCCATGTACTTGGCCAAGGCCTGTGTTGCTAAAAAGGTCTTCTTTCGTCCTTGCGGCCGGATTAGTCGCAATGGAAGGCGCCCCTGACTAATTGCCCTTTGAAGAGCGCCACGGGTGTTAAAGCCTAGTAGAAATATTGCATCGTCCACCGCCACCATCGGGCCGTGTTTGTCGAACAGGTGCTTGAAGGTCAAGGCCTCAAGAGACAAAGCCCCAACCTCCTCTTCAGCGCCAGAAACTGAAGGTTGATCTAGAGTGGTCTCGACTTTCATTTTCGGGATTATTCAACGATATTCCCGATTCTGCAATAAATATTTTCTACGTAAGTTATTGATTTATAAGTAATTTTTTTGCAAATATACAATTCTGCAAACTGAATTCACTTAAATCCAATCGATCACATTTCTGTTCAATTTGTCAGTATCAAGTGCGATACGTACGTCCGCACGAATACTTGCATATGTGTGCGGTCCTTCGTACCTCGCCACAAGCAGGAAATTGATACCTGCTGTCATCTACAACGGCTCGAATTGAACCCATTGCTATATAAAACTACACTTTGCCGGTGCTTTTGTAACTGTTATAAATTCTGATCGATCATCACCCAACGCTTACCGGTCTTGCTCAAGATCGCGATCCCCAGCACAGTCCCGATGAGGATACCAAGCGGCAAGATAGCTCCCAACACCTTGGACAGCGTACTATCGGTCCCATCGTCAGACATCTACCAGAAACCGCATCTCAAACCCAGGGTTCTGCTCCTCCCCGTTGTTCCGCCTGTGGCCCCGTGGGTTGCTCACCACCCGAGTCCCATTCACCGCATAGTCCACAGACGTGTGGACATGCCCGTGGATCCAAAGTGCACCTTTGCCAAGGTAACGGGTGAGATCGGATGCGTAGGCACACGACAGGATGTCCGTCTTGTACTCCTCGGGAATCGAGTTGGCATGGGGCGCGTGGTGCGTGATGATCACTGTCTTCTGTGGATCAGCCACTTCCAATTGCCGATCCAGCCACTCCAATGAAGCCCGGTGCCGGCGAGTGGTCAGGTCAGGGATCAGATGCTTGCTCTTGACCCAGTACATCTCCGCACTGCGGCTGATCTTGATATGGCGGTAGTCATTCATCACTGCCCTGGCTTCCTGGATGGCCGCAAACCTGTCCTCACCGAACAGTAGGAAGTCCGTCCACAGGCTCGCTCCCAGGAAGGTGATCTCACCCATCGTGAGGGAATCGTTCTCCAGCAGATGTACATCATGCTGGCTGGCCAGCTCACGGGCCTTGTCCAGGGTACGATCCCAATGCCCACCATAGAACTCGTGGTTGCCCAGGACATACGCCACCGGTTTGTTCGGAAACGTCTCCTTTGCCCAGCGAATCCCTTTGAGGCCATTGTCAATGTCACCCGCCAGGACCACCAGATCCGCCTGATCATCCACGCGACTGCCATCTGACAATACAGGATTGAATGGTCCGTGGTCCAGATGGAGGTCGGAGTAGACAAGCAGTTTCATCCTGCATCCCCCGCGGGCTTCTCTCGGTCCTTCTTGGAGACATTGACCAGGGTCATGCTTCCCGGCTTCACATCCTCGAACCGGATCCGATCGCTCGTTCGCCAATCCTCTTGGCGAAGAAACTCGTCATCCAAGGGCAGGATTACATCACCAGTCTCTGGGTCTTTCTCAAACACAGCGGTCCAAGCCGTGATCCGGTCAGCACTCGGTTTGACTTCAACACGGTCATTGGGACCAATCCAGAGCTGGTGATACCCGTGCTGCAAGGTGAACACCGCAAACACATGGATAGCGCCATCTGGCTCGGGCTCCCCCATCGAAAACGCATGGTTGAAATCAACTCGGCTCCCGTCTCCAAACCGGATTCGAACTACACCGTCACCAAAGTCACTGTCGAGGAGCCCGTTTTCTGCAATATCGGCCACCGGTCGGCCTAGTTTTTGAGCGAGTTGGGGAGTCCAGCGCGCGAGAACTGCACGGCTGCTCGAAGCACAGCGTAAACGCAGATCCGCGAGTTCATCTTCTGCAGCATCACGAATCTGCTGGGTCGAGAGATTTTCTCGCAACAACGCCTCTTCGACCTGGAGCTGCCGAGCATCCATTGTTGCGACCGCGTAGTCCAGCCAGTTGGCAAAGCCATGGGGTGGTTCCATTTTCATGTCAGACCTCCACGATCAGGTTGGGGTCGAAGTGCATGTTCTCGTACAGCGCTTGGTCCATGCTTGTGATGGATCGGCGGTTCAATACGTAGCCACTCGGATTGGCCACCACCCTGCATCGGCCTACTTGGTAGTCAAAGCTGTCGTGGACATGGCCGTGGATCCAGAGGTCAGCGCCGGGTAACAGTTCGCTCAGGTCACTGACGAACGCCGCACTTAACAGCTCTGCGCTGTACTTGGGATGAACCGACAAGGGATGCGGGCCATGGTGGGTCACCACCACTGTCTTGCCCTCAAACGGTTTGGCCAGCTCCGCCTGGAGCCAGGCCCGGGAACCGTTGTGGATTTTCCGTGCGTCGACGCTGGTGAACAACCGTCTGCCCGTGCGGATCAGGCGGTGGTCATTCAGACGCCGCTCTGCCTCCATCCCCGCTTCTCCGGACGTGTAAGCGGGTTCGCGCAGCTTGTAGTCCGTCCAGAGTGTGGTTCCCAGGAACCGGACCCCCTTGATCACCACGGCATCTCTTTCCAAGAAGTGCACGCCCAGCTCTGCAGCGCGCTCCCGCATCTTGGCTTCCGTGGGTCCAAGGACGTGGTCGTAGTATTCGTGGTTGCCTGCCACGTAGATGACTTCCGTACCTTCCTGCCAGTTAGCAAACTGCTCGATGCCGGCATACGCTTCATGGATGTCGCCGGCGAGTATCAGGACGTCGGTGCCTGGGATCGGCTGGATGATGCGTCTGTTGGGACCGTCGAAGCTGGGAAGGAGGTCCAGGTGGAGGTCGGAGGCTAGGTGGATTTTCATAAGAGGGGCCTTTGTTGGTTGGTGTTGGGGACGTATGGGTTGCCTGTCTTCCGATGCACCCATGGGGTGCATCACCATGGTCGTGGGGTTGGACGGTCTGTTCCTGAGCACCGCTCAATGCAGACGCAAGCCTGCCAGCACATCCGACGACACTTCTCCCAGGGCACCCAGAAGATCGCGCTCCTCTAGACGATTCCTGCCGGCTCCCACAGCCGCCGAATAAGCGGATTCATAGGCCTTGATCTGGCTACGCGCTTCCAGATGGGCGGCGTGTTTGCTCAGTTTCAGACTGGGAGCTTCAAAGCCAGGGATTGCCAACCGTTTGTGGGTAACGTTGAGGAGGTTGCTGGCAAACCGCAGGGCATCTTCCCCCGTGGGCTCCAGCACCAGGAACTCCGAGAACCGTGACCGCAAGGACAAGGGAATCGCGCCCAGGTTGTTGGTCGTGGCCACAAACGTGATCCAGCTGGCGTCAAACCGCAGGCTCAGTGCGATGTCCTGAACATTGGTGGCCGTCACTGGTTCCAGCAGCCCATGCAACGATGCAATGGGACTTTGGTGCGTCTCTTGCCCGGAACCTCGGGCCTTGTCGATCTCATCCAGCAGCACCACAGGATTAGCCACTTCGTCGGTCAGCGCTTCAATGACCTCACCGGGGGCGCTATTGCCCCAGTTGCGATCACTTCCCAGGAGCCGGGAGCTAGTCACCTCCGTGTCAAAGGCAATCTTGTGCAAACGCACCCTGAGCAGCTGGGCGAGGTTCGCGCAGAAGTGTGTCTTGCCAACCCCAGGTGGCCCCACCAGCAAGACCGGTCGGATCTTGGGTGGAGACTTGCGGGCATGGGCCAGCTCGAAACACCCACGGATGTGCGCGATGACGTGTCTGAAGTGGGGGAACTCATTGCACAGGGCATCGAAGGACGCCGCAAGATCTCCGGCCGGCAGAGTGGAGATCGTTCGACGCGTGCTGCCCAGTCCGTCCTTGAAGAGCGTCCTGTACCAGTAGGTATTGGTGGACTGGGATTCACGGTCCCCCAGCTTGCACTTCTCCAGGAGGGTCAGCGCATCCTGCGTGTTGAAGATCTTGACCGTACTCCTCTTGCGTGAGAGGGATCGATCACGGTTCTGCAGGCGTTTGGTCTCATCGACATTGGGCGCATCTCTACCGAACGCAGCGCTCCTTCCGGAAGCTGGAGCCGGCATTGGCCCCTCAGAGAGTCCGTTTTTTCTCTGATCGCATTCGGTACGGGCTCTGAGCGCAGCTTCACGCGTAGCGTCTTGGACCTCCTCTGACACGGTCAGAGGCAGATACAGCGCAATGTGGTCAATGCGCTCTGATTCGCTGTCGAAGTGCCAAATCTTGGATTCTTGAAATTCACTCATCACAAAACTCCTGTTGCTGGAGCCAGTGGTGGTGACCGCCGACTCCTTTTAAGGGCCGGCTTCAGAACTGGGGTTCAGTTCTTAGGCGCGCGGCCACGACCCACGACGGACATGCATATGACCGTGGTGTTGGTGGTGGAGAAGAAGCGGTTTGCCATGGGGTTGAGCGTAGCGGTCTGGTGGGTCTCTGACAAATGTTTTTACAGAAATTTCCATGAAAGTGTGGTGCAAAAAATAAACGATATCGCTTATTCAATGCGCCATTCCACGGCACTTCAACGACGCCACCTGGGCTGTGTAAATGGGTACATCACGATCTTCCAGCAATAGAGAAACGTCAACAGACCGACCGGAAGGAGAACCACTCCGGTCACGATCCCCGCAATCCACGCAGTGATGGTCGGAGGCCCGAACAGGGGGCCCATCAAGTAGGGGATGAAATAGTTCACTGCAGTCGCCCACAGCCCGCAGATGCCAGCGCCGATTCCGAACAGGAGTGCCAGCGCCATGAACACGATGCCGGGTGATTTCTCACCAGTGGAGCCTTTTCGGGCACCGCACGCGGCGCACACGGACGCTTCGGCTGGTACCGCCGTGTGACAGAACGCGCACTTGGGTCCGTATCCACGAAAAGGATCGACTGTTTTTTCTCCCATCCCCTGCTACTCCCTTGATTGAAAGGCATTGAAATACGGGAGGTCACTCACTGCACGCTGCCAATAGTTAAATTGGCTTTAAATGAATAGCAAACTCCGTGGATGCAAATATAGCAGATTGAGATATTCAGAGGGTGTCAGCCAAGCCCTCACCACCCAAGAACTTACCGAACAGCGACGACTTGCGCGCTGTGGTGGCCTATCGGATCAGGGCTCTGAGGGTGCAACTGGGATGGTCGCAAGAAAGGCTGGCTCTGGAGTGCGATTTGGATCGCACCTATGTGTCGGCGCTGGAGCGCTCTGTTTGGAATGTCTCGCTTTCGAGCATTGAGGTCATCGCGAATGCACTGGGTACCAAGCCGTGGATGCTGCTGGTCCCACCAGATGATGAGGATTTTGCTTCGGCGTTCGACGAGTCGCTATAAGTCCGTCTGGATTTGCGGATTTTCTTCTATTTACGCGGCTGCTTTCAGGATTGGGTTGTCTCGATACTTGCCAGACGGCCAGCTTCTCTGCTTCAAGCATCAAGGTGCCCATACTTTCCGTCACGAGAGGCCAATACAAAGGATTTCAGTCAGTGGGCAGCCGCTTGATGTCTGCAATCAGTTGCAATTCCGTAAGGTATTCCCGGTGGAATTTGGCCATCCACTTCACCACATTGATGTTCTCCAGCAAACTCTTGATATGGGTTTTGATGATGGTGAGCTGTAGGTTCGCTGGTCCGTAGCTCTCGTCCAGCAACTTGGTGTCAGCCTGGACAGCAGCCAGCTCGCGCTCAAGTCTTCGTAGTGTTTCCGACGGGCCAGTGCTTTGAGCTTTGGTGGCGGCTTTCCCCACCAACTGATCTGCCGCAGTCCTATTGAGCATGGCCAGGGCTAGTTTGAGGGAATAGTTGTTGAGGTTGATCATGGCTTGCGCCACATCCATTTGGCGGAATGGCTTCATTTGCCGCAAAACACCGAACATCCCACGGGTAGCGGGCTTCTCCGCCAGAAGGGCGATAGCCTCTGGGCAGATTCCATCCAACAGTTTGAAGCGTTGACGGATCACATCGACCGATAGACCTAGAGCTTCGGAGAGTTTTCCTACCGGAGTTCCTCCCTCTACCGCTTTGACGATCATTTTGTGCTCTTGCACAATGGACAGCCGGTTAACTCGTTTGTTGTACGTGTAGCTTTCATCATCCTTGGAGACAAGGCACCGTGCGTGGGTATGTCCAAGGTCTCGCAAGGCTTCTGCACGAAGGTGACCGTCCAAGACCATGTAACCATCATGCCGCTCCGTGTCGGGAACCACCACAATGGATTCAATCAAACCAAGAGACCCAATGGAGGTACAGATTTGCTGGTATTTGACAGAAGTCTTGACGCCCGCTGGTAGCGTCTTCGATGGCCGCATCATGTCCAGCAGAACATCGACGCAATCGGTTTCAAATCCAAGCTGAACCGGCTTTCTTGGGCGATTCATCTTTGCACCCTGGCGCGACTGGACAACTCCGCAAGTGGTTGTGGGATGTTGGTCAACTTTTCCGCCTTGAGCAGGTTGCAGAAACCCCTATCTGCAAACAGCTCTCGGAATATCTGCTGAGCCAGGAGCAATGCATTTTGCGTGTGTTCCGCCTTCTTTTGAATCAATCGATGGTGGTCCACGTCACGTTGGTACAGTTTGGCTAGGTCGTCTGGACTCATATGCCTTTTGGTATTCGTCTTTGTGAAGTTGTTGGAGCCCTTCTTACCGCTACGCATGCGTTGATCCAGAATTTTCCGGACAACGTTGATTTTCTTGCCCTTCAAGTCGCCTCGTTCATAGGCTTCGAGCAAGAGCACCTGTGCTTCTTCTTCCGTTGCGCGGGAGATGATCACCGCCAAATGCATGGGAATATGCCCGGCTTCCGCAGCCGCCAACAGGCGCTTCTCTCCGCGTTCCATTAGGTTTGCCACGTTGTTCACCCATGAGGGGGTGCAGCCAATCTTCAGCGCAATCTGGGCATCGTTGTATCCGCGGCTACGCAGGCTACTCACTTGTTCCATGGTCTCATTGGCTCTCGGCATGCGTCTAGCCACGTTTTCGACAATGCTCATCACATGTCCGGTTTCTGCGTCAGCATCAATCACTATGGCTGCGATTTCGGTTTCTCCAAGCATCTGACAGGACTCAAGCCGCCCTTGACCGCAGACCAACGAGTACTGTTGACCACCTTGCTTTGAATGGTTGCGCCGAACGGTGATAGGCCGTTTCAGACCCACCATTCCTATATTGTCAGTGATCTCTTGATGCACTTTGGGATTACGGGTGCGAGGGTTGGTGACCACAATCTCGCTGATCGGGATCATTTCGACCTTGGTGGATTCAGTCATCAAGCAGCCTCCTTGAGCGGCACACGACCAGCGAGTGAGTAGAAATACTCCAGAGTCGGCATCCGGTAGGCATCCAATGTGAATTCGTTGTCTTCTTTAGTCGGGAGCCTGTCCTGTGAAAAATCGATGGACGGGAAGACGTAGTAATCGAGTGCCCGTTGATTCGTGATGTCCATCCGTGCCACCACCGTAATGTCGGGTTCTAAACTGGCGTCGAATCGGATATTCCATCGGAAGTTTCCACTGGGCAGCGACTTGCAGCGGGCAATAACCAGGGAGGTCGTGAACTCACCATTGACGGTCAAAAGATCCGTAATGGGATTGCGCTGTGTCCAGCCGCCGGCATCCTGAATGCCGTAGGTCATCTCCGTTATTAACTCTGGGTGACGCCGCCGCAATTCACGATTGATCTCCAAATAGGCGTAGTCGCGCCTTGGCGTAAACCCAACCAAGCTGTACGCGTTCAAGAGGCTACCGAACCGATTGCGATAGGCAGAGCTGGAGGGCATGCCATCCTCTTCGTCAATCACCATCCCCGAGAGTGCACCGTACCGCTCCAACGTCAGCTTGAGCAATTCCAGCATCTGCGCGTTGTCCAGATGCAGGGACCTGTTGGCGATGATTTCTTGAACACGCAGAAACTCTTCCACAGGAACTATGGCGGCAAATGCCCCGTCCTTGCGAATCCACTCCGCTGGCGCATTCTTCTGGTGCTGTATCTTCAGTTTGAAGGAGGTGCGGTTGTAGACGTTGTTGCCGATGTACTTTTCGTTCGTCAGTATTTGATGCACTGTCCCCCGTGTCCAAGCGGAGTCGGTGTCGTTTTTGATTTCTTGCCGGTTCAGAGTGGACGCAATGACACGCTCCGGCATGCCACCTTCAAGAAATAGCCGATAAATCTCATGGACAACGGTGACTTCTTCTGGTGGCCCAGCGACCAGAAAAACGCGGTCAGTTTGGATGCTTTTTCTCTCACCGCGGGAGAGGATGGTTTTAACGGCATGGTGCTCATCCACCAATTGGCGGCGCAGGCCAAATCCAGGTGCCCCACCTTGCCTGTAGCCAAGCTGCACCAGATTTTTGTGCCCTGCAAAGACTTTGACTGACAGCTCGCGGCTGTATTCAGCGGCCATGCTGCGTTTGAGGCCCACCATGACGCTACCAGTAGTGGAACCATCGTTGGCGAATGGCTCCGCGCAGTAAATAACTTTGATCCCGCGCCGCTTGCATGTCCGCTCGTATTCCCCGGCCTCGTCAGGATCAGGGAACCGCCCCCAACGGCTTACGTCATAGACAAGAACGGCCTGAAAACCGGGATTGGGTTGTTGAACGTCATGCAGCAGTTGTTGAAGGCCCGCTCTGCCACGGATGCTGAGGCCACTTTTTCCGGCATCCGCGTAGGTACGGACTATCTGCATGCCATGGCTGTCGGCGTACTCTTGTATGGCCATGCCTTGGTTTTCCGTGGAGTAGCGCTGGTGTTCCGTGGACATGCGTACATACTGAGCCACAGGTACTAGACCTTGTTCAGGTTGCCCCAAAGCACTCTTTGACGACACAGCGGCCACGACAATCCTTATGAAAAGATTGCAACCTCGTTTTGCTGCTGGAAGACGGTTTGTGCGCAGTATCGGCCCGCACAGACGGTTTTCCAGTTGGAGCAATTACCCGAGATTTATTCCGCGCCTAGGATTGCCAAAAGCAGTGAAAGGTTTGTGTGTCGGTAACGCAACAATTCATCGTGAACCTCATTCAGCGGGTTGTCAATGCCTTATTCAGCAGCGTGTGAGCCTGAACAGTGACTTCAGACTCATGGTGGAAGAATCGTGGGAGAAGTGGCTACTGAAGCCACGAAAGCAGTTCGAGCTCTCCGGAAAGTTGAGTTAGGCGCAAGTTCCCGCCCCCATATTTGAATACAAAAGTATGGCTACTTGCAGAAGGGATGACAAAGTACTACTGGAGTTTGCTGACCGCCAGCGCTCGTTAGTCGTAAGTCAATTCCTCCACGGCAAAGCAACAGGTTGGCCGGGTTAACATGACAAAAAATTCCACCACGAGGGCATTCGTGCGGGACGAGAGAATTTTGGGGGAGGAAAATGCCGCGCTATTTGAAGCACCGAACGTCGAACGTCTACATCGACGGATTTCACTTGCTCGTCCTTATTGAGAAGCTGATGCTGGAGGCGCATCTCTTTCCCAATATTGTTGGGGAAGGAACTGCATCCTCACCCTATGTGATGGATTCTGCTGCCGACTGGGTCGAGCTATGGAGGAATGCGCGTCGACCAGACGTCTACTTCAAGGTCGCCGGGCGACTTATAAAAAAGGACCAGCGAGTCTACATGTCTGATCTTGGTCCTGCCTATCTGCAAGCAGAAACGGCGGTCGAAGCAGCATGTAAGGCCTTCGAGCGGCGCTATGGAAGACTGCCAAGACTTCAGAGAACAGATATCTATGACTCAGTGATGCCAGATGGTTCCCTCCAGAGAAAAGCTATCTATGACTCGGCGATGCGAGATGGCATCCTCAAGGTGTGGCCTGGCGAAATACCTGTACATGCACTCCGCCACATTAGGCTTACTGGTAAAGCGCCGACGACGTGGACTGCTGTTGATTTGTCTAGGGTGATCGTGGCAGCGGCAAAGGCTGCTGGTGCAGGTACTGCACCATTTTCATATCTCCATGAAGATGATCAATCTACACTTCAAGATTGGATTGACAGCAATACACACAATGCCCCGGAGTACCAGCGCCTGGCGGATCGGTTCGTGGATCCCGGAAAGATCTATGAGCAAAGCCGTGCCAAGCTCATACAAGAGGGAGGTGCCCCGGCTGTACTAACTTGGAGCACTATTGCTCGTGCCCCCGCGATCGCGAAGGCAATTCGTTCGCTCCTGAAAGGGGAGACACTTGCTCTGTCAAAGGACTATTCCCGCTACCAGTTTCTACTTCCAGTAACGGTGGCTACGATCTTTTTTGCAGAGCCATATAGGAACAAGCGAGCGTGGCCAATTAATCTGATGGTGCTTGATCTAGCAGAGACGGGGCTCGCCGGCTTTACTTGGGATGCGATCCTCTGGCATCCGCTGGCAATACCTCGACAAGCGAGCATTGCCCCCGGTAATGCCATCCATGCTCATCCTCTGCCCATCGGCCCGGCTGAGGACCGGCGGACGTTTCGGTCGATCACAAACACGTTAGACCTTCATTTGGTCGGGGGACTGTTGCCTGCCAGTCCTACCATGGGAGGGAAAATTGGAGGAAATCCACTGTTCAAACAACCTAGACCGCAAACACCACAGGAAATATTGGCGCAGGCTCCTCGCCATCCCGGGTCTGTCAGCAGCGTGCAATTTGATTTCATTCATCAAAAAGAAATTGACGTCGTACTTCGCTGGCTTATGACAATTCCCGAGATTTCTGGATCATTTACTGCGGAAAATGCTCTTGGACAACCAAATGTAGTTCTGGCTCCTTCCGATGTTCTCAAGTGCGTAGTCAACGGAAATCAAGAGATGACTACTTTGTTGATGACATTGGCGACTGTCTTTAGACTGCGCATTCGCGGACTAAACCTGCTGTGAGTGGAACTATGTAGCCGTCATGCTGAGCTTTGATGACCATTAGGCGGCGCGTCCCCTGCAAGGCGCTATCCAATTTGGACGGAAAGTCACATTCGATAGGAGGCAGGAGCACACCGGAGGCAGATCAGCACAGGCACGGTTTTTAGGGCACAACTGAGGAGAAAACCCATTGTGAGTAACTCTGTGCCCCTTTGAAGATTGCATCTTCCTCATCGAATCCTTCCTCCTTAATAGGTTTCATCGATGACAAGGAGTGCACACCCACGATTCTCCCGTTGAGCAGTACCAGACCCCAATCAGTTCGCCCAGTAATGGGATCCGTAAAAACTTTTCGGAGGTGTCTTTGTGTCGTGTTAGAACGCGAGTCACTTGTCAGATCTTGCAGGCTAGCGGGATAGCCCTCTAATCCCGCTGGCAACCCTGGGCGTTCACGGTAGCTGCGGATCGCAAATCTAAATTGTTTTCCTATCGCGATTAGTTCTTTTTCTTGGTCGCGTCGCATTGCGAGGGAGTCAAGTTGCATGGTTGTAGACAATGCCAAGCCTACTAAGGCCACACTAATCAGCAACCATAAATAAGCGAACCCTAGTTGCAGGTTTGATCTCCGCATTAAGAAATCAGAACTGGGCATACGGTATCCCGTCTTCAGCGGTCCCTTGCGCACCACTTCGAAGGTCGTACACACCGCTTTTCCCACTCACAGGAGGCGCCAATAGTACCCAAGTCCTACTGGATTCGGTTATTGGATCGACTGGCATTGAGCGCAGATACTGAAGCTCCACTAGCTCCTCCAACGTTGTCGGATAGCGCCCTTTGTCGGATTGAAACTGGTCGATGGATCTTCGTACAACTTGTAGATTCTGCTTGAGCACTATTGATTTCGACTTCCCAAGAGAGCCAAAATAGCGTGGTAGTGCCACGGTTAGTAGCAACGCGACAATAGCCAAGACGACCAGCATCTCAATTAGGGTGAAACCCTTGGCGAACCTGCGGAAACTTTTCACCATGATCGATATGGGACTCCGTTAAGTCCCACCTTGTCCGAGTGCGAATAGACATCAAATACATCTGCGCCCGGAGAGGGGGCATCAGGTGGTGAGACATAGCTTCGCAACCCCCAAGTTAGTTCGGGATTGCTCACCTCTTGCTCAAACAATGGATCTGCAGGCAAGCGTCGAAGAAAGTACAACTTCTGGCCTGTCGGACTCCGTTGATCGACTACGCCTTCCACCAGAATGTTAAGACTAGGTGGATAACCACTTTGCCCTATTTTGAGCAGAATACGCCCCTGCTCTGATGCTCGTTTATACGCGTCCAAGGCCCCACGAATTTCAATTAGTGCCATGCGAAGGTCGTGCTCCCTGTGCCGCTGAATGAGCACCTGCGTCATGGGCGCAGCCATCAAGACAAGCACAGCCATGATTGCCAAAGATGTCATCAATTCAACGAACGAGAATCCTTGCCGGCTGCGACGCAAGCGCACTTCATTCATGGCGTCGTGGCAGATTGCGGTGTTGTTGGACTAGGCTCTGATTGCCGGACGGCCTTTATGGACAAAGGCTTATCACCAATGCTCGAATCGGTGCCCGACTCAAATTCGGCGGACAGCAGATCAGGACGACGAATCGAACGCACAACCCTTGGGGTGATCGACAGCAAAATCTCGCTTCTCTGGTTGTCATCCTTCTGACTTCCAAATAAGCGTCCTAGGATTGGCATCTCACCCACACCTGGTACCTTATTCGAAGTGGACCTGTCTTCATCACTGATCAGGCCCGCCAAAATTTGCGTTTCTCCGTTCCTGAGCCGCAATACGGTGTTCGCCCCACGAGTGCCTATTTGGTAGGACAGCGACCCAGCTTTGCTCAGAACTTCCTTAACCAAACTGGAGACCTCAAGGCTGACCTTGATGGCAACGTCATCGTCTAGATAAATCGTAGGCTCGACTTCCAATTTCAAGCCCACATCTATGTAATTCACCGACTCTGCTGTAAACCCGGTTGCCGTCGACGTCGTTGTTATGACTGGGACACGATCCCCAATCAACACCTTCGCCTTCTCTTTATTTCGCACACGTATTCGAGGATTAGCCAATAGATTGGCGTTCTGGTCCTCCTTACGGGCATTAATATTGAGACTACCCAAGGTAGCTTGGGTAGTCGAGGCATTCATGTCTTTCAGCGCTTGTAAAGTCAGAGGCGTTGTCCCAATCTGAAGAGGGGCAAGTGCCAACTGACTGGGCCACTGAACACCAAGCTCCAGTAAACGCGTTCGCTTTACTTCAAGAATTTCTACCTCAAGCATCACCTCTGGGTCGCCGAGGTCTTGGAGTGCAACAATGCGCTCAGCCATCCGAATCGCCTGGGGTGTGTCACGAATGATAAGAATCCCCAAACGTTCATCTACTACGATGTCTTGAGTCTTGACGATCGTCTTGATGCTGTTTGCGATTACCTTGACGTCAGCGTTTGCCAAAAAGAAACTGCGGACAGATAGCGGCTGGTAGTCTTTTACCTTTTGTGGTGTATTGGGATAGATCAGCACAGAGTTTTCATTCAAGACTTTGTACTTCAACTGGTTTGTCGTCATCAGCAAGTGCATGACATCTTCCAGACTGGTGTCCTTCGCACTCAAGGTAACTCGCAAGTCTGGACGTACATCATTGTCAAAGAAAAAGTTCAATCCAGATACTTGAGACAAATACTCAAACGTGGACTTCAGAGGGACATCTCGAAACTGCAAGGAAATTGGCTTCCGGTATACGGATGAAAGAGCCGTTTCACGGCGAAACTCGGCTGCTCGGCTCTCGTCGATCTGGGACTTAAGTGCAAGGGCTTCCTTGTGCTGCGGGTTTTCTATAAGGACGGTGCGAACACTCTCAAGCACTTCATTGCTTGTAGTCGGCCCATCCTTCATGAATTGATTGCGAGCTTGCGAGATCAACGACGCGTGTCTACGGTCACTGGCGATCACACCAAGCCCCTGTTTCACGATAAGGTTCTCAGGGTCAATCACCAAGGCCTGCTTGAAAGCCGTGTCAGCGTCATCCAATCGGTTCTCACGACGAGCGACCTCCGCCAAAGCTACAAATCGATTGATCAAGGAAGCACGTTGGTTGGCTAAGGCGATTCGGTATTCAGCATTTTTGGGCTCCAATCGAACCGCCTCCTGCAGTTTTCCGAGTCCGTCCTGGACCCTACCTTCCGCAAGTAGTACATTTCCTTCGCGAAATGCCTGTGAGCCTGCGCATCCCATCAATGTGATGCTCAGAAACACTGTGGCCAGTCTTCTTAAGAAGATATCTTGCGACCAGCTTCTCGCAGCTTCACCCATCATTTTTATTTTCAATTTGTTGTCCCTAATTCAAGTGTCTGCAGCTGGTTCAACGGTATGTACCGAAAACTCAATGCACTTCCATCGAAACTTTCTACTTTGTAGGTTTGATCTATCACCTCGTTGATTCGCACGGCGAGATTTTGAGTTCCCTGCTGCAGAAAAAATACATCCACAGTACCGTCGGAATACCGTCCAACACTTCGAAAAGGCAGTGGCGGTGCTTGAGGGAGGGCGGGTGGAATTGGAGCTGTAATCTGCGCAACAGCGTGCTGCGGCAGAGGCGGTTTCAAATCAACAACTTTTTGCGGAAAAAGTGAAAATTCTTTATCTGCGCCATCTGTTCGATTATGGATAGCCAGAACTTGTGTGTCTCCCATGGAGGCTTCCACGTGCGGATTTTTTAGTGCTTGTGTAATGGCAGGTGTACCGCGACCTTCCGGCGAAGAATGCATCGCAATTGCTACTCCAGCGCCAGAATCATTTGGTGCAAACCAAGCCAACACCAGCGTTGCGCATAAAGTTACCGCCAGCAGCACATGAAATCTCTTCATTTTCATGGCGCGGCCACTGTGGCATTGGGAGATGAAACATCAGACCGCAATGATGGGAGCTGGGTATACAACACCAGTTCAAGCTTGGCTTCAACATTTGCACCATCTATCTTCTCGCGCTTGAACTGGAGATTTCGCAATGCCAGGCTCCTTTGATCTCGGAGGGTGCTGCTAATGAATTGATACACAGAGCCTGCTGGTCCTTTTATTGGCCACGTGATCTGATACTGTTGAAATCTCCCTTGATTATTTATCTGTTTCCGGTAATCGCCGCGCAGAATAGTAAGGCCGTTCTTGTTTGCCAAACTCAATAGACTCTGAACCGCGAATGGGATTTCGGAATCAGCCGGTAGTATTTTTTCGAATTCCGAAGTACCACTTACAACATTTGAATTGGCGAGCTTCTTGAAAGCATCCAATTGACCATCCAAAGATGTCAATTTGCCATTCAAAGCTGCAAGCTGCTCGATCCCGTTACGTTCCATTTGCCATAGCGAAAGGGAGATAAAAGCGCTCCCTAGCAAAAATAGCCCTGTGAAGCCAATTTGGGCATGGAGCGATGAGAGAGTTCGCCTCATTTCCCAGTCCCACCGAAGTATCTGACGCTGCAAACTCCGTCTCATTGGTCCACCCATGGCGCTTCTACCCTGAACTGAATTGGTGCTCCGACTTCTGTTTCAAGAACTTCATGCCGCGTTAGATAGGCACTTGAAAAAGGTTTATGCGACCCCAAGAAACCCACGTACAACATCATGTCATCGCTGCTTTTTGCTTTTGCCAGAACTTTGATCACCGGCGAAGTTTCTGCCGAAGCCGCTTGCAGATCGATATTTAATATCTCAACATGAATATCTTGTGGCGGCTGTAATCCGAAGAGGAGTTTTTCAATTGGGATATTTAATTCACGTATTGCCTGATTGATCTCTAGGATTCGTGTTTTATCTTCATTTGAGAAGACATTCGTGCTGGGCTTCGTGATTGCAAGTTTTTCTTGTTCACTCCATTTAGAGCGCAACAATCTCAATTCCGAATGAATTGACAATGTGTTGATCGCAAAAATTGCAACGAAGAATAGAGCGAGTACACAGATCGATAGCTGCAAAATCGTGAGGATTTTTCTTCGGGGAAGTGCATTCAATACCTTTGGTATCCGGGTCGATTCCAAGCATAGGTGGAGATCGGGATGCATACCGGGTGAAGCACTCGAGTTCACATCTATTAACTCAAAGCTTCTATCAATACTTCCCGCCGCGATGGTGCAAGTGGCTAGATTGGTGACACTCAGTTTTTCAACACTGAGCAACGATGGATCCTGCATGCGCCAACGCTGCCATTGCGCGGGTAACAAGTTAATGCCGTGTCCTTCCACTCTCCGCGCACTGACACCCGACAAATGTTTTCCGTCAATGCTTTGCAGCAGCTGAAGCCAACCTTCATCAACAACCGACAGAATCTGCAAAGAACTTTCCTTCCGCAGTTTGAGCCATGCAGCAATCCCGGTTGGAAGTACCGACGTAAGAACACCACCAATATCCGAAGCGAGTCGATGCAGACTCTCAAGAACTAGGCCCGGATAGGCAACGACAATTCGTGGTTGTCCATAGGGGGCCGACTCCCAACGAACAGTGTCTTTTGTTGCTACTTCGAACCCTTGATTGGCAAGATACTGCCGCACAGTAGCGTCGGACGGCAATGCTGCCCGGTGCCCACCCCTCCAAGGAACAACCACAGTCCCCAACCACAGCTCAGAAATTAACACCACGATCCGCTTTGCGCGTACGCCTGAAGCAAGGAGTTCGCTGCGCAAACCGTCAATGGCAGCTGTCAGGGCACTCTCAACAGACGCCTTCCCTGGCTCTCCGTGAATATCTTGCTTTTTATATGTATGGTCTGTCCATGCACCATCTCTGTGAACTGAACAATGGACATATCTCGCTGCGACGACGATGTGGAGTTCTCCGTCACCATAGGATTTCTCAACCGACGACACGAAGCACCTCCGACAGAGTCGTTTCTCCTCTTGAGACCCATTGCATGGCCACATCTCTTAGCGTTTGTAAACCAGCTTGGGTCGCATACTGTTTCAAGACAGAAATCGGCGCCCTCGTCGTAATCATTTCTCGCAAGGTGTCGTCGATGATCAAGACCTCCGCAACAGCCCTGCGCCCTTTGTATCCAACACCTCGACAGTGCCCGCATCCCTGGCCCGCCAGGAAGTTCCAACCTTGTAGGTCTGCGCTCTCTAAACCAGCAGACACTAACTCTTCATCACCAGGGATTTCTGGTTTCGCGCATTGAGCGCAGTTCAAACGTACAAGACGTTGAGCCACTACGCCATTGAGCGCCGCCGAGAAACTGTACGGGTCCACTCCCATGTGCAGGAACCGACCTAGCACGTCGAACACGTTATTTGCGTGAACTGTCGTAAAGACAAGGTGCCCAGTAAGAGCCGCCTGTACAGCGATTTGAGCTGTTTCGTCATCACGGATCTCACCAACCATGATCCGATCAGGATCATGGCGCAAGATAGATCGCAGGCCACGGGCAAAGGTCAGTCCTTTTTTTTCATTGACCGGTATCTGCAAAACACGGGGTAAGCGATATTCGACAGGATCCTCTATGGTGATGATCTTGTCACCACCGCCTTGAATTTCCGTTATCGCAGCGTACAGCGTGGTTGTTTTCCCGGAACCTGTTGGCCCGGTGACCAACAACATGCCATGTGGTTTGCTCGCCAACTTGCGAATGGCGGCGATTGTGTTGCGATCCAGGCCGAGATTTTCAAGACGCAGTGATTTCTGTTCTTCAGTGAGTGATTGTCGATCCAGTAAACGTAAAACGGCATCTTCACCGAAGATGTTGGGCATCACCGAGACGCGAAAATCAACTTCCCGTCCATTGACCCGAACCTTAAATCGCCCGTCTTGCGGCGTCCGTCTCTCCGCAATATCCAGGTCAGCCATCACCTTCACTCTCGAAATGATCTGCTCGGCAGTATCTTTTCCCTGGACTTGGGTGATGGGGATCAGCACGCCATCAATGCGGTACTGCACATGCAGACTACCCGCATCACACTCCAGATGGATGTCACTGGCTTGCAGTTTCAGCGCGTCATAAATTGTTGAATTGACTAGTCTTACGACGGGACTTGGATCGTCACTGATAGAGGAGAGGGTAATGACGGCCGCCACGTCCTCGTCGATTTCCTGCGAACTATGCGCGTCGAAACCGTCCATTGCCTTCAACTGTCGCTCAAGCTGCGCCAAGCAGGCTTCAAACTCAGCGGAGAGCGCCAACACGATCTTGGGTACTACGCCATATGCGCCGCATTGGCGTAAGGCCCAATCCTCGTTCATGCCGTCAAACGGATCAATTTGTACTAGACACAATGAATCGGACTCATCACTTGCCAATAGCAGTCCTCGTTGAAGACATTGGACATACGAAATGACGTCAAATCGAGGTTCCAGAACATGCAAATCCGTCATTTGCAGCACTGGGTAGTTAAAGACAATGCCCAATGCTTCAATCAACAACGCCGGAGAGCATGAAAGTGCTTCGACCAGTGCATCTGACATGGGGATGTTACGCAGCAAGCAAGCTTCTCGCGCCATCTTTAGTGCTGCAGGCGTAATCTGCAGCGCGAGTTCACGAGAGGAGAGTGTCATTACAAGCTGCCAGCTAACTCAAATATGGGCATGTACATGAGAACAACTACAGCCCCAATGACAAGGCCAATAATCATCATCAAAATAGGCTCGAGCAACTTTGAAGCCCAGTCAACCCAACGCGCAAAGTCATCGTCAGCGAAGCGAGCCGTGCGCTCAAGCATTTCTGCCATTTGACCGGAACGCTCCCCAACTGCAATCAGAGACTGCGCCACAGGGGTCGCTAGTGACACGTGGGTCAATGCAACTGAGAGGCGCTGCCCCTCTTCTACAGCTACTTGGCACTGAGACATCCTGGCTTGCTGAGCTTTCCCAAGCAGTGCGGTAGACATCTTCATTGCACGAGGCAATGCAATTCCCGAAGCAAGTAACAATGAAACAGCCCAATAGAACCGGGCAAGTTGGAATTCACTTGCTTTTTCGGACAACCATGGAAGACGCAGTACCTGGGCCACTAACCACGACCGGCCGACCGGCAACGAAAGGCCCCAGGTAATCAATATCAAAACGGCCAAACCACCACCTAACGACCACTCCGCATGCTGATGAACAAACTTGCCGAAGGCCAACAGTGCCGCGGACATCCACGGAATTTCACGGCCCGAGGTCTCATATACAAGAGCAAAGCGGGGTACAACATACCCCATCAGAAATAGTGTGACCAGGCCACCGACAAACAACAATAGTGCCGGATATATGGCCGCAGACATCAGTTTCTTGCGGATTTGCTCAAATTGAATTTGGTAGGCAATGTAGCGTTTGAGGGACTGCGGCAAGTCCCCTGTCCTCTCTGACGCACGGACGGTGGCAACATACACAACCGGAAAATGCGCAGGCAGAAGGCCAAGCACATCCGAAAAATTTCTTCCTTGCTGAAGCGCAGACAAAATGTCGGCCAATACCTGTTGCACATTCCGCCTCCGCTCCTTGGCATGGAGAGTTATCAGTGCTTCGGTAAGATTGAGTCCTGCCTCCAGTAGTGCCAACAGTTCTTGGCTAAACACTAGTAAATTGAATTTAACGGAGCCTGTACTGGGGTAAGTAGCTTCGTCGTTACTCAAGATCGTTTCGACTGCGATAATTCGCAACCCCTGCGCAGCCATTTTACGAATCGCTTCCGCCTCTGATGCAGCGACCAATTCCACCCATTGCTCGCCACCATAAGTATGGTGAACATTAAGGCGGAATCGAAGATGAGCGTTTTGGCTACCTTCCAGTGTAGAACTAGCGGCTCGGCTGTTGTCAACGAGCGGATCGGAATTGATCATGATTCCATCAAAATCAACGATAGCTCACATCCGAATCACTACCTTCACCGCCGACATTTCCGTCTTTCCCAAGAGTTAGTAGATCAAACTCACCGCTCTGGCCAGGCATCTTGTACAAATACGGTCGACCCCATGGGTCCAGTGGGACAGCTTTCTGCAAATAAGGCCCATTCCACTTGACCTCTCCGTTTCCGCGAGACACGAGAACTTCCAAACCTTGCTCGGAACTTGGATAGTGGCCGGTATCTAGCCGATATGCGTCCAAGGCGCGTCCCAAAGCCTCAACTTGTGCCTTTGCAACACTAGTTTCAGACTTGCTTAACTGGGAGAAGTATCTAGGACCAACATATGCGGCCAGCATTCCGATGATGACAATCACAACTAAAAGTTCAAGAAGAGTAAATCCACGACTGAATTCATTCCTTTCAAAATATTTAGACATTATTCGATAGTTCTTATTTCTATCTGCGTCCCGGCAGGTGCATCTTTTATTTGATTAAACAAATTAATTCGAAATTGAATTAGTTTAACTATATCTAAATCGTATAAATTATCGACATCAAAATTCCCTCCTAAAATAAATGGAACTTTGGCACCTAAACGCATGCCTTTTTTAAGAGCGCCATTTGACCGCTGCCAGTCATGCGCGTAGGGGAAACATGTTCTATAGTCAATATCTTCAAGTATTTCTGCAGCCCAAGTCAGCAGAGAATCTGAAATGAATTCAGTTTCTCCGCTCTCCATATCCAACAACCAATAGCCAGTCGAATTGACTACGAACTGATTGCCGATCGCATCGGATCCGAAGCAAATACCTCCCTCGGAAAGCAAGTCATACACTTTTGAATTATCAATAGCATTGATATTTTGAATTGAGTGGATTTGTTTTTCATCTAGCTCATAAATCCACAGAGCAGATTCAAAAGCAAAAACACCATTCTTTAAAGAGTAGATTGATGCGAGCTCGATCGCGCGATGGGGGGAGATCCCCATCGCCAACAGTTGACTTTCCGCATCAGAGAAAGTGACAGGAGCCCTCAGCCCTTCCGAGGACTTCCTCAGCAACTCTTCAATAGTAGAACTCATTCCGTTACCTTGATTTGCACTTTGTCTCCTGGATTTAAACCTCGACATTGATTGCCTATGCAGGCACCGGCACCTCGGTTGTCTTTAGCTGCTATATCGCGAATCGAAGCACCAGCACCACCTTCTTCAAACATAGCAGGCGGATATTCATCTCGATCCTTCCCGGCCTTGCTTTTTGTGCCCTTCAGAGAAGCTCTTCGACGCGCCACATTGCTTCCCTTCTCACCCACGGTCAGTACAGAAGGCTTGCCAGCAGCAATCGCATCTTCAATGTGTTTTGCTGCTTCCGGAAACTTAGCTCGGCTAATTTCCGCAACTTTTTTAGCCTCATTTGCCGCGTTAATTGCTCTGGCCGTTCCAACTCCATGCTCCACCGCACGCGCAGCCTTAAGTGCCTGCCCCGTCCCAGGGATTGGACTGGCAACACCGACAACGCTGAGGGCTACGTCAAATGCGGCGGCACCAACACCCGCACCAGAATATATAGCAACGCCCAATTTGCCCACGTCATAGATCAAGAAGGCAACGTCGATAGGACTATGCCCATCCGGATCTACAAACTTGTAGGGATTATTGTTGGCGTACGAATATCGACCAAAACTGTGCAGGTTATCGGGATCGAAGCCTTTAGGGTCCACTCCTACGAATCGCCCCAAAACTGGGTCGTAGTAGCGCGCCCCCATATACGACAACCCTGTGTTGTTGTCGTAGGGACGTCCTGCGAACCAAATCTTGTTTGATGCGCTAGCCGCTGCATTATTCAGTCGATCGCCATAAGGGCGATAGTTCTCTTTCCATACCAAATCTCCATTGGCATCCGTGGCCGCCATAGGGCTACCAGAGACGTCATTATGGAAATATGTAATTGCCTGCGCAGCTACTCCAGTGCCAATCAGCGCACCAAGCAGCAACACACCAAACTTTTTCCAGATACTAGTTAACATATTTATCTTTCATTGGACAGACCAGTTTTTAGCCCTTAAAAGGATAGATTTATTTTCCTTTTACTCCACCGCCAGCTGGAAAAGTCTGTCCAGAAGAATTACTAGGAAGATTATTTGCATCTCCACTATAAAAAGCCTGCCAAATACTTATTCCGGCGTTTACGTTTTCAACGTACATATCAACAGCACCGTTGGTCAACGATATGCCGGTAAAGTAAGGATTGCCGTCTTTCTTGACGGTAACGCTTCCCGTTACAGAATTTCCCGTTACTTGAACAGAGATCTTTCCCATCTCCATTTGGTTGCATGCCTTGCCTGGAGCACAAGGAGGCGTTCCGTATCCCAGCGTCATTGATGTTGTAGTTTGAACTGGAGCAGTCAAGCTAAGTGGTGTGGAAACGCTAGAAGTATTTACTGCATCACCACCATAACTAGCTATTATCGAATGCACACCAGTTGCTAAACTTGCTACCAAAGTGGCCGTTCCGTTACTTAACGTAGCTGTACCTATTACGCTTCCCCCATCCTTAAACGTAACGATACCGCTAGGGTTCGCACCAGTAACTGTTGCTGAGAGCGTGGGCTGCCGATTGCCCAATGCGGCATCTGGAGTAGCAGAAAGACTGGTAGAGGTAATTGTTGGTTGCCTTTGGGCAATGCGCTTTCCTCCCAAATAAATGTGCTCAACTAATTTATTGGATTGAGTAGGTGTAAATTCGGTCAGAAGAACATCAGTAGAACCAAACATTTCATAGGTTTTAAACCCAGCCTTGGTTACTGAAGAACGTCGATTCGTTCCATCATAGGTATATTCAATTTTGCTTGTAGGGTCAGTGCAATTTACGCAGCGCAAACTAGGCACATCATCGTACGCATAGATATTTCCCATCCCGCTAACTACGCTGCCGTAGGCATCGTAGCCATAGCTGGTGGCTCTAATACCTGAAACACTACTTAATCTGTTAGATGCATCGTAGTTATAGAAGAGACTTGAACTACCAAGAACCTGACTAAGAATATTTCCTGCTCCGTTATAGGCAATGGTTCCCGAACCCCAAGGGCCGCTGATGCTGCTTAGTCGATTAATATTGTCATATCCGAGAGTTCTGTTATAAGTCGCATCAACTGTATCGCTGATGCTTGTTAAATTTCCAACTCCATCGTATACATATCCGCTACTAATGTAAGTCGCCCCACCATTTTTGGCCGTACTGAATGAACTGGGCCAAAGGCGTGAATTCTGGCCGTAGTTCGACACCGTGCCATTCGCGTAGTTAATTTGCTTGATTTGGCCGGATGGCCAGTAGGTCACCGAATTAACGTATCCAGACACGACAGTTGGTCGCCCCAAGACATCAGGTGCATAGCTAACAACTGAGTTGGATATTGGATAAGTTATCGAACTAAGTTGGTCGAGATTGTTATACGCATAAGATGCAGTAAGAGTCTGACTATCAATAACTAAGGATTCACTAGTGAGGTTACCATTGCCATCGTAAGAAAAGCCTCTCGTCCCAGTACTAGAAGTCGCTGTTAGTATTTTGTTGGTTTTGTTGTAGGTATTGGAAATGGAAGGTGTTCCATTGGGATAGACGGAGGAGATCAAACGATTCTGCCCGTCGTAACTGAAGTTTGCAGTTGCGGATGCTCCCACTGCGCGAGAAGTCATATTTCCTGCGGCATCTCTTCCATAACTCGTAGTCCCTGTCTCGGGGTTCGTAACCGATATCAGCGCATAATTTGCGTTGTATCCGTAGCTGCGAGTCAAGCCAGCCTGGGTTGCAGATGTAATTAAATCTCTTGTATTTCGGACAAAAGATACATTTGCAGCTGCATCGGCAGCAGTAATGCTCATAAGAAATTGCTGCTCTGGATCTCCGTAAGCGCGATATGCAAAGCTCGTCGTCTTGCCACGCTCATCTACGACTGTCTTTGCCCCCGCGCCGTAAGAAACAGTACTGAATGTCCCATCGGCATTGTCGATACGTGTAACCCGATTCAAGATGTCGTATTGGTAACTAGTTCCTGATGCGCTTGCCGGGTCTGACTCAAAGGTCTTCCGTCCCAACGCATCTACGCTGAAAGTACGGGAAATTCCACCAAGCGTCACATTCGTAGGCTGACCAAACCCGTTGTAACTTGTGCTTTCCGTTAAAGCACCTCTTGTGGCGCTTTTAGAGGCGGTGCCGTATGAAATGGACACCCCACTTCCAACTGGGTATCCAATTGAAGTGACACGGTTCAGCCCGTCATATCCGAAAGATGTAGTTTTTCCATCCCCATTGGTTTCAGAGATTACGTTGCCTGAGTCACTAACAACACGCGTGATTGACACACCTTCTGGTTGTGATTCAGTTTGCGCAATACCGCGCTTATAGTTGGAATAATTGTGAGTTAGGGAACGCGGAAACGAAGTCGATGCAATATTTCCTTGGCTATCGTAGGTATAGCCTGTGGTCACGCCATCCCGCGTGAGCGAGCTTAAATTTCCGTTGCCATCGAAACTCCTGGAAATTGAAGAACCGGTAAAGCTTTCGTTCTGAACCTGATTCACGATCCACTTTGAGGTATTGACGTAGTAAGTTAGGCTTGTAGTCCGAGCGCCCCCCGACGTACCTGACTCGGAAATGCTCGCGGGATTTCCATAAGTATCAAAGTTTGAATAGCTTGTCGTATAGGTAGCGCCATCACGATTGATAACACGTTGAGTCAACACTGGCGCATTTGTCTCTCCCGAGTCCACCTTGGTAACAAATGCTCCAGGCCGCGCGTTGTTTTCGCTGGAAATTTTCTGCTTGTCCCAGGTGTAAGTCTCCGTCTGCAAGGAGCCGATCGTCTTGGACATTAACAAACCGACCATCCAAACGGTACCTGAACTGGAATAGTTTGGTCCAATATGGCGGTAGACGACTGTGCCAGTAGGCGTCCCTACCGTCGTGGTGTCGTATGCGTTGAGACTGCCAGGTGAGTAGCTAAACGACCAAGTTCCACCGGCGCTGCGCGTCTTGCTGGTGACTACAGTTGATCTGCTGTTGGGATTGGCCTGCGAATCAAAGTAAACAAAGCTATATCCATAGCTAATGCTCCCGCCCTCGGGATGAGTCGTTTGACTCATGATGTAGCTTCCCGCAGTTGTGTTCAGGTTGCCGTTGTAGCTGTATTGCCAGGTTGTGCCACCAGGCCGAGTCACTGACGTTAGGAAATATCGCTCAGCAACACCAGCAACAGCTTGATAGCCATAGCTGTATGTTTGGCCGGCACCGCTAATAGAAGTCAGGCGCCGACTGCCGAGACCACTATCAGCGTAGCTGAACGTAATGGAGCGCCCATCACTGGTTGTGACACTTGTGATTTCAGGAGTGGACCCGGAAGCATAATTTATGTTTGCGTAGTTCCCGTTTTTGTCAGTTATCTTGGTCGTGAACCATGCGTAGACTGGATTCACACCGGACCCGACATTGACCAATTGGGTCATGTCATATTGGGTTCCGTCAGGCGAATAAACCGAGAGTCCCGTTCCAGCTCCGAGGCAATCGGCTCGCCAACGCTGCGTTGTCAGCATTAGAGGTGAAGTACTGCCTGTAAACGCCAAGAGTTGACGACTCCCATCTGGCAATTCGAGTACTGGATTGTCGGTAACTGTCAGCGCATTCTTATTGAGACAAATCGTTGTCTCCTTGGACTTCAATACCCGGCCAAAATGGATTGTCCAACCCAGGCCTGCCAGAGATTCATATGCTGCTGGATTGAGTGGATCTACCGAGGCACTGTTGTAGGAGCGAACGACTTTGAGGTCAAAACCGCCATTACCTGGAATGGAAAGGTCAACGTAATGCTGCTGCAGAGACCCTGTAAACGGGTCAATGTGTTCATTGAATCCTTGATTTACGTAACTCCGATTTGGATACAAACCGGGCTCGCGGTAGAAGTCAGGTATGACTTCCTGGGCTGATACGACTGCGGCTGAAAGGACCAAGAGCGCAGCCGCAAATTTGCAGACGAGCTTCGTTCCGGCCAACAGAAAATTGGACCTTCTCATTTATTCACTCCCTTACTCACTTCAAATTAAAGCAATCGCGGCGATCTTGGCAACGATTGATCTACTTGGTCTCGCTACACGACGGCGAGACCAATGGTCAGACCCTCTTCATGCACTTGGCTCTAAGTTTTGGCCACTAGCCTGTAGCTGATCAGGCAGCGCAATATAAACGCCATCTGTTGTCCGGGTCTATCCCCCATTCGGGTGAATTTCACTTGAATTCGTCATTCATTGCGTGACTGAGCAAGCGGGCTCTGCCAATCGATCCAATTTGGAGGCTACTCCTGAATCCTGACCTCAAACCTGGACGCGACGACTGGCCTTGGTTTTGCTGAAACCGCTCGAATTTGGCCATAGCGGTCATCGCTCCGCGTCGCACATTCACTCTTCTCTTAGAATCCGAATTAATACCTAAAGGATCGCTGTGCAAAAACTAACCGAGCTACAACAGCAAATTGAGAAACTGCAACTTCAAGCGAATGCAATTCGTGCGAAAGAGTTTGATGCAACAGTTGCAGATATTCTGGCGACCATGTCAGCGTTTGGGATAACCGTGAAGGATCTCCAGCAACCGCAAAAAGGAAAGTCAAAAGCAATGCGCGAGACCAAGCCCAAAGGACCCAAACCAAAGGCACAGCGAACAACCGTCGCAGCAAAATACCGTGGTCCCGCAGGTGAGTTGTGGTCTGGACGTGGTCTCATACCAAAGTGGCTTTCCACATTAGTTGCACAGGGCCAGACTAAAGAGTCTTTCTTGATACCTGCTTCAATTGCTGAATAGTCGTGAATTAACTGCTACCTCGTAGCAGCTCAAGCATCGCTTAAAAGGGCATTCAATTGAATGCCCTTTTCACTTTTATAAACACCCATCGGATTGAGCTTGCTTGCGCGCCCCCCCCCCCTTTGCGTAGGTGGATGTTCATGCGAAGACTCAGCTCCGGTTTGATTTCACCACCTTCATGCGACAGTAGGGTTAGTGGTCAAGCCCGAGTTCTTGGCGGACTTCATTTCTAATTTGAGCGAGAACTGGAGTTACGCCAGAAATAACGATGCTTGCCTGTTGCGCCCAAGAGGCGTTCTCAGAGTCGCTGACATTGTTAAACATTTGATTAATGTGGCCCAATATTTGGCTGAGCCCGCTCATAAATTGCGATTGGGGGCTAAAAAAAACCGCCCTCATCGAACAAAACTTGTACAGTTCTTCAAATTTTTCAGCGGCTTCTCTAAGGGTTTGTGGGTTGCCGGTGACGGAGTGCCCAAATATCGGAACGGAGAAACTCTCTAACAAGAGTTTGAGTTCAGCAAGCTTTGAGTAAGCGTCAGTCAGCGTCTCAACTCGTTTGGAATAATTGGCATTTACGGCAAACGTGATTCTGTCCAACTCACTCTTAAATGATGCGAGATTCGCTTGCTGCAATTGTTCCAGCTTCTTCAAACGCTTGCTAAGAACTTCATTGGCGAGACGTGTTCGTTCAGCGCATTCTTCTGTCTTGCGACGGTTGAAGATAGCGCCAGTTAGCGCAATTAGCGCCGCAGAGATACTGGCTAGTGCTGCGATTTCGGCTGGCTCCATTGATTTCTCCAACAATTGAGTTAAATATTTCCCGTTGGCCCATCAACGCTCACCCAAATATGTACAGCTGGCGGTAGCGACTTTGAATACCGACGAAAGATTTCAAATGCCATTAATTGGCAGTTTGCCGGCAAATTTCGCCCAACTTCAGACCTAGTTCAAGATTTCGTCCGCAACGAACATTTGGTTCACCAAAGACCAGACCACGGCAAAGGTCCTCAAGACGCTCGCATGAAGGTTGGTACTCCCATGGGCATAGATGTTTCGAATTTGAGGCAATACCTCACAGTAGTGACCGATCCAATCAAAGTTAAGTTCAGCTTCAGTTGGCACCGGGGTTTCAACTTGCACAACCATCTCCTTGAGTCCGTTTTCGCTCATGTAGTTGATCTGTTCGAGCGAGATGCGATGACTTGCCATATCAAGTGCCCATTGCTCACGTAACGGCAGCTTGTCGTTTCCGATAACATTGTTCTTAGCAGCTAGATCCAAAAGCTGGCGCAATCCACTCGGCTCTCGCTTTCTCTTTTTGTCTGATTTGGTTGCAGACTGAGTACCTCCAATTAACCCTCTATGCAAGAGTGCCGTCCGTAGAGCGAGCTCAAGTGAACTCAATGCGTACTGCTCTGCTACAACGTGAAAACGATAGACAAACCAAGCATAGAGATAGGCGTTCCTGGCTGTGTCGAAATGGACTCGTATGTCCTCAGGAACAGCCGCATCGAGAGAAAGCATGGAGATCGAAGCGTGCCTGTCCGTTTGGGTTAGCGGCCTGAAAGTCCCTCCCTCACGTAAGGAGAGATAACGCATGCGCACATCGGAAGAGACCAATTCATCTACGTTTCGAAGACCATCAGCAGGGGCTTCATTTGTCCCATTCATAATGTGTTACCTCTCCTACTCTCGTCTTATCATAATGCTGACTGCTAATGATTTCGAACTTGTTTGAAATGACACTCTCGCGCGCTCAAATCTAGAGTCGTCTTGCTGCCAAGAACCTAATCCCTTGCAATTTTGCTTTCACTTTCTGGCCGCGCACCGTGGAGTTGAAACTCAACCTCCGTTGACGGCACCGGCTATTCCGAGTTTCATCGACTTCACGAAGAGCCTCATCTTGAGCCGTCCCACTGGCATGGGATTCCGACACCTCTGACTGCACCTTTTGTTTTCCAGAAGCTGTGTCGCTACTGCGTCCAGCGACGCTGAAAAAGCGCAACGATGCGTTTGCGACCTTGCCACCAGCCAGCATGGCGAAGAAAAGAAAGAAAAGCCAACGCAGATGCCGATTTCTCTCATCTGAGGCAACGACAACAGCGAGTCGCTCCTGTCGAGCTCTTTCCACGACCAGCTTAGGTATGACACATTCATTGGCGATCGCATTAGGAATACTTAGTAAGTCCAAACGGTCTACTCCGTCCAACGGAACAGCTGAAAATGGTCCGCAGTAAGGGCTTGGAGGCGCCATGCATGTTGCGGAAATCGCGGAGTGTTGTCGCACACCCGGCCCCAATGTTCGTACTGGACACCGAGAATTGTTGTATTGCAGCAATGCGTTTCTCAGATCTCGGATGCGAAGCGCATCTGTACTTGAGTCATCAATGGAGTAAATATCGGCTTCGCTCCGTGGCCCAAACTGCCAAAACAGGTGCTCATCCTCGTAAGAATATTCGGACAAATCCCGCTGTGATTTTCTCGCCCATGTACATATGACTGGCGACGTGAGAAGACCAGCTTTGCACTGCAACTCGATGCTGCGAACCTGTTGCAAAAGATATGCACTCGCACCTTGCGTAATACGCACACTATCGCGGAGACTTTCTCTACGCTGATTTGCCCCAAGATCTGCCACAAAGAAAACTGCCGTGGCAATACCCATGACACACCAGACATGGTCGTATCCATGCCAAAACCTGTCGGTCAAACTCAATCTTGTGGCAATAAGAATAGTGCTTGCCCATCCAGCCATGAATACAAGCAGAAGTATTGAGAACATGCCCCATGGACTGCCCAGAAAACCTGGTGCAAGATGGTATTCATTAGGCACCCAATCAATACTGCTGCTAATCCCGCACAGTGCAAATATCCCAGGCGCTACAAGAATAAACAAACCGATGGAGACCGCTTTCCAGTTGACAAGCACTCGCAATGCGAAAAGTGTGGCAATGATTAAGATCAATGAGATACCGATGAGTATCCCGAATGGATTTGCTGCTGTCGAGCCGATGATTGATACAAGATGCCCCGCGTCAAACCGTGACTCCAGAACTCTTTCATCAAGGCTCAAACCTTCGAGGGTTTGTTGAATGTTATAAGCCGCACCGGCGAGAAAAAATACATAGGGTTTGAAAAAAGTGGCAATTAAATTCATTGCAAGGTTATCTCCACAGCAGAGTCCGGCCTGGGATCATTGTTTTTGATAACGCGAGAACGACGAAAAAGTTGACACCTTGGCGAGTTCGCAAAAGATACTGCAACTGCGATCTGGTTGCCAAAGTTCGTACGTAACTCCACCTGAGCACGCTCTGCACGGTATTCCGTATCCTCAATTCGCTAGACGCACGCAGCCTACAAATTCGATGCGTCACTCGTTTCGAAATGGTGCTACCTAAGTGCATATCCCGTTGGACTTCTCCACTGATTCCATTCCAAACCCTGACTACCTACACTGAAAATCGTAACCACCATTCTGGAAGTCGCTGACCAGATTGATTGAATTGAGCAGTGCATTTCAGTGGTCATCAGCAGTGATCAGCCCGTTAATCAGTAGCGGTTGCCCATAGGCGGGGGCACTGGAAGCAGAATCGCGTCGCATCTTGTCGTAGAATTCCGCTGTGCGTTCGTCGACGCCTGCTGCTCACCATGGCCCACCCGGTTCGCTGGGACGACTTGAAGACCTTAGTCTAAGCTTCCTATGTTTCGTGGAGCACGGCAGTGAGCACCGGGTAGATCCGCGGCAACATGAAGGAACGCGCTATGGCATTCATTTCCACCACGGCTACCGCAGCCGAAAAGCTCAAACGAGAAGCCAAGAAGCTTCGTAAAACCACCGGTACATCGCTCGCGGTCGCACTCGATACTCTTGCGAAGCAGTACGGTTACGAGCACTGGAAGCACGTAATTATCTGCTGTGAGCAGACAATCAGTCTCAAACCGCTTCCCGACTCACTGACGGACTATCTTGACCGGGCTGCCAAACACGACCCTGCATCGGTCGAGTCACAGAAGGCTTTCGCCCAAGGCTTTGTTTTCGCCATGGACGTGAAGGATGCTCAGGATCTTTCCTTGGATCCAGAGTACGTTGAGTGTGGCGATGGTTGGTATCTCGCTGCCAGAGACCTATGGAAAGGGCTCATTCACTATCGTGACGACGAAACGGGCACTACTCTGTTCGAGGAGCAGCCGCCAGAAGAGTTGCTTAGCACTGCATTGGATGACCTACATAACTACAGTTTCTTTCGTTACTTGGGTGCGATCACTCCCGCCTCCCTTGAGGAGGCCTACAAACAGATCAAGCAACTCTCGTTCTTCCCACCCACCCATGTCTGGCTGAGCGGAAAGTTCATCGACATCAGTGAAGTCCCCGAAATTCGGGTCGATGGCCAAGTGGTGCTTTCCACCATGCAAGGGGGCACCGTGCTGTCATCAAGCGACAAGCAAGCTCAGCCAGTCAGATCGAGCCGTCCGTTGTCCTTTGAAATCGACCAAGTTCAATCAGGGCTCTACCGTGTAGGTGTGCTCAGTGGTGGAGTGGAGGTTACAGAACCCTCTCATTACTCTTCCATTGAGGAGGCCATTAGAAAAGAGGCTACTTCAGTCCCTGAAGGGTTCGCACACTTTGCTGAAGTAGTCTATGGCGGTGCCTCCAGCGGCACCATGTCAATCCCCAAAATTGCCGAGAACGCATCGCAAATTGCCGCACAACTTGTTGCCATTGCGGCCGAGATGCATGCTCGCTGATTGCATGTAGGCGCTGGTGGCGATTGGCTTAACAGTGTGGCGTTCAGCTGAAACAACTAGATAGGCTGAGCCCGGCGTCTATTTGTCGCTGGTCATATTCGATATGGCGAGCCAACCCAATATCTGTTGAACACATTGATCTAAATCGAGTGACGTCGTGTCTATCTTCAACCCCGATTGGAGTGGTGCTACAAGACCGTACATCTTCAAAGTGAAGTCTTGGTCCGCTGCATCCATATGGGTGAGTTCGCTCCGACCGATACTGCCATTTGATCGCTTTGCCCAGCGCTCTACGCGCACGATATCGCTGCAGTCGATCTCGATTAGGCAAACGCCTGTTTGAACTCGACTCAACACCCAATGTAGATATCGCCCTTCAATGATTACATTGCCGGAATGGGTGTTGGCCGATTTCTCTGTCTCAGAGTCAATTCTCAGATGCTCGTCATATGGCAAGTCACCGAGAGAAACTGACAGGTGGCGAGCGCGCTCTTTAATGAGCTCTCTTCGCAAACTCCCCCTTAGTGATTCCTAGCTGGCTAGCACCACAATTCAGAGTTATCTGAGAACCGTTCTAAGTTAGCTGAGAATCGACAGATGGCGTTTTCATTGGTGCTCTTGAAAGCACCCCAAAAGCCCTTATCATTAGCACTCGTTGGGGTTGAGTGCTAACAGCACCCATCCCACAAGTTCAAGTGTGTTCACCCCCGGTGGGCACCTGTTCCCTTTCTGTTTCAAACCCTAGGAGATTCCTCATGAAACTGCGTCCATTGGCTGACCGCGTGATCGTTAAACGCCTCGAAGCGGAAGAAAAGACCGCCAGCGGCATCGTGCTGCCCGGCAACACGGCGGAAAAGCCCGATCAAGGCGAAGTGCTGGCTGTGGGCCCTGGCAAGACCAACGACAAGGGTGAAACCAAGGCTTTGTCCGTGAAAGTGGGCGACCGCGTCCTGTTCGGCAAGTACAGCGGCCAGACCGTCAAGATCGATGGCGATGAGCTGTTGGTCATGAAGGAAGACGATCTGTTCGCAGTGGTTGAAAAATAATTGGTTTGCGGGACAGACCCAGCGAAGCGCCGCTCTGTCCCCAACTGATTAGACTTTCACTATTAAATTCATAGCTGGTTGCGCAATATTCACGCGGGCTAGCGGCATATTTCACTTAAATTTGGAGTCATAACATGGCAGCAAAAGACGTAATTTTCGGCGGCGAAGCCCGCGCACGCATGGTTGAAGGCGTGAACATTTTGGCCAACGCGGTCAAAGTGACCCTGGGCCCTAAAGGCCGTAACGTGGTTCTGGAGCGTTCTTTCGGCGCCCCTACCGTGACCAAGGACGGTGTGTCCGTGGCCAAGGAAATCGAACTCAAAGACAAGCTGCAAAACATGGGCGCGCAGATGGTCAAGGAAGTCGCTTCCAAGACGTCTGACAACGCTGGTGACGGTACAACGACCGCTACCGTGCTGGCACAAGCCATCGTGCGCGAAGGCATGAAATACGTTGCCGCCGGCATGAACCCCATGGACCTGAAGCGCGGTATCGACAAGGCAGTGACTGCCCTGATCGAAGAGCTGAAGAAGGCTTCCAAGGCCACCACCACTTCCAAAGAGATCGCCCAAGTGGGTTCCATCTCCGCCAACTCTGACTCCAGCATCGGCGAAATCATCGCCAACGCGATGGACAAGGTCGGCAAAGAAGGCGTGATCACCGTCGAAGACGGCAAGTCCCTGCAAAACGAACTGGATGTCGTTGAAGGCATGCAATTCGACCGCGGCTACCTGTCCCCCTACTTCATCAACAACCCCGAAAAGCAAGCTGCCTTGCTGGACAACCCCTTCGTGCTGTTGTTCGACAAGAAGATCAGCAACATCCGTGACCTGCTGCCTACCCTGGAACAAGTCGCCAAGGCTGGCCGTCCCCTGCTGATCATTGCTGAAGATGTCGAAGGCGAAGCCCTGGCAACTTTGGTGGTGAATACCATCCGCGGCATCCTGAAGGTGGTGGCTGTGAAGGCTCCTGGCTTCGGTGACCGTCGCAAGGCCATGCTGGAAGACATCGCCATCCTGACCGGTGGCAAGGTCATCGCCGAAGAAATCGGCCTGTCGCTGGAAAAAGTGACTCTGGCTGACCTGGGTTCCGCCAAGCGCATCGAAGTGGGCAAGGAAAACACCATCATCATCGACGGTGCTGGCGCTGCTGCTGACATCGAAGCCCGCGTGAAACAAGTCCGCGTGCAAATCGAAGAAGCCACTTCCGACTACGACCGTGAAAAACTGCAAGAGCGCGTGGCCAAGCTGGCTGGCGGTGTTGCCGTGATCAAGGTGGGCGCTGCCACCGAAGTCGAAATGAAGGAAAAGAAAGCCCGCGTGGAAGATGCCCTGCACGCTACCCGCGCTGCGGTGGAAGAAGGCATTGTGGCTGGCGGCGGTGTTGCACTGTTGCGCGCCAAGCAAGCTGCTGGCGCCATCAAGGGTGACAACGCTGACCAGGAAGCCGGTATCAAGCTGGTGCTGAAGGCCATCGAAGCGCCCCTGCGCGAGATCGTGTTCAACGGCGGCGGCGAAGCTTCCGTGGTGGTGGCAGCGGTGTTGGCCGGTAAGGGCAACTACGGCTACAACGCTGCGAACGAAACCTACGGCGACATGATCGAAATGGGTATCCTGGACCCCACCAAGGTGACACGTACTGCACTGCAGAACGCGGCATCCGTGGCATCCCTGATGCTGACGACCGAGTGCATGGTTGCTGAAGCCCCCAAGGACGACGCTGCCGGCGGCGGTATGCCTGACATGGGTGGCATGGGCGGCATGGGCGGCATGGGCATGTAATTGCGCCTTGCCTGAGGGCGCAAGCCCTCTTGCAGCCAATAAAAAGCCCCGCAAGGTTTTGCCTTGCGGGGCTTTTTTACGTTTGCTTCACTATGTTTTTAATAGCTGCTGGCGCAATGGATACGGGGGCTAGAGGCCGATTTCGCTCAAACCCACGGCCTGCAGCGCCTGCGTGACCTGGGCTGCGTTCTTGAAGTGGATGCCGTGCCACCCCTGCGCCTGCGCGGCTTCGATGTTGCCCAGCAGGTCGTCAATGAACACCGTCTTGGCGGGCTCCAGCGCGTAGCGGCTTTGCAGCAGCTGGTAGATGGCGGGCTCGGGTTTGATGAGCAGCACATCGCCCGAGAAAATGCCGCCGTCGAAGTTCAGCAAAAACGGATGCAGGTGCTCCAGCGTGCGCGCATAGGGCACGGGCATGTTCGACAGAAAGTACAGGTGCAGTGGCTCACCACCGTTGGCCTGCTGCTGGGTGCGCAGCGCGTCCAGCCGGTTCAGCAGCGCAATCGACTCCGGCAGGGGCACCAAGCGTTCGCCAATGCTCTCCACCAGCGTGGTCAGCGCCGCGCGGTCCAGCCCCAGGCGGGCCACGGTGCGGTCAATCACCTCGGGCATCGACACCGTGCCGCGGTCAAAGCCCTGCCAGTCGGCGTGGCCAAACACCTCGTGCGCGAGATGGCCTGCCAGCGCCGGTGTGGGCGCGCGGTCGGGAAAGCATTCGGTTACCAAATCTACCGGGCGCCAGGTGAACAGCACCGCGCCAAAGTCAAACACCACATTCATGCGTCAGGTCTTTCAAGTTTCAGATTCTTCAGGGCGCGCCGCAGTGCGGCCGCCAGTTTGGCCGGTTGGGTCTGCGTGATGCGCACTTGCGGCGTGCCATGCCAGTCCGCACTGCGCTGGATGGCCTGGGCCACATCGGCCAGGTGAACGTCGGTCCACACCAGGCCGGGCTGGGCATAGAGCGCACGCACTTCGAACACGCCCTCGGCCCGGTGCGCCTTGGCGTCCAGCCGGCCAATCAGTTCGCCGCGGCGGAGGATGGGCAGCACAAAGTAGCCATACACGCGCTTCTCTTCGGGCGTGTAGCACTCCAGCCGGTAGTCAAAATCGAACAATGTCGAGGCACGCTCCCGGTCCCACACCACGGGGTCGAATGGCGAGAGCAGCGCGGTGTGCGTGGCCTGCAGCTTGCCGGCGCTGGCCTTTTTCAGCAGCGCAGCATGACTGGCGTGCACATAGCCCGGGGCGTCCCAGCCCTCCACCGCCACGCGCTGCACGGTGCCGGCGTCCACCAGCGCGTCCAGGTCCACATCTTTGAAGCGCGGCTTGGTGCGGAAGTAATCGTTCACCCAGCGCGCCTGGGTGATGCCCAGTGCCGCAATGGCTTTTTCGATGAGTTGGGCGTGCAGCGTGGCTTCGCTGTGCTGGGGCGTCTGCTTCAGCAGCTGAGGTGCCACCCGCTCGCTGAGGTCGTAGACGCGGTGGAAGTTCTCGCGCCGCGCAATCATCAGTTCGCCCAAGGCAAACAGGGCTTCCAGCCAACGCTTTTCGTCCTTCCAGCCCCACCATGCGCCGCCCTTGCCCTCGGGACGCTCAAAGTCGGACGACTTCACGGGCCCGTTGCTGCGGATGTGCTCCAGCAGCTTGTCGAGGTGCGGGCGCTGCGCCGCGTGGCTTTGGGCCGCCTTGGCCAAGCCCCAGTGGCGGCGCGTGTGGCGGTTGTAGGTGCGGTGGATGTGCAGATCTTCCACATGCGCAAAGCAGGCCTCGTGGGCCCAGGTTTCAAACACCTGGGCCGCAGCCAGCGTCTCTTCCAGCCAGGACCGGGGGTAGTCACCCAAGCGGGAATGCAGCACCAGATACGGGCTGCGCGAGACCACGTGGATGGTGTCGATCTGCAGCAACGCCATGCGCTGGATGCAGGCCGCCACGTCGGCCCGCTTGGCCGCGCGCGTGGGCGGCTGCAGCAAGCCCTGCGCAGCCAGGTGCAGCGCGCGGGCTTGGGCCAGGCTCAGCAAGGGCAAGCTCTTAGGCGCGCAGGCGGGCCAGCAGCCCGGCGGTGGAGCCATCCAGCCCGGTGGTGTCGCCACTGGCCAGGCGCGGCTCTATCTCCTTGGCCAGCACCTTGCCCAGCTCTACACCCCACTGGTCAAAGCTGTTGATGCCCCACAGGCTGCCACTGACAAACACGCGGTGCTCCTGCAGTGCAATCAGGGCGCCCAATGCAGCGGGCGTCAGGTCGTCCAGCAACAGGAAGGTGCTGGGGCGGTTACCGGTGAAGTGCTTGTGGCCGCCGGCGTCGCTCTTGCCCTGCAGCAGGGCCTGGGCTTGCGCCAGCACATTGGCCAGCAGCAGCGGCTGGTGGCCCTTGAGGTCATGGCGCGCCTTCTTGACGGCGATGAATTCCATGGGCACCACGTCGGTCCCCTGGTGCAGCATCTGAAAGTAAGCGTGCTGGCCGTTGGTGCCAGGCTCGCCCCACAGCACGGGCGAGGTGCCAAAGGGCAGCGCTTCGCCCGAGGCGTCCACACGCTTGCCATTGCTTTCCATCTCCAGCTGCTGCAGGTAGGCCGGCACGCGGCGCAGGGCGCTGTGGTACGGCGCAATGCTACGGCTGGTGAAGCCGTGGAAGTTGCGGTACCAGACGTCCAGCAGGCCCAGGCGCACCGGCAGGTTGCTCTCCGGAGGCGCGGTGCGGAAGTGTTCGTCCATCGCATGCGCGCCGGCCAGAAATTCACGGAAGCCCGCAGCACCGATGGCGATGGCCAAGGGCAGGCCAATGGCCGACCACATGGAATAACGGCCACCCACCCAGTCCCAGAAGCCAAAGGTGGTGGTGATGCCAAAGGCGTTGGCTGCGGGCACATTGGTGGTCAGCGCGGCAAAGTGCCGTGCAATGTCGGTGCCACCCTGCGATTCGAACCAGGCCTTGGCCGAGGCGGCGTTGGTCATGGTCTCGATGGTGGTGAAGGTCTTGCTGGCGATCAGGAAGACCGTGCTTTCCACCTTCAAGTGCGGCAGCTTGGCGGCCAGTTCATGGCCGTCCACATTGCTGACAAAGTGCAGGCGCTTGCCGGTGGTGGCAAAGGCATCCAGCGCCAGCACCGCCATTTGCGGGCCCAGGTCGGAGCCGCCAATGCCGATGTTCACCACGTCGGTGATGGCCTCATCGGCACGCACCTTTTCGGCGTAGGCCAGCATGGCGTCCAGCGTGGTGTGCACCTTGGCTTGCTCGCCTGCTATAAATTCTGCAGCTGCTCCCGCATATTTGACGGGGGCTCCGGGAGGATTACGCAACAAAACGTGCCAGACTTCGCGCTGCTCGGTGTTGTTGATCTTCTGGCCCGCGAACATGGCGTCGCGGTGTTCCAGCACGCCGCTTTGGCGTGCCAGGTCGAACAACAAGGCTTCCGTTGCCGCGTCGATGCGGTTCTTCGACAGGTCGGCAAACACATAGGGCGCCTCCTGGCTGAAGCGGCCAAAGCGTTGGGCGTCGGCCTTGAAGGCCTCACGCACATCCAGCGCCTTGCCGGTGGCGTCATAAGCGGCTTGCAGGGCAGCCCAGGCGGGCGTGCGGTCACAGCGGGTACGTGCCATGGTCACGCAGCCAGCAGCAGCTGTTCCAGCTTCACAGCATCCACGCAGAACGCGCGAATGCCTTCAGCCAACTTCTCGGTCGCCATGGCGTCGTTGTTCAGCGCCAGGCGGAAGCTGGCTTCGTCATAACTGACGTGTTCCAGCGCCAGGTCTTTGGCGGTGTCAGCCTTCAGGGCCTGGGTCAGCGGCGCGTCGGTCGCGGCCAGGATGGCCAGCAGGTCGGGGCTGATGGTGAGCAGGTCGCAACCGGCCAGGGCCGTGATCTGGCCCACGTTGCGGAAGCTCGCACCCATCACCTCGGTGGCGATGCCGAACTTCTTGTAGTAGTTGTAGATCTGCGCCACGGACTTCACACCGGGGTCGTTGGCCAACGCGTTGTCGGCTTCCACCCAGGCGGCACCGGCGTTCTTTTTGTACCAGTCGTAAATGCGGCCCACAAACGGCGAGATCAGCTGCACCTTGGCCTGGCCGCAAGCCACGGCCTGGCAGAACGCAAACAGCAGCGTCAGGTTGGTACGGATGCCCTTGCGCTCCAGCTGCTCGGCAGCCTTGATGCCTTCCCAGGTAGAGGCGACCTTGATCAGCACGCGGTCCGAATGGATGCCTTGCGCCTGGTACAGCTCGATCAGGCGTTCGCCACGCGCCACGGTGGCATTGGTGTCAAAGCTCAAACGCGCGTCCACTTCGGTGGACACACGGCCGGGGATGATGGAGAGAATTTCGCAACCAAAACGCACCAGCAGGCGGTCCACGATCTCGTCCATGGGGCGACTGCGGAACTGGTTCACCGTGTCTTTCACCAGCGGGGCGTAGTCGGCCTTTTGCACCGCCTTGAGGATCAGCGAGGGGTTGGTGGTCGCGTCTTGGGGCTTGAAGGCGTCGAGCTGCTTGAAGTCGCCGGTGTCAGCCACCACGGTGGTGAATTGTTTGAGTGCGTCGAGTTGGTTCATGGTGGGCGCGGGCCAAAGGCCAAGGTTGAAGGCTAAGGGTAAACCAGCAATTTCTTGTGGTTTGTCCCCTTGAATTATCAATGAAACAAAGTTACATTACAACGTCATCTTTCATGTAACTCTTAAACGTACCACCTGTCTTATGAGCTTTGATCTAGTCATGTTTGGCGGCACCGGCGATTTGGCCTGGCGCAAGTTGATGCCCGCATTGTTCCAGGCGTTTCGCCATGGCTCCCTGCCCGAAGGTGGGCGCATTATTGGCGTAGGCCGTGACAACCTGAGCCACGAGCAGTACCGCGCGCTGATCCAGTCCCGCTTTGAAAAAGTGGAGCTGGCCAAGCGCCCCAGCGCCGAAGAGTTTGCCCGCTTTGCCGCCATACTCGAGTTCCAGCGCATGGACCTGTCCAAGCCGGACGACTACGCCAGCCTGGCCGAAACACTGAACACCCGCAACGCGGACAGCGTGGTGATCTATGTGGCCACCGCACCCAGCCTGTTTACCAATGTGTGCGAACAGCTGGCCGCCGCCGGTTTGAACACGCCCAAAACCCGCGTCGTGCTGGAGAAACCGCTGGGCCATGACCTGGCCTCCAACCGCGCGATCAACCAGACCGTGCGCCAGTTCTTTGAAGAAAAGCAGATCTTCCGCATCGACCACTACCTGGGCAAGCCCTCGGTACAAAACCTGTTTGCCATGCGCTTCGGCAACGCCCTGTTTGAACCGCTGTGGCGCCGTGAACACATCGCCAACATCCAGATCACCATCGCAGAAGACCTGGGCGTGGAAAGCCGTGGCGCGTTCTACGAGACCACGGGCGCGCTGCGCGACATGGTGCAAAACCACGCACTGCAACTGTTGTGCGCGATCGCGATGGAACCTCCGATCAACTCACACGCCGATGCCATCCGTGACGAAAAACTCAAGGTGCTGCGTTCGCTCAAGCCATGGACCGCAGAGACACTGAAACAGGACGTGGTGCGCGGCCAATATTCGGCGGGCACCAGCGGCGGCAACAAGGTGCCGGGCTACCGCGAAGAAACCGGTGTCAACCCCAAGAGCAACACGGAAACCTTTGTTGCCCTGCGCACCGAAATCGCCAACTGGCGCTGGGCCGGCGTGCCCTTCTACATCCGTACCGGCAAGCGCCTGGCGGGTCGCGATGCACGCATCGTCATCAACTTCCGCCCCACGCCCCACGCCATCTACGACTCCAACGAAGGCGCGGCCAACCGCCTCATCATCAACCTGCAACCCAAGGATGGGCTGGAGCTGCATTTGCTGGCCCAGGGCCAGGAAAACCGCCAATCACGCAGCGTGGCATCGCAAACGCTGGCCCCCGTGCAACTGGACTTGGACTTTGACAAACGCTTCGGTTCCGAACGCGTGGGGGCTTACGAGCGCCTGCTGCTGGACGTGATTGACGGCCGCTTGAACCTGTTCGTGCGCAGCGACGAGCAGGAAGAAGCCTGGCGCTGGGTCGAACCCATGCTGGAACACTGGGCCGCGGACACGCAAGGCCCTCGTTTGTATGCGGCCGGCACCTGGGGCCCCAGCGCATCGAGCGCCATGATTGCGCGGGACGGCTTCTGCTGGAGCGAAGAGTCCTGAACTGTTGAGCTGTGTTGTGTGGCAGCGCTGCGGCCTCCCGCCGCAGGCTGCTACCTGAGGAACTGTGACTATGTTGGACCGAATCAAAGCCTCACTGCCATCCCTAGCCCCCGCCGAACAACGGGTGGGCAAGCTGTGCTTGGCCGACCCCCGTGCGTTTGCCAAACTGCCCGTCAGCGAGTTGGCCGACCGCGCCCATGTGAGCAAGCCCACCGTGGTGCGTTTTTGCCGCAGTGTGGGCTACGACGGCCTTTCGGATTTCAAGCTGAAGCTAGCAGGCACCGTGAATGAAGGCGTACCTTTCATTCACCGCAGCGTGGATGCCGACGACAAGACCGGCGACGTGATGGTCAAGGTGATCGACAACACCGTCGCCGCGTTTTTGCGCTACCGCAATGACGCATCCACCTTGGCGATTGAAAAGGCTGTTTTGGCGCTGGTAGACGCCTACAGCGCGGGCCGGCAGATCCAGTTCTTCGGTGTGGGCAACTCCGGCATCGTGGCGCAAGACGCACAGCACAAATTCTTCCGCCTGGGCATCAACACCACGGCCTACAGCGACGGCCACATGCAAGTCATGAGCGCCTCCATCCTGGGGCCTGGTGATTGCGTAGTCGTCATCAGCAACTCCGGCCGCACTCGCGACCTCATGGACGCCTGTGACATCGCACGCAAAAACGGCGCCACCACCATCGTCATCACCGCCAGCGGCTCACCTCTCGCCAGCGCAGGTCACATCCACCTGAGCGCCGATCACCCCGAAGGCTTCGACCGCTACAGCCCCATGGTCTCGCGCCTGCTGCACCTGATGATCATCGACATCCTCGCCACTTGCGTGGCCCTGCGCATCGGCAGCAACAAGCTGCAACCTCTGCTGCGCGAGATGAAGCACAACCTGCGGAATAAGCGATACGCCTAATTTCTCTCCAGACGCGATCTATGTGCTACTAAAAAGTAGTGTTTCCAAGTAAAAAGCCCGCTGTATCGCTACAGCGGGCTTTTTTATCTAAACCACCAACTGGCTCACGCCAGCAGGGGATTAGAAGGAGTGGGAAACCAGCAGGTTGGTTTCGCTGTTGCGAGTTGCACCAGCATAAGGCAGCCAGTTTGCGTAGCTTGCAATGAGGCTTGTGCGCTTGCTCAACGCGTAAGTGGCAGACAAACCGTAACCGTTGCGGGTTTGGTCAAGCTGTCCTGCTGTTGTTACACCGATCGCGGCCTGCACAACAGTACCGCTATAAGTCTCTTGCGCAAAGTTGGCACCCAAAGTCAACGCACCTACTGGTACGGACACTGCAATCAGCGAATCAGTCAATGTTCCACCACCAGTCACGGTCAACACGGACACACCAGCGCCTAGCTTGGCGACACCAAAATCATAGGAAGCTGCTGTGCGAATCACGTCTTTGTAGGAGGTATTCACGTTGTCTGTACGACCATCGTAAACTAGGTAGTTCACGTTAGCAATCAAAGCACCACCCACATAAGTTGCGGACAAGCTATTGAGTCGCTGGCCTGTAGTACCAGCAGCACCGGCACCACCAGCACCCAAACCTGCGCCTACACCAGAAGTGGTGCTAGAGCTGACCGAAGCTTGCTCCATATGCGCAATACCCACAAAAACAGGGCCCAACTTTGTATCAAAACCCGCTGCGTCTTTCAAACCGCGCGAGGGGAATACTTTGTTGTCCATTCCCGTTCCACCCACGCCAGAAATACCACCCGACAGATAGTCAACAGGCTTGTAGGTTTGCAATGTTAGGCGCCCCACCGAGGTAGTGAGTTTCAAAGAAGAGTCACCACCGGAGATGCCACCGCGGTTCATACCATCAATGTTCATTTCCGCAGCAACGCTCATTCCCCCACCCAAATCTTCTTTGGCAGTGAAGGTCACCAACGAAGTATCAATACCCAGACCCGAGGCATCACCTGTTGCGTTCCCAGCGTTACCACCAGCAATACCTTGCGTAACCTGCTGATTCAGTGTGGAACCCGTTGCAACAGTGCTAGCCGCTGTCGTGCTGGCCTTGTAGCCAGTAGTCAAATTTCCGGTAATGGTAACTTGTGCAAAGGAAGCACCAGACGCAGCCAGAGCTGCCAAAGCGATGAGCGATTTTTTCATGGAATGTCTCTTCAATTTGAGTTAGATGGTAAGCAGGCCCTGTCCTTAGGAACAGCGACTGCAACTCCTACTTCTTAATTCAGAAGTAGCTTGTATTGAAACAAAAATTCACATCGGCGTCATGTAACTGAAGGGACAAATAATAGGTAGTCGCATCAAAACCCCCATTTTGTTGTATTAGCACCAACAACATAATTTGTTTCGCATTATGAATTTCGAATCTACTGCCATAAAAAAAGCCCACTGCATTGCTGCGGCGGGCTTTTCATTTCTAACCTCAAGCTGGCTTACGCCAGCGGACGATTAGAAGGAGTGGGAAACCAACAGGTTGGTTTCGGTGTTAGCAGAAGCTGCGCCAACAGTTGCGTCCCAACGTGCGTAGTTAGCGATCAACGAAGTACGCTTGCTCAGAGCGTAAGCAGCGCTCAGACCAAAGCCGGTACGGGTACCAACGGCAGTTGCAGTCGTATCATTGTGAACACGGCTACCCCAATCAGCACCCAGAGTCAAAGCGCCCAAAGGCACACCGACGGCCAAGAATGTGTCTTGACGCGTACCGTCAACACGTTGAGTGTTGCGGTAACCAGCACCCAACTTAGCTACGCCCAGATCATACGAAGCTTGAATGCTTGTACGGTTCTTGGAGTTACCTGCGGTGTTGCCAGCCTGATCCCAAACCTTGAAGCTCAAGTTAGCTGCCAAGGGGCCTGCAGCGTAAGTACCGCTCACGTTAGTTCCACGCTGATAGTCGGCACCGGAGGGGGTTCCGGCTGCACCGACACCCAGACCAACGGGAGAAGCAGTTTCGCCAGCTTGAGTAGTTGCGGACTCGTCATGGGAAATACCAAAGGTAAAGCCGCTGAAACTGGGAGTAGAGTAAGCAACAGCGTCGCCAGCAGTCAGTGCGGAAAACACTTTGCCATCAAAGCCAACACCGCCCACGCCAGAAATGCCGCCAGACAGGTAGTCAGAACCGCGACCGGTAGACAGGGTGAACTTACCGAAACCACCGGCCAATGCCAAGTAGGAATCGCCACCGGAAATGCCACCGCGGCTCAGGCCGTCGATCTTCATTTCTGCAGTAGCCGTCAAACCGCCACCCAGATCTTCTTTAGCGGTGAAAGTCACCAAAGATGTGTCGATACCCAGACCGGATGTATCACCAGCGGGAGCTGAAGAAGCACGGTAACCAGCAGCGTAAGCGCCAGAGATAGTAGCTTGAGCGAAGGAAGCGCCGGAAGCAGCCAGAACGGCCAAAGCGATCAAAGTCTTTTTCATGTAGAAATACTCCAAGGTTAAACATAGAGCTCCGGACCGATTGTTCGGAACTCCGGGCCAACCTCCTATTCAGGAAGTTGGATGGTATTGCACCAGACACCACGGGCTTTGGCAAAGAAAACAGGCAAAAGATTAGGGTTCTTACGGGTTACCGTTGTTGGGTTGCAACAACTTGTTTGACTGTCATCAAGCTCACCTTAACGTCAGCCCCGCTAGACTCCACCCACACTCGAAAGACCTCTCATGGACGCATTCTTCACTGCTGCAGATACAGCCCTGCGCACCCTGTTTGCCCAGCCCCACGCGGCGCACGCCTGCCCTACAGTGCCAGAACACATTACGGCGCTGTCAGAAGACGAAAAACGCAAAGCGGCGGGATTGATGCGGGTGAACCACGTGGGAGAGGTCTGCGCCCAGGCGCTGTACACCGCCCAGGCCCTGGCCACCCCCAACGCCGGTCTGCGGACGCACTTTACAAAGGCTTCTCTGGAAGAAACAGATCATTTGGCATGGACAGCGCAGCGCTTGGAGGAATTGGGCGCACGGCCCTCACTTCTGAACCCGCTGTGGTACGCCGGGGCGTTTGGCTTGGGGCTGCTGGCCGGCCGCATGGGCGATGCCATTAGCCTGGGCTTTGTGGTGGAAACCGAGAAGCAGGTGGGTGCCCACCTGAAAAGTCACTTGGAGCTGCTGCCCGAAGGCGACCACGCCTCACGCGCCATCGTGGCGCAAATGCATGACGACGAGCTGCGCCACGCGGACGAGGCCCAGGCAGCGGGCGGGGTGGACTTGCCCCCACCCGTCAAGGCGCTGATGCGCTCCGCCGCCAAGGTGATGACCACCGTGGCAGAGCGGATTTAGGGCTGATATAGGACTATTTACGCCTCGATCAGGTCAAACCCGGTCGTAATTTCGGCGGTCTTGCCCAGCATGATGCTGGCGGAGCAGTACTTCTCGTGACTCATGGCGATGGCACGCTCCACGGCGCTGGCGGGAATGCCCTTGCCGGTCACGGTGAACTGCATGTGGATCTTCGTGAATACCTTGGGGTCCACCTCGGCGCGCTCGGTGGTGAGCTTGACCGTGCAGCCACGGATGTCATGGCGGCCGCGCTTGAGAATCAACACCACGTCGTAGGCGGTACAGCCACCGGTGCCGGCCAGCACGGTTTCCATAGGCCGTGGCGCGAGGTTTTGGCCGCCGTTTTCGGGCTTGGCCGCATCGGGGGCGCCATCCATCGTCAAAATATGGCCGCTACCGGTCTCGGCCACAAAGCCCATGCCAGAGCGGGTATTCAAGCCGCCGGTCCAGCTCACTGTGCATTCCATGGTTCTCATCCTTCAATAAATTGCCCCGCGCGGGGCCAAAAACAGTTCGCTACAATGCAATCTAGCAGCCCCGCGCGGAGCTGTCCAATTGCCTTTTCGCATATTCATATCGGAGTGTAGCCCCGTGAGTTCCCCTAAGCAGCCCCCCGCCCCCCACCTCACCCCGGCGGACTACCTCAAGAAAATTCTGACCGCACGCGTCTACGACGTGGCCAATGAGACTGCGCTGGAGCCTGCCCGCACCTTGAGCCGCCGCCTGCACAACACCGTGCTCTTCAAGCGCGAAGACCAGCAACCCGTGCGCAGCTTCAAGCTGCGCGGTGCCTACAACAAGATGGCGCAGATGCCCCCCGAGCAGATTGCCAAGGGAGTGATTTGCGCGTCTGCCGGCAACCATGCCCAAGGCGTGGCCTTGTCCGCCAGTCGCATGGGCGTGCGCGCGGTGATCGTGATGCCGACCACCACGCCCCAACTCAAGGTGGACGCAGTGCGCGGCTTTGGTGGCGAGGTGGTGTTGTTTGGCGAAAGCTATTCGGACGCCTACGGCCACGCCGTGACCCTGCAGAAAAAAGAGGGCCTGACTTTTGTGCACCCCTTTGACGACCCGGATGTGATCGCGGGTCAGGGCACGGTGGCGATGGAAATCATGCGCCAGGTGCAGACGCTGGGTGCCGACAAGGCGGCCAAGTCGGGCCACAAAACCGGCAGCAAAACCGGTCCGGGCCTGGACGCCGTGTTTGTGGCCATTGGCGGTGGCGGCTTGATCTCGGGCGTGGCCAATTACATCAAAGCGGTGGCGCCAGGCGTCAAGGTCATTGGCGTACAGATGAACGACTCCGACGCGATGATCCAGTCCGTGAGCGCCAAGCAGCGCGTGACGCTGTCCGATGTGGGCCTGTTCTCCGACGGCACCGCCGTGAAGCTGGTGGGCGAGGAGACCTTCCGCATCGCCAGCAACTTGGTGGACGACTATGTGACCGTGGACACCGATGCGGTGTGCGCGGCCATCAAGGACATCTTCGTAGACACGCGCTCCATCGTGGAACCTGCAGGCGCGCTGGCCGTGGCGGCCATCAAGCAGTACGTGGCCACGCACAAGACCAAGGGCGAGACCTACGCGGCCATTTTGTGCGGTGCCAACATGAACTTCGACCGGCTGCGCTTTGTGGCGGAGCGCGCTGAGGTGGGCGAGGAGCGCGAAGCGCTGTTCGCCGTGACGATTCCCGAGGAGCGCGGCAGTTTCAAGCGTTTTTGCGAGCTGATTGGCGAGCTGCCCGGCGGCACGCGCAACGTGACCGAGTTCAACTACCGCATCAGCGACGCGGCCCAGGCCCATGTGTTTGTCGGCCTGACCACGCAGAACAAAGGCGAGTCCGGCAAGGTTGCCAAGAGCTTTACCAAGCACGGCTTCCAGACGCTGGACCTCACGCACGACGAGTTGGCCAAGGAGCACATCCGCCACATGGTGGGCGGCATCTCCAGCCTGGCGCAAGACGAGCGCCTGCTGCGTTTTGTATTCCCCGAGCGGCCGGGTGCCTTGATGAAATTTTTGAGCCTGATGCGCCCGGGCTGGAACATCAGCCTGTTCCACTACCGCAACCAGGGCGCCGACTACGGCCGCATTTTGGTGGGCTTGCAGGTGCCTGCGGCGGACAACGTGGCATTTGCGCAATTTCTGGAAACGCTGAACTACCCCTATGTGGAAGAAACCGCGAATCCGGTGTACCGCATGTTCCTGCAGCGCTGAGGGTTGCTACCAAAAAAGTAGCTGCTCGCGCATTGTCTGCGCGGGCTAGGGCGCCATTTTCCCTTTGACGTCCATGGAAGGCCCCTTGGCCACCGGGTCTGCAGACTTGCCCGACGCCGACTGGGCGGCAGCCACGGTGGCCGCCATGGACATGGCAACGGGTGCAGACGGCGCTTTTGAGGACAGTGACGTTGCCAGGGGTGTAGCGGCCACAGGCAGGGTGGTCGCGGGCACCAGCGCCGGCAACTCCAGCACCATCTCCGCGCCATTGCGGGCTAGCGTGGCACGGCGCCCTTGTACCGACTGCAGCATCCAGCCATCCACCACCACGGCACCCACGGTGTAGGGCTTGGCGGGCTTGCCGTCCACCGACAGCAACGCAGCACCCTTCGCATTGGGCTGCGCCACCACGCCCATCAGCGCAAAGCGCGCCGACTCCAGCACAGGCGCTGCTTGAGTCGCAACCGGGGTGTCGCCCACTGCCGCAGCGCCACCCAGCGCGCGCGCCACGGCCACCGCATCGGGCGGCACCGCGGGCACGGCCACCGCCGCAATGCTGCTGGCCTGCACCGGTGCGGCCACACGCAGTCCCCAAACTGCCGCGCTGGCGGCCGCAAGCGCCGCTAGAACGAATGCCGCCAATCGCGGCCACCACGGGGAAGGGGCAGACAGAACCATTCAGCGCATTATCATGGAAGGCCCATGCGCCCTGCCCCGGCAGGCGCCCCGTTCAACGCTCACCACCCTGGCCCTCCCACCATGCGCATTGCTACCCGCCCTTTTGCACTTGCCCGCGGCTTCACCCTGATCGAGCTGATGGTGGTGCTGGTCATCATTGGTGTGCTGGCCGCGCTCATCGTGCCCAATGTGCTGGACCGGGCGGACGACGCGCGCGTGGCCGCCGCCAAAACCGACATTGCCAACCTCAGCCAGGCGCTCAAGCTCTACAAGCTGGACAACCAACGCTATCCCAGCGGCGAACAGGGCCTGCAAGCCCTGGTGGCCAAGCCCACGACCGGCGCGCTGCCCCCCAACTGGCGCCCCTACTTGGACAAGCTGCCCAATGACCCCTGGGGCCGCGCCTACCTGTACCTGAGCCCTGGCCTCAAGGGCGAGATTGACGTGATGAGCTTTGGCGCTGATGGCCAAGCAGGCGGCGACGGCAAAGACGCCGACATCGGGAACTGGTGAGACCGCGCGGCTTCACCCTGCTCGAACTCCTGCTGGTGGTCGCCATCGTGGGGGTAGCCGCAGCGGGGGTGGCCTTTGCGTTGCGCGATGCCGCACAGTCCCAGTTGGACCAGGAGGCCCAGCGCTTGGCCGCGCTGCTGGAGTCTGCCCGCGCCCAGTCCCGTGCCAGCGGCCGCCCCGTGCGCTGGCACACCACGGCGCAGGGCTTTGTGTTTGAAGGCTTGGCCCCGGCAAAAGACGCACCAACCCTGCCCTCCACCTGGCAGACCGCCGGCACCCAAGGCCAGAGCGAGACCGTGCTGCTGGGCCCCGACCCCTTGCTGGCGCCCCAGGCCGTGCGACTGTGGAAGCAGGACCGCCCCGAACGCAGCCTGTGGGTGGCCTCCGATGGCGTGCGGCCCTTTGCCGTGCGTAGCAGCGCACCATGACCACTGCGCGCCACAGGCAGCAGGGCTTCACCCTGATTGAGGTGCTGGTGGCGCTGGCCATCGTGGCCGTGACGCTGATTGCGGGCCTGCGGGCCACCTCGTCCATGACGCGCAACACCAGCCGCCAGACCGAACGCGTGCTGGCCCAGCTGTGCGCTGACAACGCGCTGGCCCAGGTGCGCCTGTCGCGCCAACTGCCCGATGTGGGCGACAGCACCCGCCCCTGCGAACAGGCCGGGCGCACGCTGGACCTGCGCCTGCTGGTGCAGCCCACACCCAACCCCAACTTCCGCCGCGTAGAGGCACGCGTGACGCTGGACGGCGTGCCGCTGCTGCAGTTGGGCACTGTGGTGGGGCGCTACTGATGCACGCCATCCCGCGCACTCCCAGCCGCAGCCGCGGCTTCACGCTCATCGAGCTGCTGGTGGCGCTGGGCGTGATGGCGCTGATGGCCGTGATGGGCTGGCGCGCACTGGCCGGCATGCAGCAGGCCATGGACAGCAACCGCGAACACGCCGATGCCGTGCTGGCGTTGGACGCTGGCCTGTCGCAATGGACCACCGACCTCGAGGCGCTGACCGAGCTACCGCAAACCCGCACGCTGGAGTGGGATGGCCGCGCCCTGCGCCTGACACGCCGTGCCGCTGCGGGCGACAGCGCTGGGGTGCAGGTGGTGGCCTGGACGCGCGCCGAGCGCGACGGCCGTGCGCAGTGGCTGCGCTGGCAATCCACCCCCTTACGCACCCGTGAGGAATGGACCAGCGCCTGGGCCGCAGCCGATGCCTGGCTGCAAGGCGCCGGTGCTGACAGCGTCAACGGCGTGCGCACGCGCGAGGTGCGCATCGCCGCGCTGGACCAATGGCAGCTGTACTTTTACCGCGGCGGCGCCTGGAGCAACCCGCTCTCCAGCGCCGGCAGCACTGGCGTGGGTGCCGAGCCTGCAGCCAACGTGCCTGATGGCGTACGCCTGGTGCTGACCGTGTCGCCACCCCACCCCTTGGCCGGTGCAGTGGTGCGCGACTGGGCCCGCGCCAACACGGGAGGCACGCCATGACGACCCCGCAGCGCCAGCGTGGTGCGGCCATCCTCACGGCCATGCTGTTGGTCACGTTGGTGGCGGCGCTGAGTGCCGCCGCGCTGTGGCAGCAGTGGCGCACACTGGAGGTGGAAACCGCCGAGCGCCAGCGCACCCAGGCCAGCTGGATCTTGCAGGGCGCGGTCGACTGGGCGCGGCTGATCTTGCGCGAAGACGCCCGCACCGGCGCCACCGACCACCTGGCCGAGCCCTGGGCCGTGCCGCTGCAGGACGCCAAACTCTCCGCCTTTCTAGCCAGCCAGGGTGGCGGCGATGCGGCGCTGGATGCGCTGCAAGAGGCCAGCCTGTCAGGCCAGATCAACGACCTGCAGGCGCGCCTGAACCTGCTGAACCTGGTGCAGGAGGGGCGCCCCCACCCCGCCACGCTGCAGGCCATCACCCGCTTGTTCGATGCGCTGCACTTGCCGCCCACTGAATTGCAACTGTTGGTAAGCAACCTGCAGCTGGCACTGGAGCCCTCCGACACCCCGACCTCGACCAACCAGCCCCATCCGTTGCTGCCGCGCAGCGCGGACCAACTGGGCTGGCTGGGTCTGTCACCCGCCACCGTGCGCCTGCTGCAGCCCTATGTAGTGCTGTTGCCCGAGCGCACGCCAGTGAACCTGAACACCGCCCCCGCCGTGCTGCTGCAGGCTTGCCTGCCGGGCCTGGACGCTGCGGGGGCCCAGCGCTTGGTGGCGGCGCGCGCGCTCAACCACTTCCAGACACTGGCCGAAGTGGTGCAGGCCTCGGGCCTGGCAAACCTGGCCACGATGGACACGCAGCACAGCGTGAACTCGCGCTATTTCGAGGTGCGCGCACGCCTGCGCCTGGGCACACTGGACACCCAGGAGCGCACGGTGGTGCAACGCGAGGGCCTGCTGGTAAAACCCCTATGGAAAGAGCGCCTGGCACCCGAGGTGGCGTCCTTACAATGAATCGCCCACAAAGGCGCCCTCTTACACCCCACGCATGAACCCGCCGCTCGTCCTGTTGCCGCTGCCTGCCGACCCGCCTGCCACCCCGCTGGCGCAGTGGGAATGGGTGGGTGCGGGTGGTGCAGCGCGCGCTGGCCATGTCACGGTCGTGGTGCCCGCGCAAGCGTTGTCCTGGCACCGCGTGCAGCTGCCCGTGGGCGTGCAGCGCCAGGGCCCACGGTTGCGCGCCGTGCTGGAAGGCTTGCTGGAAGACCAGCTGCTGGACGACCCCGCCCACATGCACTTTGCGTTGCAGCCCGCTCTGAACGCCGGTAGCCCGGTGTGGGTGGCCGCCTGCGCGCGCGACTGGTTGCGCCAGGCGCTACTGGCGCTGGAGCAAGCGGGCTACCAGATAGGCGCCGTGGTGCCCGAGTGGGCCCCACAGACCGACGCCGACACGCTGTGGGTCACCGGCGATGCCGATGTGGCCCAGGCAGTGTGGGTAGACAGCCAAGGCGTGCACCTGCGCCCGCTACTGTCAGGCCAAGCCGCATCTACCGCCGTTCCCGAATCTTGGCACCCACGGGCCGTGCAGGCCGAACCTGCCGTGGCCGGCCTGGCCGAGGCTCTGCACCGCGGCGAGGTGCAGGTGCTGTCGCGCGAGGAACGCCTGCAGCAATGCGCCCAAAGCGACTGGGACCTAGCGCAGGGCGACATGGCGCGCCGCCATCCGGCCACGCGCCGCCTGCAGCAGGCCGCCGCCGCGCTGTGGCTGGCACCGCAATGGCGCCCCGCGCGCTGGGCCGCCGTGGCGCTGCTGGGTGTGCAGCTGCTGGGACTCAACGTGGCGGCCTGGCAGGCGAATAGCCAGCTCGCACAGCAGCGCAGTGCGCTACACGCCACGCTGCTGGCCACATTCCCCAATACCCCCGTGGTCGTCGATGCACCGCTGCAGATGGAGCGCGGCGTGGCCGGGCTGCGCCAGGCCAGCGGCAGCGCCTCGGCGCGCGACCTGGAGAGTTTGCTGGCTGCATTCGGGAGTTTGGAAGGTTTTGAGGCTCTAGCCCCCGCCAAATCTGCGCCAGCAGCTATTGATTTTGTAGCAGGCGAGATGCGCGTGCGTGGCCTGGCCGCAGGTCCCGAACAGCTACCCGCGTTGCAAAACCAGTTACACACGCGTGGCTACAGCGCCCGGCTGGATGGCGACACGCTCCTGCTCAGCCCGCGGAGCACGCCATGAGTACGTCGCTGCGCCAATGGTGGGGCCAACGCGCGCCGCGTGAGCAGCGCATGCTTGGCATGGCAATGGCCCTGGTCGGCCTGGCCCTGCTGTGGTGGCTAGGCGTGGCCCCGGCCCTGCGCAGCCTGCGCCAGTGGGAAGCCCAGGCCCCGCGGCTGGAAGCCCAGCTGCAAACCATGCGCGGCCTGCAAGCCGAGGCGCGGAGCCTGCAGGCCCAGCCCGCGCTATCGACCGCTGCCGCCCAGCAGGCCCTGCAAAGCACACTGGGTGCGCTGGGCAACAGTGGCAACGTGGTGGTGCAAGGCACACTGGCCACCGTGACCCTGCGCGGCGCCAGCCCACAAGCCCTGGCCCAATGGCTGGCCCGCGCGCGCACCGAGGCGCGCCTGGCCCCCAGCCAGGCCAACCTGAGCCGCGATGCCAAGGGCGGCTGGAACGGCACCCTGCAACTGCCCTTGCCCGGCAACTGAACATCGACCACCCACCATGGCCACCTTGCTCGCCCCCACCCACCTGGCTGCCACACCCTGGCGCGGCGCGCCCTGGGCGTGGACGGTGGCGGGCGTGCTGGCCGGTGGGCTCATCGCCGCCGCCCTCTTTGCACCCGCACGCTGGCTGGCCTGGGGCCTGGCGGAGGCCAGCCAGCAGCGCGTGCAGCTGCTGCAACCCCAAGGCACGGTGTGGCACGGCAGCGCCCAGCTGGTGCTGGGGGCCGACCCCACTGTCGCCACCGCGCTGCCCGGGCGTCTGGAGTGGCAGCTGCGCCCGCAATGGCTGGGCGCGGCCCTGCGCCTGCACGCGCCCTGCTGCATGACCACGCCGTGGGACCTGACACTGAACGCCTCCGCCAGTGCGGTGCAACTGCACACCTCAGACCTGAACGCCGCGCAGGCCCTGCGCCTGCCCAGCGCGCTGCTGGCCGGGTTGGGCACGCCGTGGAACACCATCCAGCTGCAAGGCACGCTGGCGCTGCAGCCCCAAGGCCTGGCCCTGCAGTGGCAGCAAGGCGCACTGGCCCTGCAAGGCCGCCTGCAGATTGACGCGCTGCAGATGAGCACGCGCCTGACCCCGCTGCAACCCGTGGGCAGCTACCGGATTGAACTGCTCGGTGGCGACGCACCCACGCTGGCGCTGCAGACGCTGGACGGCGCCCTGCAACTGCAGGGCCACGGCCAGTGGCACCAGGGCCGGCTGCAATTTGATGGCGAGGCGCGCGCTGCCGCAGGGCGGGAAGACGCGCTGGCCAATCTGCTCAATATCATTGGACGGCGCGACGGCGCGCGCTCCATCATCCACGTGGGATAACCGCATGCACCAGTCCCCTTCTCCTTCGTTACCCGCCCCGGGCGGTCGCCGGCTTGCTATGCATTTGCTAGCTGCTTGCGCACTGTTCATGGGGGCTAGCGGCCTGATTGGCACGCAAGTGTGGGCGCAGACGACCCCGGTGAAGCGCGGCGAACCCATCACGCTGAACTTCAGCAATGCCGACATTGAGGCCGTGGCCCGCACCATGGCCACGCTGACCGGGCGCAACGTGGTGGTGGACCCGCGCGTCAAGGGCAACATCACGCTGACCACGGACACTCCAGCCTCCCCGGCGCGTGCCTACAACCTGTTCCTGGCCACGCTGCGCATGCAGGGCTTCACGGTGGTGCAGGTCGATGGCATCGACAAGGTGGTGCCCGAGGCCGATGCCAAGCTGCAGGGTGGCGGCGTGTCATCCACCGAGTCGGGCAGCCCCGGCGCAGGCGGCAACCAGCTGGTCACGCAGATCATCAAGCTGCAGTACGAGAACGCCAACAACCTGGTGGCCGTGCTGCGCCCACTGATCAACCCCAACAACCCCATCAACGTGAACCCGGCAACCAACTCGCTGGTGATCACCGACTACGCCGACAACCTGCGCCGCCTGGCCCGTGTGGTGGCCGCGCTGGACGTGCCCAATGCCACCGATGTGGAAGTCATCCCCATCAAGCACGCCAACGCCAGCGACCTGGCGCCGCTGGTGCTGCGCCTGCTGGAGAGCAGCGGCACGGTGGGCACTGGCCAGGCCGATGCGAGCTTCAAGACCGCCGTGCTGGCCGAGCCGCGCAGCAACGCCCTGATCGTGCGCGCCGCCAACCAGGCGCGCCTGGCCCTGGCCCGCTCCCTCATCAGCAAGCTGGACCAGCCCACCGCAGGTGGCAACGGTGCGGCCGGCAACATCTATGTGGTCTACCTGAAGAACGCCAACGCCACCCAGTTGGCCACCACGCTGCGCGCCGCCATCAGCAACGAAGCGCGTGCGCCTGCCGCGGCCACCACGCCTGCACCCGCGGGCAACGGCGTGGCCAACGCAGCCGCCGCCAATGTGCCCAGCACAGGTGGTCAGATCCAGGCCGACCCCAGCACCAACTCGCTGATCATCACCGCCAGCGAACCGCAGTACCGCCAGCTGCGCGCCGTCATCGACAAGCTGGACGCACGCCGCGCCCAGGTCTACGTGGAGAGCCTGATTGCCGAGGTCAGCGCCGACAAGGCGGCCGAATTCGGCATCCAGTGGCAGGGCGCGCTGGGCAATGCCGGCGACGGCGTGATTGGCCTGTTGGGCACCAACTTTGGCAGCGGCGGCAAGAACATCATCAGCCTGGCCACGCAGGGTGCTGCGGGCACCGTGTCGCCCTCACGCGGTTTCAACCTGGGCGCAGCCACCAAGACCAATGGGGTCTATGTGCTGGGCTTTCTGGCGCGCTTTCTTGAAGAGTCGGGCAGCGGCAACGTGCTCTCCACACCCAACCTGCTGACGCTGGACAACGAAGAGGCCAAGATCGTCATCGGCCAAAACGTGCCCTTTGTGACCGGCCAGTTCACCAACACCGGCGGCAGCAACGGCACGGTCAACCCTTTCCAGACCATCGAGCGCAAGGACGTGGGCCTGACCCTCAAAGTCAAGCCCCAGATCAGCGAAAACGGCACCGTCAAGCTGGCCATCTACCAGGAGGTGTCCAGCGTGCTGGCCTCCACCGCCAACGCCACCAACGGCCCCACCACCAACAAGCGCACGATTGAATCCAACGTGCTGGTGGAAGACGGCGCCGTGGTGGTGCTGGGTGGCCTGCTGCAAGACGAATACGCCGGCAACCAGGAAAAGGTGCCCGGCCTGGGCGACGTGCCCTTCTTTGGCAACCTGTTCAAGAGCGAAGCCCGCAGCCGCAAGAAGACCAACCTGATGGTGTTCCTGCGGCCCGTGGTGGTGCGCGACGCCGCCGCCGTGGACCGCTTGTCCAATGACCGCTACGAACAAATGCGCAGCGGCCAACTGGTGGCCCAACCGGAAGCCAGCAGCCTGGTGCAGATCAACGAGGCAGCAGTGCTGCCTGCATTGCCGGCTAAGCCGGCGCCAACGAATCCATCACCACAACCACAACCACAACTACAACCACAACCATAACCATAACCAACCCAGGGAGTTTTTCAGAATGAAGCGTACGTTTCAGCGTCCATTGATCCGCACATTGCAGGCCACCGCACTGACAGCCGGCTTGGCCCTTGGCGCCGTCGGCCAAACCCAGACCGCCTACGACAAGCTAGATATCGGGGTCCAGATTAACAAGGGCATCAGTTTGAGTAGCTTTGCTGCCCCTTTGCCACTGCCACCCGGCGATTGGCTGGTTGTTGGGAAGGCCGAATCTAAGGTGAATCTTACGGGCGGGCGCTCCGACGTTCAGAGCTCTGCCCCCGAAGTAACGGTGAGCCTCAAAAGCACGGATGAAGGTAACCCCGTCGAACTGCTGCTCGTCACCTTCACACCAGACTCCGTGCCCATTGTCTGGCGCAGCCCGGCCTGTACTCCCTTGGTGGGGGGCGCCGGTGCCCCCTTCAAAGACGATTTCGGCACTTTGCCCAGTAGCCTGGTCTATGGCTGCGCGAAGGGGTTCTATGCAAAAGGCAATCGCAGAAATGTAGACAACCTGGCACACGCCGAGAGCAGCAGCGCGCGCTACGCGGGCTTCGTTCCCTACCTGAACACCATCAGCGAAAGTGCTGCGATGCTGCTCATGACCTTCAGTGTTGACCGAGGTCGCCGCGCCACTTATCAGTTGCACGCGCGCGCGCCATCCAACATGCTACAAGGCAATGCCTTTGACTTGGCTACCCAGGCCTGGGCCCACGAAACCGGATTGGCGATCCAGGCCGCCCTGCAGAATAAAGCGGTCGCCATCACGCCCTTTCCCACAGCATCCAGCGACAGTCCGGAAGCAGTGGCCAAGAAGCTGGACAACGCAGTGGAGATCACACTGCCCGGCAAGACCCTCCCGGGCTCCATAAAGCTCGACGAGAGCGGCCCTGCCCTGCCACTGCCTCCGGGCCAATGGAAAGTAGCCGGTCGTCGCGAGGTACACCCGTCTACAGCCAGCGCGGACAAGTCCAGCCGTGTCTACCTGACGCTGCGCAATCTGGACGCCAACGCCAGTTTGGCTGCCGCCTGGCTGGTCTACGACAGCAAACCCTATTTCAGTTCTCAGGCCTCCACCAAATGCGAAAGCAAGTCTGCCCCTATTGTGGAGAGCTACGGCACAACGCCGGAGTCGCGTGTGGCATCTTGCGCCATGGCCAATGCATTTCCCAAAAGCTTCCGTGAACGCGTGCTCAATGCCAAGACCACGGGCACTGACTGGGACAAGAGCAACCTCGCGTCATTGCTTCCCTACGCGGAAGGCTTGCCCGACGCCCATACCTGGCTGGAGCTACGCGTAGGCGCCAATGAAACACGCCGCCTGCTGTTCACCTTCTATGCTGCGCAGCCCACCAAGGTAAGCCCCGACGGGAAGTACCTCAAGGCCGTGCGCACCTGGCTGGACAAGAGCAAGGACACGATGGAAGCCTACCTCGACGGTAAATCCTCCAGCTTTCCTCCCTATCCTGACCTGGTGGACTGATCAGGCCCATGCGCTACCCCCTGCCCTACGCCTTCGCCCGTACCCAGCAGCTGCTGCTGGAAGAGGCCGGCAGCACCCTGACCCTGTGGGTGCATGCGGCCACGCCGCCGTCGGCCGTAGGGGAGACGCTGCGCAAGTACGCGGTACACAGTGTGCAGACGCAGGATGCGGCCACGCTCACGCAGCGCATCAGCGTGGCCTATGCGCAGGGCGAATCCAGCGCCGCCACGGTGATGAGCGAGGTGCAGGGTGAGGCCGATTTCTCCCGCATGATGCAGGAGCTGCCGGCGGTGGAAGACCTGCTGGAGACGGCGGACGACGCGCCCATCATCCGTATGCTCAATGCGCTGTTGACCCAGGCCGCGCGCGATGGCGCCAGTGACATCCACATCGAACCCTATGAGCGCCACAGCAGCGTGCGCTTTCGGGTGGACGGCACGCTGCGCGAGGTGGTGCAGGCGCACCGCGCGCTGCATGCGGCACTGATCTCGCGCCTCAAGATCATGGCCGACCTGGATATCTCCGAGAAGCGCCTGCCGCAGGACGGACGCATCAGCCTGCGCATCGGCACACGTGCCGTAGACGTGCGGGTGAGCACCCTGCCCAGTGCACATGGCGAGCGCGCCGTGCTGCGTTTGCTGGACAAGAGCCAGGACCAACGCAGCCTGGAGTCCGTGGGCATGCAGGGCTCGGTGCTGCAACGCTTTGAGGGCCTGATTGCCCAGCCCCACGGCATCATTCTGGTGACAGGGCCCACGGGCTCGGGCAAGACCACCACGCTGTATGCCTCGCTCTCGCGGCTGGATGCGGCGCGGCAAAACATCATGACGGTGGAAGACCCCATCGAATACGAGCTGCCCGGCGTGGGCCAGACCCAGGTCAACGCCAAGATCGAACTCACCTTTGCCAAGGCCTTGCGCGCCATCCTGCGCCAGGACCCGGACGTGATCATGGTGGGCGAAATCCGCGATTTCGAAACAGCGCAAATCGCCATCCAGGCCTCCCTGACCGGCCACCTGGTGCTGGCCACACTGCACACCAACGATGCGGCCAGCGCCGTGACGCGCCTGATCGACATGGGGGTGGAGCCGTTCCTGCTCAGTTCTTCCTTACGCGGCGTGCTGGCCCAGCGCCTGGTGCGCAAGCTGTGCACCCACTGCAGCGGCAAGGGCTGCGCGCAATGCGGCCAAACCGGCTACGCCGGGCGCACTGGCGTGTTTGAGCTGCTGGTAATGACGGACACGATTGCGGAGCTGGTGCACCACAGCGCTTCAGAAGCGGAAATTCGCAGTACATCCTTGGCAGACGGCATGGTGCCACTGCGGGACGACTGCGAACGTCTGGTGCAAAACGGCACTACCAGCCGCGAGGAAGCGCTGCGGGTGGTGCGGGACTAACAGTGCGTGCAGGCACGCATGGCAGCGTCTGTCTGCATGCGCGTTTGCTCGGTCAAGTACTCCAGAAATACGCGCGTACGCTCAGGGATGAACTTGCGGCTGGGCAAAGCGGCGTACAGCGACAGGCGACCCGCAATCCACGGGGACAAGACGCGCACCAGGGCACCACGGTTCAACAAAGGAGCCACCAGATCCACGGCCGCGGAGGTAATACCTGCGCCATCAATCGCAGCCTTGAGCAGCGTGTCGGTGTGGTTGGCCCAGAGCTTGGGCTTGACCTCAAAATCGGCGGGGGCATCGTTGCGCTCCGCATTGAGCAGGCGCCATTGGCTAAAGACCGCACTCGGTGTTTTGAGCCGTAAGGTATCGTGTTGCAGCAACTCGGTGGGGTCTTTAGGCGTGCCCTTGCGCTTCAAATAGTCTGGTGACGCCACCAGCACCGCCTGCGTCGTGGACACCTTGCGCGCGATCACATCGGCATCAAAAAAACCTTCTGTAGGCAGCAGCGTGACATCGTAATCCTCGATTGGAGGCTCGCGGAAGGACTCCACATCAATGTTCAGCGTAATGTGCGGGTACTCTGTGCCGAAGCCCGCCAGCAGCGGCGCCAGCACGTGCGTGGCCAGCACTGGTGGGGCCAGCACGCGGAGTTCACCGGTCAAGCCATGCGTCTGGGAGCTGGCGACTTCATGCGCTTCGTCAATGTCCTGCAGGATGGTGCGCACGCGGCCCAGGTAGGTCTCTCCCGCAGGACTCAGGGACACGCGGCGCGTCGTACGGTGCAGCAGGCGTGTGCCCAGGTAGTCCTCCAGGTCGGCGATCTGCCGCGTGACACCTGCCGACGACATGTCCAGCGCGCGTGCCGCTGCAGAAAAACCACCTTCGTCGATCACCTTCTGGAATACCCGCATTGACGTCAATCGATCCATGGAGTTCTTTCTTCTCAAATCAAGGTCTGGATTATTTCAAACCACGTAATACACCACTGCTTGACGAGGTATTTTTTAAATGCGCAGCCTTCTCTAAAGTCCAACCCATCGATGAGACGAACCTGAAACGCCGCCTCGATACCGTTTTCAGAACGCTGTGTCCTGCGAACGGAATCAATCACCTAGAGAAGGATTTGAATTATGAAATACGCAACCGTATCTATCGCATTGGCAGTCGCCGCATTGGTCACAGGCCACGCCCAAGCCACCGACCTTGGCAAGACCCGTGAACAAGTGCGCGCTGAACTGGCAGAAGCCCAGCGTACTGGCGATATTGCTGCCAACAAGGACGTGGGATTTGACGAATTCACACCTAGCACGGGCCGTAAACTCAATGAGTTGAACCCTGCCGCCTACCCAGCAAAACCCGCAGTGGCAGGCAAGTCCCGCGAGCAAGTGCGCTCTGAACTGGCAGAAGCCCAGCGTACCGGCGATATCGCTGCCAACAAGGACGTGGGATTTGACGAATTCACACCTAGCACGGGCCGTAAACTCAATGAGTTGAACCCTGCCGCCTACCCAGCAAAACCCGCAGTGGCAGGCAAGTCCCGAGAGCAAGTGCGCGCTGAACTGGCAGAAGCCCAGCGCACAGGTGACATCATCGCCAGTAAAGACGTGGGCGTCGACGAATTCGTCTCTGGTGCTGGTCGCAAACTCAACGAGGTGTTCCCCAACCTCTACCCCGTGCGCACTAACTAAGCGTTGAGCGAATGCAAAGGCCCTCGGAGCGGAAGCGCTCCGAGGGCCTTTTTTAACGTTGTTAGAAACGATCAGTTCACAATGAATGTCGCATCTGCCTTGTCCAGCGCGGACGAGGTGGGCAGGATGGGTTCGCTGTAGAGCAGCGAATCGCGGTGGCGCAGGAAGTTGCCGGGGATGTTGATGGACTCGAACGACACCTGGTTGGCATTGGCCCAACCGGTGCGCACCATCCACGTCGCATCCTTGTCATACAGCGCGGTGCCATCCCGCGCATCCTTCCAGATCTCGCCATTGCGGTGGCGCAGGTACTGGCCGGGGAAGTTGATGGACTCAAACGACACCGCCAGCGGATCGGCCAAGCCCGGCACCATGCGCCATTGCGAATCGGCAACCGGGCTCACGTTCGCATCGATGCGGGCGCGGCTGTTGACATGGCGAATGAACAGCGTGCTGAGCGCCGAGGCCGCAAAGCGGTTGTTGGCCGCCTGGAAGGCCGCGGGGATCACGGTCAGTGGCTTGCGCGCCATGGTCGGGGTGGACCAGGTGACGTGCATATTCGATGCGCCCGTGCCGTGCACATACTCCACCTTCACCGGGTAGTTCGTGTTGGCCGTTAGCGCAATATTGCCCTGCACCGTAGCGCGTCCACCCGCGGTCTTGTTCACCACCTGCACGTTGTTCACCCAGACACGGGCGATGTTGTCGCTGTCGGCGTAGAAGGTGTAGGTATTGGTCGCCGTGGGGCGGATGACACCGTTCCAGCGGATCGAATAATTGGTCTCGGCCACGCCGGCAGACGCATCGGGCGAGGCGGTGCCACGCTCGGTGTTCAGGTCAAAGTCGATGAGCGGGGTGATGGACGATTTCTTCAGCGTAGTGAAGTTGCCGTTGTAGTAGTCCACGCTGAACACGGGCATGTTGGCCACCGGGCCGTTCAGCGCCACCACGTCGGCCGTTGCCCAGGGGTGACCATCGGGATAGACGATGCCGTGGAACGGTGTGGTGGGTTCAGGCGCACCGTCCGGGCTGCCCCAGGGGAAGCGCGTGTTGCTGCGACCAATGCCGAATTCCCACATGATGTAGCCGGTGTTGCGGCCGCCGTAGTTGCTCACGATGCCGGGCACGGTTTGCGAGCCACGGTTCATGCTCTCCGAGTTCACCACGGTCGGGCCATAGGGGCCAGAGTAGGCTGCGTCATAGGGGTGGAACGAGAAGAAGTCCGAGAAGTACCAAGGCTCCCACTGCTGCACCGAAGGCGAGCCCACGGGTATGGTGGTCCCGGTGTCTTTGATGGCGATGCGCGCATCGTTCATCAGGATCACGTTCATGGCTTTCTGCGCGCCGCCGGAATTGCAGCCGGGCTCGTTCTGTTGCTCCCAGAACAGAATGCGGTTGTCGGTCTTGTGCGCGTTCACCACGTCTTGCACGTAGTTGCGCACCTTGGCTTTGTAGGTGGTGTAGTACGCATCCTTCACAGGGGCACCGGGCGACTGTACCCAGCGGCTGTTGTGGCGGCCGGCAATGGGCGCGCCCTGGTCACCCAGGTGGGGGTTGGGGTCCCAGCAGTCATCAAAGAAGATGGGCGTGACCTTCATGCCGTGGGCATTGGCCAGCTGCAAGAAGTTTTCAAACTTGTTCAGCAGGTCGGCCGCGTTGTTTTCCCAGTGCAGGTAATGCAGGTAGATGGCCACGGTGTTGATGCCGTAGGTCTGGGCATAGGCCAGCTCACGGTTCACGTAGGTGGCATCGTAGTTCTGCCACCACTCCAGGTAGTTCACCGTGTTGGTGGGGCTGTAGACCGCACCCTTGATGCCCGAGAAGTTGTAGGTGGGAATGGCCACGGTTCCGTTGTCCACCACGCTCACGTTGGAGAAATTGGCGGACGCGCCCATCACGCGCAGGCCGGTGGCACCCGACAGGTAGATGTCGTCGCCTGCACTGAGCACGTGCACGTTGTTCACGTACACCTCGATGTTCTTGTGCAGCGACACCACTTTCAAGTGGTAGTTGGTGTTGGCGTTGACGGTGAACGGGTAACGGATCATCTCCGTCCAGTTGTTGTTGGCGCGGCCCAGCACCACCGAGTTGTTCAGCGTGCTCAGGCCCACGTAGTAGCCCGAATACGCGTCGGCCCCCGTACCGAGGTTGCTGGCGCGCAGCACAAAGCCCGCGTCGCCCCCGGCGCCCACAGAGATATCGGCCTCCATGGTCGAGCTTTGGTAGCTGGTGCCGGCGATCATGGTCTTGCTGCCCAAGCCGGAGTTCACCGTGTGGTTGACCCCGGTGTGGGTCCAGGTGCCCCCGTAGTTGGTCCAGGTCTGGGCGAATGCCGCCGTTCCCAGGAACAACAGGAGGGTCGAGAAAAATGCATGTTTGAGTTTCATGGCGTGTCTCTTTTTGTGGTTGTGGAGTCCCGTCCGCGCCTGTCGCAACGCAGGGGGCATTCGCATAGTATTAGTAATAATTACTAATACTATGCGGGTTATCACTAATCAAAAAGAGGCTTGTTTGGCCTAGAAAGCGGGCCGCAACTATGGCGTGTACGCGGCCAGACGCGGCCGTTCGCTGGCGCTGAACTGCGTCTCTTGCAACGTGTCCAACGCAGTCTGTCGCTCGGCTTCACTGGCGTTGGCCAGCGACTGCAGCACGCGGTTCCGTTCGGCCAGGTAGGTGGCAATGCGGCCCTTCCAGGCCTGTTCATCGCGGTCCACTTCGGCCAACCGTGTGGCAGCAGCCGGGTCCAGTGCCTTGGCACGCAGGCGGAACACATCGTCCTCACTGCCGCCCTGCGCGCGCAGGGCCTGGGCCATCTCGTCCAGGCGGATCACGGCGCGCGGCGCCTCGCGGTCCTCGCGCAGCGCCTTGGGCATGGCAGTGTCCAGCGTGGCCAGTTGCTCGCGCTTTTGCGCCGCGCTGAGCTGCGGGTTGTTGGCAATGTCCAGCCGCGCCAGGGCGTCCCTGTCGGCCGCGTCTTCCAGACCAAACATGGCCTGCTCTTCCTCGGCGTTGAAGAAGCGGGTGCGCAGGGTTTGCATCGCATCAAAGCGCAGGCGCAGGGTTTTGGGCCCAGGCGGTTGCTTGGCAAACTGCGTTTCCAGCGTCACCAGCTCGCGTTTGAAATTCAGGTAGCGCCCCAGCAAGCGCTTGGCCGCTTCGGCACGCGTGGCGTCCAGAGTCTTGTCCAGCTCCGTGCGGATCTGCTGTGCAATGGTGTCCACCGATTGTTCGCCCACCGTGCTCAGGTAGTAGTCAAACAGGCGCTTGAGCTCACCATAGGCCAGCCCACCTGTGGCCGTGGCACCGGGCAGTGCGTTTAGCGCATTAGGGGTTGGCAAGCCATCGGGCACCGTGCCTTGCAGGGAACGGGCGCCCACCGATGTGGCGGCGGACGGCAGGACGGCGGATGCCTGCGCGGTATCCGCCGGACGGCTGGCCCACAGAGCCAGCGCCAGCACCGACACGCCAAGCAGGCTAGCGCCCACCCGCCCTGGGGTCGACTGCAGCAAGGCTTACAGCCCCGCGTTCTTCAGGCGGTTGGCCTGCTGGCGGAACAGCGTGACCGGGCTGGTCTCAAACAGGTTGGTCAGGCCCACGGTCTGGTTCACTTCGTCCAGGTGGTTGATCGCGTAGTCATCGCGGATCACTTTGCCCAGGCGCGAGGAGCAGCTGCTCACCAGGCCGTCGTTCTTGGCACCGGCAAACGCGAGCGATGTCAGCGCCAGCCCGGGGTCAATGATGTCCAGCACGTTGGTATAGGGCTGGGCGCCGCTCCAAGAGTAATAGGCCACGCCGTTCACGCTGTAGGCTCCTTCACCGCAGGCAGTGGTAGGCACGCCCTGGGGATGGGCTGCGTTGAACTTGGCCGTGCCCGCGGTGCTGAGCGACTGCGCAGCGGCCAACGAGTTTTGCGTGAGACCACCACCACCGGACAGGAAGTTGATGATGGTGCCCAGCCCATTGGTAATGGACACCAGCACGGTGTTGCTCAGGCTACCCGCAGGCGCCACACCCAGCAACACATCGGCCACGGCCGAGCCCTTGTTCACACCGCCGATCGAAGTGACCGAAGCCACCAGGTCAGGCCGCACCGAGGCCACATAGCGGGCGGTGGGCCCGCCATGGCTGTGGCCCATGAGGTTCACCTTGGCGGCGCCCGTAGCGGCCAGGATCTGCTTCACCTGGGTGAGCAACTGCTCGCCGCGTACCTCGGTGCTGTTGGCGGCCGCCACCTGCACCACATAGACCTTGGCGCCGTCTGCACGCAGGGCCGATGGGATGCCGTAGAAATATTCCACGGGGCCGATGTTGTCAAAGCCAAACAAGCCGTGCACCAGCACGATGGGGTACTTGGTCTGGGTGTAGCCGGCCGCGGATGCGGTGGCAGGGAACAGGCACAGGGCCAGCGCGCACGCGGCCAGCCAGGTCATCACGATTCTCTTCACAAATGTCTCCTCGGGCCCTCTGAGGGGCGATGGGGTTGAAGGGGGATACGTCGATACAACCAGTGCGACCTCTGGGGTGGGGGCGCTGTCGCGGGAGAGCTGTGGCCCAACGCTTGTGTCGGTGGATGGAGCTCTTAAATAGCACGATCGTGCTTTTATGTGAGCATAAAGGCCGGGGCAATTCTTGTCATGGTGGAAAACCCGCGAACCACGCTGCCGCTACCATTGCGCCATGCCCGCCTACTCATACGCTGCCCTGGACGCCGAAGGCAAAACCCGCACCGGCGTGCTGGAGGCCGACGCGCCGCGCGCCGCGCGCAGCCAGCTGCGGGCGCAGCATCTCGTGCCACTCAGCGTGCAGGTGCTGGGCACTGAAGCGCAAGCCAGCACCGCAGGCATGCGCGATGGGCGCCGCGCCTTCACCACCACCCAGCGTGCGGTGTGGACGCGCCAACTGGCCGGCCTGGTGTCTGCCGGCCTACCGCTGGAGCGGGCCCTGACCTCGCTGGCCGACGAGGCCGAAACCCCGGCCCAGCGCGATGTGGTGGCCACGCTGCGGTCGGAAGTGAACGGTGGCTCCACCCTGGGTGCGGCGCTGGCCCAGCACCCGCGTGAGTTCTCCAATATCTATGTGGCAGTGATTGGCGCGGGCGAGCACAGCGGCCAACTCGGTCTGGTGCTGGAGCGCCTGGCCGACGAACTGGAAGAGCAGCACACGCTGCAGTCTAAGCTGCTGGGCGCGGCGCTGTACCCCGGTGTGGTCAGCGTGGTGGCGCTGGCCATCGTGATGTTCCTGTTGGCCTATGTGGTGCCGCAGGTGGCCAATGTATTTGCAGGCTCCAAGCAGGCCTTGCCGCTGATCACGCGCGTCATGTTGGGCATCAGCGCTGCGGTGCGTTCGTATGGTTGGGTGGCGCTGATTGCTATTGTTTTAGTAGCTGGTGGCGCACGTTTGGCGTGGGCTGGGGCCGCTTTTCGCTTGAAGGTGGACGCCGCATGGCTGCGCCTGCCGATCCTGGGCCGGCTGGCGCGCAGCTACAACGCCGCGCGCTTTGCCAGCACGCTGGCCATGCTGGCCGCTGCGGGTGTGCCCATCCTCAAGGCGCTGCAGGCCGCGGCCGACACGCTGTCCAACCGCGCCATGCGCGAGGACGCGCTGCAGGCGCTGGTGCTGGTGCGCGAGGGCGCGCCGCTGGCCAGCGCACTGGCGCATGAAAAACGTTTTCCGCCACTGCTGGCCATGTTCGCCCGTCTGGGTGAGCAGACCGGCCGCCTACCCCACATGCTGGACCGCGCCGCTCTGCAGCTGCGCACCGAGGTGCAGCGCCGCGCCCTGCAACTGGCCACGCTGCTGGAGCCGCTGCTCATCGTGGCCATGGGCTTGGTGGTCATGCTCATCGTGCTGGCCGTGCTCATGCCCATCATCCAATTGAACCAATTAGTGAAGTAAACATTCCATGGCACTCACCCTCGACGGCAAACTGGTCGTCGCCATCTCCAGCCGCGCATTGTTTGACTTTGAAGAAGAGAACCAGATCTTCGAGCAGGGCGACGACCGCGCCTACATGCAGCTGCAGCGCGACCGGCTCGATATTCCGGCCAAGCCCGGCGTGGCGTTCTCGTTGGTGCAAAAGCTGCTGGCCTTCAACGAAACGCCGTCGCAGCGCGTGGAGGTGGTCATCCTCTCGCGCAACGACCCGGTCAGTGGCCTGCGTGTGATGCGCAGCGCCGCGCACTACGCGCTGCCCATCATCCGCTGCTCGTTTACGCGTGGCGAGGCGCCCTGGCGCTACCTCAAGCCGCTGCACGCCAACCTGTTTCTGAGCACCCACCTGAGCGATGTGCGCGCCGCCCTGGCGGCCGGCGTGCCTGCGGCGCAGGTGTACCCGCACAGCGCGCATGCCAGTAACGCCCACCCGGCCGAAGTACGCATTGCCTTTGACGGTGACGCCGTGCTGTTCAGCGACGAGGCCGAGCAGGTCTACCAAAGCGGCGGCCTGTCGGCGTTTCAGAAACATGAAACCGACAACGTGGCCCAGCCCCTGCCCGACGGCCCGTTCAAACCCCTGCTGGTGGCCCTGCACCGCATGCAGCAGGCCGCCATTCCGCACATGCGCATCCGCACCTCGCTGGTCACCGCGCGCAGCGCCCCGGCGCACGAGCGCGCCATCCGCACACTGATGGACTGGAACATCGAGGTGGACGAGGCCATGTTCCTGGGCGGGCTGGACAAGGGCGAGTTCCTGCGCGAGTTCGAGCCGGACTTCTTCTTTGACGACCAGACCGGCCACATCGAATCCGCCGCACGCCACGTGCCTGCCGGCCATGTGGCCAGCGGCGTAAGCAACACCCCACGTGGCTGACGCGCCAGCCGTAAAGCTTTGTAAAGCCCGTGAGAGCGCGGGCTAACCCGTAGGCCTAGCGTCGCATCCTGGCGTTGTGCAGGGCATGCATATTCCATCCCGCCCCTTGCCTCGCCGCAATGCCCTGCGCGCCTTGACCACCATGGCCCTGCTGGGCGGCAGCGGCCTGGTGCGTCAAGCCTGGGCGCAGGGCAACACTGCCCCGCTGAGTACCAACGCGCAAACCTGGCGCGTGCTGTCCCGCGTGGGCTACGGCCCCACCGCCGCGCTGGTGCAAGCCGTGCAAAGCGCGCCCACCCCGCGCGACTGGGCGCTGGCGCAGGTGGATGCCGCGTATACCGCCAGCCAACAGGCACCGCGCATTGCGCCCGAATGGGCGGGCATCAACGCCCCGCTGCCCGAGATCTTTGCCAAGTTCCGCCAGGAACGCGAAGAGCGCGGCAAAGGCAAAGAGAAAAAGCCCAAGGACAAGGACGACAAGCCCAGCCGCCAAGAGCTGCTGGCCGGTGACCCGGAGTACTTCAGCCGCTCCATCGCGCTGCAGTCTGCGGCCTGGCATCTGACCAGCTGCAGCGAGCCCGAAACCGAAAACCCCTTGCTGGCCCGCCTGACCGAGTTCTGGTTCAACCACTTCAACGTCTACAGCGGCAAGGGCGCGGTGCGCCCCTTTGTGGGCCACTACCTCATCAATGTGGCGCGCGGCCACGCGTTGGGCAAGTTTGAAGACCTGCTGCTGGCCAGCGCACGCCACCCCGCCATGCTGGCCTACCTGGACCAGGCGCAGAGCGTGGCCGAGAACGGGCGTGGCGCCATGGGCAAATCGCGCGGCCTGAACGAAAACTACGCCCGAGAACTCATGGAGCTGCACACCCTGGGCGTAAACGGCGGCTACAGGCAGACCGATGTGCGCGAGATGGCACGCGTTCTCACGGGCTGGACCGTGGGGCCGCAGGACAGCTCGGGCTTCCGCTTTGTGCCACGCCTGCACGACACGGGCAGCAAGAACGTGTTAGGCCAGCACTACTCAGGTATCTCATTCGGCGGCGGCGAGCAGGAAGGCGTGGACGCCATCCGCCTGCTGGCGCGCCATCCCAGCACTGCACAGCGCGTGTGCCTGCGCCTGGCGCAGTTCTTCATTGCCGACCAGCCCAGCCCGGTTGCAGTAAAAAAGCTCGTAGATACGTTCTCCTCCACCAGTGGTGACTTGCGTGCAGTGATGCGCACGCTGCTGCAACTGCCCGACTTCTGGCAGGCCGAGAACACGCTGTTCAAAACCCCCATGGACTACGCCTGTTCGGTGCTCACCGCTACCCAGGGCGCGCGGGAAAACCGCAACCTGTTCCTGGCCGCCGGCTTTCTGTCCAACGCGGGCCAGCCCCTGCATGGCTGGCAAACGCCTGACGGCTACGCGTTCGACGCCGCCACCTGGCTGGTGCCCGAGGCGCTCACGCGGCGCGCCGACTTTGCGCTCAGCATCGTGCGGCCCGCAGACACCAGCTTTCTCACACCATTCCTCAGCGCCACCACCCTGGCCAGCATCAATCAAGAACGCCCCGCGCTGCGCAGCGGCCTGATGCTGGCCAGCCCTGATTTCATGCGCAAGTGAGCACCCCATGACCCAACACCTCTTGAACCGCCGCAGCCTGCTGGCCACCACCTTGGGCGGCGTGGCCGCCTGGGCCGCCCCCCAGGCCTGGGCCCAATCCAGCCGCACCAATGCGGGCGACGACGCCCGGCTGGTGGTGGTGTTTTTGCGCGGCGCCTACGACGGCCTCTCGGCCCTGGTGCCGCACAGCGACGCCAACTACTACCGCCTGCGCCCCAACATCGCCATTGCCGCACCCGATGGCAGCGCGCAGACCACGCTGGCGCTGGACGCCACCTTTGGCCTGCACCCTGCGCTAGTGCCGCTGCAACCGCTGTGGCAGCAAGGCGTGCTGGCCGCCATTCCCTGTGCGGGCTCGCCCGATGCCACCCGCTCACACTTCGAAGCGCAGCACCACTGGGAAATCGGCATTCCCGGCAAGAACAGCGCCGCCCCCGGCTGGTTGAACACGTTGGCCGGCCAGCGCAAGGTGGAGGCCCTGGGTGTGGGCGAGGCCAACCCCTTGATCCTGGCTGGCAGTGCCCAGGTGCAACTGGTCCCCAAGGGTGAGGCCGCTACCAAACAAGGCGCGCTGGGCAACCCACGCACGCGGGACGCGGTGATGAACCTCTACGCGGGCAACGATGCGCTGTCCAAGACCTTCCGCGCCGGGGCCGAGAGCCGTATGGAAACCGCCAAGGCCCTCAGCGACGACGAGATGCAGGCGCAGGACATGGCCGGCGGTGCCATGGCGAACCGCAAGGAGATGGCCGCTGCCGACAACGGCGCCGGCAGCGCCAAGGGCCTGCTGCTGGACGCCCAGCACCTGAACACGCTGATGCGGCAGAACCGCGCACTGCGCCTGGGCTTCCTCTCGGCCGGCGGCTGGGACACGCATGCCAACCAGGGCAACGCCAGCGGCGCGCTGGCCAACAACCTCGGCAGCCTGGCAGCCACGCTGGTGCAGCTGCGCCGCGAGTTCTCGCGGCCCAACGATGTGGTGGCCGTGGTCAGTGAATTTGGCCGCACCAGCGGCGAGAACGGCACCCGCGGCACCGACCACGGCCACGGCAATGCGCTGTGGCTCATGGGCAACCGCGTGCAAGGCGGGCGCTGGCATGGCCGCTGGGACGGCCTGGCGCAAGGCAATCTGCACGAAGGGCGCGACCTGCCGGTGCACCATGATTTCCGTGCGGTGCTGGCCCAGGTGCTGCGCAGCACGCAGGGGATCAACGCCCAAGGGCTGGACGCGCTGTTCCCCGGTTTTGCGTGGGACGCCAAGCTCGACGGGCTCATGCGCGCCTGAGCCACAACGTAGCTTTACGTATGCATTTGGTAAACCTGTGTAAAAGCGGCTGACAGCCGCTCCAGCGCTGGCTATGCTGGTTCCATGCGCAACGTGATGCTCACACCGCCCCCCTCTTCCGCCGCCGACGAAAGCCGGCGCGCGGAGATGGCGCACCACCACGCCCAGCTGTCCGCCAATGCCGAGGCCTGGCGCCAACTGGCGCTCAAGGGCTATGGCCACACCGCCGCCAAGGTGCGCGCCACCCAGCCCGCTGCCTTGCAGCGCGAGCGCGAAGACGATGAGCTGTCCGACAGCGCCTACCAAGACCTCTGAGCGATTTCCCGGTGGCCACACCGACTACCATGCGCCCTGTGCAACCCAGGGTGTGAAGTCGGCCCCGTGCCGCGTTTTTAACCGAGGAATCCGATGGCTTTGATGACTGCTGTGGGCGCCAAGCTGGCGTCGTTCCGACAAATGATCCAGCGCGTGTGGGCCCTGTCCACACCCTACTTCTCGTCTGAGGAAAAATGGAAAGGCCGTGGCATGTTGGCCGCCATCGTTGCGCTCAACCTGGCCCTGGTGTACATGGCCGTGTTGTTCAACGACTGGAACAAGCTGTTCTACGACGCATTGCAGGACAAGAACGCCACCGTCTTTTGGGCGCAGTTGGGCCGCTTCACCTACCTCGCGTTCATCTTCATCATCATTTCGGTCTACAGGTTTTATCTGACGCAATTGCTGCAAATGCGTTGGCGTGCCTGGATGACCCGCCATTACCTCCAGCGTTGGCTCAAAGGTCAGGCCTATTACCGTCTGGAGCTTGCGCGCTTCACACAAGCCGCCAACACGACGGCCAACCCGGACAACCCGGACCAGCGTATTCAAGTGGATATCAACCAATTCACCGCCGATACGATCGCGCTATCTATGGGACTGCTTAACGCCGTGGTCACATTTGTCAGTTTTGTGGGCATTCTTTGGGGCCTTTCCGGGAGTTTTGCCTTCACGCTGGGCGGCAGTGACTACAGCATCCCTGGCTTTATGGTCTGGATGGCCGTGTTGTATTGCTCAGTGGGCAGTGTCATCACCCACTATGTGGGTCGCCGCCAGATTCCACTGAACTTTGAGCAGCAACGTGTCGAAGCTGATTTCCGGCACAACATGATGCGGGTGCGCGAATACAGTGAATCGATTGCGCTGGACAAGGGAGAAGTCGTCGCAGGACAGCAACTGCAACAGCGCTTTGGCCAGGTCCTCGGTAACTACCTGGCGCTCATCAAGGCGCAAAAGAACCTGGTCTGGTTCACCAGCTTCTTCGGCCAGGCCGCCGTCGTCTTCCCCTTCGTCGTGGCCGCACCACGCTTTTTCAGTGGCGCCATCCAACTCGGGGAGTTGATGCAAATCTCCAGTGCCTTTGGTCAGGTGCAGGGCGCGCTGAGCTGGTTTGTGGACAGCTACAGCGGCCTGGCCACCTGGCGCGCCACCACCGACCGGCTGACCAGCTTTGAAGCATCATTTAAGGCTCTAGCCCCCATAGACACTGCGCGAGCAGCTCCTGAATCCATAGCAAACGCCAATGACCTGTCGGTTCAGAACCTGGACCTGTCGCTGCCCAACGGCACCCAGCTGCTGGCCCACACCGACCTGCAGGCCCAGGGCGGCGACCGGATTCTGCTGCAAGGCCCCTCGGGCAGTGGCAAGTCCACGCTGTTCCGCGCTGTCGCCGGGATCTGGCCCTTTGCCCATGGCGCCGTGCAGGCACCGTCGGACACCATGTTCATCCCTCAGCGCCCCTACTTTCCCAATGGCCCGCTGCGCGAGGCCCTGGCCTATCCGCAGCCTCCCGGTGCGTACACCGATGCACAACTGCAGCAGGCTCTAGTGGACGCGCTCTTGCCCCAGCTGGCAGGCGAACTGGACCGCGTGGATGCCTGGAGCCAGAAGTTGTCGGGCGGCGAGCAGCAGCGTTTGGCAATTGCCCGCGTGCTGCTCAAGCAGCCGCAATGGATTTTTGCCGACGAGGCCACCAGCGCGCTGGACGAAGCGGCAGAAGCCACGCTGTACCAGCGCTTGAGCGATTTGGTGACCCGGCGCGGTGGTGGCATGGTGTCGATTGCCCACCGGCCCGCGGTCGCAGCCTTCCACACCCGGCAGTGGGTGCTGACGCCCCGTCAGGGCGAAGGGGCCTTGTTCACCTTGTCTGAAAAGCGCGCGTAACCCTTGGCCCGCAGCTCGCAGGCCGGGCAGCTGCCGCAGCCGTAGCCCCAGGCTTGCCGGTGCGTGCGGTCACCCAGGTAGCAGGTGTGGGTGTGTTCCACGACCAGATCCACCAACGCCTCGCCGCCACCGGGCACGCCCGACTGCTCGCCCAGCGCATAGGCCAGCTCCCAGGTCTGCGCCTTGTCGATCCACATCAGCGGGGTTTCGATCAGGAAGCGCTTGTCCATGCCCAGCGACAGGGCCAGCTGCAAGGCCTTCATGGTGTCGTCGCGGCAATCGGGATAGCCCGAAAAATCGGTTTCGCACACGCCGGTGACGATCACCTGCAGCCCGCGCCGGTAGGCCAGGGCGGCGGCCAGTGTCATGAACAGCAGGTTGCGCCCAGGCACAAAGGTGTTGGGCAGGCCATTGGCCTCCATCTGGAAGGCGGTGTCGCGCGTGAGTGAGGTTTCGCTCACCTCGCCCAGCACGGCCAGGTCCAACAAATGGTCTTCGCCCAGTTTGGCCGCCCATTGTGGGAAGTGGGCACGGATTTCACGCAGGACATTGAGCCGCGCGTCCAGCTCCACGCTATGGCGCTGGCGGTAGTCAAAGGCAATGGTTTCGACGCGCTCGTAGCGCGCCAGGGCATGGGCTAGGCAGGTGGTGGAGTCTTGCCCGCCGGAAAAGAGTACGAGTGCGGTGGTATGCATGGCCCGAATATTAGCTCTGTGCCGAAAGCCAATTTTTCGCCGGGGCCGCCCCAAGAAAAATTAGCCCTCTCGGAGGGCAGCGACCCGCGCAGCGGCGGAGCGTGGGTGCCCCATCCTTTCAGATGTTTTCGGTCTTTTTGATCTTGCTGGGGGTGTACACCAGCGCTTGTTTGGCCAACTCTCCGGGCACTTCGGTGGGCAGGGTCGCCACCGACGGTGTCAGCTGGTCTTTCACCTGCTCGATCTGGATGGCACTGGCGCTGGCGGTCCAGACTGTTTTGAGATGATCCATCAGCACCTGCGAGATGGGCTTGGGTGGAGGATCCTCCACTTTTTGCGGCACCGGCCGATGGATGGTCCAGTCTTTTTGGGTCGCCACCGCTTCCACCGTGTGGCCAATGGGGTCGGGTACGCTGCTGTAGGGACCGCCGGCTTCCTGCGGTTTCAAGGCGGGATTGACCATGTCGATCACACCTGGACTGCGCTCAACAGACGGGCTGGGGCTGACAGAGGGATTCACCGGCGCAACTGGGATAACCCTATTTGCCCCAGACGAAGCCGCATCTACGCCTGAGGGGCGCACATGCGGGTTTCGATCAATGGATGGCAATTGCATTTTGGTAGGCCTTTCGGCCCCTCCGGTTACTTTTAGGAGTTGACGTACGTTTCTTAACGGCAGATTTAGGGGGTTATTTAGGCCTATTTTTGAAATATTTAAGAAATGTTCGCGCGCCGGGCAGGCAGATCCTCCGGAATGCACCAAAACAGTGCAAAGACCCAACATCAATAGCGGACCAGTGCGCGATAAGTCAAAACAGTACTGCCTTCCGCAGGCACATTGACCTTCCAAACCGCGGTATTGGCGGCGCCTTTGGTGTGGGTGTGGCTGCTGCTCACAATTTGCCAGTCGCCGGGCACGGGCTCTTGGACGGTGACGGTCACCGCTTCTTTTTTAGCGTTCTTCAGCACCAGCTCGTACGCGCTTTCAAACACGTAGTTGTATTTGCTGGTGCCGCTGAGCTTTTTGAAATCGGTCTGCTTTTTGTCGGCGGTCACGTCGAACGCGTCACCCAGTTTGAGGCGCACTTTCTCGTTCTTCGGCGTGTGGTCCACGCGGTCCTCGCCAATAAACTGTGCATTACCCGCGCCGTCTTTTTTGTACACCCGCACCACGCCTTTGGGCAGAGGCATACCCAGGTGCGCGCTCTCCTTGTTGTCAAACTCGACGAACACCCCCACCTTGATCTTCTGGCCCAGCTCGCCCGAGGCGCCCTGGTAGTAATAGTCGTTGCCCTGCAGCAGCAGTTCTTTGCGGGCTGGCACGCCAGTGGCTGACAGCAGTGCGACCTGCTTGGTCTGGTTCTCGGCAATGGAGGTGGGGCGGCCCAGGGTGTACAGGTGGTATTCAAACAGCGACTCTTCTGCCATGCGCGAATCCTTGGCCATGGCCATGGCGGGAGCCGCCATCGTCTGCACCCGGCCTCTGAGCATTTCCGGCGCGACCTGGTTCACATCGCCGGCGACCAGTTGCAGCTTGGCATTGCGGTAGCTGGCACCGCTGGTGTTGGTGAGCGTGACCCAGCCGGAAATGTCGAGCTTGTCGTCGGTCGCGTTGAGCTCCACCACGTAATCGGCCTTCCACGCCAGTCCGCCAGTCAGGTAGCTGAGCTCCACGTCTTGCTGGGCCGCGCCCGTATTGTCTAGCGCCATCACCAGCGTGGGGCGGTCGCGTAGGTTGGCAGGCACATCGCCAAATACCAAACGCCCAGGAATGCCGGTCTCAATGCGCTGTCCAATTTTCAGCACCACACCATTGTTGGCCGAGAGCACGGTGGCGACTTCGCTGGTCTCTACCCCGGTTGCAGGGTTGGTACGCACCACATTCACGGTTTGGCCCACGTACTTCTCCAGCATCTTCTGGGGCGTGAGCAAATCAAAGTCAAAGTTTTGCTCCAGCACGCTAAAGCTGCCGGGTGCACTCACACTGCGCAGCTGCGCCGTCTCGGGCCGCATGCGCGCGCTGACATCACGAAACGCCAGCGCCGTTGCGCCAGGCTTGAGCGAAACGCGCCGCTGGTCTTTTACCAGGGCTAGGTTCTCGTTGTAGATAGTGACGGCAACCTCTTGCTGGTCGGCCAGCGTGCTGCGCTGCTCGGTGGTTTGGGCCAGGGTGGCCTGGGCCAACAGCGCCAAGGCGGCCAGGGCAAAAGGGGCGGAGACAGTACGCATGTAGGGCTTTCTGCAAAACGGTGAAGGGGCTGGTAGCCATAAGGCTGCTGGGCACAGGCAGCATAGCGCCTGTGCCCAGCCTCCATGCAACGCGAGGCCCCCTCCACACGCTGACTGTGTTGCAGAGTGTTACCTCCTGCAGCCCACTCGGTGAAGATGCGCGTTCAACTCAGCAGCTTGATGAGCCCGTCGGGATGCAGCGCCCAACCCGCCAAGCCTGCGGCACCCATCACGAACCCAAACCCCGACGGCAGCAATGCCAACAGGTACAGCCAGGGCAGCTGCGTGAGCGAGGCCACAGCCAGCAGAGAGATGGCAATCGCGATGGACGCATCGGACAGGTCGAACTGATCGTCGCGGTAATTGAACGCGTCGTAGTTGGCCTGGTCCTTTTCGGCTTGGCGCTTGAGCTCGTCCTTCTTGCTGTTCTGCTCTTTGGCCAGGGTTTCATAGGCCTGGATTTTCTCTGCATACGCAGCTTGCTGCTTAGGGGTGGCCGCCAGCGCCTGCACACGGAGTTGCACCAGGGTGGACTTGGCCACTTCCTCGCGGATATTGCGGGCCTGGTAGAACTGCCAGTGGTCCAGCTTGTCGGCCTGGGCCTGCTGCATGGCCTGAACGATGTTGTCGTCCTTGACCTTGCAAATGCCCATGAAGGTGGCCAGCAGCGCTACGGTAATGGCCACAGCCGGATTCAACCAGGCCGCACGCGGCTTGCCTGCGCCCGATTGGGCCGTTTCAACTATCTCCAGTGGATCAATGCCCATGTCGTTTCCTTGTATGCACAGCTAAAAACTGGTGGCCACCATCACGATGACTGCAGCCACCATCACCACCGTCGCGGTCCAGCCCAGCCACCGATGTTTGCGGCTGATGGTATGCCGGCCCATCAAACGGGACGACTGACCTATCCACATCAGCGCTGCCATGATAGGAACCGAGATCACACCATTGACGATGGCGCTCCAGACCAAGGCCTGCATGGGGTCTACTTCCAGATACCCAATGAGGGTACCGATGCCGGTGGCCGCCACGATGATCAGGTAGAAGCCCTTGGCCTCATGGAAGTCGTGCGAAAGCCCAGCCTTCCAGCCATACAACTCGCTCACCGCATAGGCGGCCGAGCCCGCCAGCACCGGCACCGCCAACAGCCCCGTGCCAATGATGCCGAGTGCAAACACCGCAAAAGCGAACTCGCCCGCCACGGGCCGCAGCGCCTCTGCAGCCTGTGCCGAGGTCTGGATGGACGTGACGCCTTGCATATTGAGCGTCACAGCCGTGGCCACCACAATGCACAGCGCGATGACATTGGAGAAGGTCATGCCCACAAAGGTGTCTTGCTTGATGCGGGACAAATGCTCGGCTGCGTACTCGGGGTGCAGCCGAAGTGCTTGCGCGTCGGGCCTGCGGTGGTTGTCTTCCACCTCTTGCGCTGCTTGCCAGAAGAACAGGTAGGGGCTGATGGTGGTGCCCAGCACTGCCACCACCATGGCAGCGTAATCCTTGAGCGACACGCCCGAAGGAAAAAACTGCCAGGGATGCAGCGACTCCGTGAAGGCCTTGCGCCAGGGCACATGCACTGTGAGGATGACTGCGAAATAGGCGAACAGCACCAGCGTGAGCCATTTGAGAATGCGCACCGTACGCTCGTAAGAAAAGAAGACCTGGGTGGCAACGCACACCAGGCCCAAGCCCAGCACATACAGCGCCAGCGGCCCGCCTACCAACAGGCGCAGGGCCTCGCCCATCGCGCCAATGTCCGCCGCAATATTGATGGTATTGGCCAATACCAGCAGCGCAACCAGTCCGGTGGTCAACCAGCGCGGGAACATCTTGTTGATGTTGGCTGCCAGCCCCTCGCCTGTGACCCAGCCGATGCGGGCCGACAGCATCTGGATGCCAATCATCAGCGGGGTGGTGAGCAGCAAAGTCCAGACCAACCCAAAGCGAAATTGTGAACCCGCCTGGGAATAGGTTGCGATGCCGCTGGGGTCATCGTCTGCAGCCCCTGTGATCAGGCCCGGGCCGAGCCTGCGGACAAATTCTTTTGCGGTTTGGGTCACCATGGAAACCTCTTTTGGCAACTGGCGTGAACGCCAGTTGGCTTGCGGCGCATGCAGAAAGAAGCTATGCGGTGCTCAACTCGGACGAAGGCCCGGAACTGTGTGGGTCCATGGCATTGGCCGGTAGTGAATGACGAGCGCGATTCTAGAAAGCCTGCGCAACTTTCATGCGCCTACCCGTGTAAAGACGGGGTAAAGGAGCGGCCAGAAGTTGGGCGATAGACTCCGCAGCTCAAGCACCTGGCGCAAATACATGCGCGTGGCCCTGCACCGAGATACTGACGGTGGCGCCCACCGCAGGTGCGTGCAGGCCGGGGCTACGCACCAGCAGCGGCGTGCTGCCCTCATCGGACAGCAGGCGCACGGTGAGTTCAGACACCGGGCCGCAAAAGTCGGCTTCTAGCACCACGCCCAAGCAGGCGTTGGCATCGGCATCCGAACCATCGCTGGCCACCTCGGTCAGCTGCAGTTGCTCAGGGCGCAGCATGATCTGGCCGGTCCCACTGCGCTGCACTTCGTGGGTGGCAATGCGGCCCAACGCGCACTCAGCCCAACCGGCGGACAGCTGCGCAGACAAGACCACGGCCTCACCCAGAAAATTGGCAGTCGCCGGGTCCGAGGGGCGCAAGTACAGGTCCAGCGGGCGTCCCACCTGGGCCAGACGGCCCTCACGCATCACGGCGACCTGGTCTGCAAATGACAGGGCCTCGGCCTGATCATGGGTGACCAGAATGGTGGTGATGCCTGCGGACTGCAGCAGCTGGGCCACGGCCTTGCGTGTGGCCGCACGCAAACCGGTGTCGAGTGCGGAAAAGGGCTCGTCCAGCAGCATCAGCCGCGGCCGCAAGGCCAGCGCGCGTGCCAGTGCCACACGCTGCTGCTGGCCACCCGACAGCTCGTGCGGGCGGCGCTGCAGCATGGCCCTGTCCAACGCCACCATCTCCATCAATTCGTCAATGCGTTGGGCGCGCTGGGGCGTATGCCGTGGCAAGCCAAAGCCCACGTTGTCAGCCACGCTCAGGTGGGGGAACAAGGCCCCATCTTGCGGAACATAGCCAATACCGCGCAAGTGCGCCGGCACGATGGCCGGGCCATCGGCCAGCAGTTGGTCTCCCAACACCACCCGGCCCGCATCGGGCGCCTCAAAGCCCGCAATGATGCGCAGCAGGCTGGTCTTGCCCGACCCCGAGGGGCCGACGATGGCGGTGCGACTGCCTTCACGTACTTGCAGGTCAATGCCTGCCAGTGCGGTAACGGCGCCGTAGGTTTTGTGCACTGCGTGCAAGTCAAGGGTAGTCATCGTCCGGCAATGCGTCTGGATTGAAGGTAAAGCAGCCAGGTCAGGGGCAGCGACAGCAGCACCATGATCAGCGCATAGGGCGCTGCACCCGCGTAATCGATCTCGCTGCTATGGGACCAGAAAGCGGTGGCCAACGTCTGCGTGCCATTGGGCGACAGCAACAGCGTAGCGGTGAGTTCGTTGGTAATGGCCAAAAACACCATGGCCACGCCCGAGGCCGCGCCAGGAGCCGCCAGCCGCATGGTGATCTGCCACAGAGCCTGGGTGGGCGAGCGGCCCAGGCTGCGTGCGGCCTGCTCCAGTTCCACCGGTGCTTGGGCAATGCCTGCGCGCAGACTGACCAGTGCGCGCGGCAGGAACATCAACACATAGGCCAACAATACGGTGACCACGGTTTGGTAAATGGGCAGTGCCACCCGCACCGTGATGGTCACCAGCGCCAGCGCCACCACAATGCCCGGCAGGGAACCGGCCAAATAATTGCCGCCTTCCAGCAGGCGCTGGATGCGCCCTGGTGCGCGAATAGACAGCCAAGCCATGGGCACTGAGACCACCGTGGTCAACACCGCTCCGGCCAGAGCCAGCATCAGGGTTTGCCACAACGCGGGACCCAGCTCGGGCAGATTCCACACGCTGGCGCCACCGGCCACCAACCAGCGCGCCAGCGTGACCAAGGGCACGCCCAGAGACAGCACGGCGGTCACCACGGGTAGCAGCAGGCACAGCGTGGACAGGCGCCCCAATCGGCTGCGCTGTGGCTGCCGCGCAGAGCCGGAGCCGACACGGGCATAGCGCTCGTGCCCGCGGGTTCCCGACTCGAAGCCCAGCAGCACAAAGCAACACACCACCAACACCCCCGCCAGCATATTGGCCGCGGGACCGTTGTAGGTGGACTGAAACTGGTCCACGATGGCCGTGGTGAAGGTGTCAAAACGGATCGTCACGTACAAGCCGTACTCGGCCAGCAGATGCAGGCCCACCAGCAAGGCACCGCCCCAAATCGCCAAGCGCAATTGCGGCAACACCACACGGAAAAACACTTCCCAGGGACCTTCGCCCAGCGAGGCCGCAGCGTCTTCCATCGCGGGGTCCAACCTGCGCAAGGCTGCTGCCACCGGCAGATACAGAAACGGGAAATACGCGACCACGGACACCAGCACGCCACCACCCAGGCCATGCAGGCCAGGTACCAGGCTGATCCAGGCATAGCTGTGCACAAAGGCCGGCACGGCCAAGGGGGCCGCGGCGAGCCAGGCCCAAGTGCGCGCCCCGGGCAAATCACTGCGTTCGGTCAACCAGGCCAGCGCCACGGCCAATACGACGCAGATGGGCACGGTCACCAGCACCAGCAAACCGGTGTTGACCAGCAGTTCACCCACACGGGGACGGAACACCAATGCAGACACTGTGGTCCAGCCAGACTGAATACCCACCCACGCCACAAAACCCAGTGGCAGCAGGGCAGCCAGCGTTACCAGCACCGCGGCAACGGTCACCCAAGACCAACGCCCTGGCCGCGCAATGCGCAGCAAGGGCGTAGTGACGCGGATCGAAGAGGCGGTCAAGGCAGGGTCAGAGCAGACCAGCCTGGGTCATCAGGTCAGAGACCTTTTTGCTGTTGAGCTTGGAGGGCTCAACCTTGGGTGCCTGCAACTCGGCCAGTGGCACCAGGCTGCGGTGGGACTGGGCACCAGCTCCCACGGCGTATTCAAACGAGCTGCCGGTGCGCAAAATCTCTTGGCCACCCTTGCCGGTGATCCATTTCACAAAGGCCTGGGCTTCCGATTTGTGCTTGCTGGACGCCAGCACGCCGCCGCCCGAAATGCTGACAAAGGCACCCGGATCTTCGTTGCGGAAGTAGTGCAGCCCAGTTTTCTCGCTGTTCTCACCGGTCTTGGCCATATCGCCAAAATGGTAGTAGTGGTAAATCAGCGCACCGTCCACCTGTCCGGCGTTCACGGCCTTCATGGCAATGCTGTTGCCCTTGAAAGGCACGACGTTTTCTTTCATGCCCTTGAGCCAGGCAGCCGTGACGGCCTCGCCTTTGAGTTCCAGCAAGGCGCTGACAATGGCCTGGAAATCGGCTCCTGCCGGGGCGGCACCCCAACGGCCTTTCCACTCCGGGTTGGCCAAGTCGAGCATGGACTTGGGCAGCTGTGCTGGGGTGAACTTGGTTTTTTTGTAGACGAACACAGTGCTGCGGGCCGCAATGCCCACCCAGCGGCCGTGGGCTGTGCGGTAGTTGGGCGCCACTTGTGCCAAGGTGGCAGGGTCCAGCGGTGCGAACAAGCCTGCACCGTCGACCAGCGCCATGGCAGGCGAGTTTTCGGTCAGAAACACGTCAGCCGGCGAATTCGCACCCTCTTGCACCAATTGGTTGCCCAACTCGGTGTCACCCCCGTTGCGCACGGTGACCTTGATGCCGGTTTCACGGGTGAAGCCGTCCACCCAGGCCTGGGTCAGGCTGGCATGCTGGGCGTTGTACACCACGATGCCCTCAGGTGCGCTTTGCGCAGAGGCACTGAAGGAAGCAACAAAGAAACTAACAGCCAGCGCCGCAGCGCGTACCAACGGAAACGACAGTGTATTTTTCATGAGGCAAGCCTGGATCAAGAGGAAGTGGCATGGACGTTGTGATTACAACGCAAATAACAATAATTCGCATTTGTATTGTAATCCGCCCCGCGCTCACTCCACCGTCACGCTCTTTGCCAAATTTCTCGGTTTGTCCACATCGGTGCCGCGCGCGCAGGCCGTGTGGTACGCCAACAGCTGCAAGGGCACCACGTGCAAGAGTGGCGACAACTCGCCGTAGTGCTCAGGCATGCGAATCACATGCAGGCCTTCGCCGCTCTCAATGCGGGTGTCGGCATCGGCCAACACATACAGCACACCACCGCGCGCGCGCACTTCGTGCAGATTGCTCTTGAGTTTTTCCAGTAGCGCATCGTTGGGCGCCACGGTCACCACAGGCATCTCGCTGGTGACCAGCGCTAGCGGGCCGTGCTTGAGTTCACCGGCGGCATAGGCCTCGGCGTGGATGTAGGTGATTTCCTTGAGCTTCAAGGCGCCTTCCATGGCAATCGGGAAGTGCAGGCCGCGGCCCAGGAACAACGCGTTTTCCTTCTTGGCAAAGTCTTCCGCCCACGCAATGAGCTGGGGCTCCAGCGCCAGCACCGCCTGCAGCGCAGCAGGCAGATGGCGCATGGCCTTGAGATGGCGGGCTTCTTCGGCATCGCTCAGGCGGCCCTTGGCCTGGGCCAGGCACAGGGTGAGCAGAAACAGTCCGGCCAGCTGGGTTGTGAAGGCCTTGGTAGAGGCCACGCCAATCTCAACCCCCGCGCGGGTGACGTAGGCCAAACTGCATTCGCGCACCATGGCACTGGTGGCCACGTTGCAGATCGTCAATGTGTGCTTCATGCCCAGGGACTGTGCATGGCGCAGCGCGGCCAGCGTGTCAGCGGTCTCACCGCTTTGGGTAATCGTGACGACCAGCGTGTTCGGGTTGGGCACCGAATCGCGGTAGCGGTATTCGCTGGCCACTTCCACATTGCAGGGCACCTTGGCAATGCTCTCGATCCAGTACTTGGCTGCACAACCGCTGTAGTAGCTGGTGCCACATGCCAGGATCAGCACGCTGTCGATCTGCTGGAACACACGCGCCGCATTGCTGCCGGGTGCGTGGTTCATCTGCGCGTCGAACAGCTCGGGCACGATGCCCTCCACGCCTTCCAGCGTATCGGCAATGGCGCGCGGCTGCTCAAAGATTTCCTTTTGCATGTAGTGGCGGTAGGGGCCCAGCTCGGCCGCGCCGCTGTGCGCCAGCACGGTCTTGACCGGGCGCTGGGCCGGCGCCACGGCCTTGTGGTCTTTGTCCACCAGCCAGTACTTGCCCAATTGCACGTCCACCACATCGCCTTCGTCCAGGTAAACGATCTGGTCGGTCACGCCGGCCAGGGCCATGGCATCGCTGGCCAAGAAATGTTCTTGCCCGTCTTTACCCACGCCCAGAATCAGCGGCGAACCGGCACGCGCGCCGATCAGGCGGTGCGGTTCGTCCTTGCAGAACACGGCGATGGCGTAGGCGCCGTGCAGCTGGCGCACCGTGCCTTTGACCGCCTCGAACAAATCGCCGTCGTACAGGCTGTCCACCAAGTGCGCAATGACTTCGGTATCGGTCTGGCTGACAAACACATAGCCCTTGGCTTTGAGCGCGGCACGCAACTCATCGTGGTTTTCGATGATGCCGTTGTGCACCAAGGCGATGCGCCCAGCGCGTTGGTGCGCGTCGGCACCGCTGCCGTGGCTGAAATGCGGGTGGGCGTTGTGGACAACGGGCGCTCCGTGCGTGGCCCAGCGGGTGTGGGCGATGCCCAGCAAGCCTTCGAGCGATCCGCTGGCAACCTGGGCCGCGAGCTCTGACACACGGGACGTGCTGCGCGCACGGCGCAAGCCCGGTTTGCCGTCCTGGGCATAGACCGCGACACCGCAGGAGTCATAGCCACGGTACTCCAGCCGCTCCAGGCCTTGCACCAACACAGGAACAATGTTGCGGGTCGATACCGCGCCGACGATGCCACACATAGACAGTCTCCAATCAAGCAATGGACTGCATGGTAGGCATAGCCACGGAAAATAGTTGTTCTTAATTTTCTAAGAAATGAATTTTTATTTCACAAATTCATTGAATAGATTTTTTATTCCATATATAAACAAAATATGGAATCAATCTCTCTCGATGCGATCGATATTTTGTTACTGCGTCAGCTGCAACGCGACGCCAGCCTCAACAACCAAGAGCTGGCCGAACGGGTGCACACCTCTCCACCCACCTGCCTGCGCAGGGTCAAGCGCTTACGTGATGCCGGCCTGATCGAAAAGCAGGTGGCCATCTTGCAGCCCGAGCGCCTAGCCGCGGTGGTGGGCCACGGGCTGACTGCCATTGTGGAGATCACGCTAGACCGACAAGACGCCGAAGCCCTGGCGCAGTTCGAAGCCCGCGTGGCGAATGACGCGGCCGTGCAGCAGTGCTACCGCGTCTCCCCGGGGCCAGATTTTTGTCTGGTGGTGCACGCCAGCGACATGCCCAGCTACCAGGCGCTGACACAGCGGCTGTTCAACAGTGATGCCAATGTTCGCAATGTCAAAGCCTTCTTCAGCATCAAGCGCAGCAAGTTTGGTGCGGAGCTACCGCTGGTATAGCACCGCCGCTGAACTGCAACCACTCCCACCGGTGTCCATGGCATTTGCCAGCAGTAGGCGCGTCTGCTCCGTCAGGTAGTCCAAAAACACGCGGGTACGTCGGGGCATGAATTGGCGACTGGGCAATGCCGCATACAGTAGCAGTTGGCCGGCAATCCAAGGTGAAATCACCCGCACCAGCTCACCCGTCGCTAAAAAGGGGGCGACCAGTTCCACAGTGGCGGGGGCAATGCCGGCACCATCCAAGGTAGCTCGGATCAGGGTTTCGATGTGGTTTGACCAAACCACGGGAGTTACCGGAACATCCACGTGCTCCTCTGGGCGTTCGCCATGCTTAAGTCGCCATTGGCGCAAACCCAAGGCACTACCGCGAATGCCCAGACAATCATGCTGACTCAGTTCCGCAGGCTGCAATGGGGTGCCGCGGCGCTTCAGATACTCAGGTGAGGCCACGAACACGGCTTGGGTGGTCGCAATTTTGCGAGCCACCACATCGCCGTCATACGCCTCATTCGCGGTGAACAGGGTCACGTCATGCCCCTCGATGGGAGGTTCCATGAAGGACTCCACCTGCAGATTCAGAGTGATCTTGGGGTACAGGCCCCTGAATCCTGCAATCAGTGGGGCCAGCACATAGGTGGCCAGCACGGGCGTCGCCAGTACATGCAACTCACCGGAGAGCTCCTTGGTGTGCTGGTTGGCCAAAATGTCGGCCTCATCGATGTCTTGGAGAATCGCGCGTACCCGCCCCAGATAAGACTCGCCTGCCTCACTCAACGAGATGCGGCGAGTAGAACGGTGTAAAAGGCGGGTACCTAGGTGCTCTTCCAAATCCGCCACCAAGCGCGTGACCACCGCAGGCGACATGTCCAGCGCCCGCGCCGCCGCTGCGAAGCCTCCCTCATCGATCACCCGCTGAAATACGCGCATCGAAAGTAGTCGGTCCATGGGGCACTCCAAAACGATATCAAGACAATCATTATTGCCAAAACAGCAATATGCATGTGCTGCACATGCTGTTTATCTTTTGAATTAGAAATTTTACAGTTCATCCCATCGACGAGACGAATGTTTTAAACGCCCCATCGATGCTGTTCAGACGGTGTGATGCCCGCCAGAGCGGATTCTTTAACACTTGAAAGGAAATTCATCATGAACAAGACATCTTTTGCCGCTATCGCTATCGCTTTGACAACTTTGGTGGCAGGTCAAGCCATGGCCGCAGACCAAACAACCGACACAAAGGCAGACCAACAAGTGGCAGCAGCCGCCACCAAGCCCGCCACGGAAACCCAAGGCAAGGCATCGGCAGACGCTTTCGCTGAATACGACAAAATCAAGAAGTGGTAAGCACCGGCGCTGCAGCTATGCAGTGACCTGCGTACCCAACAAGCCCGGCATGTCCGGGCTTTTTTCATGGGCGCCGCAGGCAGAATGGTCTACTGGCTACCGTTGGGGGAAAGACAAGGTGACCACACACCCCTTTGGCACTGCCGAAGCCAGATGCACCGCCCCCCCCATCCGCTGTATCGCTTTGGCAGCCAAAGCCAGTCCCATTCCCAGCCCCGGAAATGGGGTAGCCCCATGCAAACGCCCAAAAGGGCGCAACGCCAGGTAAGGCTCCCTAGCCACAAAACCTGCTCCGTTGTCTCGCACTTCCAGCGTCCAGGCACCCGAGGCGTCTTGCCGTGCCTGCACCCAGACACGAGCCTCTGCCTCTGGCAGCAGGGCCGTAAATTTCCAGGCGTTGTCCAGAGCCTCACGCAGCACTACCTGCAGCAGAGTCGCATCCACAACCATATGGAAGACCTCGGGTACATCCACTTCTAGTCTCAGCTGTCGTGGCGCATGGTCTTGCGCCAGTTCGGTAAGCACATCGTCCAGAGCAGTCCGCAAGGGCACTGGTTCCAGCACCATTGGCAACATCCCAACCCGCGACAGCTCGCGCAGCCCATCGAGCATGGCCCCCAAGTGGTTGGCAGAATCGGCGATGGTTGTCAGAAATCCCTGTAGCTCTACTGGGAACTGCGGCCCGGCATCTTCCTGCACCAAGTGGGCATAGGACACGATGTGGCGCAGTGGCGCCCGCAGATCGTGCGACACCGCATAGGTGAAGTCCTGCATCTCGCGCCGCACGGCGGCGAGTTCAGCTTCGAGTTCGGCAATGCGTGACTGAAGGTCCGACATACGGTTAGAAATCACGCCTTAGGCTTTTTGGCAGGCCGCGCCCAGTTGGGGATGCTGACCTGCTTGCCCCGCGCCACGCTCAGGGCGCCGGGTTCGGTGTTCTTGGTGATGGTGGAGCCGCCGCCCACGGTGCCGCCTGCACCGATGGTGACCGGCGCCACCAGCACGCAGTTGCTACCCACATGCACATCGGCCTCAATCACCGTGCGGTGCTTGTTGGCCCCGTCGTAGTTGGCGGTGATGCTGCCGGCGCCGTAGTTGACGCGCTCGCCCACCGTGGCGTCGCCCAAATACGCCAGGTGGTTGGCCTTGGCGCCCTTGGCCAGCGTAGAGTTTTTTACTTCCACAAAGTTGCCAATGTGCACTTCAGCCCCCAGCTTGGCCCCAGGACGCAGCCGGGCAAAGGGACCAATGAGCGCACCAGCCCCCACGGTCACACCGAGTTTTTCACCATCGATATGGGTGAAGGGATGAATCACCGCACCCGCCTCGATCACCACATTCGCAATCACGCAGTGCGCGCCGATGGACACCCCCTCGCCCAGGCTCACCTGGCCCTGGAAAATGCAGTTGATATCAATGCTCACGTCGTGCGCGCAGAGCAGGTCACCGCGCACATCGATGCGCGCCGGGTCGGCCAGGCGCACGCCCTCTTCCATCAGGCGGTGCGCCTGGCGCAGCTGGTAGGCACGTTCCAGCTCGGCCAGTTGCACCGGGCTGTTGACGCCAGCCACCTGCACGGCGTCGTCAATCTTGTGCGCCACCACCCCTACCCCATCGGCCACCGCGAACTTCACGATGTCGGTCAGGTAGTACTCCTTCTGCGCATTCTGGTTGTCCAGCCGCGCCAACCAGCGCTTGAGCTGGGCCGCGGGCACGGCCATGATGCCACTGTAAATCTCGGTAATCTGCCGCTGCGCATCCGACGCATCCTTGTGCTCCACGATGGCCTGCACCGCATCGCCGGTGCGCACGATGCGGCCATAACCCGCGGGGTCGCGCTGCTCCAGCGTCAACAGCGCCAGCCTGTCGCCGCCGCAGGCGGTGATCAGGTGGAACAAGGTGTCCGGCTGGGTCAAGGGCACATCGCCCGACAGCACGACCACCACACCGTCGTCGGCCAGCGCGGGCACCGCCTGCTGCACCGCGTGGCCCGTGCCCAACTGGGGTTCCTGACGCACAAAATTCAAATCAAAATCGGCTGTAGCCCCCGTATTTACTGCGCAGACTGCTTCTACTTTCATAGCACCGTGGCCGGTGATCACTACCACCTTGCGGGCCAGTAACTGGGCGGTGGTGTCCAGCACATGCTGCAACAGCGGGCGCCCGGCCAGCGTGTGCAGGACCTTGGGCGTCTTGCTCTTCATGCGCGTGCCTTTGCCCGCCGCCATAATGACCACGTCCACTGCGGCACGCGGGGCCTCTTGCCCAGAACTTTGCCCCGAAACCTGAAAACTTGAAGTCACAACATGCCCCTGCTGATGTCTGCATTGCCAAACGATAGCCGCCAGCCGTTGCGTATCAACGGCCGCCGCTGGTGCGCCATTATCGGGCTGCTCATGGCGTCGCTGGTGCTGGGTGGCTGCAGCGCGGTGCGCCTGGCCTACAACAATGCGCCCGACTTCACCTACTGGTGGCTGGACGGCTACTTTGATTTCGACGGTGCCCAGAGTGTGCGCCTGCGCAACGACTTGAAAAGCCTGCAAGACTGGCACCGCCAGGGAGAGTTGCCCCAGCTGGCCGAGACACTCAAAAACCTGAATTCCGCGGCCCCGCAACCCGTGGCGCCCGAGCAAGTCTGCAAACTCTCCACGTACCTGGAAGAGCGCCTACAAAACGTACTGGACCGCGCCGCCCCCACCGCCGTCGCGCTAGCGCCCAGCCTGACCGTGGCGCAGTTGGACCACTTGGCCCGCGCGCTGGACAAGCGCAACCGCGAATGGCGCGAAGAGTGGCTGGACGGCACCCCAGAGCAGCGCAACGACCGCCGCCTGAAAAAACTGGTAGAGCGCGCCGAGGGCTTTTATGGCCGCCTCAGCGACGAGCAGCGTGCGCTGTTGCAAAGTCAGCTGGACACCTCGGCCTTTGATGCCAGCCTGCAGTACCGCGAAATCCTGCGTCGCCAGCAAGATGTGCTGCAAACCCTGCGCGCCCTGCGCAACAGTAACGCCGCAGACATCCATGTGCAAGCCGAGGTACGCGCTTTGGTGGAGCGAAGCCTGCAGTCCCCTGACCCCGTGTTCAAGCAGTACACCGAACGCGTGCGCACCCAGGCCTGCGCCGCCATTGCGGCCTTCCACAACAGCACCAGTGCCAACCAGCGCAGCAAGCTGCAGCAGACCCTGCAAGGCTACGAAGCCGATGTGCGCGCACTGATGGCACGCACCTAACCCCCGAGCACCACCATGGCCATCCAAAACCCCGACTTTGCCGACTACGCCTGTGAATTGCTGAGCGGATTGGGCCCCTGTGTCGCCAAGCGCATGTTTGGGGGTTGGGGCATCAGTGTGGACGGGCTCACCGTGGCCATTCTGGCCAACCTGGGCAGTGGTGACACGCTGTGGCTCAAGGCCAGCGCCGATACACAGGCGCAGTTTGAAGCCGAAGGTTGCCCACGCTTCAGCTATGGCTCCAAGACCGGCACGCGCGGCATCAACTACTACGGGGCCCCCGCCGACGCGATGGAGTCGCCTGCGCTGATGCTGCCCTGGGCCCGGCTGGCGATGCAGGCGGCCCTGCAGGCCAAGAAACCGCCGCCTCGGCCCAAGGCGCCCGCCAAGAAAAAAATCGTCCCAAAGCGCAACCCGCCGCCGGGCCGCCCCAAGGCGGGTTAGCCCCCACGGGGGGCAGCGACCCGCATAGCGGCGGAGCGTGGGGGCCACATTAGATTGGCCAAACAATCCCGTGGTCGTTGAGGATGGTGTCCAGCGGCATATCGTGCGGCTCGGGCTCAAAGTCATCCACAAACTCGGTACCGAACCCCAGTCCCACGGTAAATGGCTTGGGGCTCAGGCTGGCCAACATGCGGTCGTAAAAACCACCACCATACCCTAGCCGGTAGCCGCCTGCGCTGTAGCCCACGCAGGGCACAAACAGCAGCGTGGGCACGATCAGTTCGGTATCTTTGGGCTTGGGAATGCCATAGGCATCTTCTTCCATGGGGCAGCCCGGGTACCAGGCGTGGAAGGTCATGGTTTTGTGTTCGCGGTTCACCACGGGCAGGCCAATGCGGCGCGGCTGTGGCTGGTCGATCAGTTCGCCGTCCTCCTTCCAACGGTGCAGGGCGGGCAGCGGGTCAAACTCGCCCTTGATGGGCCAGTAGGCACCAATCACCGCGTCGGGCCGGCCCACCAACCAGATACGCATGACACGCTGTAACAAATCGGCGCGCTGTAGGCGGTCGGGCAGGTTCAGGCGTTGTTCCAGAAGCGCCTTGCGAAGGGCTTTCTTTTGCGCGGCTTTGCTATCGTCTGAGTTGTCCATAATCCCCACATGCAGTTTTCAGTCATTCTGACATCCTTGGCGTTCACTGGCGCTGTGATGTCCTCCGTTCTCGCTCCAGCATACGCCCAGGCGCGTGACCTTCCCCGTGATCCCACCCGCGCTGACGAAGTGGTGCTGGACATGGCGCAAGCCTACAAACAGCGCGACCGCAAGCGCCTGGCCGCCCTGCTGCCGCAGCTGCGCACCCATCCGCTGGAACCCTGGGCCGCCTACTGGGAACTGTCGGCCCGGCTCGACGATGCCAACCCCAACGACATCCAGGACTTTTTCAACCGCCACAGCGGCACCTACCAGGAAGACCGACTGCGCGCCGAATGGCTGCTGCAGCTGGGCCGCAACCGCGACTGGGACACGTTCAACCGCGAGTACCCGCTGTACCGCATGGGCGACGACCGCTCGGTGCGCTGCTACGGTCTGCTGGCCAGCTACACCACCCAGGGCGCGGACGTCACCAATGCCGTGCAGGACACCTGGCTCTCGCTCAAAGACGCCGACGAAGCCTGCGCCAGCGCGGCCGGCCAACTGATCAAGGACAAAAAGCTCAACACCCACGTGGCCTGGGTGCGCGCCCGCCTGGGCATGGAGAACGACAAACTGCGCATTTCCACCCAGGCCGTGGCGCTGATGGACCCGGACTGGGTCAAGACTGTCAACTCTATCTACCTGAACCCCGGCAAATACCTCAACGACAAGCTCACCGCGCTGCGCCCGCAGACGCGCGAGCTGGTGTCGCTGGCGCTGATTCGCCAGGCCTTCCTGGAGCCGTTGGACGCCGCGGTGGAAGTGGAAAAACTGCGCTGGAAAGCCCAGCTCACGCAGGAAGAGCGCAGCTGGATCTGGGGCGTGATCGGCAAGCGCGCCGCACAACGGCTCTCGGACGATGCGCTGGGCTACTTCGCCAAGGGCCAGTTCCCGCAGATGCATGAAGACCACCTGGTCTGGGCCGCACGCGCCGCGCTGCGCGCCGGGCGCTGGGCCCAGGTGGCTGATGCCATCGCCGCCATGCCGGATGGTCTGCGCAACGACCCCACCTGGGTCTACTGGCGCGCCCGCGCCCAGCTGGCCCGCGCCACCACCGACGTGGCCCGCGCCGAGGCACTGCGCCCATTGGAAAGCATTGCCAGTGTCAAAGGCTTTTACGAAATGCTGGCACTGGAAGAGCTGGGCTACAAGGTGGTCACCCCAGCCCGGCCCTTGCCCCCAACGCTGGAAGAAAAGGACACCGCCAAGAGCAACCCCGGCCTGGCGCGTGCGCTCTACGCCATCCAGATCGGCCTGCGTACCGAGGGCGTGCGCGAGTGGAACTACACCACCAACCTGCACGCCCGCGGCGGCATGGACGACCGCGGCCTGCTGGCCGCTGCCGACCTGGCCTGCAAAAACGAAGTCTGGGACCGCTGCATCAACACCAGCGAGCGCACCAAGGGTGTCATCGACCTGGAGCAGCGCTTCCCCATGCCGTTCAAGTCTGCCGTCATGGCCCGCACCCAGATGATTGGTCTGGAACCCGCCTATGTGTACGGCCTGATCCGCCAGGAAAGCCGCTTCATCATGGACGCCAAATCGGGCGTGGGCGCCTCTGGCCTCATGCAGGTCATGCCCGCAACCGCGCGCTGGACCGCCAAGAAGATCGGCCTGACCGACTTCCAGGCCCACCAGATCACCGACCGCGACACCAACATCGCCATTGGCACCGGCTACCTCAAGCTGGTGCTGGACGACTTTGGCGGCTCCATGGCCATGGCCGCCGCCGCCTACAACGCCGGCCCCGGTCGCCCCCGCCTGTGGCGCGGCCAAACCGGCAGCCCGACAGTCGAAGCCGCCATCTGGGCCGAGAACGTGCCGTTTACCGAAACCCGCGACTATGTGAAAAAGGTGCTGGCCAACACCACGCTGTATGCCGCGCTGATCACCGGCCAGCCCCAGTCGCTCAAGGCACGCTTGGGCACCGTGGGCCCGCGCGATACCTCCACACCCGACCCCGGCCTGGAACTGCCCTGAACCCGCGCCCAGGGCGCCCACATCAATGGGCGCCCTTTTTTTCATCAATGAAAATGCCAGGGTCTTTTACGATGGCAGACCCACAACCAAGGTGACCCATGCCCCAGCTCTACATTGGCAACAAAAACTACTCCTCCTGGTCCATGCGCCCCTGGGTGCTGCTCACGCAGGCCGGCATTGCGTTTGACGAAGTGATGGTGCGCTTTGACTCGTTTGACAGCAGCTCCCAGTTCAAGGCTACCCTGCGTGACCTCACCCCCACGGGCAAGGTGCCGCTGTTGGTGGATGGCGATTTGGCCGTGTGGGACACGCTGGCCATTGCCGAGTACCTGGCCGAGCATTACCCCGACAAGCAGCTCTGGCCCCAAGACAAGGCGGCTCGCGCCCGCGCCCGCAGCGTCTGCGCCGAGATGCACTCCGGCTTTACCGCGCTGCGCGGCAACTGCCCCATGAACGTGGAGGCCGACCTGGCCACCGCCGGCGCGCTGATCTGGCGCGACAAGGCCGGCGTGCGTGCCGATGTAGCACGCCTGGTTGCGATGTGGGAAGGCCTGCTGGACCAGTACGGCGGCCCGCTGCTGTTTGGCCAGTTCAGCGTGGCCGATGCCTACTTCGCGCCCGTCTGCACCCGCCTGAAAACCTATGGTCTGCCACTGCCACCCAAGGCAGCCGCCTACGTGGACCGCGTGCTGGCCCTGCCCGGTGTCAAGGCCTGGACCGATGCAGCCCTGGCCGAAAAAGACTTTCTGGACTTTGAAGAGCCCTACCGCCTGGCGCGCTGACTGGCTGCCCATGCCCACCGACCGCCCGCCCCTCACCATCCCCGGCCAGACCTACCTGGTCGGCGGCGCCGTGCGCGATGCGCTCTTGGGCCTGCCGGTGAAAGACCACGACTGGGTGGTGGTGGGCGCCACGCCGCAGGCCATGCTGGACGCGGGCTTTGTGGCCGTGGGCCGCGACTTCCCGGTGTTTCTGCACCCGCAAACGCACGAGGAGTACGCGCTGGCCCGCACCGAACGCAAGACCGCCCCTGGTTACCGCGGCTTTGCGGTGCACGCCGAACCCGGCGTGACGCTGGAAGAGGACCTGGCGCGGCGCGACCTCACTATTAATTCTATAGCTGCTCGCGCACATTCCACGGGGGCTAGCAGCCCATTTGATACCCAAACCCTGGTAGACCCCTTCCACGGCCAGGACGACCTTGCCCGCCGCGTGCTGCGCCATGTAACGCCCGCGTTCCGCGAAGACCCGGTGCGCATCCTGCGGCTGGCGCGCTTTGCGGCTCGCTTTACCGATTTCACCGTGGCTTCTGAGACCATGGCATTGATGCAGACCATGGTGGCCGAGGGCGAGGTGGACCACCTGGTGCCCGAGCGTGTGTGGCAAGAGCTGGCCACCGGCCTCATGGAGGCCCAGCCCGCGCGAATGTTCGAGGTGCTGCGCAGCTGCGGCGCACTCGCCCGACTGCTGCCCGAGCTGGACCGCCTGTGGGGCGTGCCGCAAAGCCCCCAGCACCACCCCGAGGTGGACACCGGCGTGCACGTCATGCTGGTGCTGGACCGCGCCGCCCAGCTGGGCGCATCGCTGGCCGTGCGCTTTGCCTGCCTGGGCCACGACCTGGGCAAGGGCACCACCCCGGCGGACGTGCTGCCGCGCCACATTGGCCACGAGGAGCGCAGCGTGCGCCTGCTCAAAACCCTGTGTCAGCGCCTGCGCGTGCCCACCGACTGCGCCGAGCTGGCCGAGGTGGTGGCGCGCGAGCACGGCAACATCCACCGTTCGGGCGAGCTGAATGCGGCGGCCGTGGTGCGCCTGCTGGAGCGCTGCGATGCCTTTCGCAAGCCTGCCCGCTTTGCCCAGGTGCTGCAGGCCTGCCAGTGCGACGCGCAGGGCCGGCTGGGCATGACGGACACCCCCTACCCGCAGGCCGACCGCCTGGCCGCCGCGCTGCAGCGCGCACAGGCAGTTGCTACAGATTTGGTAGCTGCTCGCGCAATATCTGCGGGGGCTAGCGGCCCAAAAATAGGCCAAATGATCCAGGCGGCACGGACGGAAGCCGTGGCAGCAGGTCTGTAAACCACGCGCTTTCCCCCTCCCTGTGGCGCCGGCTGCCTTGGTATGCTCGGCCCATGGCCCATTTACTGATTGTTGAAGATGACGAATTGCTGCGCGACGGCCTGTGTGCGCAGTTGGTCCACGCGGGCCACAGCGTGAGCAGCGCCAGCGATGGCGCGCAGGCCCAGAGCCTGCTGGAAGGCAACCGCTTTGACGGCGTAGTGCTGGACCTGGGCTTGCCGTTGATTGACGGCATCAGCGTGCTGCACTGGATACGCCAGCGGCTGACCGCCCTCCCCGTGCTGGTGCTGACCGCACGCGATGGCGTGGACGACCGCGTGCAAGGCCTGAACGCCGGCGCCGACGACTACCTCACCAAACCCTTCAACATGGCCGAGCTGCTGGCCCGCCTGCAGGCCATGCTGCGCCGCTCGCGCCTGCCAGCGTTTGGCGGCTCGCTAGAGGTGCAAAGCAGCACCCACGGCAACCTGCGCCTGGACCCGGTGCTGCCACTGGCCTGGCTGGGCGAGGAACCCATGGACCTGACCCAGCGTGAGTGGTCGTTGCTGTCGCTGCTGGTGAACAACATGGGCCAGGTGGTGGGCCGTGAAGACGTGCTGGCCGTGTGGCAAACGCAGCCGCAAGACGGCGCCGCCGTGGGGTCGAATGCGCTGGAGGTGTATGTGCACCGCCTGCGCCGCAAGCTGACCGACAGCGGCCTGAACATCCGCAATGTGCGCGGCCTGGGCTACATGCTGGAAACCGACGGCGCATGAGCGCCACGGGCCGCTTCTCGCTCAAGCGCCAGCTGCTGGTGTGGCTGCTGCTGCCCCAGCTGGTGCTGTGGCTCATGGGCGGGGTGCTGGCCTTTCGGGTGGCGCTGACCTATGCCGAAAAAACCATCGACCAGTCGCTGACCCAATCCGTGCGTTCGCTGGCGCGCCAGGTGAAGCCCTTGGGTTCTGGCCTGCTGATCGACTTTCCGCGCGCCGCGCAGGACATCATGGAGCAGGACCCCAGCGACCGCGTGGCCTACATGGTGTCTTCGCCGCCCGGCAGCTTTTTGCTGGGCAACACCAAGATACCTGCCATGCAGCCCGACCTCTACATGCCCGACAACGAGCCGCGGCTCTACGAGGTGGTGCTGGACGGCAAACCCATGCGCGTCGCGTCCATGGACCTGAGCTTCGGCGATGGCTTTACCGACCAGCGCATGCGTGTGCAGGTGGCCAAGAGCCTGGTGGTGCAGCAGCGCATTGCGCGCGAGCTGGTGCGCGACGTGCTGTTCCCCCTGCTGCTGCTGGGCGCCGTGCTCAGCGTGTTGGTGTACGAGGGTATCCGCCGCGGCCTGGCCCCGCTGGAGCGGCTGGAGGCCCAGCTGGCGCACCGCACCACGGCATCCCTCTCGCCCATCGAGATGACCCAGGCGCCCGAAGAAGTGCACTCGCTGGCCAATGCGCTGAACCAGTTGCTCACCACGCTGCGCCGCAGCCTGAGCCAGGAAAAACGCTTTCTGAACGACGCCGCCCATCAGCTGCGCACGCCGCTGGCGGGCCTGATTAGCCAGACCGAGCTGGCCATGCAGGAAAAAGACCCCGAAGCGCTGCAGCAGCGCCTGGCCAAGGTGCACACCGGCGCCCAGCGCAGTGCCCACCTGGTGCACCAACTGCTGTCGCTGGCGCGCACCGAGGCCGAGGTGGCCCTCCACTCGGTAGACGCTGCCGCGCTGGCGCGCGAGGTGGCACGCGAATGGACACCGCGCGCCATGACGGCAGGCGTGGACCTGGGCTACGAAGGCGAAGACACCGTGGTGGTGCCGGCCGACAAGCTGCTACTGCGCGAAGTGCTGAGCAACCTGATCGACAACGCGCTGCGCTATGCAGGCAAGGGCAGCAACGTGACCCTGCGCACCGAGGTGCGCGATGGCTTGTGTTTTCTGGAAGTGGAAGACAACGGCCCCGGCCTGACGCAGGAACATCTGGAGCGGGTCTTTGAGCGCTTCTGGCGCGCCAGCGAACTACCTGGCGGCTGCGGGCTGGGCCTGTCCATCGTGGCAGAGATTGCCCAACGCCACCGCGGCACGGCCACGGCGCGCACTACGCTGCCGCATGGGTTGACCATTAGCTTGCAGTTGCCGCTGCAGGGGTGATAGCAGTCTGCTTTGCGGCGGAAGCGGCCGTTGAGAAATCCACCCGAATGGGGAATGTTCAAAGCTTTGTAGACCAAAGAGAATCGTCTGAATACTGTTGCCAACAAAGCGGCAAACCGTTCAAGGAGGGAGCGCTAATGTCCAGAATATCGAGCAGAACTATTTCATTGTGTTATGTCGCGACCGATGAGTAAGCCAATATTTCCTCTATCCGGGCCGATAGCAGACTCACGCAGACGCTTGGCAAAACTCGAAGAACAAAGAGTGGAGCTTGATGAAGCTGCCCAGCCTGATGAATGCGCCAAAGTGGATGCTCTCATTGAGGTCGAGAAAAACCTCCTCGCTTCATTTTCCGACTTTAAAAAGGAGCGCAAAGCAAAGAGTCGGCCCGCATACGCAGTTAGTGCCAAAGGGATACTTCAACTGCTCGGATTAACCGTAGTTATTTTTATTGCCCTTGGTGCTAAAAGACATTTCTTTGGCTAGTCCGCTTTCAGTCTGTAGACGCCTCGGCAAAGCGGCGGAAGCTGAGGGACATGTATGGGCGCGGGTCCAGCTTGGTGTCGGAAATTGGTCGCGCTGTCATACTGGCGCTTTGAAGGTGAGGCTTGCATGGAAATATCCAACGTCAGAATTGACGGGTCCGATGGCATCGCGTTTACCGGTGCATCCAACGGCACAAAATTTAAGTATTTGGTGTCCAGGGAAACCTTGGAAGACCTGAAGCAGGTCGAGAGCTTGAAGGGCGAGGCTCTGTTGGAGGCGTTCGAATCGCTCCGCCTGCTGGTGATAAAGACCGCGGCGAAGTACACGGATGTGTCCCATGCAAGCATGGACCCGATCATTCTCCGACTGGAAAACTTTTAGAGTCACATCCCCCACCCCACGGAATCAGCGGCGCATCCTTGCGCACCTTGTACTTGCCGCGGGCAAACGCCCGTTTGCGGCGGAAGCCGACATCCCACTGCAAGATTCCGTTTGATACGATGTTGATAACTCTTCCATACATTATTCGTTAGGCGGCAGGATGAGCAAGGTACCGCAGACCATCATTATTCTGGTTGCTATTGCAGCTGCCATTCTTTCTGCCCCGTTCTGGGCGCCAATCCTTGTTTATGGAACTTTGTTTTTGGAGACCCAGGCGTTGGGAGGGCGCTGCGGAGGCTCACCAATTATTTTGCGCCTCCAAGGAGAAAATTGTGGCCGCAGCGACCACTCGCCTGTCACGCGTGAAAACGCGAACGTTCCAATAGGAAACCCATCCGAATGCCCCCTCATCCATGCTGTCGCATTCAACAATGCATTGATTTTCAAGGAGCTCGTTGCAAAGGGAGCTAAGCCGAATCTTTGCAAAGGATTCCCTGATAAATTCTTTGAAAAAATGACAAATTGCCGGAACAATCCAGCGGAGGCGGCACAAATTTTTGCCGAGTTAGAGCGTCTTGGCATCAGAGCTACCAATTCCAACCACCTCTTGATCTCTCAAGCTAAGGCGACGTGTGTTCCTGGTATTGAGATCGCTGTATCGCAGGGTGCCGACGTTAATGCGGAAGGAGCGGAAGGCCACTTTGCAATCGAGTACACAACTCAGGTTGCAGATGAAGAGTCAATCAAGGCGACTGCTGCATTGGTGCGCCTTGGTGCCGATCCAATGCGACGTACCACCCAGAACGAAGCGCCATACGTAAAGGCACGTGAACGCTTGCACAATGCTGGAAATTGGGGTCGACTTGAGGCCGCATTAACAGGCTCCGCAAGTAAGTGATGCCTAAATTTGATCGAACCTCCCAAGGGGGCGTTTTAGTTCCCTTCACACCTGCGGCTTACCTCAAACGTAAAACCTATATTTGAGTGTCAGCTTCGGATCGACATGGAAGTCGGCTTTCAGTCTTAAGTTACCTTATGAATATGAAAATTCGTCGGTCCATCCAAGTAGCTGCTCTTGTCGTCTGGTCAGTACTCCTCTTCTTAGCCGGCGAGCTTTTTCAGGAGCATCGACTTCTAGGCTCCAGCTATGTCACAACCGAGCCTCTTGTCCTGTTGGCATCACAACAAAGCCAAGAAGGACTGATTCCGGTAGGAACAACGATCTACAGTTACGGTGGCCCAGATGAGCAGCCCACTTTCGTGCTCTTTGTTGGCACGAAGGAATTGAGCTCATTCCGGCCAATTCAGCCGCACCATCGGCTTGAAATTTCTCCTGTGGTGGCAGTTCAGAAGTGATTCTCTAGACTGAATGACCGCTGCCGGTCTGTTGAGGTACTGAATTCATATGAGGCAGGTAGCTTTCATTGCCCGCGTTTTTATTGTTGTGCTTAGCGGAACAGCATTGGCGCTTTGGGGTGCAACTCTGGCAGGGGATACTTTTGTTCAGAGTGTTCTTCAAAAATATGGCGTTCAAGAACTCACTGATCTCCCTGACTATCAAGGACTTGGCGCCACAGCCATTGCCTGCGAAATTGGCGTTTTTCTGTTGGTCAGTCTATTGGCCTGTTGGTTGCTGTGGATATTGAGTCGCTATGCCAAACGGCTATGACCGCTTTCAGTCTGTAGACGCCTCGGCAAAGCGGCAGCTCGGCGAACGCCGCGATCTTGCTTGATCGCGACAAACCGCCGAGCTTGCATATCTGCCGGAGAGATGGACGATCGGCCTCAGCGCGTTAGGATTCTCGAGTGTGCTCAGGTCGTGGAGATCGCGGCATTCGGTAATAAGAAACATGCCCAACCTACAGGTTTGCAGCGGTTGGTCACCGCGGATCAACCACATCGAACTCGAACTGCACCGGTGCGGAATTTCCGACGAACGCGCTGATCAGGTAGTGGCCAGGAGGATCGCCCTTCGCCACGTCCCAAGACTTGGAGATGGTGCCGTTGTAAATCGTCAGGGTCACATCCAGCGACATCGTCTTGCGATCCGCGGATGTGCCGAAAGGCTGGCCACCGGTGCCCCAGATCTTCGGGGCTTGCGGCAATGTCATGCGTTCGAGAACGCGGACCTTGCCCGTCATCTGGTTGAGTTTCAGGATCCACCCGTAGTTTTGGTTGACCACCAGAGGGATGGTATTGGAAACCTTGAAGTCCAGCACATCGTTATTCGGAGCCAGCTTGAAAAGCCCGAAAGTCGCATCCAGCGGACACGCCACGTTGACGGCCGGAGCGTCTGCGCACGCCTTGAAAACAGCCGCATTGGATGCCGCAATGGAGGCATGCGACGCAGCGCTGGTCGTCTGCGCGCCAACGTGGAGGCACGCGACGGCGGCGAAAAGAACAAGGAGCTGGCGAAGGTATTTCATGGTGGATGCGGCTCGGCAAAAGACAGTCAGCACTGTGCTGAACGCAGCAAAGTCTATCCGCAGATCTGCGGCGCACGGTGCAGGTTCGAAATGCCGTCTTCAGTCTTTTAAAGACATAAAAAAACGCCGGGCTGCCCTACAAGGACAGCCCGGCGCTTTGGTCTTTCGACTGCTGAATTAGGCTTCCAGACGCGCACCTGTCGCAGTACCAAACCAATTGACGTTGGCGGCGCTGACTTCCAGGCCCACTTGGTCGCCGGCTTTCCACTGGCTCTTGGGGGCTGTGCGCACAGTCACGTCACCTGCGGCGGTCTTCACCACCACGTAGGTGTCGGCGCCGGTGGGCTCCACCACCATCACCTCACCGCGCCAAGAGGCGTCGGCCACCAGGTGCACGTGCTCGGGGCGAACGCCCAAGGTGGCGTCGCCCGTGGCGGGGGTGTCCAGTTGCAGGGTGCTGCCGTTGAACACAAAGCGGCCTTGGGCGCCTGCGGCCTCCACATGGCCCTTGATCAGGTTCATGGTCGGCGAGCCGATGAAGCTTGCCACATAGGTGTTGGCCGGGCGGCTGTAGATGTCGTCGGGCGTGCCAATTTGCTGCAGGATGCCGTCCTTCATCACCGCGATGCGGCTGCCCAGCGTCATGGCCTCGATCTGGTCATGCGTCACGTAGACGCTGGTGATGCCGGAGACCTGGTGCAGGCGCTTGATTTCGGCACGCATTTCCACGCGCAGCTTGGCGTCCAGGTTGGAGAGCGGTTCGTCAAACAGGAACAGCTGGGGGTCGCGTGCCAAAGCACGGCCCATGGCCACGCGTTGGCGCTGGCCACCGGACAGCTGCGCAGGGCGGCGGTCCAGCAAATGCTCGATCTGCAGCATGGCAGCCACTTCGGCAATGCGCTTCTTGCGCTGCTCCAGCGGCACCTTGCGCATTTCCAGCGCGAAGCCGATGTTGTCGGCCACGCTCATGGTGGGGTAGAGCGCGTAGCTTTGGAACACCATGGCAATGTCGCGCTGCGCGGGGGCCACGCCCACCACGTTTTTGCCGGCAATGCGCAATTCGCCTTCGGACGGTTCTTCCAAGCCGGCAATGATGTTCAGCAGGGTGGACTTGCCGCAGCCCGAGGGGCCCACCAGGATCAGGAACTCGCCAGGGGCAACGTCAATTTCGATCTTCTTGAGAACTTCGACGGCTTTTTCACCTTTGCCGAAAACTTTGCGGATGCCTGCGATTTGAAGAGAAGCTGCCATTTTTTATCCTTTCACCGCGCCGGCGGTGAGTCCTTTCACAAAATATTGACCTGCGAGTACATAGACCAGCATGGTGGGGAGACCGGCAATCACGGCCGCAGCCATGTCGACGTTGTAGCTTTTGACGCTGCTGGAGGTGTTGGCCATGTTGTTCAGGCCCACGGTGATGGGTTTGCTGTCAGCGCCGCTGAAGGCCACGCCAAACAGGAAGTCGTTCCAGATGTTGGTGAACTGCCAGATCAGCGTCACCATCAGGATGGGGGTGGACATAGGCACCACGATGCGGAAGAAAATGCGCCAGAAGCCTGCACCGTCAATGCGTGCGGCGTTCACCAGCTCGCGCGGGATGGCGGTGTAGTAGTTGCGGAAGAACAGCGTGGTACCGGCCAAACCTGCAATGCAGTGCACCAGGATCAGGCCGCCCAGCGAGCTGGACAGGCCCAGGAAACCGAGCACCTGGCTCATGGGCAACAGCACCACCTGGAAGGGCATGAACACGCCGAACAGCATGAAACCGAACAGCACTTCGCTGCCCTTGAACTTCCACATCGACAGCACGTAGCCGTTGATGGCGCCCCAGGCGGTGGAGATCAACACGGCCGGCACGGCCATGACGATGGAGTTCATGAAATAGGGCTGCAAGCCGCGGCAATCCACGCCGGTACAGGCGGTGGACCAGGCGAGCTTCCAAGACTCGAAGTTCAGGCTGTTGGGCAGGCTCAGCAAGTTGCCAGAGCGGATTTGCTCAGCGTCCTTGAACGAGGTGGCCAGCATCACGTAGAGCGGCGCCAGGAAGAAGAAAGCGGCGAGCAGCAGCACGCCATAAATCAGGATACGGGGTAGATTTTTGGACAACATAAATGGCAGTCGTGAATTAGCGGTCGTGGGGTTTGGCGCGCAATTCGCTGTAGAGATAGGGCACCACAATGGCGGCCACGGTGGCCAGCATCATGGTGGCGCTGGCAGCGCCCAGACCAATCTGGCCGCGGGTGAAACTCATCACATACATGAAGGTGGCAGGCACATCCGACGCGAAGCCGGGGCCACCGGAGGTCAGGGCCATCACCAAGTCAAAGCTCTTGATAGACAAGTGGGACAGCACCAACACGGTGGAGAACACCACGGGGCGCAGGATGGGCAAGATGATGCGCCAGTAGATGCGAGGCAGCGAAGCGCCATCGATCTGGGCGGCCTTGATGATGCTGTCGTCAATGCCGCGCAGGCCGGCCAGCGACAGGGCCATGGCAAAGCCTGCGGACTGCCAGATGCCGGCAATCACCACGCAATAGATCGCTGTCTCGGACTGCACCAGCCAGTCGAAGTGGAAGCTGGTCCAGCCCAGGTCGTGCATCAATTTTTCCAGCCCCAGACTGGGGTTCAAGATCCATTTCCAGGCGGTGCCAGTCACGATGAACGACAGCGCCATGGGGTACAGGTAGACGGTGCGCAGCACACCTTCGAAACGGATTTTCTGGTCCAGAAAAATCGCCAGGCCCATGCCGAGCACCATGGAGCCGCCCACATAAAGCACGCTGAAGATGCCCAGGTTTTTCAGGGCCACGAGCCAGCGGTCCATCTCCCACAGGCGCGCGTACTGCTCCAGCCCCACAAATTCTTCGTAATTGGGCAGCATGCGGGAGCCGGTGACCGACAGCACGCCGTTCCAGATCATGAAGCCGTAGATGAAAGCAAAGCCGAGCACGAAGCCCGGTGCTATCACCAGCTTGGGGAGTACATTTTCAAAGGTTTTCATACGTTCTATTTTTGCTTGGGAGAGTTCAGCGCTACCAGTTTGCCCACGGTGTCATTGACCGTGGCTTTGTCGTTATTCCAGAAATCGGTCACCACCACGCGCATAGCCGCCTGGTTGGACGAGGACAGCGCCATGCCGTGCGCGACCGAAGGCAACAGGGTGCCGGCCGCCGAGGTAGCCACGAAGTCTTTGCTCGAGGTCTTGGCGCATTCGTCAAATTTGTCCATGGACATGCCCAGGCGCACGGGGATGGAGCCCTTGCGCAGATTGAACTTCTCCTGAAATTTCTCACCCATGAGCAGATAGGCCAGGTAACCCTGGGCCTTTTGCGCTTCCCAGCTCTTGAGCTGGAACATGGCAAACGAATCCACGTTGAAGGTGTAAGCCTTGTCGGTGCCGGGGGCAGCAGAGCAAGTGAAGTCCTTGCCCGGCGTCTGGCCCGCGGCCAGGAACTCGCCCTTGGCCCAGTCACCCATGAACTGGAAACCGGCCTTGCCGTTGATCACCAGTTCGGTGGTCACGTTCCAGTCGCGGCCAGAGGATTTGTCATCGGTGTAGCTCTTGATGCGGCGAAACACTTCGAGGGACTTGCGCATCTCGTCGCTCGCCAGCGCCGCACGGTCCAGCTTGACCAGCGCTTTGTCGTAAAAAGCCGCTCCGCCCACGCCCAGCACCACGGTCTCAAACACCGTGAAGTCCTGCCAGTCCTGGCCACCATGGGCCACGGGAATAAAGCCGGCTGCCTTGATCTTGTCGGCAGCGGCAAAAAATTCGTCATAGGTCTTGGGCAAGGATGCCACGCCGGCTTTTTTCAGCACGGCCGAGTTGGCCCACAACCAGTTCACCCGGTGCACATTCACCGGCACGGCCACATAGCGGCCTTTGTATTTCATCTGGTCGGCCACCACCTTGGGCAGCACCTCGTCCCACTTCTCAAAGGAAGCCATGGCATCCAGGCTGGTCAACACATTGAGCTCGGCCCATTCCTGAATGGCAGGGCCTTTGATGTTCGCCGCTGCCGGGGCATTGCCTGCCAGCACGCGCTGCTTGAGTACGGCCATGGCGTTCTGCCCGCCACCGCCCGTTACCGTGAAATCTTTCCAGCTGTGGCCGCGATCAGCCATCATGCCTTTGAGTTCGGCCACCGATTTGGCTTCCCCCCCAGAGGTCCAGTAGTGGAGCACCTCCACCTCGCCAGCCCACAGGCTCGCACCAGCACACATGGCCAACCCGGCCAACAGGCAACGCAAAGAGGAATGGATAGACATGGAGTGGCACCTTCAGGAACCTGAATTTAAAACAGCCCCACCCCCGACCGGGGATGGGGCTTTTAGAAACAGCTGACGCTTGCGCGTCAGTGTGACTTACTTGGTGGCAGCTGCCTTGGCGATGTTGGCAACGCCGTCTGCGATGGAGATCTTGTCGTCGTTCCAGAACTGGGACACGGCATCCTTGATCGCGCCTTCAGCAGCAGGCTTGATGGCCATGCCGTGGGCGACGGAAGGCACCAGGCCACCGGTCTTGGCGGTGTCCACGAAGTCCTTGGCGGAAGCCTTGGCGCAATCGTCAAACTTGTCCATCTTCATGTTCAAACGCACAGGGATAGAACCCTTGTTCAGGTTGAACACTTCCTGGAACTCGGTGCCCATGATGGAAGCAGCCAGATCCGCCTGGGCCTTTTGGGCGCCAGCGTCCTTCAGCTTGAACATGGCAAACGAGTCCACGTTGAAGGTGTAAGCCTTGTCGGTGCCAGGAGCAGCGGCGCAGATGTAGTCCTTACCGGGAACCTTGCCAGCAGCGGTGAATTCGCCCTTGGCCCAGTCACCCATGAATTGGAACGCGGCTTTCTCTTGGATCACCATGGCAGTGGCCAGGTTCCAGTCGCGGCCAGGAGCGGCTGCGTCGGTGTAACCCTTGACCTTGCGGAAGGTTTCCAGAACCTTGGTCATGGTGGCGCTGGTCAGTGCCTTTTGGTCCAGCTTGATCAAAGCGTCGTTGTAGAACTTGGTGCCACCTACGCCCAGAGCCACGGACTCAAAGGTGGTGAAGTCTTGCCAGTTTTGGCCACCGTGTGCCACGGGGATCAGGCCAACCTTCTTGACTGCTTCAGCAGCCTTGAAGAACTCGTCCCAAGTCTTGGGAGTGGACGTCACGCCGGCCTTCTTCAGCACGGCAGAGTTCGCCCACATCCAGTTCACGCGGTGCACGTTCACAGGAGCAGCCACGTAGTTGCCCTTGTACTTCATCACGTCGGCCACGACCTTGGGCAGCAGAGCGTCCCAGTTTTCAGCCTTGGCAGTCGCGTCCAGGTTGGCCAACACGCCTTCGGTTGCCCATTCCTGAATGCCAGGGCCCTTGATTTGGGCAGCTGCGGGGGGGTTGCCGCTCACGACGCGGCTTTTCAGCACGGTTGCAGCGTTGTCACCTCCGCCGCCAGCAACAGCAAAGTCTTTCCAGACGTGGCCCTTGGCTTGCATGATCTTCTTCAGTTCAGCAACCGACTTGGCTTCACCGCCGGATGTCCAGTAGTGCAGGACTTCCACTTCACCAGCCACAGCGGCCGAACCAGCAACCACGAGTGCCACTGCGGTGGCGAGTTTAGAAAGCTTCAACATCTTGTCTCCAAAAAAGTTTTGTCTTTCTGGCCCGGGTCTCTGGGGGCCAGAAGCAACGTTGAATTCGGACCAGCACCATGCCAATTCGAATTAATTAATTTTTAATTAATTTTTAACATTCAACTACTAGGAGTTTCCCTAGGTCGCCCCAAAAAGGCGCCCTCCCTCGCAAGATGTCAGGGAACCACCAGTGCCAAGGCGGCGTAGTCACCCACCTTTTCACCCAGGCCGGCGGGTACGATTTCGACCCCATTGGTGAGGGCGGGGAGCTTGCCCTTGAGGTAGTTTTGCAGCTTGGGCAGCAGGTAGTCGCGGTTGTGCCAGAACACACTGCCGCCCACGCTGATGCGCTGTAAGTCCAATGTGGCCACCATGTTGAACAGGGTACGGCCCATCACCGCACAAAGATCATCCACAATGGCTGTAGCCCCCGCGTCTCCTGCGCGAGCAGCTATAAAAAGCGTAGCAGCATCTGAAAAACCCTGGGCTCCGAAGCGACGGGGGATGGCATTGCCGGCCACCAGACCTTCCACGTCCCCCACCAGACCGCAACCGCACAAGGCATCGTCATTGCTGATCACGAAGGTATGGCCCGCGTGGCCCGCATTGCCGTTCTTGCCGCGCAGGATATGACCATCCACGCACAGGCCCATGCCAATGCCAGTGCTCCAGGTGACGTAGGCGCAGTTGTCCAGCCCCTGCAGCGCCCCCCAGCGGCGCTCGGCCTCCAGCGCGCCCACGCCGTCGTTTTCCACCCGCACATTGGGGAAGGCGGCCTTCAGCGGGGCTTCCAGCAGGGCAGTGTTCCAGTCATTGGGGAGCCCACGCGCCTTTCCAGCCAGGCCACCGCAAATGTTGGGGCCGGCCAATTCCACCATGCCTTGGTTGATCACAAACGGGCCGCAAGTGGCCACGCCCACAGCAGAAATATCGGCCACAGCAATGCCAGCCAGTGCACAGCTTTCACCAATCAGGCGAATGATTTGCTGCGCCAGCGCGTCGTTATTGCCTTCCTTGCATGTCGGTTCCGACACCTTGCCACGCACACCTTCGGTGTCGGCCACATTGACGGCGACCTTGGTGCCCCCAATGTCCACACAAGCCACCGGGGCCGCGCCAGGGGGCAGTTTCACCAAAAGTTCCGAAGGGGTTGTTTGCATGGTTGTCTCGTTCAAAAAAGGGGCCGTCGGCAGGTCATTACAACGGGCGGCTGATACTAACGTGCAAGCCTCCCACCCTGTTACAGCCCCGTTACGGGCGGCGGGCACTCACAGACGGTGGGTTTTGTCGCCGCGGGCAAAGCCCAATAAGGGGGCCTCCACCCCGCGCCCCAAGGCAATCACCTTGAAAAACTCGCCCATCTCGTGTTCCAGAATCAGCTTTTGCGCGGCAACGCGTTCCGGCAGTGGCGCGGCCTGCATGGCCTCGACCAAGCCACAGTTGATCAGAAAATGGGCCTGGTTGGTATAGCCCAGCACATCCAGCCCGGCGTCTTGGGCGGCCAGCGCAATGCCGGTGAAGTTCACATGGGCCGTGATGTCCTTCAGGCCCACATCCTGCAATGGATCAGGATCACTCTGGTGGGCGCGGTGGCACATCACCGTGCCCATATGGCGCTGCACATGGTAGTACTCACTCTCCGGGAAACCATAGTCCAGCAACAAGACTGCCCCAAGCACCAGACGATCAGCCAAGGTACGCACAAAGGCTTCGCCCTGGGCGTGCGTTTCGGTCAGGTAGTCGTGCTCGCCCTCAATCTCCACCGGTGGCCGCAGCATCGTGGGCCGATCGCTCCATTGCAAGGCGCCCTGCTCTGCCACCACGCCGCGCTCATGCCAGATGCCGCTCTTACGCACCAGCAGTTGCACGGGCATGGCGTCCAGCACCTCGTTGCCCACCACCACGCCACGCAGCTCGGCGGGCAGTTCCGTGGCCCACACCACCTTATCGCCAAACGGCGCCAGGGCGGCGCGCTGCCGCTCTTTGAGTGAATCGGACAGGTCCACGATGGTGTAGCGGCGCACCTGGTCACCCAAGGCCTCCAGCAGTTGCGAGGCCAGGGCGCCCGTGCCGGCCCCGAACTCCCAGACCTCGTCGGTGCCCGTTGCCTGCAGCACCTGCGCCACCTGGCGCGCCAACGCTTGGCCAAACAGAGGCGTCATTTCGGGCGCGGTGACAAAGTCGCTGCCAGCCCCCGCCACGCCCTCGGCACCACGCAGGCCCTGCGGCATCTGGCCGAATTTGGACAGGCCGTTGGCGTAGTAGCCCAGACCCGGCGTGTAGAGGGCCTGGCCCATAAACGCGTCAAAACCCTGCCATCCGCCGGCTTTTTCGATGGCATCCGCGATAATTCGGGTCAGGCTGGCCGGAATGCTTTCGGCAGTGAACATGAACAACGGTCTCGTGTTTGGTAAAGCCAAGGATTATCTTGCCCCCTCATCCCCACCCTGCTCAAGGACTATTTGGTGCTTAAACGCGTACTCGTCACCGGTGGCGCCCATCGCCTGGGTGCGTTGCTCTGCACCCAGTTTGCGCAAGCCGGCTGGGAGGTATGGTGCCACTACCAGCGCAGCGCCGACGCGGCCCAGGCGCTGTGCGCCAACCTGCGCGCCCAGGGCCACGCCGCGCATGCCATCCAGGCCGACCTGGGCCAGGAAGACAGCCGCCGCGCCATGGTGCAGAAGATTGCAGCCCAATCCGGCCCACTGCACTGCCTGGTGAACAACGCCTCCAGCTTCGAACCCGACAGTGGCCAGGCCATGGACGTGGACGGAGCCCGCCACCAAATCGAGGTGAACCTGCTGGCGCCTTTGTCGCTGTCCAGCCTGATGGCGCAAACCGATGCCCAGGAAACATCCGGTGCGCGCAGCATCATCCATGTGCTGGACCAGAAGGTGTTCAACCTGAACCCCGATTATTTTTCGTACACCGTGACCAAGCTGGCACTGGAGCGCGCCGTGGCCCTGCAGGCCCAGGCGCTGGCACCGGCCATCCGCGTGTGCGGCGTGGCACCAGGCCTGATGTTTCTGAGCGGCCCGCAAACCCAGGACAACTTTGACCAGGCGGCACGCGTCAACCTGATGCAGCGCGCGCTGGACCCGGCCCAGGTGGCCGCCACCTGCGTGTTTCTGGCGCAGAACCCCTGCATCAGCGGCGTAACCATTGCCGTAGACAACGGACAGCACCTGGTGCCTTTGGCGCGCGACGTGATGTTCATGGTGCCCGCCACCAACGGAGCCGCGCCATGAGCGAGCGCATGTTTGACTCCCTGGCCGTGGAATGCCGCCGCCTGTTCCTGCGTGACCACGTGGTGCCGGTGCAGATTGGGGCGCATGATTTTGAAAAGGGCGTGACCCAGCGCCTGGTGTTCAATGTGGAGCTGTTTGTGCCGTACGCCAGCACCACGCCCAAGGCTGACAAGCTGGCCGAGGTGGTGGACTATGACTTTGTGCGCGAAGTCATTGCCACACGCATTGCCCGGGGCCATGTGGAATTGCAGGAAACCCTGTGCGACGATTTGGCCGCCCAGTTGCTGGCCCACCCGCAGGTGCGCGCGGTGCGCCTGTCCACCCACAAGCCCGATGTGTACCCCGACTGTGCGGGCGTAGGCGTTGAAGTATTTCGCATGAAAGGCGTAAATGCGTGAAGAGAGCATAAAGGCCAGCACCGGTCACCAAACCCTGACCCTCACGGGCCTGCGTTTCGACGCGAACCTGGGCATTCTGGAGTCGGAAAAAACCGCGCCCCAGCCGATCCAGGTGGATGCCGAACTAAGCTTGGGCACCCAGCCCCTGCTGCCGCACGACGATGACATCAACCATGTGCTGGACTACCGCAAGGTGCGCCAGATCATCATTGCCGAGTGCACGGCCGAGCACGTGAATTTGCTGGAAACGCTGATTGGCAAACTCTCGCACCGCCTGATGCAACTGCCGGGGGTGCTGGGGGTGCGCGTGAAGATTGCGAAGCTGGAAATTTTTGAAGATTGTGAAGTGGCCATCCGTATGGAAACGGGCCAATGGTGAGCGCGGATGGTGCAATGGAGAAAACTATGAGTGCAGTGTGGGTAGAAGATGAAACCGCGGAGGCCACAAATGCGGCGTCCAACCGGGACAAAGAGCTGAAGATCGAGCGCGAAACGCACAAGCTCGAAAAACGCCTATGTCGACAAGTGGGCCAGGCCATCATGGACTTCAACATGATCGAGGAAGGCGACCGCGTGATGGTATGCATGTCCGGTGGCAAGGACAGCTACGGCATGCTCGACATCCTGCTGAAGATGCAGCAACGCGCGCCTATCGACTTCAAGATCGTGGCTGTGAATCTGGACCAGAAGCAGCCAGGATTTCCCGACCACATCCTGCCCGAGTACCTGAAAAACCTGGGCGTGGAGTACCACATCGAGACGCAGGATACCTACTCCATCGTCAAGAAGAACATCCCCGAAGGCAAGACCATGTGCAGCCTGTGCAGCCGCCTGCGCCGGGGCATTCTGTACAACGTAGCCCGCAAGCTCGGCTGCAACAAACTCGCATTGGGCCACCACCGCGACGACATGTTGCAGACCTTCTTCTTGAACATGTTCTTCGGCGGCAAGCTCAAGGGCATGCCCCCGAAGCTGGCCAGTGACAACGGGGAATTCATCGTCATTCGGCCCCTGGCCTACGTCGCAGAGAAGGACCTGATTCGTTGGGCAGCACACAGACAGTTCCCCATCATTCCGTGCACGCTGTGTGGTAGTCAGACCAACTTGCAGCGTGTGCAGATCGGCAACATGCTGCGCGACTGGGAGAAGCAATATCCCGGGCGGGCCGAAACGATGTTTACGGCGTTGCAAAACGTGGTTCCCTCGCACCTGATGGACCACACCAAGCACGACTTCAAGAACATTGCGACGACCGGTGTGGCTGACGAGGATGGCGACAAGGCGTTTGACGCAGAAGAATTCCCTGCGCCGGCATTGCCGGGACTGTCAAACCTGCCGGGTCTGCAAGTGGTTAGCCTTTAACGAGGAGTCATCATGCAACTGCGCACCGCTCTGGCCCGCTTGGGCCCCGTTCTGGTCGCATTGCTGTTGGTCGGTTGCGCCACGTCGCGCATGATCGACAGCGATGTGCAGAGCTTTGTCGGCACCGCCCCTGCGGTCACCGGCGCCAGTTACCGGTTTGAGCGCCTGCCGTCGCAGGCCGCGAATGGTGTGCAGGACCGCATCGAAGCCATGGCCGATGAGGCATTGGCCAACGCGGGGCTGCACCGCAGCGACACCGCCCCGCGTTACCTCGTGCAGGTGAGCGTGGGTGCGGAAGGCATGCGCACCCCCTACGCCCGCCCGCCCCGCGTGGGCTTGGTGCTGGGCACCAACGGCCTGTGGTACGAGCGCCCGCTGATGGAACTGGACCCACCGTGGGTGCGCCACCGCGTGCACCTGCTGCTGCGCGACAACGCCAACGGCCAGGTGGCATATGAGACGTCGGCCGTGTTTGAAGGCCCCTGGGGCGACACGCTGAACCTGCTGCCCCCCATGCTGGAAGCCGCCCTCAAAAACTACCCCCAACCTGGCGCCCACAAAGTCGTGGTGGAGTTGCCAGCACCCGGCAAAGACAACCGCTGATGGCCGCCACCCGTATCACCGCCGTGCGCCACGGCGAAACCGCCTGGAACGTGGACACCCGCATCCAGGGCCAGCTGGACATTGGGCTCAACGAGCGGGGCCTGTGGCAGGCCGAGCGCGTGGGTGCAGCGCTGGCGGAAGAAACCATCGACCATGTCTACAGCAGCGACCTGGCACGCGCCCACACCACCGCCCAAGCCATTGCACGCCATGCGCACAACCCCCACGCCCGTGCCGTGCGGCTGCACCGTGGTTTGCGCGAGCGCGGGTTTGGCAGTTTTGAGGGCCAGACCTGGGCGGACATTGCCGAAAAGTGGCCCGAAGAATCCAAACGCTGGCGCCAGCGCGACCCCCACTTTGCCCCCCCCGGTGGAGAGACACCACTGCAGCTGCGGGAGCGTGTGGCCCTGACCCTGAACGAGATTGCGCAACAGCACCTGGACGAGCACATCGTGCTGGTGGCACACGGCGGCGTGATGGACATCCTTTACCGCCTGGCTACCCAGCAAGAACTGCATGCGGCGCGCACCTGGGAACTGGGCAATGCCGCCATCAACCGCCTGCTGTGGACGCCTGATGCCCTCACACTGGTGGGCTGGGCCGATACCCGGCACCTGGACGACAGCGCGCTGGACGAATCTACCGCCTAAAGCACCCGCTACGGAGCACACGAATGGGCCACTACTGGATGCACGCCGCCTCGGTCCCCTGGCAGGACCAGTTGCTCTACGCAGCCATGATCGTGGCAGCCATCGGCCTGCTGTTTTTCGTGTTCTGGTGGCGCAGGCGGGCCGCCCGGCCCGCACGTGGAGACTTTGCCGCGCTGGCTAGCCATGCCAATGTGGCGCAGGCCCTAGCCGCACAAGACGCCAGCCCGCTCGACGATGCAGCGAAGGCCTGGCAAGACACGCACCAGGCCATGGGGACGTTGCGTTCCGGCGTGGAGCGCGCGTTGGCACTGGTTTGGTCCCTGCTTTCGGGTCTTCTCTTCCTCATCAGCGTCACCGCGGTGTTGGGCTTTGCCTGGGACTACCCCAACATTGCCTGGGGCACGCTGATGTTCTACGCCGTACTGGCGATTGTCTGCGGCTGGTTTACGCGCGCGCAGTGGCGCGATTTCCGCGCAAATTAGTCAGCCCGCCCTACGGCGGACTAGGGTTGTCCCGCTCGGCACCAAGCGCTTGCTCGGCAAAAATACGAGAATGAGCAAAGTCATCGTTTTCGCCACCCCCGTTTTCCTGCTGCTGATCGCCCTGGAATTTGCCTGGAGCCGCCGCGCCAACGCCCGCGTGCCCGGTGCGCGCGCCTACCGGCTGAACGACGCGATCAACAGCATCAGCCTGGGCATCCTGAGCCAGGTCAGCGGGGTGCTGAGCAAGGTGCTCAGCATTGGCATTTACACCGCAGTGTTTGGTGTCGTGGCGCTGTATCCCGATCTGGAATTCTGGAAAACCTGGTACGGCGTGGTGCTGGCACTGGTGTTTTATGACTTTTGCTACTACTGGCTGCACCGCGCCGGCCACGTGGTGGCGCTGTTCTGGGCGGCACACGTGGTGCACCACCAGAGTCAGCACTACAACCTGTCCACCGCGCTGCGCCAGACCTCCAGTGGCACCTTTTTCGGCTGGATCTTCTACCTGCCCATGGCGGTAGCCGGTGTGCCGCCGCTGATCTTTGGCATCGTGGCCCTGATCGACCTGCTCTACCAGTTCTGGGTGCACACCGAACAAGTGGGCAAGCTGGGCTGGTTTGACCGCGTGTTTTGCTCCCCCAGCAACCACCGCGTACACCACGCGGTGAACGACCCGTACATCGACAAAAACTACGGCGGCATTCTGGTGCTGTGGGACCGTTGGTTTGGCACCTTCACCGAAGAAAAGGAGCCCTGCGTGTACGGAACGCGTGGCCCGCTCAACAGCTGGGACCCGCTGTGGGCCAATGCCGAGGTCTACTGGGGCCTGGCCAAAGACAGTTGGGCCACCCAGCGCTGGGCCGACAAGCTGCGCATCTGGTTCAAGCCACCGGGCTGGCAACCCCCAGACCTGGCCGCCGCCCGTCCAAAACCTGCGTTCACCCTGGACCAGGTGCAAACCTATGACCCGCAGCTGACCCGAGGCCAGCAATGGTTTGCCAGCCTGCAGTTTGTGCTGGCGCTGGGCGCGGTGGCTGGCTACCTGTGGGTGGCCGACTCGCTGAGTTTTGCCGACGCGGCCGCGGGCTGCGTGGCCCTCTCGGCCGCCATGTGGGCGCTGGGCCGCTTCATGCAGCACCGCCTGGGTGCGCTGGAGGTGCTGGTGGTGGAGGCCGCAGCGCTCGCCACCTTGGGGGCTATGGGCCTGCTGCCCTACTACCTCGTCACCAAACCGCTAGCCATGGTGCTTGCTATTGCTTTTGTAGCTTCTCGCGCATATTCAACGGGGGCTAGCGGCCTGTTTGACACCAAATCTACGGCGCTGCTGGTCGGTGCATTGGCGTTTTCACTGGTAGGCGACGTGTTCCTCATGCTGCCCGGCAACACCTTCATCCCCGGCCTGGCCGCGTTCCTGATGGCGCACTTGTTTTACATCGCACTGTTCCGCCAGGGTCAGGCCTGGTTCCCCAGCCGTACGGCGCTGGTCTATGTGCTGGCCTTTGGCGCGGTGATGTACGCCACCTTGTGGGGCAGCCTGGGCGACGCTGTGCTCAAGGGGGCGGTAGCGGCCTATGTCTGCGTGATTTCGTTGATGGCGGCACAGGCCATCGGTCGCGCCACCGCGCAACGTGATGCAGCCGCGCGCTGGGTAGCCGTGGGCGCGTGCGTGTTCATGCTGAGTGACTCGCTGATTGCGGTGAACAAATTCCTCATACCCGTGCCACTGGCTTCGTTCTGGATTTTGCTGACCTACTACGCGGCCCAATTGCTCATCGTGCACAACGTGCAACGCACACAACGCCACTGAACCAAGGCCTCAGGGCTGCTCTGCCTTCTTGCGGGCCTCGCTCTCGGCCAGCAGCATGTCGCTGGCCACCCCCACTGGCACGCCCATGTTGGCGCCGCCAAAGCCCGCCAGGATCGATCGGTTGATGGCCAGCACCTCGCCGCGCAGATTGAGCACCGGGCCGCCGCTGCCACCAAACGTGGTCTGGGCGTCGTGCACCACAGCAGCATCGCTCACCTGGGCCACGATGCCGCGGCTGACCAGCGGCTGGATCAACCCGGCCTGCGCCAAGGCCTCTGCCGCCTTCTGGTCATTCATGTCGGCCTGCTGGCGCAAGCCGGTCACAAAGCGCTTGTCGGCCCGAGCGATCAAGGCCGTCAGCCCCGTGGGATACCCCAGTACCAACACCGCGTCGCCCGGCGAGGGCGCCAGCGTGGACATCGTCAGCGGCTCCGCCGTGAGGGCGGCACCCGTTCCACGCAGCAGCGCCAGATCATGGGTGGTGCTGACCCCCGCCACCGACACGGCAAAGGGTTCTACCGTACCGGGCAAGAAACCGCGCAACTCCAACACCATGGGCCGCACACCAAAGCTCTGCATGGCATGCATCGCCACGCCTTGCTCCCAGGGCAAGGCCACATGACGGTTGGTTACCAGCGTGCCCTGCGCATCCACCACAAAGGCCGTGCCGGTGGAGCGAAACATGTAGATAGGCCCTTGCCCGGCCAGCGTGAGGCGAGGCTCGTTGTCAGCCCCCATTTGTGGTTTGCCCTTGGCCATTGCTAACCGCAAAGGCCGGCCGGTAGGCGGATCGATCAGCACATAGCGCGCCTGAATCAGCGCCACTGAATTGGCCACCCGGGACACCACGGGCGCCACCGAGCCAGACTCCACCGCACTGACACGGGCCGCCGTGCCATCAAAGCCATGCCCCATGACACTGCGCAGCGACTCCACGTCGTCGTGTGTGGAGGCTTGCGCCCGCAAAGTCTGCAGGTTTTGGTCCAGATCGTTCACGCGTGCTTGCGCCAGCTCCAGGCGCTCTGCCAGGTCAGCCGTGTACAGGCTTTGCACGCCCATGCCCGCCAACACAGCCGCGACACACAGAACCACCCACAGCGCCCGTCGCAAATGCCGGCGCGCCGCGCGGTCAGCGCGGGTTGACGTTCCCGCGGGCCTGTATACCGGTGGCCGGGCAAGGCTTGCCGGCGCAGACCACGGTCCGCGGGTGCGGGGTAGGAACAACTCCGTTGGGGTCGGTAGTGCGTCCATGGTCAACCTCCAGGGTGGATAGACCTGGGACCATCGTGCGCCTGCGGAGTTCCAGAGTCAAGCACCCGTTGCCGGGCGCTGATTCAGTCGCCCAGCAGGTCTACGGCTGGCGCTACGGGCGCCGTCACGCCCAGATGCCGGTAAGCCGCCAGCGTGGCAATGCGCCCGCGCGGCGTGCGCTGCAGGTAGCCCTGCTGGATCAGGTAGGGCTCGATCACGTCTTCAATGGTTTCGCGCTCTTCGCCAATGCTGGCCGCAATGTTGTCCAGCCCCACGGGGCCGCCATCAAAGCGGTGGATCACGGCTTCCAGCAGCTTGCGGTCCATCAGGTCAAAGCCCTGGGGGTCCACGTCCAGCATGGCAAGGGCGCGGTTGGCGATGTCCAGTGTGATGGTGCCGTCGCCCTTCACCTCGGCATAGTCACGCACCCGGCGCAGCAGGCGGTTGGCGATGCGTGGCGTGCCGCGCGAGCGGCGGGCGATTTCAAACCCGCCCTCTTCTTCCATGGGCACGCCCAGTAGGCCCGCACTGCGTTTGACGATGCGCCCCAGTTCTTCGGAGCTGTAAAACTCCAGCCGCGCCACGATGCCGAAGCGGTCGCGCAGCGGGTTGGTCAGCATGCCGGCGCGGGTGGTGGCGCCCACCAGCGTGAAGGGCTGCAGGTCGAGTTTGATGGAGCGTGCTGCGGGACCTTCACCGATCATGATGTCGATCTTGTAGTCCTCCAGCGCGGGGTACAAGATTTCTTCCACCACGGCCGACAGGCGGTGGATTTCGTCAATGAACAGGACGTCGTTTTTTTCCAGGTTGGTCAGCAGCGCCGCCAGGTCCTTGGGCTTTTCCAGCACCGGGCCACTGGTCTGGCGCAGGTTCACGCCCAGCTCGTGCGCAATGATGTGGGACAGCGTGGTTTTGCCCAGGCCGGGCGGGCCGAACAGCAGCACGTGGTCCAGCGCCTCGTTGCGTTTTTTGGCCGCACCAATGAAGATCTCCAGCTGCTCGCGCACCTTGGCCTGGCCCACGTATTCGTCCAGCAGCTTGGGGCGCAGCGCACGCTCGATCGCCTCTTCGCTGCTGGACACCGGCGCGGCAGACACCATGCGCGGCGCGGCAGGGGGTGGAACAGAAAAATCGTCGGTCTGAATGCTCACGAAAGAGGCCTATCCATGCAGAAAATCACAAAACCCGGGGTGGGTGCCCACTATAGCGCGGCACTGCCCGCGCTCAAGAAGCACCGCCACTGTGCCGATATGCAAGATATCCCCTCCTTGTCTGGCGCGCCCGGGCCTGGATTTACGTTTCTGCACGACTGAAAGGCAGCGCCAGCCATGCCCACCCGCCCCCCCTACTTTCTGCTGCTGGCCCTGGCGCTGGGCTCCGCCACGGTATGGGCCAACGACGCTGTGCCCACCACCAAACCCGCGGCGGCCAAAAAGCCCGCTGCCGTCGATATCCAGGCCAGCAGTGCCTCCAACGCCAAGGAGGTGGGCGACCAATTGCGCGACGCGCTGGGCGTAGCCCCCAAGAAAAAACTCACCATCACCGTCAGCGGTACCGGGCCGGCGGGCGCAGCCTCCTCCAGTCGCCGCACACCCGCCCGTGCTGCCGCGATGGCCAGCCAGACCGCCAAAATGGGTGCGGACACCCATGGCGGCGAGGTGCATTGGGCTTATGAAGGGGATATGGGGCCGCAGGCTTGGGGCAAGCTCAAGCCCGACTTCAATGTCTGCGCGCTGGGCAAGCGCCAGTCCCCCATCAACATCGAAGACGGCAACACCCTGCAGGGCCCGGCAGAACCACTGCTGTTCAACTACACGGCCAGCAACGGCACCGTGGTCAACAACGGCCACACCATCCAGGTGGACGTGCAGGGCGACAACACCATCACCGTGCGCGGCACGCGCTACAAGCTGCTGCAGTTTCACTTCCACACACCCTCCGAAGAACAGGTGAACGGCAAGCGTGCGGCCATGGTGGCGCACTTGGTGCACAAGAACGACGACGGCCAACTGGCCGTGGTGGCTGTGCTGCTGGAACCCGGTGTGGCCAACCCGCTGATCGACAAGGTGTGGACCTATATGCCGCTGGAAGTGAATGACCGCGTGCGCATGCCACGCGAGTTGCTCAACCTCAACGAGCTGCTCCCCACCGACCAGCGCTACTACCAGTTCATGGGCTCGCTGACCACGCCGCCGTGTACCGAGGGCGTGCTGTGGACCGTGCTGAAGCAGCCCATGCAAATCAGCCGCGCGCAGTACAAGCTGTTCACCCAGCTCTACGCCGCCAACGCCCGCCCCGTGCAGGCGCTGAACGGCCGCCCCGTGCGTGAGGCTCAATAATTCGCTATCGATTTAGTAGCTTATCACGCATATTCCACGCGGGCTAGTGGCCTATTTTGCCAATGATTTGAGCGCCAGCTTGATCCCATCGCTCACCCCCACATCCTTGGGCAAGGCCTTGAGGCAAGCCGCGGCCTCCTTGTCGCTGTAGCCCAGCGCCAGGAGCGCCTGCAGGATGTCGGCCTGCGCATCGCTGGCCGCGCCCAGTGGCGCGCCGATGTCGGCGCCCAGTTTGCCTTTGAGCTCCAGCAACAAACGCTCGGCGGTCTTCTTGCCAATGCCCGGCACCTTGACCAGGCGCCCAGCTTCTTGCAGCGTCACCGCCTGCGCCAGGTCCGCCACATCCATGCCCGACAGCACCGACAGCGCGGTGCGCGGCCCCACACCCGAAATCTTGATGAGTTCGCGAAACGCCTCGCGCTCGCTGCTGCTGCCAAAACCGTAGAGGATTTGCGCGTCTTCGCGCACCACAAAATGGGTCAGCAGGCTGACCTTCTGGCCCTCGGCTGGCAGGTTGTAGAACGTGCTCATGGGCACCTGCACCTCGTAACCCACGCCACCGCAGTCCACGATGACCTGCGGGGGATTTTTGTCGCTGAGGATGCCTGTGAGTTTGCCGATCATGGGTGCGTGCCTGCGGTGCTTGGGGTGAATCGAGTTTGTTGCCTATCATTGGGGCTTAGCTCACGCTCCACCCGCCCGGAATTATCAGCTTGATTCTCAGACACACCTTCTCGCCGCTGAACAACACGCGCCTGTCCCACCTGTGCGGCCCCACCGACGAGCATCTGCGCACGATTGAAGTCGCGTTGGAGGTGCGCATCGCCCACCGCCATGAGCAGTTCAAGGTCGAAGGCCCCAAGCTCAAGGCCCAGCGCGCCATGGACATGCTGCAGGCGCTGTACGAAATCGCGGCCCGCCCCATCCAGCCGTCCACGGTGCAACTGATGTTGAGCGGCGATGGCAGCATGGATGCGACCGATGGTCCCAGCCTGGTCACCCGCCGCGCCGATCTGAAGCCGCGCAGCCAGAACCAAGCCGTCTACCTGGACAACATCGCCGAGTTCGACATCACGTTTGGCATCGGCCCCGCCGGCACCGGCAAAACCTATCTGGCCGTGGCCGCTGCGGTGGACGCCCTGCAACGCGCCGCAGTGCAACGCATTGTGCTGACGCGCCCTGCCGTGGAAGCCGGTGAGCGCCTGGGCTTTTTGCCCGGCGACTTGAACCAGAAGGTGGACCCGTACCTGCGCCCGCTGTACGACGCGCTCTATGACCTGATGGGCTATGACCAAGTGCACAAGGCCTTCGAACGCCAGGCGCTAGAGATTGCGCCATTGGCCTTCATGCGCGGACGCACGCTGAACAACGCCTTCGTCATCCTGGACGAAGCGCAGAACACCACGCCCGAGCAGATGAAGATGTTCCTCACGCGCGTGGGCTTTGGCACCAAGACGGTCATCACGGGTGACGTGAGCCAGATCGATCTGCCCAAGACCCAGCTGAGCGGCTTGGTCGATGCTGAGCGCATCCTGCGCCGTACGCCCGGCATTGCCATCACGCGCCTGACCAGCGCCGACATCGTGCGCCACCCGCTGGTGGCCCGCATTGTGGACGCCTACGATGCCGCACGACTGGAAGACCTGCCGCGCATCGCCATCCCCGAACCAGAACCCGAACTACCCCGCGTAGGCCTGCCCAAAACCCGAACACCCAAGGTCCGCTGATGCTGCCCGAACTCTCTCTCTCCCTGCAATTCGGCAAGCTCAAAGACGCCGACAAACACCGCACTGCGCTCAAGCGCCACAAAGTGATCCGCTGGATCCGCAACACGCTAGAAGTGGACGGCGAAATCACCGTGCGCATCGTCGATGCGGAAGAAGGCCAGACGCTAAACCGCGAGTACCGCCAGAAGGACTACGCCACCAACGTACTGACCTTTGACTACACGCAAGACCCCGTGGTGACCGCCGATCTGGTGTTGTGCGCACCGGTGATTGCCAAGGAAGCCAAGGAGCAGAAGAAGACGCTGGAGGCGCATTACGCCCACATGATCGTCCACGGAACCTTGCATGCGCAGGGCTGGGACCATGAGCTGGACGAGGACGCGGAGGTGATGGAGCTGCGCGAGACGGAGATCATGGCTCGGCTGGGGTTTAAGAACCCGTACTGAGTTTTTGGCGTTCGCTCCGGAGCAGCCGCGGTGGGCGCTTTGCTCCGTGTCCCCCGGCCTTCGGCCTCCTCCTTGACCTGCGCAAAACACCCACTGGGGCTACTCCTGCGGGTATCAAGAACGTCGAACGTCAAAGGTTAGTGTGTTGGTGTCCCCTCGCGCGCGCGAACCCATAAACTTACAAGCCTTTCAACCCCCTAGCCCCCGCCAATATTGCGCAAGCAGCTACAAAATCAATAGCAATCAGGCAACAGGCGCCACCCGCATAGGAATGGTCACCGGCCCATCGTTGACCAGTTCCACCTGCATATCCGCCGCAAAAATGCCGGTCTGCACAATAGGGTGCGCCACCCGCGCCTGGGCCACAAAGTAGTCGTAGAGTCGGCGTCCGTCTTCAGGCGCCGCAGCACCCGTGAAACTGGGCCGGTTACCGCCAGTGGTGTCCGCCGCCAGCGTGAACTGGCTCACCAGCAGCAAGCCGCCCATCGTGCCCGCACCATCCAGATCGGGCACTGCGAGGTTCATCTTGCCCGCGCTGTCGCTGAAGATGCGCAGCTTCAGCAGCTTGGCCAGAAGCTTGACTGCCTGTGCTTCGGTATCGCCCTGCTCGGCACACATCAGCACCAGCAGACCGCGGCCAATCTTGCCGACCACCGCCTCATCCACCGTCACCTGGGCGCGCCGCACCCGTTGCACCAAAGCCAGCATCGCGTGGGATCAGGCCAAGGTCACGCGGGCGAACTTGCGCTTGCCCACCTGGAGCACATAGGTGCCCGCACCCAGCTTCAGTCCCTTGTCGCTCACCACGTTGCTGTCGATGCGCACACCGCCGCCATCGATCAGGCGGTTGCCTTCACCGCTGGAAGCCGCCAGGCCGGCGGACTTCAGCAAGACGCCAATGCCAAGCGCCGCGCCACCTTCGCCCAAAGGCAACGTGATCTCGTCGATCTGGTCCGGCACACCACCCTTGCTGCGGTTGATGAAATCCTGCTCGGCCGCATCGGCCGCTTGCGCGCTGTGGAAGCGGGCGGTGATTTCCTTCGCCAGCGCCACCTTGGCGTCCTTGGGGTTACGCCCACCGTCGACCTCGGCCTTCAGCGCAGCGATTTCGGCTTCACTCTTGAAGCTCAGCAGCGTGTACCACTTCCACATCAGCACGTCGGAGATAGACAGCACCTTGGCGAACATGGTGTTCGGGTCTTCTGAGATGCCGATGTAGTTGTTCTTGCTCTTGGACATCTTCTCGACGCCGTCCAGGCCTTCGAGCAGCGGCATGGTCAGGATGCACTGGGGCTCCTGGCCATATTCGGCCTGCAGCGTGCGGCCCATCAGCAGGTTGAACTTCTGGTCGGTGCCGCCCAGTTCCAGATCGCTCTTCAAGGCGACGCTGTCATAACCCTGCATCAGTGGGTAGAGGAATTCGTGCACGGCGATCGGCGTGCCGGCCTTGAAGCGGTCGTGAAAATCGTTGCGCTCCATCATGCGGGCCACGGTGTAACGGCTGGCCAGCTGGATCATGCCGCGCGCGCCCAGCGGGTCGCTCCATTCGCTGTTGTAGCGTAACTCGGTCTTGGTCGGGTCCAGAATCTTGTCGGCCTGGGCGCGGTAGGTTTCGGCGTTGACCTTGATCTGCTCGGCCGTCAGCGGCGGGCGGGTGCTGTTGCGGCCGCTGGGATCGCCAATCATGCTGGTGAAATCGCCGATCAAAAAGATCACGGTGTGGCCCAGATCTTGCAATTGCCGCATCTTGTTCAGGACGACAGTGTGGCCGATGTGGATGTCGGGCGCGGTCGGGTCCAGCCCCAGCTTGATGCGCAGCGGCGTGCCGGTGGCTTCCGACTTGGTGAGCTTTTTCACCCACTCGTCTTGCGGGAGCAGTTCTTCCACACCACGCAGGGTCACCGCCAGGGCCTCGCGCACACGATCACTTACAACAATAGAGGGGCTTGAGGCTTGATTCATAAGGGTTTTTTCTGGTTGCCGAGGGAGGTGCCGCCGCTATACTGCGGGCTCTCTCCTGCAACGTGTTCGTTGCCAGCGGCTGAATTTTAGTCGTGCCGCACCACCCATCGGAGTTCCAGATTTTGAAACACGGATTGACCCAAGCCGTAGAGGCTTGCTTTGCGTACACACGTGACCTAGCCCAGCGCCACCCCAAACGCATCACCGCCGCCATCGCCGCACTCCTGGTGGGTGGCACAGGCGCCACCTTCGCCGTAGCGTCCTTGGCCCCCGATGCCGCCGACTTGCCCGTGCGCACCGTGGTCGAGGCCGTGCAGGCCCTGCCCGCAGCGCCGCTGGACCTGACGCTGCCCGAGCAGGCCATGCGCCTGTACCGCTCCGAAGTCACCCGCTCCACCGACACCGCCGACAGCCTGCTCAAGCGCCTGGGCGTGTTTGACCCCGCAGCATCTGCCTTTTTGCGTGCCAATCCCCAGGTGCAGCAGCAGTTGCTGGGCCGCGCGGGCCGCAACGTCACGGCGGAAGTGAACGAACTGCAGGGTCTGACCGCTCTCACTGCGCGCTGGAGTCCACTCGACGATGGCACCTTCAAGCGCCTGAGCGTGACCAAGGACGCCACCGGCTTCAAGGCCCAGCTGGAAACCCTGCCACTGGTGGCGACCACGCGCTTGGCCAGCGGCGTGATCCAGACCTCGCTGTTTGCCGCCACCGACGATGCCCATCTGCCCGACTCCATCGGCGTGCAGATGGCCGAAATCTTCTCTGGCGATATCGACTTCCACCGCGCCCTGCGCAAGGGTGACCGCTTCTCCGTGGTGTACGAAACGCTGGAAGGCGATGGCGAACCCCTGCGCTCCGGCCGCGTGCTGAGCGCCGAGTTTGTCAACGCCGGCAAGGCCCACCAGGCCATGTGGTTCCGCGACCCCACGGCTGCCGTTGCCGGCCCAGCCAAGGGCAGCTACTACACGCTGTCCGGCGAAAGCCTGCGCCGCGCCTTCTTGGCCTCACCGCTGGAGTTTTCACGCATCAGCAGCGGCTTCAAGATGCGTTTCCACCCCATTTTGCAAACCTGGAAAGCCCATCTGGGCGTGGACTACGCGGCCACCACCGGCACCCCCGTGCGCACCGTCGCCGATGGCGTGGTGGACTTTGCCGGCGTGCAAAACGGTTTTGGCAATGTAATCATGGTGAAGCACCGCAACAACCAAACCACGGTGTATGCCCACCTGAGCCGCATCAACGTCAAAAAAGGCCAGAGCGTGTCGCAGGGCCAGAACATCGGGGCGGTCGGCGCCACTGGCTGGGCCACAGGCCCGCACCTGCACTTTGAATTCCGCGTCAACGGCGTACACCACGACCCGCTGACCATTGCGCGCCAAAGCGAATCGGTGCCCGTCACCGCGGCGCTCAAACCCCAATTCGACCAAGCCGCACTCGCGATGCGTAGCCAATTGGCCGCAGCGGCCCAGCTGCGCCCCGGTAGCGCCGAGTAAGCGCACACGCCCCGCTGTGTCCGAGCTATTTATAGGCCTGATGTCCGGCACCTCGCTGGACGGTGTGGACGGCGTGCTGGCCGATTTTTCCCAAGGGCGCATGCGCGTGCTGCAACACTGCAGCACTCCGCTGCCCGCCGTGCTGCGCGCAGAGCTGCTGGCACTGAACACGGCGGCCGACAACGAGCTGCACCGCGCCGCTCTGGCTGGTAACGGCTTGGTGCGGGTATACGCCGAAGTGGTCGCCAACTTGCTGCAAACCAGCCAGACCCCACGTAGCGCCGTCCGAGCCATAGGCGCGCATGGACAAACCGTGCGGCACCGTCCGCAAGAATTTGATGGCACGGGCTACACCCTGCAGTTGAACCAGCCGGCTTTGCTGGCCGAGCTGTGTGGCATCGACGTGGTGGCTGACTTCCGCAGCCGCGATGTCGCTGCCGGGGGCCAGGGCGCCCCACTGGTGCCCCCCTTCCACCAAGCCTTTTTCGGGCAAGACGGCCGCGCCCTGGCCGTGCTGAACATCGGAGGAATCTCCAACATCACGGTGCTGGATCCCTCTGCCGATGCGCCCGTGCGGGGCTTTGACAGTGGTCCGGGGAATGCGCTGATGGATGGCTGGTGTCAGACCCACACCGGGCAGGCCTTTGACGACACTGGCCGCTGGGCTGCCAGTGGTCATGTGCACGCAGCCTTGTTGGCGCGTTTGCTCCATGAACCCTTTTTCGCGAAACCGCCACCCAAAAGCACGGGGCGCGACTTGTTCAATGCCGCGTGGCTGGCACGTTGTTTATCGGAGGTGGCCGATGTCTCGCCGCAAGACGTGCAAGCCACGTTGACGGAGCTAACGGCCCGGTCGTGTGCCGAAGCCTTGCGCAACGTCGCACCGCAGTGCAATACCCTGGTGGTCTGTGGTGGCGGTGCCTTCAATACCCATTTGATGCAGCGACTGGCCCATCACCTGCCAAGGTGCGCCGTAGAGTCATCCGATGCTTGGGGCTTGCCCCCGCTGCAGGTGGAGGCTAGCGCCTTTGCCTGGTTGGCCCGCCAGGCTTGCTTGCATCAAACGGCTAGCTTGCCAAAAGTAACGGGCGCCCAGGGCGCCCGCATACTCGGTGCAATTTACCCTGCGTAAACCGCAGGGCTTGCCAGACATCAGGTCGAGAAAGACGAACCGCAGCCGCAGGTAGACGTGGCGTTGGGGTTTTTGATCACGAACTGCGCACCCTGCAGATCTTCCTTGTAGTCGATCTCTGCGCCCATCAGGTACTGGTAGCTCATGGCGTCGATCAGCAGGGACACGCCATTTTTGGTCATGGTGGTGTCGTCTTCGTTGGTAATTTCATCAAACGTGAAGCCATACTGGAAACCAGAGCAGCCGCCGCCTTGCACGAATACACGCAACTTCAGGTCAGGATTGCCCTCTTCGGCGATCAAGTCCGCAACCTTGGCCGCCGCGCTGTCGGTAAACAGGATGGGGGAAGGCATTTCGGTCTGGATGTTTTCGGCAACTGCGCTCATGGGGGACTCCGGTCGGTATCAGGATGCTGCAAATAGTACAGGAATTCGCTCGGGAATTCTTTTACTGGTTATTTGCCGCTAGTTTCAGTGTGGGCTTTTCTTCTGCGCCCAGCAGGGGGCGCAACTGGCCCGCAATCAGGGCGCCTTGGTGCATTTCCAGGGCGGCATATTCCACATCCCCTTCGATGCGCGCTTTGGGCTGCAGCTCCAGCATGTGGCGGGCATGAATTGGCCCCTTCACCGTGCCATTGATGATGATGTGGTCGGCGGTGATTTCACCCGTCACGCTGGCCGAATCGGAAATCACCAGAATGCTGGCCACGGTATCACTGGCCATCACATTGCCCACGATAACGCCATCGACCCGCAGGCCGTCCGAAAAGGCCATATTGCCGTCGATTTGTGTGCCCTCGGCAATCAGGCTCTTGATGGGGGGCTGCTTTTTCTTATTGAACATGGTGAACCTCTGTAAACACTACAGCTTGAGGGTCTGGGTCGCCTTGACCGTAGAACCTTCAAGAACCCGCGCTGACACACTTTTGACAATCACCTGAGGAGGAAGCGCCAACTCGCCCTCCATACGTCCGTACTGCTTGATCTTGATGGGGATAGCCCCATCCGGCAAGGTTGCGAACCAGGGTTTGCCATTCACCGTTCCCGCAAAAGTTAACTCCAAACGACCTGTGAACTCTTGCGTATTGCGGCCCGGCTGCATGACCAGCGCTTGCCATTTTAACGTTCCGGGCGCGCTGAGCTCCGCCTGCAGGCCGCGAATCGCCAAACCTTCGACAGCACCCGCGGGAATCAGCTTTTCAAAGAAGCCCAAATCGTCACGCAAGCCCCGGTTTTCTGCTTCCAGCTGCTTGACCTGCGCTAGCAGTTTTTCGTGCGAAGCCTTCTCAGTCGTTACCAGGGTATCGGCAGTGTTGGCAATGGACTGGGCCTGGTCACGCTCCGTCTTAACATCCGCCAACTCGGCGCGCAGGGTAGCGACATCGGTGCGCAGCTGCATCAGCTCTTCCTTGGAGCCTTTGTCCAACCCTGCAATGTCTTTGCCAAACTCAAATGCCCACAGGCCGATGGCCGAGCAAAAACCGAGCACGATGGCCAGCATGGCCCAGCGAAACGGCCAAGGCAATGCGCTGCGTACCGCCATGCGTGGCGCACTGATGGTGAGGCGGCGGCGAAGGAGGCGGAATCTCATGGAGGGCGAAGTCTAGCAGCCCAAAAGACAACAGCCGCCAGAATTTGCACTCTGGCGGCTGTTGCTTTGCAACGCAATGTTGCGGCGATTAACGCTTGGAGAACTGCTTGCGACGGCGAGCGCCGTGGAAGCCGACCTTCTTACGTTCGACTTCACGCGCATCGCGTGTCACGAAGCCAGCTTGGCTCAAGACGGGCTTGAGTGTGGCGTCGTAATCGATCAAAGCGCGGGTAATACCGTGGCGGGTTGCACCAGCCTGGCCGGACTCACCGCCGCCAGCGACGTTGACCATGATGTCAAACGTTTCAGCGTGGTTGGTCAACAGCAGGGGCTGCTTGCAGATCATGATGGACGTTGCACGACCGAAGAATTTTTCGATCGCCTTACCGTTCACCACGATTTGGCCAGAGCCTTTTTTCAGAAACACGCGGGCGACGCTGGATTTGCGACGGCCGGTGCCATTGTTCCATTCACCAATCATTGGGCGGCCTCTCTCTTCACTGCGTTGGCAGAAATACCAGCGATGTCCAGAACCTTGGGCTGCTGGGCGGTATGGGGATGCTCAGCACCACCGTAGACCTTGAGCTTCTTGATCATGGCGTAACCCAGGGGACCCTTGGGCAACATACCCTTGACGGCTTTTTCCAAAGCGCGCCCGGGGTGCTTGGCTTGCATGTCGCGGAAGTTGGTGGCTGTGATACCGCCGGGGTAACCCGAGTGACGGTAGTACACCTTGTCCAGGGTTTTAGCCCCTGTGACGCGCAGCTGGGCTGCGTTGATGATGACGATGAAGTCACCGGTATCGACGTGAGGCGTGTAAATGGCCTTGTGTTTGCCGCGCAAACGGAGAGCAACTTCGCTGGCTACTCGTCCGAGGACCTTGTCGGTCGCGTCAATCACAAACCACTCGTGCACGACCTCAGCGGGTTTTGCGCTGAAAGTAGACATGAGAATTTCCTAAAAAGGAGTTGGTTTGGCGAGCTCTTTTCCACGGTCGGCGTTCCTCTGATGGGAATCTCTTAGGTGGGGGTACTTTGTAAAAAGCCTTCGCCGCGGAGCCACAAAAGCGCTGCGAAGCCCTCGATTATACAAAAAGCCCCGCCAATCGGCAAATATGCCCTTTTTCAGGGGAGCACGGACTTGTTGTTCTGGTTTTCCCAGCGCTTGCGGTCGGCAATGCAAGCCGGCAAATGCGCGTGCTCAGGCTTTTGGCATTCCCGGTAAACACACATGGTTTTGGTGAGGACCGTGGCATCGGCACACAGCTCGACCGGCGGCGCTTGGACCACCAGGGGTGCCGAGGGAACGGGGGGCTTGGGCTCCACTCGGCTGGGCTTGGCCACGACCGGCTTGTCACCGGCCACCGCTGTGGCGACTGGCGCTGTAGCAGGCTTGGCCACTGCAACAGGTGCATTGCGAGACGTGGGAGCGGAGGCTCCGACGCTAGGCGATGCTGACGGAACAGGAACTTCCGTTACAGGCACTATGCCCATTGGTGCCTCGGATTTTTCCGGCTCCGCAATGGCCGCCTGGGGCGTCGGTTTATGGCCTATGCCTACCGTGAAGACAGCTGCCAGCACCCCGACGACCAACGCCACGACAGCCGCAATCCACCACCCCGAGGGGGCCGTCTTGCGTGGCGTGACGGCCGCTGCGACCTCGGGTTTGTGCTTGCGCCTTGGCGTCACCTGCACCGTTTTGGCCGTTGCCCGCGAGGTCGTGGCGGTCAGTGGCTGGGTGTGTGCCTGGGGAGCAGGCTGGGTGGTGAGCAAGGCAGTAGTCAACGGCACCGAGGCCACTCCGCGCTCCTCCAGCGTGATGGATGGCCCCAAACCCAGGCGCCAGTCGAACCGCGCCATATCGGCTGGCACCTGCAGCGCCATTTCCTGTGCAAAGGCATCTACGCTCTGGGGGCGTCCCGCCGGCTCAATGGTGAGGGCGCGCGCCACGGCCTCTACAAACGCCTGCGAATACAGCTGGCCAAAATGCGTTTCTGCGGTCTTGGCGACTTGGGCAAAAGCGGGCATACGGTCTCGCACCACCCGGAAGGTGGCGGGCAGCGGCGGCTCGTTGCACAGGCAGCCATGCACCACAGCGGCTAGGGCGTACAAATCCGTCCATGGCCCCTCGCGCAGGTCATGCGCATCGGCATACTGCTCGATGGGCGCGTAATTCACCTTCAGGATGGCGGTGTGCTTTTGGCTGGAATCCATCAGCGCGCGGCGCGCGGCGCCCAGGTCCAGCAGCACCGGGGGGCCCAGGTTCTGCAAAAAGATGTTGTCCGGAGATACGTCGCGGTGCAGGGTGTCGTTGTCGTGCAGCACGCGCAATGCCTCCAGCACCGACCACAGCACCTGGCGCAGCCATTCTTCCGAAGGCGGGCCGCTCATGCGGCGGCGGGCTTCCTTGAGGGTGATGCCCTCATACAGTGGCATGGCCATATAGGCCGTGTTGTTGGCTTCCCAAAAGCGGTACACCTTGACCAGCGAAGGATGGTCAAAGCGCGCCAGCAAGCGGGCCTCTGCAATGAAGGACTGCAAACCAGCGTGGAAAGGCTTGGCGTCGGCGGTAGAGCGGGCCGACACCAACAAATCGGTGCCACGCCCTACCAGTGCGGACGGCATGTACTCCTTGATGGCCACGGGGCGGTGCAGTGAGTGGTCGTAACCGCGGTACACCATGCCAAAGCCACCCACGCCCAGCAACGCCTGCAGCTCGAACTCGCCCAGCATCGTGCCGGGCGGCAATGCGTCCATGTGGCCCAGGGACAAAGCCGAGGGCTCGCTGGGCTGGGAGGTGGTATCACTCATGCAGTGGCAACAGTAGGAAGGAGCTCCAGGCTCCACACAATATTATTTTCAGGCCGCGCTTCCAACGTCCCGCCCTGTGGCGGCTGGCCTTGCGTGGGTATCATAGGGGATGTTCAGTTACCGCCACGCCTTTCACGCCGGCAACCATGCCGACGTCCTCAAACACACCGTATTGCTGGCGGTGTTGCGTCATATGACGCAAAAAGATACCGCCCTCAACGTGTTCGACACCCATGCGGGAGCCGGCTTGTACCGGTTGGATGGCGATTTCGCCAAAACCAGCGAGGAAGCCGCGCAGGGCTTTTTGAAACTGGTCGCCGCCAAGCCCGCCACGCCGTTTGCCCCCGCGCTGCAAGACTACGTGGACATGGTGGCTGGCTTCAACAGCACTAACCACTGGAGCGTTTATCCCGGCTCGCCCTTCATCATCCAGAGCTTGCTGCGCGACCGCGACAAGCTCAAGCTGTTCGAACTGCACCCCACCGACACCAAGACCCTGATGGCCAACATTGCCCAGCTCGAAGCGGGGCGCCAAGTGGCCATCCTGCGCGAAGACGGGTTTGAAGGACTGAAGAAGTTTTTGCCGCCGCCCTCGCGCCGAGCGCTGGTGCTGTGCGACCCCAGCTACGAAGTCAAGAACGACTACGCCCGCGTTACGGCCATGGTGGCAGATGCCATGGTGCGCTTTGTCACCGGCACCTACGCCGTGTGGTACCCCATCATTCCGCGCCCCGAGGCACATGACCTGCCCAAAAAGCTCAAGACCCTGGCCAACAAATCGGGCAAGTCCTGGCTGCACGCCACGCTGACCGTGAAGTCCAGCAAGCTGCTGCAGGACGCCGAAGGTGAAATGGTGCGCCCGGGCCTGCCGGCCAGTGGCATGTTCCTCATCAACCCGCCCCACACCCTCAAAGCTGCATTGAAAGACGCCTTGCCGCAGATGGTGGAATTGCTCAAACAAGACGCCAATGCCACGTCCACACTGGAGTCGGGCGGCTAACGCCGCTTCTCTAGGTAAAGCGATTTCGCCTTATTGCACTGTGGGCACCAGCCCCAGGTTTTGGCACAGCGCCAGCGTCGCTGCGCTCTGGTTCATGGTGTAGAAGTGCAGCGCGGGGGCGCCACCGGCGCGCAGCTGCTCGCACAAATCCGTCACCACTTCCAGCCCAAAGGCCTTGATCGAGGCCACATCGTCACCATAGCTTTGCAGGCGCAGGCGAATCCAGCGCGGGATTTCGGCTCCAGACGCATCCGAGAAACGCATCAACTGCGTGGAGCTGGTGATGGGCATGATGCCGGGCACCACGGGCACCTCCAGCCCCAGCGCATCCACCTCTTCCACAAAGCGGAAGTAGGCGTCGGAGTTGTAGAAATACTGGGTGATGGCCGAGTTGGCACCGGCCTTGACCTTGGCGGCAAAGGCCTGCAGGTCGTGGGCCGGCGACTTGGCTTGGGGGTGCACCTCAGGGTAGGCCGCTACTTCAATGTGGAAGTCATCGCCGGTCTCCGTGCGGATAAAGGCCACCAGGTCGCTGGCGTAGTGGAACTCGCCACCCGCACCGTAGCCACTGGGCAAGTCGCCACGCAAAGCCACCAGGCGCTTCACGCCCATGGCTTTGAGGATGGCCAACTGCTCGCGCACCGTGTTTTTGGTCGCACCGATGCACGAGAAGTGCGAAGCCGCGCTCACGCCCTCGGCCAGGATCTCACGCACCGCACCGAAGGTGCCCTCTTGCGTAGAACCGCCCGCACCAAAGGTGACCGAGCAAAAATCGGGGCGCAGCGCATACAGCTGCTGGCGCACGCCCCGCAGCTTTTCCGCGCCTTCGGGCGTTTTGGGGGGGAAGAATTCCAGGCTCAGCGGAATTCGGTCGTTGGTAAACATCAGCATCTCCATCTCACACGCCCCGTACACGCGGGGCCTGCGTTCAGCCCGCTTTGCGGGCGCAAATGAAAAATTCGCGGTTGCCGTCGCCACCCTCAATGGGCGAGTCGAACCACGCGGTGACCGTCAGGTCCAGTTCGGCACAGGCCTCACGCAGGCGCTGTTCGACGATGGCGTACATGTCCGGGTCTTTGACGATGCCGCCCTTGCCTACCTGGCCGGGCTGCAGTTCAAACTGCGGCTTCACCAGGGTTAACAAAGTGCCACCCTCGCGCAGCAACGGCACCGCCGCCGGCAGCACCAGGGTTTGCGAGATGAAGGACAGATCCGCCACCAAGAGGTCAAACGGTGGCGCGAATTCGGGCGGCAAAGCGGCCAGGTCGGCCTCCTCGCGGCTGTCATCGGAACCGTCAAAGCCCTCGAAGGTTTCGCCATCTTCTTCTACGTCAAATTGGCCATCAGCCCCCGTGCTGTCTGCATAAGCAGCTATCAAATCTGCAGCAGACAGGGTCCGGGCGTTGACGCTCTCCACGCACAAGACACGCGCATCCTCGCGCAGGCTGGGGTGCAGCTGGGCACTGCCCACATCCACCCCCACCACCGCGGCCGCACCGGCTTGCAGCAGGCAGTCGGTGAAACCACCAGTGCTCTGCCCCACGTCCAGGCAACGCAGCCCCGTCACCGACAGGCCCACGTGCTTGAGGGCGGCCTCCAGCTTCAAACCGCCCCGCGACACATAGCGTGCCTCGGAGTCGTCCAGCAGCTCGATGGGGGCGTCCTCGGGCACGTCATCGCCATTCTTGACCACGCGTTTCCAGACCTCGCCGCCCGCTTCCATCTTCTGCCACTGCACGCCATCGGCGATCAGGCGTTGCGCCTGTGAGCGGGTGCTGGCCAGCCCGCGCTGTACCAGCAGTTGGTCTATACGCATGGAGTCCTTGGCTTAATAGCGGTAGGTGTTTTTCTTGTACGGACCGGCTTTGGAGACGCCGATGTACGAAGCCTGCTCGTCGGTCAGTTCGGTCAGCATGGCGCCCACCTTCTTCAGGTGCAGACGGGCCACTTTTTCGTCCAGGTGCTTGGGCAACACATAGACCTTGCCGGCCTTGTATTCCTTGGGCTTGGTGAACAGCTCGATCTGGGCGATCGTCTGGTTCGCAAAGCTGGACGACATCACGAAGCTGGGGTGGCCGGTGCCGCAACCCAGGTTCACCAAGCGGCCCTTGGCCAGCAGGATGATGCGTTTGGCAGGCTTCTTGCCCTTGGCCGGGAAGATCACATGGTCCACCTGGGGCTTGATCTCTTCCCACTTCAGCTTTTCCAGCGAAGCGACGTCGATTTCGTTGTCAAAGTGACCGATGTTGGACACGATGGCCTGGTCTTTCATGGCCTCCATGTGCTTGTAAGTGATGACGTTCTTGTTGCCGGTGGTGGTCACGAAAATGTCGGCCTTGTCGGCGGCGTATTCCATGGTCACGACCTTGTAGCCTTCCATCGCGGCCTGCAGGGCGTTGATGGGGTCGATCTCGGTCACCCACACTTGGGCAGACAGCGCGCGCAGGGCCTGGGCAGAGCCCTTGCCCACGTCACCGTAGCCAGCGACCACGGCCACCTTGCCCGCGATCATCACGTCAGTGGCGCGCTTGATGCCGTCCACCAAGGATTCGCGGCAACCGTACAGGTTGTCGAACTTGCTCTTGGTCACAGAGTCGTTCACGTTGATGGCGCGCAGGGCCAGTGTGCCCTTGGCGGACATTTCTTCCAGGCGCATCACGCCGGTGGTGGTTTCTTCGGTCACGCCGATGATGGCCTTCAGGCGGCGGCTGTACCAGGTGGGGTCCACCTTCAGCTTGGCCTTGATGGCGTTGAACAGACAGATTTCTTCTTCACTGCCGGGCTTGGCCAGCACCTTGAGGTCCTTCTCGGCGCGGGCGCCCAGGTGCATCAGCAAGGTGGCATCGCCGCCGTCATCCAAAATCATGTTGGGGCCTTCGGTCTTGGAGCCCTTGGGTCCAAATTCGAAGATGCGGTGGGTGAAGTCCCAGTACTCTTCCAGCGACTCGCCCTTGTGGGCAAACACGGGGGTACCGGCGGCCACCAGAGCGGCTGCAGCGTGGTCTTGGGTGGAGAAAATGTTGCACGAGGCCCAGCGCACGTCAGCGCCCAGGGCTTGCAGGGTTTCGACCAGCACGCCGGTCTGGATTGTCATGTGCAGCGAGCCGGTGATGCGCGCGCCCTTCAACGGTTGGGCCTTGGCGAACTCTTCGCGGATGGACATCAGGCCGGGCATTTCGGTCTCAGCAATGGTCAGCTCTTTGCGGCCCCAAGCGGCCAGGCTGATGTCGGCAATTTTGAAGTCTTCGGTCTTGGCCACGGGAGCCTTCACAGCCTTGGGGGCGACGGATTTAACGGCGGCCTTGACAGCCTTGGGGGTCTTGGAAAATTTCAACACAGCGCTCATGGTTCACTCCAAAAGTTCATTTGAATAAACACTGGCGGGCGGGGATTCAAGAGGCAAAACTCACCGCACACAAACCAGTGGGTGAGCGCCGTTGGGAGGCACAGCGCAGGGCACGCCGTGTTTTCCGAGCCTCACTCGCCGCGCCGCTGGGGGCATCAGGCGAGCTGCAACGCTCCTCGGAAGTGGCGCATTTTAGCCTGTTGCCACGGACCGCGGCAACAGTTTGGGGTTTATCGCACCGGGCCGGTGGTGGTGCCCAGCTGCAGCCCGGGCTGGCGCAGCAGGTGGTAGGGGCCGTCTTCAGGCGCATGCAGCACCTGGAAGACCATGTCCGCCAGCGCCTCGCCCGTGGTGTGGGGTGTGGGCTGGGTGACCGTGGTCACCGGCATGCCGGTGAGCAACGTGTCCTGCGGAATGTCGCCATGCACCACGACCGAAATGTCTTGCCCCACACGCAAACCGGCATCCATCAGCCCGCGGATGATGCCCACGCCGCCCAGGTTGTTGTCCACCAGCACGGCCGTGGGCCGCGGGTGCATGGCCAGCAGGGCCTGCACCGCCTGCAGCCCGCTGCGCCGGTCTTGCACATCGCCCACGCGGTGGTGGGCCGGGCAATCCAGGTTACGTGCCTTCAGCGCGGCCATGAAACCGCGGTGGCGCTGGAAGGCAAAGTTCAACTCTAGCGGCGCGTGCACATAGGCAAAGCGCGTGTGGCCCAACGCCAACAAATGCTCCACGGCCAGGCGGCTGCCCATGTCGTTGTCAAAGTCCACCCAGGAGTACGCGTCACATGCATGCGTGCGGCCGTAGCCCACAAAGGGGTAGCCCTTCTCCAGCAGATAGTCCACGCGCGGGTCGTGCACACGGGTGTTGGGTACCACGACCGCGTCCACCCGCCCGCCCAGGAACAAGCGCTCGTAAAACGTCAGGTCGGTTTCATTCTTGGCCACGGCCAGCAGCAGGTCCAGCTGTTTGCTTTGCAGGCGTTCGCCCAGGCCATCGGCCATGTCCAGGAACTGCGGGTTGCCCAGGTTTTCCACCGCGGCGGAATAGACAATGCCCACCGCATCGGTCTTGCCACGCACCAGGCGACGCGCGCCCGCATCGGGCCGGTAGCCCATGGTGGCCGCCATGGCCTGCACGCGCTCGCGGGTCTGCTCGTTCACATCGGTGTAGCCATTCAAGGCGCGGCTGACCGTGGAGGTGGATAACCCCAGTGCACTGGCCAGTTGCTTGATGCTCACACGCTGCTCCGCTCGTTTCGCTGTTGGAGCGCGAGTGTAAGGGCAAGCAGGCTGCGGGCGCCCTCTGTAAAATACCGAGCTTCTCTCTGGTGGCCCGCCCCTGTGCGCTGCCCACACCCGACCTTGGACCCCCTGTGACCTACGCCCCCGAAACCCGCCGCCGCCGCACCTTTGCCATCATTTCCCACCCTGACGCCGGCAAGACCACGCTGACCGAAAAGCTGCTGCTGTTCTCGGGCGCGATCCAGATTGCCGGCTCGGTGAAGGCGCGCAAGGCCAGCCGCCACGCCACGTCCGACTGGATGGAAATTGAAAAGCAGCGCGGCATCTCGGTGGCATCAAGCGTCATGCAGATGGTCTACCGCGACCACGTGATCAACCTGCTGGACACGCCCGGCCACAAGGACTTTTCGGAAGACACCTACCGTGTGTTGACCGCGGTGGACTCGGCCCTCATGGTGATTGACGCGGCCAACGGCGTGGAAGCGCAGACACGCCGCCTGATCGAGGTGTGCCGCCAGCGCGACACACCCATCATCACCTTTGTGAACAAGATGGACCGCGAAGTACGTGAGCCGCTGGACATCCTGGACGAGATCGAACGCGAGTTGGGCATGCCCTGCGTGCCCATGACCTGGCCCGTGGGCCAGGGCAAGCTGTTTGGCGGCATCGTCAACCTGCGCACGCAGGCCATGACGGTGTTTGAATCCGGAAGCGAACGCCGCCCGCAGGACTTTGATGCCGTGCCATTGAACGACTCCGCCTCGCTGGCCCAGCGCTTTGGCCACGAGTGGACCACCGCCATGGAAAGCATGGAGCTGGCCACCGGCGCCTCCCCCGCCTGGGACTTGGAGGCCTTTTTGGCCGGCAAGCAAACCCCCGTGTTCTTCGGTTCGGGCGTGAACAACTTTGGGGTGATGGAAGTGCTGGACGCCCTGGTGGACCTGGCGCCCAGCCCGCGCAGCCGCACCAGCACCACGCTGGTGAACCGCCAGCCCGTGGTGAAAGAAGTGCAACCCGAAGACGACGCCTTCAGCGGCGTGGTGTTCAAGGTGCAGGCCAATATGGACGCCAACCACCGCGACCGCATTGCCTTCGTGCGCATGGCCAGCGGCAAGTACACGCCGGGCATGAAGCTGAAAGTAATGCGCACCAGCAAAGAACTGCGCCCCACCAGCGTGGTGACCTTCATGAGCCAGCGCCGCGAGGCGGTGGAAGAGGCGTACGCGGGCGATATCGTGGGCTTTACCACCCACGGCGGTGTGCAATTGGGCGACACGATTACCGACGGCAGCGTGAACCTGATGTACACCGGCCTGCCCTTCTTTGCGCCCGAAATGTTCATGACCGTGGTGTTGAAAAACCCGTTGCGCACCAAGCAGCTGCAACAGGGCCTGGCCCAGCTGGGCGAAGAAGGTGCCATCCAGGTGTTCCGCCCCGAGATGGGCGGCAACATGCTGCTGGGTGCCGTCGGCCAGTTGCAGTTTGAAGTGGTGCAGCACCGCCTGAAGGCCGAGTACGACGCCGACATCCGCCTGGAAGGCAGCCAGTACACCGGCGCACGCTGGATCACCGCCGACACCCCGGCCGAACTGCGCGAGTTTGTCTACGCCTACCCGCAGCGCATGGCCAAGGATGCGGCCGACACGCTGGCCTACCTGTGCACCAGCCCCTACGACGTGCGCCTGGCGCAAGAACGCTTTCCCAAGATCCACTTCCACCCACTGCGCGAGCACGCGGGCTTGGCGCTGCAAAGCGCGGGCTAATGGGCTAGCCCCGTCGCCGGCGGAAGTAAGATCCAAAGCCCGCTGTACCAGCGGGCTTTTTTTATGGCTTCACCGGACAGGAGCACCCCATGCCATTCCCCGCCTCCCTGCGCCTTGTCAGTGCGCTGTTGCTTGCAAGCCTGGGCGCTGCCACCGGTGCCGAACAACTGAAGCTGCGCATCCTCGAGACCACCGATGTGCACATGAACCTGCTGAGCTACGACTACTACCAGGACAAACCGACCGACCAGTACGGCCTGGCACGCACCATCAGCCTCATCAAGGCTGCGCGCAGCGAAGTGCCGAACAGCCTCTTGTTTGACAATGGCGACCTGTTGCAGGGGAACCCACTGGGCGATGTGGTGGCACGCGTGGCGCCGCTGCAGGCCGGCCAGACGCACCCTGCCTACAAGGTCATGAACCCGCTGGGTTACGACGCAGCCAACCTGGGCAATCACGAGTTCAACTACGGGCTGGACTTTCTGCGCCGCTCGATCGCCGGGGCCAGCTTCCCCTATGTGAATGCCAACGTGCTGCTGGCGGACGGCAAACAGGACAGCGCTACGCCCACCCACGCCTTCACCCCTTATGTGCTGCTGGACCGCACCTTCAAGGACGCCAGCGGCAAGGCGCAGCAGCTGCGCGTGGGCGTGATCGGATTTGTGCCGCCGCAGATCATGCAGTGGGACAAGGCCAATCTAGAGGGCCAGGTCGTCACACGCGACATGGTGGACATGGCCCGCCGCTATGTGCCCGAGATGCGGGCCAAGGGCGCGCAACTGGTGGTGGCCATTCCCCACTCCGGGTTCGAGAAGGGTGAGGTCGGCAGCTTTGCGGAAAACGCCGTGTCGCGCCTGGCCGAAGTGCCCGGGGTCGACGCCATTCTGTTCGGCCATGCCCATGCGGAGTTTCCAGGCAAGGCCTTTGCCGCCTATCCCAAGGTGGACATCGAGCGCGGCACCATCAACGGTGTGCCCGCCGTCATGCCCGGCCGCTGGGGCGACCACCTCGGCGTGATCGACCTGACGCTGGACAACAGCAGTGGGGCCTGGAAGGTGGTGGGCAGCCAGGCCACCATCCGCCCGATCTTTGACCGCGCGGCCAAACAATCACTGGCGGCAGAAGACCCCATGGTGATGCAACGCATTGCCACGGAGCACCAGCGCACGCTGGACTATGTGCGCAACAAGGTGGCCGTGAGCAGTGCGCCCATCTACAGCTACTTCGCACAGGTGGCGGACGACCCGTCCATCCAGATCGTGTCCAACGCGCAGATCGCCTATGTGAAGCGCGCCATGCAGGGCACCGACTACGAAAAATACCCAGTGCTCTCGGCCGCAGCGCCGTTCAAGGCGGGCGGGCGCCAAGGTTGGAACTACTACACCGACATTCCCGCCGGCCCCCTGGCCATCAAGCACATGGCCGACCTCTATGTCTACCCCAACACGCTCAAGGCCGTGCTGATCACTGGCGCGGAAGTGCGTGAATGGCTGGAAATGTCGGCCGGCCAGTTCCTGCGCATCGACCCGCAGGGCCCGGCACGCCAGCCGCTCATCAACGATGCATTCCCGTCCTACAACTTTGACGTGATCGATGGCGTGCAGTACGAGATCGACGTGACCCAACCGGCGCGCTACGACGCCAAAGGCCAGCTCACCAACCCCGATGCCCACCGCATCCGCGACCTGCGCTTTGCCGGCAAACCCATTGTGGACACCGCACGCTTTGTGGTCGCAACCAACAACTACCGTGCATCCGGCGGCGGCAACTTTCCTGGTCTGACGGCCGACAAGATGGTGCTGGATGCACCCGACGAAAACCGCCAGGCCCTGGTGGAATACCTGCGCATGTCGGACAAGCTGGCGGCGAACCACACCGTCAACCCGTCCGCAGACGCCAACTGGCGCATTGCGCGCATCCCCGGCGTGCACCCCAGCTTTCTTTCCGGCAGCGCGGCGGTCAAATTCCTGGATAAACACCCCAGCATCAAACTGGTGCAAGACAACGGCGACGGCTCCGCCCTGTACGAATTGACCGACTAACACCACAGAACAAGCCACGCACGCATGCAAGCCCTGACCCGCTGGCCCGAAGCAGCCCGCCGCCATCTGGTGGGCGTGTTCACCGACATTGACGACACGCTGACCACCGACGGCGCCATCACGCCTGATGCGCTGCAGGCGCTGGCCGACCTAAAGGCGGAAGGCCTTGTCGTCATTCCCATCACCGGGCGACCCATTGGCTGGTGCGAGCCCTTTATGGCCGGCACGCAGGGTGCGACATGGCCCGTGGACGCCATGGTGGCGGAGAACGGCGCGGTGGCCTTTGTGCATCAAAAAGGCCTGCAGCCCCCGTCGGATATGCGCAAGCCGCTATCAAAACTGCATCAACAGGACGCAGCCACCCGCGCCGCCAACCAGGCCCGCATGCAGACCATTGCCGCGCAGGTGGTGGCCGAAGTGCCCGGTGTGCAGCTAAGCCGCGACAGCGCGGGCCGCGAGACCGACCTGGCGTTTGACTACGCCGAATTCGCACGCCTCTCGCCCGACACCGTGCAAAAAGTGCTGGCCGTGTTGCGCCGCGCGGGCATGCAAACGACGGTGAGCAGCATCCACATCCACGGCTGCTTTGGCGACTTCAACAAATGGCAGGGCGCCTGCTGGATTGTGCGCGAACTGCTGGGGCGTGACTTGCCCAGTGAGCTGGACCGCTGGGTGTTTGTGGGCGATTCGGGCAACGACCAGGCCATGTTTGAACACTTCACGCACAGCGTGGGCGTGGCCAACATCGCGCGCTTTGTGCCGCAGCTGGCCCACCTGCCTGGCTATGTGACGACGGCCGAGCGCGGCGCCGGCTTTGCCGAAGTGGCGCAGGCGATTTTGCAGGCGCGTGGCCTATGAGCGACGCGACCGTACAACGCAGCTCCGCAGGCTCTCCGATGGGCCTGCTCAGCGTGTTTGGTTCCACGCTGTTCCAGCTGTCGGGCGTGTTCATGCTCTCGCCACTGATGCTGGTGCTGCTGAAAGAGCGCGAGGTGTCCACCACCGTGGCCGGCCTGTTTGCGGCCACCACCTGGTTGGGCATCTTTATCGTCACACCGTTTGCCTCTGCGCTCACCCGGCGATGGGGCCAGCGCAAAACCATGTGGTTTGCATCGGCCGCGCCGCTGCTGGCGGCCATTGGTTTCTTGACCACCGACACGCTGTGGCTGTGGTTTGCGCTGGAGCTGCTGGCCGGTGTGGCAGGCGGGCTGCGCTGGGTACTTGCCGAAGCGTTCATTGCCGAGTTCTCCCCACCGGACCGGCTGGGCCGCACCATCGGCATCTACGCCACCATGGTGGGCGCCACCTTCATCATCGGCCCCACGCTGCTGGCCTGGGTGGGCTCGGACGGCCCCATTGCGCTGGGCTTGGTAATTGCCCTGCTGAGCGTGGGCCTGGTCTGGACGGCGCTGATTCCCGTGGTGCCGCCCCATGCCGAATCGGCCAACGCACGCGTTGGGCTGGCAGGCCTTTGGCAGGCGGTGCGCAGCCACCCCATCATCATGCTGGCCGGTTTCATCGGCGGCTTCTTTGAGCTGGGCCTGGCCTCTATCTTGCCGCTGTACGGGCTGGCCATGGGCCTGGGTGCCGCGGCGGGCGCGCTGTTGATTTCGGTAAGCGGCCTGGGCAGCACGATCATTGCCATTCCGGTGGGCATGGTGGCGGATCGCTTTACCGACAAGGTGCGCGGGCGGCGCACGCTGATGGCCGTGTGCGTGGCCATCGCGCTGATGGCTGCCTGCGGGCTGCTGCTGGTGGCGCAGGTGCATTGGCTGGCATGGCCCATCGTCTTCGTGCTGGGCGCGGCGGGCAGCAGCCTGTACACGCTGTCCATGACGGACATTGGTGCGCGCGAACAGGGCATCGCGCTGGTCAACAGCACCGCGGTGCTGGTGCTGAACTACACGCTGGGCGGGTTGGTGGCCTCCGCCATATCGGGGGCGCTCATCGACTGGTCGCCCCACATCGGCTTTCCCCTCGTGCTCATTGCGGTAGCTGCTATCGGTTTGGTAGCACTGCTGCGCACCCAACGCGCGGGCAGGTTCTAGGCCACCACCGTGCTGGCCCTAGGCGTGGGCCTTCTTCTTGTGGTGGCTTGCCTTGTGGGTGGCGGTTTTTTTGGTGCCAGACTTGGCCCCCTTGGAAGACGTCTTGCCGGTGGCCTTTTTGGAAGCCTTGCCCTTGCCCGCATGCCCCTGCTTCTTGCCGTGTTTGGCACTGCGCGCCTGGTGAGGCTGCCGCGGCGGCGGCACCATCAGGTCTTCGATCGGCACATTGGAGCGCTGGGCGATGGCCGCCCAGCCCATACCCTGGGCACGCAGCGGCAGCACCCCGGGCAACTCTTGCACCCCACTAGGTGTCTCTGCCGCGCCGCCATGCAGGGCGGCGCGCAGCTGTTCGGTGTTGGGTTGGGGCACGCCCTGCTGGGCCAGCGTGCTCTGCGCCATCTTCAGCGCCAGGCGCGCTTCGCCATAGCCCAGGGCACCAGTGGCGGGGCCCACGCCCGCCGCACCGCTGGGGCGGGTGGGCTGGCCGCTGCGCAGCGTGTTCACCAGGGCCTCGGTGTCCTCCCGGCTGCCCAGCCAGGGCGTGAATTCGGCCACCAGCCGTTCGGACAATTCGTCCGTAAACAGACTGGAAGATGCGGGTTCTGCGGGAGTGGCCGCCGACACGGGGGCGGCCACTGCGAGCAGCGCACCCAGCAGGCCTGCGGCCAGCCACTTGGAAATGTCTCGTTTCATGGGGCGCTAGCTTAGCTTGCCTGCGGTGAGGCATCGGTCGGGCAATTGTTAATCGCCGGTAAATCCCTGGAGCACGTTGACGGCGTTGATGCCGACCTCTTCCACCGCATAGCCGCCCTCGAAGACAAAGGCCGTGGGCAAACCAGCCTTCGCCAGGCGTTCGCCCACGCGCAGGTAGTCATCGCTTTTCAGGGTGAAGCCCGAGATGGGGTCGCCCTCAAAGGTGTCCATGCCCAGGGAGACCACGAGCGCTTCGGCACCAAAGGCCTGGATGGCTACCAGCGCCGTGTCCAGCGCCTGCGCCCAAGTGGCGTAGTCGGTCCCGCGCGGCAGCGGCAGGTTCAGGTTGGTGCCCAGCCCCGCGCCCTGCCCTTTTTCATCGGCATGGCCCAGGTAGAACGGGTACTCGGTGCGCGGATCACCGTGGATGCTGGCGAAGAACACATCGGGCCGGTCGTAAAAGATGGCCTGCGTGCCGTTGCCGTGGTGGTAGTCCACGTCCAGCACCGCCACCTTCTTCATGCCTGCATTGCGCAAGTGCTGCGCGGCCAGCGCGGCGTTGTTCAGGAAGCAGTAGCCGCCAAAAAAATCCATGCCCGCGTGGTGGCCCGGTGGGCGGCTCAACGCGAAGGATGCGCGGTCGCCCAGTACGAGTTGCTGCGCCGCACTGAGCGCGCAATGCGCACCGGCACGCGCCGCCACCCAGGTGCCACTGGTGAACGGCGAACCCGCGTCGTATGAGTACAAGCCCACCTTGGCCGAAAAGTTGTCGGGCTCAATGTCGGTACGGAAGGTGCGCGTGGGCCACACAGAGGGCAGGATGTCCTTGTCCGCGTTGGCCGGGTCCAGCGCCACCCACTGGTCCCAGGCCGTGGCCAGAAAGTGCAGGTAGCGCGGGCTGTGGATGGCGGTCAGCGCGCTGTCGTCAAACGCGTGCGGGTTTTGCACCGTGCCCAGCTGGCGGCGCTTGAGCTCCGCCAGCACATGGTCGGCACGCGCCGGCACTTCAAAACACGGCACCAGCGCGCCGCGAAACATTTCGACTTTGCCCTGGTGCTGGGCGTGGAGGTGGTTGTAGAAAGTGATCATGGTGTGTTCATTGTGAGGGAGCTTTGTCCGGTTCAGCCGGCCGCACCACCAGTTCGTCATACCCGGTTTGGGCGTCCGGCTCACGGCTAAACTGCCAGTCGGGCAGCAAGGCCAGCAGCACCTCGGCCGTGGTGAGCACGGTGCAACCCGGCGCCACATGCCCGCCCAGCACCTGGCCCGTGGCGGTGGAAATCGCCATGTGCATATGTGAACTGGTCTTGCCGCCATCCACCGCTACCGTGCCAGACAGCGTGAGGATTTCCATGCTTTCGGTTAGCCGCGTGGGCTGCTCTGCGCCCGCCAGCCGGATGCCCGCCGTGGACAGGCTACCGATGCCGGACAACACAAAGGCTGCGCGGCAGTTCTGGCTTTGCACGGCGGCTTCCAATGCGGCACGCAGGTCTTGCCCTGGGGTGAGACGGATGGGGAAGGTTCTTATGGGTTGCATATCAAATTGGCCTCTAGCCCGCGTCTTCATTGCGCCAGCAGCTTCTCTTTTAATAGCACCTTAACTTGCCAGCCAAGCGACAAACGCCGCGTTCACCGCCTCCGGCTGCTCCATGGTGCTCATGTGGCCGCACTGATCCACGATGCACAGCTGGGCGCCGGGAATGGTGTTGGCGATTGCCTCGTGTTGGATGGGTGGGCTCCAGAGGTCTTCGCGGCCGGTGAGGACCAGCGTGGGGCAAGTGATGGTGGGCAGCACTGGCGCAGCGTCAGGCCGGTTCAGCAGCGCGTGGATCTGGGCGGCGAACTGCGCGGGGCTGCTGCGCTCCAGCATGTCCAGAATTCGTTCAAACAAGGCGGTGCCAAGCACGCTGGGGTGCACCATGCCACTGGCCCACTGCGCGCCCATGGCGCGCATGCCGCGGCTTTGTGCCAGCGCCAGCAGGGCCATGCGGCCGTCCTTTTCTTTGGCGCCAGCTGCACCTGCGGCCAATGCAGGCGTGCCCGTGTCCAGCAGGGCCAGGCGCTCCACGCGCTGGGGCGCCATGCGCATGACTTCCAGCGCCACACGCCCGCCCATGCTGTGGCCGGCCAGCACAAAGGTGCGCGCGGGTGCGGTGGCCAGCACATGCTCGGCCATGGCGGTGAGGGTATCCAGCGGCCCCCACGACGGCACATGGCAAGTGGCGTGGGATGCGAGCGCCTGCACCTGCGGCGCCCACACCGCTGCGTCACACATCAGGCCAGGGAGAAGAACCAGGGTGGTGTCGGTCATGCCTCAGACTGTAGCGTCTGGCAAGACCACCTGCACTTCCAGCCCGGGCAGCGCGTTGCGCACGGCAAAGGTTCCGCCATGCGCCTGCGCCACCAGACGACACAGGTACAGGCCCAAGCCAACGCCACCGCCTTCGCGGGTGCGGGCGGCGTCAGGCCGGTAGAACGGTTGGCCCAGGTTGGGCAATTGGGCCTCCGCCACGCCGGGGCCGTGGTCGCGCACGGTGATGGCGATGCTGCCGTTGGGCTGGCGCTGCACGCTGAGTTGCGGCGCGGCGGGCTCGCCGGTGCTGTGGCGCAATGCGTTGTCCAGCAGGTTGCGCACCAGCAGGCGGATGCGCGTGGGGTCCAGCGCCATGCTGGGCAAGCCGGCCTGCACATCCACGGTGATATGGGGTGCGGCGGCGTGGGCCACTTGCAGCTCGCACACCACGTCGTGCACCAGGGCGGCCAGGTTCACCGGCTCGCGGTACAGGGCCGCATGGGGGTTGGCCAGGCGTTCGCTTTCCAGCAGGTCGGTTACCAGGTCGCGCATCAGCGCCAGGTCGCGCAGCAGGGCTTCGCGGCTGGGCTGCACCTCGGCGGTTTCGGGTAGCAGCTCAGTGTTCAGGCGGGCGCGGGTCAGCGGGCTGCGCAGTTCGTGGCTGATGGCTAGCAGCAGCGTGCGCTTGGCCTCCAGCATCTGGTGGATGTCTGAGCCCATGGTGTTGATGGTGTGGGCCAGTTCGCCCAGCTCATCGGGGTGGTGGAAGTGGCGCACCACAATCTTCTGCGAAAAATCGCCCTGGCCGAAGCGCAGGGCGCCGGCGCGGATGTCGTCCAGCGGGCGCAGCATGCGGCGCACGCGCACATAGGCCAGTGCGGTAAGGCTCAGCAAAATAGCCAACGTGGCCCAGCCAATGAAGCGCGGCCGGTCGTGCCAGGCCTGCACGCTCACGCCAAACTGGATGCGGTGGCCGTCGGCCGTGGTGCGCTCGTAAAAGCGCAGCTCGTCGCTCTGGCTGCGTTTGTCGTCCATCCAGCCGTGGCCGTATTCGGATTCCACATGGCTGCGCCAGTTCACATTCGGGCCACTGATGCGCACGCTGAGGGGCAAACGTTGCGTCAGCGACTGTGCGCGCTCAATGCTGGGCGGATTGCCGATGTCAGCGGCCAGCTTGTCGATGTAGTCCACCACCAGAGGTTTGGCCGCATCGCGCCAGCCCACCGACAAAGCCGACTGCATGCCGAACAGAAAGCACGCGGCCATAGCCATGGCCAGCAGCACAAACATGGCCACCAGGCGTACGCGCAGCGAATGGGCCAGCGCCTTTTTGGCGCGGCGGCTGGCGCGCATGCACGCCTTGAAACCGTGAAGCCTCATGGGGCCGCGCCCGCCAGAGCCAGCGTGTAGCCCGCGTTGCGCAGGGTCTTGATGCAGTCCAGCGGCTCCAGCTTCTTGCGCAGGCGGCTCACCACAATGTCCACCGCGCGGGTGTAGAGCTCGGCCTCATGGCCGCGCAGCTGGTTCAGGATGTCGTCGCGGCTGAACACTTTGCCGGGCTCGCGCGCCAGCAAGTACAAAAAATCAAATTCGGTGCTGGTCAGGTCCACCGCCTCGCCCTGGCGCTGCACGGTGCGGGTGGTGCCGTTGACCACCAGGCCGTTGAAAACAAACGTGTTGGCGTCCGTCGCCACCGGCTTGGCCACTGCAGGCAGGCGGCGGCGCAGCACGGTTTGCACCCGGGCTACCAGCTCACGCGGCTCGAAGGGTTTGGGCACATAGTCGTCCGCGCCCAGCTCCAGCCCCACCACACGGTCCATCACCTCGCCACGCGCGGTGAGCATGATGATGGGAATGTCGCTGTCCTTGCGGATGGCGCGGCACAGCGAGAAGCCATCCATCTCAGGCAGCATCACATCGAGGATGGCAGCGTCCACCCCGCCCTGCGCCAGCCGAGCCAGCCCTTCGCTGGGCTTGAGGGCGCATTCCAGCACCATGTCAAAGCGCGCGAAGTAGGCGGCCAGGGGCGGGCCCAGTTGGGTGTCGTCGTCAATCAGCAGGATGCGGTGCATAGGCGTTATTGGGTGGCCTGCGCATTGTCCCACCGGCTGCGGTGGCGCAGGATCAGTTGGCGCACGCGCCGCTGCTCTTCGGCGGCCAGCTGGTCAAACTGGTCGGCAGCACTTTGCACGGTGTGCAGCACCTGCGGCACGTAACCGGGGCGACGCTCCAGCAGGGTGTGGGCGTGCTCGCGGTCAAAGCGCGGGCCCCACACCAGCGCCATCACTTCGGCGTGGGGTTCCTCGTATCCTTCGAACAGCACTGCGCCATAGGCCCGCAGCGGAGCCACCAGCGCGTTCAAGGTAGTTGTGGCCATGGTGGCTTATCCGCGGTTGAACCAGTGACCCCGACCATCCATGTAGTCGCGCACTTTTTGCTGCTGGGCAGGGTTCAGGCTGTTGTAGAAATCGGCCAGTGCGGCAATCACCTCGGGGCTCTTGGCCTGCACGGCTGCGGTCTTGTCGTTGATCAGGGTCTGGGCGCGGGCAGCGTCAAACTTGTCGCCCGCCACCAGGGCCTTGATCTCGGCACGCGGGTCTTTTGTCTGGCCAATCAGCGCAGTGCGCTGCTCAAACAGCTTGTCGCCCAGCGTGGCCAGGCGCTTCTTCTGGTCTTCGTTCAGGTCCAGTTTGCTGGCGGCCTTGTCGACCATCTTGTCGCGCTTTTGTGCGTACTGCTCGGCACTCATGTTGCTGCCGTAGTCATGCGGACGGTGGCCGCAAGCGGACAAGCCACCGATAAGCAGGGTGGCGCCCAGTGCGCCGATGAGGGTACGTTTAAGGGTGCTGCGGAAGAAGTGTTTCATGCTGACCTTTCGAATCCCGAAGGATGTGTTGAAGATGACTGCAATGGTGCCGGCGCAGGCCTGATACAGGGTGTCAGGGCAGTTGCGATTTGTTTCGCTTTATGTCGCGGCCTAGAACGCGTACGTCAATGCCACCAAGCCCGTCGCGGCACTGGTGCGACGGACCATGGGCGCGTCTTTGGCATCGCCCATCAAGCTGGTGTGGCTGAGCACGCCGGTGAGTGCCACACGCGGCGTGAACAGATAGGTGAGCGAGACCCTGGCCGTCACATCGCGCAGGCCGGCGGAGGGGGTGTACACCGCATAGCCACTGGCGGCAGCCTGCGCGGGTGTCACGCCGTAGTAGGACTGCAGGTAGTCGCTGTTGGCATAGGTGACCGTCAGCCCGGCGCCCACGCGCCAGTCCGCACCTAGCGGGCGGCCGAACTCCAGCCCCACATCCCACAGCGCGCCCTTGTTGCCCACGCCAGAGCCTGCGCGCAGGCCGGTCTTGGCGGCGACACCACCGCCCAGGGCGTAGCGCACAAAGCCACCCAGCTCGGCACTGGGGTCCACATTGCCCAGCCCGCGCAGTGCGGTGCTGCGGCCCTCTTCCCGGCCAAGGTCCACGGTGAGCTTGGCGCCGTATTGCAGGTCACCCGTGGTCCACTGGCGGCCCACGCCGTTGAAGCCGGCAAACCAGCCGTTGGCCCACTCGTAGTCGAGCACGGGCAACACCAGGTTGCGCGTTTCGTCCGAGCCCGAGTACTCGTAGGTGCCAATGGCGGCCAGGCCAACACGGCCACCGTCTTTCGGTGCCTGTTGGGCGTGGGCTAGGGGCATGAACGCAGCACTGGCCAACGCCAGCGCCGACAGGGGCACGGTGGATACACGGAGGAACATGGGGAAACTTTCAGAAAAGAAGGCGATGGTGCCCGCCACCGCCCGGCACGGGGTGTCAGGGCAGTTTCGGTTTGTATCGGTTTATTTCACGCGCTCAGAGGCGGCGGATGGGCTTCTTGCGCCACACCAAGCGGTAGTAGGCGGTCTGCATGCCCAGCATCACGAGGAAGGTGATGGGGTATGCCGCCCAGATACCGTTCAGACCGTAGCGCTGGCTCAGCACCCAGGCCGCGGGCACCTCGACGCAGGCAATGGCAAACATGCTGATGGCGGTGGGCCACAGCACCACGCCGCTGGCACGCATCAGACCGGACAGCACCATCGACATGCCCATGATCACGACGCTCCACAGCATGACGTGCAGCAGGGTCTGGGCCAAATCCACCACCGCCATATCGGTAATGAACCACCCCAGCATGCTGCGCGAAAACACGTAGCACACCAGCACCAAGGCGCCCGTCAGCAGCAGGTTCAACACGATCCCCGTGCGGGCGATCTGACCCAGCAGGTGGGTGCGCCCAGCACCGATGGACTGCGCCCCCAGAATGGACGCCGCAATGGCAATCGAGAACGCCGGAAACTGCACATACGACACGATCTGGTTCACCGCCCCATAAGCGGCCGTGGCCTGCGACCCAAAACGGTTCACGAGGAACAGCACAGCGATTTCAGCCACCGAGATGGTGATCATGGACAAACCGGTAGGCAGGCCAATGCGCAGCACCTTGGCCAGAATGGCGCGGTCCACGCGTAGATGTTTTCTGAACGCCGCGTTGGGGGCCATCGCATGGTTCACACGCAGCATGTGCCATGCGGTCCAGGCAATCGCCATCAAGAACGACAGGACAGAGGCCCACGCGCCGCTGGACACGCCCAGGCGCGGCAGGCCCAACCAGCCCTGGATCAGCGCCGGCGTGACCACCAGCCCCACCACGGTGGAAATGATCAGCGTTTTGAGGGGTGTCTTGGTGTCACCCACGCCGCGCATCATGGAGGTGATGAGCAGGAAGACGAAGATGCCAGGCGCCGCGATCATGCTGATACGTGCATAGGCCACGGCGTCGGGCAGGATGTCGGCCGGTGTGCCCAGTCCGCGCAAGATGAATTCGGTGAACGTGCCACCAAACACCGCCACAAACAATCCGAAGTAGATACCCACCGTCAGCGTAGTGCCGGTGATGGCGCGCACACGCTCAGGCTCTTTTGCGCCCCACGCCTGGCCGATGAGCACCGAGGCACCTGCACCCAGGCCGATCATGAAAGCAATCAAAAAGAACAGCACCGGAAAGAACGCCGACACCGCCGCCATGGCCTTCACGCCCAGCATCTGGCCCAGGTAAATGTTATTCACCGTGCCGGACAGCGCCTGCAGGATGTTGCTGATGATCATGGGCACGAGAAAGGCCAGGTAGCCTTTCCAGAGCGCGGGGGGTGCTGCTGTCCGCAGCGGGGGGGTGCTTGTGGTTGTGGTCATAAGACTCCCTGGTCACGCTGCAAAGGCGTGGGTTGATATTTTGAGCAGGTGCGCCTGCACATCGGCAGGCCAGGCCGCCACGCGCGCAGCAAAGCCCGCTTGGTCGCCGGCAAACAGCGCACGGCTGGCCTCTTCAAAGCCGGGCTCGTGCCCGGCCATGGTGGACATGAATTTGTAGGTCACGGCGCCGCCGTGGCGCACGCGGTCCTTGGTCTCAGACGCCAGGCGTGCGGTTTCCACCAGCTTGCGCAGTGCAACCGAGGCACCGCCGGGCTGGCGCGCCAGCCATTCCCAATGGCGCGGCAACAGCGTGACTTCACGCGCCGACACGCCCAGCTTGGGCCTGCCTGGTCCACGCGGTGCATCGGCCGCCGCAGGCGGCTCTTCCACGGGCGCTGGTGGCATGGCCTGGGTCATCACCGGGTCAAGCGCGGCCAACCGTGCCGCAAAGTCGGCCAACGTGCCGCGCCAGTCCAGCTCGATCACCTCGCTGCTCGCATCCTCAAAGATCAGGATGGGCGGCGGGCTGATGCTGCTGGCCCAAGCATCGACCACAGGCTTGGTGGCCAATGCCACCTCTCGCAACGTGCCACTGGCAATGCAGCGGCTGCCTTCGAATGCCGTAGACGGCATCTCTAACCATGTCATAAATTTATCCGGATTTAATTGATTGGCAAATTATATCCGGGTAAATTAAAAGTGCAACTGCCATGACGCCTTCGCGAACGTTGGCTACTTAGGCATGAGTACACGCCAAGGTGGGAATCGCTCAGGGTCGATATCCACATGGCCCTCTTGAGTCACGACCTCATCTTTGAATACATGCCATCCACCCTGCACAGGAACAAACATCCAGAATCCCACGGGCTCGCCTTCAACGCTGACAGGGATGCCGTAATCTGGCATCTCACTTAGGTCCAGAAGCATCTTCGCCTGCAGCACACGCTGTCCAATTTGAATCGTGCCGTCACCAAAGCACCATTGCTCGGCATCCGCCGTCTTGTAGCAAGACTCACCAAAAACACGGTTGAAATAGGCTCTCTCGAAACCGCTCTTTGCGTCGATCGCAATGAAAGGGCCTTCCCACTTGGCATCTCCAGCGCCAAGCACTTGTGCCCACAATTTGCCATCGCGATGTTGAACACAAACATTGGGGCCTTCGTGCCACCCTAAGCTACCCATCACGCCGAACTTGGTGACCTCCACTGCTTGCAAAGCGTAGTCCCCAAAGGTTTCGCCTAGCGTCTTGGTATCAGGCAATTTGTCCCAAACATCCTTTCGCGCGAAGCGCGTTCCGAAAGCGCTTAGTTCAGAGTCATCCATACAGACCTTGGGTGCGACTTTTTCAACACCCTGCGAAACCGCTGCCGGAGGCGAGTCCTTGCCACCCTTTGAGCAAGCCGCAGAAAACAGCACACCAGCCAGCGCAAATCCGATCAAGCCAAAGGCTCTTAGCTTCAGAAGACGTTGACGCACGCTCTTCATCGCGCCAACACCGCCTCCAGCGCCTTGCCCGTATGGGTACCCAGTTGCACGACTGCTTCGGGGTTGGCAGCTGCCACCACACGGCCGCCGCCGTTGCCACCGTCCGGGCCCAGATCAATGACCCAGTCGGCTTCGGCGATGACGTCCAGGTCGTGCTCAATGACCACCACGCTATGGCCGCCATTCACCAAGCGGTGCAGCACATGGATGAGTTTTTCCACATCAGCCATGTGCAGGCCCACGGTGGGCTCGTCCAGCACATACAACGTGTGCGGCGCCTTGTTGCCGCGCTTGCCCACATCGTCGCGCACTTTGCTGAGTTCGGTCACCAGCTTGATGCGCTGGGCTTCGCCACCACTCAGGGTAGGTGACGGTTGGCCCAGCGTGAGGTAGCCCAGACCCACGTCCTTCAGCAGTTGCAGCGGGTGGGCGATGACGGGCATGGCGGCGAAGAAGTCCACCGCCTCGTCCACTTCCATCTGCAGCACATCGCCAATATTTTTGCCGCGCCAGGTCACCGCCAGTGTCTCGGGGTTGAAACGGGCGCCCTTGCAGGTTTCGCACAGCACTTTCACATCGGGCAAAAAGCTCATGCCGATGGTGCGGATGCCCTGCCCTTCGCAGCTGGGGCAGCGACCTTCGCCGGTGTTGAAGCTAAAGCGGTTGGACGCATAGCCGCGCGCCTTGGCTTCCAGCGTGTCGGCAAAGAGTTTGCGAATGGTGTCCCAGAAACCGATGTAGGTGGCCGGGCAGCTGCGTGGTGTTTTGCCAATGGGTGTTTGGTCCACTTCGAGCACGCGGTCCACGGTCTCGAAACCTTCCACGCCTTCGCAACCCGTCCATTGGATTTTTTCACCCGCGTCCAGCGCATCACGGCCGGCCTTGGTGCTGCGCTTCTGCACGGCCACCTGCACGTTGGTCAACAGCACGTCGCGCGCCAGCGTGGACTTGCCGGAGCCGCTGACGCCAGTGATGGCAACCAGGCGCTTGAGGGGCACGTGGGCGGTGACGTTTTGCAGGTTGTGCAGGTTGGCGCCTTTGACGGTCAGCCAATCGATCTTCGCCAGCAGCGGTGCGGTGCCGCCGGCCGCAGCAACCGACAGCTTGGCCATGGAGCGATCGGCCAGGGCCGCGTACTCCGCCGCCACACGCGTGCGGTCCGCCAACTCGGCATTGGCGTTGGCACTAGCAACCAGATTCGCAGCCACCACCGCGGCCTTGGCCGCTTTGGCGCTCAACTTCTTCGCTGGTTTGGTCGCTACACCCTCTGCCACCTCGGCGTCCGCCGCAGCGCGGGAGGCTAGGTCATCGGCGGAACCGAATGCAAACACCGAGCGGCGCAAGGCCAAGGGGTGTTTCATCGCATGCAAGAGGTAACGCCCGGTCTGCGACTCGGCTGCGTTTTGCACGTCTTCAATCGACCCCTGCGCCACCAGTCGCCCACCGCGCTTGCCCGCGCTGGGACCAATGTCGATGATGTGGTCCGCATGGCGAATCGTGTCTTCGTCATGCTCCACCACCACCAGCGTGTTGCCCTTGTCGCTTAAGGACTGCAGGGCACCCAGCAAAATCTTGTTGTCCCGCGCATGCAGACCAATGGTGGGCTCGTCCAGCACGTAGCACACGCCTTGCAGATTGCTGCCCAACTGCGCGGCCAGACGGATGCGCTGTGCCTCGCCACCAGAGAGCGTGGGCGCACCACGGTCCAGCGTCAGATAGCCCAGGCCGACCTCTTCTAAAAACTCCAGCCGGCTCTTGATCTCGGGCACCAAGTCGCGCGCAATGTCACCCTCGCGCGTGGTCATGCCACCCGCCACTTGCAGCGTCTGCACCCACTTGCGCACATCGGTCACGCTCAGGCGCGCAATGTCGGTGATACCCACATTAGCGAACTTCACGTTGCGCGCGGTGGCGTTCAGGCGCGTGCCGCTACAGGTAGGGCAAGTCGCGTCGTGCAGGTCTTCAATGTCGGCCTCGGCAAAGGTCTGCTCGCGGCCTTTGTTGTCGTCGTCCTTCACGGAGTCATCAAACACTTTGCGCTGCTCTTTGGTCAGCGCAACACCGGTGCCCACGCAGTCCGGGCACCAGCCATGCTTGCTGTTGTAGGAGAACAGGCGCGGATCCAACTCGGCATACGAGGTGGAACACACCGGGCAGGCGCGCTTGGTGGAAAACACCTGCACCTTGCCAATGCCCGCCGCAGGCGAGCCGGCCACCATGGCCTCGCGCAGGCCATCGATGTCGCTCAGCACATAAACCACACCCTTGCCATGCGTGAGCGCATCGGCCAGCGCCTGGCGCAGCGCGGGCTCGTTGGAGGGCGTCACATCCAGGCTCGCCACCGGCAGCTCGATGTTGTGTTCCTTGAATCGGTCGATACGCGGAAAGCTGGTGGTGGGCAGGAAGTTGCCGTCCACGCGAAGATGCGTATAGCCGCGCGGCCGCGCCCAGTCTGCCAATTCGGTGTACACGCCCTTGCGGCCTTGGACCAGCGGCGCCAGCAGCCCAATATGTTGGCCACGGTAGTTCTTCAGCAGCTGCGCAGCAATGCTGTCTGCCGACTGCGGCTCCACCGCCGCGCCGTCCTTGTAGCAATGCTGCGTGCCCAGCTTCACGTACAGCAGGCGCAAGAAGTGCCAGACCTCCGTGGTCGTACCCACGGTGGACTTACGCCCGCCGCGCGAGAGCCGCTGCTCAATCGCCACCGTAGGCGGAATGCCATATACCGCATCCACCTCAGGCCGCCCCGCAGGCTGCACGATGGAACGCGCGTAGGCGTTGAGCGACTCCAGATAACGGCGCTGCCCTTCGTTGAACAGAATGTCAAACGCCAACGTGGACTTGCCCGACCCGGACACCCCCGTCACCACACTGAACTTGCCACGCGGAATGTCCACCGACAGTGACTTCAGGTTGTGTTCCTTGGCATTGACGATGCGAATGGAATTCGACGTGTCGATGCCGGAGGCGAGCCCGCCCTCGGAGGTGGATGGGCTTGTGCCCGGTGCCGATTTGCTAATCGCGAAGCGAGTAGATGAGGCACTGGGCGCAAGCCCATCCGCCGCAGCAAGTGAAGAGTACACAGCAGAGGACTCCGCCACCTCATGCACCACCCCCATAGCCGCCGCATACTCCCGCAGCGCCTTGCCCGTATGCGAAGTTGCATGCAGCAGCAAATCTTCTGGCGTGCCATACGCCACCACCTCGCCACCGGCATCCCCTCCCTCAGGCCCCAAATCAATCAACCAATCGGAAGCCCGAATCACATCCAGGTTGTGCTCAATCACCACCAGCGAATGGCCCGCATCGAGCAGCTTGCGCAACGCACGCATCAGCTTGGCAATGTCGTCAAAGTGCAGGCCCGTGGTGGGCTCGTCCAGCATGAACAGCGAACCACGCTTGGCCACCAACTGCCGGCTGGCACTGCTGGTCTTGGCGGCTTCCGCCAGAAAACCGGCCAGCTTGAGGCGCTGCGCCTCACCACCCGACAGCGTAGGCACGGGTTGCCCCAGCTTCACATACTCCAGCCCCACATCCACAATGGGTTGCAGCACGCGGATCACATCGCGGTCTGCGCTGAACAGGTCGGCCGCTTCGCTGACCGTCAGGTCCAGCACATCGGCCACGTTCACATGGCGGCGGCTACCGGAGGGCCCTGCGGTACCGCGCTCAATCGTCACCTCCAGAATCTCGGGCCGGTAGCGCTTGCCATCGCAGTCCGGGCAGCGCAAGTACACGTCGCTCAGAAACTGCATCTCCACGTGCTCAAAGCCCGAGCCACCACAGGTCGGGCAACGGCCATCGCCGCTGTTGAAGCTGAACTTGCTGGCCGTGTAGCTGCGTTCCTTGGACAGGGCCGCGCCTGCAAACAGCTCGCGGATCGCGTCCCACGCGCCGACATAGCTCACGGGGTTGGAGCGCGCGGTCTTGCCGATGGGCGACTGGTCCACAAACACCACTTCGCTGAGTTGCTCGGCACCCAGCAGGCGTGTATGTGCGCCGGGTGTCTCGGTGGCCTTGCCAAAGTGGCGCAGCAACGCAGGTGCCAGCACGTCCTGAATCAGCGTGGACTTGCCCGAGCCCGACACGCCGGTCACGCAGACCAGGCGTTGCAGCGGAATTTCCACCGACACATTTTTCAGGTTGTGCTCGGTCACGCCTTCCAGAATCAGGCGCGGCGTGTTGGGTGCCACCATCCGCTTGAAACCCATGCCCACCTGCTTGCGGCCGCCCAGGTAGGCACCGGTCATGGTGTCCGCACCCTTCAGGGCTTCGGTCGTGCCGTCGAACACAATCTGCCCGCCCTTCTCGCCCGGGCCGGGGCCCATGTCGATCATGCGGTCGGCGGCCAGCATCACGGCCGGGTCATGCTCGACCACCACCAGCGTATTGCCCGCATCGCGCAGGCGCTGCATGGCCACGATGATGCGGTTCATGTCGCGCGGGTGCAGGCCGATGCTGGGCTCGTCGAGCACAAACAGGGTGTTAACGAGCGAGGTGCCCAGCGCCGTGGTCAGGTTGATACGCTGCACTTCGCCGCCGCTGAGCGTGCGGCTCTGGCGATCCAGCGTGAGGTAGCCAATGCCGACGTCGCACAGGTACTTCAGGCGTGTGCCGACTTCTTCAAAGAGAAGCTTGAGCGTCTTCTGCTCGGCTTCGGACGTTGCCACCGCTGACAACGCGGAGTTGGGGGTATCCAGCTGCACCTGCAGCGAATCAAAAAAGCGCTTCAGCTTGTCCAGTGACATCAGCATCATGTCGTGCAGACACAGCCCGGGCAAAGCCTCCAGCTGGGCGCGCGTCCACTTCACGCCTTGGGGCATAAAGCGCTTGGATGGCGGCAACACGGCATCTGCCTGTGCTTTGGTGCCAATGCGCCACAGCAGGCTCTCCGTCTTCAGCCGTGCACCGCCACAGGTGCCACATGGCGTGTAGCTGCGGTACTTGGACAAGAGCACGCGGATGTGCATCTTGTAGGCCTTGCTCTCCAGGTACTCAAAGAAGCGGTCCACACCGAACCAATGCTGGTTCCACTTGCCGTTCCAGTGGGGCGAGCCCTTGTAGACCCAGTTCTTCTGCTCCTCGGTTAATTTGTACCAAGGTGTATCGCGTGGGATGCCAGCAGCCTCGGCATGGCGCATCAGGTCGTCCTGGCACTCTTGCCAGGCGGGGGTTTGCATAGGTTTCACGGCGCCCGCACGCAGGGTCAGCTTGTCGTTCGGAATCACCAGCCCGTAGTCGACCCCCACGACGCGGCCAAAGCCACGGCAGGCTTCACAGGCACCCACGGCGGAGTTGAAGCTGAACATGGACGCAATCGGGTCCGTGTAGCGCAGATCACTTTGCGGGCAATGCAGGCCGGTGGAGAAGCGCCACAGCGTGGGCGCCGCAGCCGCTACAGTTTCAGGAGCAGCTGGCGCAATGTCTACGGGGGCTGCAGCCTCATTTAACACATAAACGTTCAACCGACCGCTACCGCGCTTCAAAGCGACTTCAATGGCTTCCAGCACGCGGGCCTTCTCCACGCCGTCAATGCGAAAGCGGTCTGCCACCACATCGAGCACCTTGCGCGGACCGCTGACCGTACCCACCTCGCGCTCCGCCTGCACCCGCGTGAAACCGCTGGCACTGAGCCACTGCGTCACTTCCTCTTGGGTGGTAGTGGCAGGCAACTCGACCGGAAACGTCAGCACCAGGCGAGGGCCCGAGGCTTCCACCGCACGGCGCACCAGCTCGGCGTAAATCGTCTCGGGCGTATCGTGCTGCACCGGCAGCGCCGTGTCTTTGTCGAACAGGTTGCCGGCACGGGAGAACAGCAGCTTCAGGTGGTCGTTGAGCTCCGTCATCGTGCCCACGGTGGAGCGGCTGGAGCGCACGGGGTTGGTCTGGTCGATGGCGATGGCCGGGGGCACGCCCTCCACCTTGTCTACAGCGGGCTTGTCCATGCGGTCCAGAAACTGGCGCGCGTAGGCGCTGAAGGTTTCTACGTAACGGCGCTGGCCTTCGGCGTAGAGCGTGTCAAACACCAAGCTGGACTTGCCCGAGCCGCTGGGCCCGGTGACTACGGTCAATTCGCCCGTGCGAATGTCCAGGTCAAGGTTCTTGAGGTTGTGCTGCCGCGCTCCGCGAATGCGGATGGTTCCCTGGGACATAAGTGAATGCTCTTCTGGAGGAGGAGAGACATTCTAGGGAGGTTTCCCCGCCCGGCAGGGTCGAGGGGAATTGGCAAATACCTTTGCTTACGCTTTCAGGGCGCGCTCCAATTCGCGGCAGGCTTTGGAGCCCAAGGCCTCCTGGATCTTGGGCAACAAAACCAACAGGTCGTCAAACCCCGCGGCAGACTCCACGGCCAGGTTTAGACGAAAACCACGCAGCCCCATGCCCGCGGTGAGCTTGGTGGCAATGGGCTTGGCATCGCTGTAGCGCTCTTGTGCGGTGCGGTTGCTGGGGGGCGTTGCGGCGTCTTCCGCGTCTTGAATCATCTCGGCCGAGGCCGCTGGTGCAGGCTCTGCCTGGGCGACTTCCGCCAGAAAGCCCTGCTCCACCATGTGCTGCACGTCGGCTTCGACTACGCCCATGCCGGCGGTGGCCGCCAACACCTGTTCCAGCGTCTTGTTGCCGTCGAACAAGATGAAGGTGGAGCGCTGTTTTGCAGAGAAGAGGGGCGAGCGCTCCTTGAACGCCTGTTGCCCCGACTCCGTCTTTGCATATTTCATGCGGGCATTTTAGGGTCCGTGCCCGGGTTTTGCGGGCGCTTGTGGCGTTTGTCCCCTCACGTAAACCCTACTTGGCGGCGCTGGCGGCCGCGGCCGGTGCGGCGGGGGCGTCAGCGTGCGTGGCCTCGGTGCCGTGCTTCTCGCCACTCATATCGATGTCGCCACCCTTGCTCAGGATGAACAGGGCCACTGCGGCAAACACCACAAAACCCACTGCAATTTTCCACATACTATTTCTTTCAAAAAAAAAGCCCCCACAAGGAGGGCTTGGAAATTGCCCCGGCCAGAAGGGCCGGGGCGTTAACTCAATGTCAATCGAACAACTTAGTCGTTCGCGTAAATGTCCACGTCCTTGGTTTCCTTGATGAACAAGGCACCGATGACGACGGTTGCACCCGCAATGATGATGGGGTACCACAGGCCGTTGTACATATTGCCGGTCTGCGCCACGATAGCGAACGCAGTAGTGGGCAACAAGCCGCCGAACCAGCCGTTACCGATGTGGTACGGCAGGCTCATGGAGGTGTAACGGATACGTGTGGGGAACATTTCCACCAGCATGGCGGCAATGGGGCCGTACACCATGGTCACCAGCAGCACCAGGTAGGTCAGCAGAACGATCACCATGACCTTGTCCACTTTGGCTGGATCAGCCTTGGTGGGGTAGCCGGCGGCCTTCAGCGCCGCGCCCAGGTTGGCACCCAGCAAAGTGGGGCCAGCAGTCTTCTCGTTGCCCAGGTCGGCAACCGACTTCTTGGCAGCAGCGACAGCCTTCTCATCCACCGGGTTGGCGGCAGACACCTCAGCCAGCTTGGCGTCGGCCTTGGCCTTGGCAGCAGCGATGTCTTCAGCGCTGTACTTCACATTCACCACGGTTTCACCCACCTTGATCACAGCAGGCGTACCGGCTGCGGCCACCACGTTGTCATACGACACGGAGGCGCTGGCCAAACGTTGCTTGGCAATGTCACAGGTCGAAGTGAACTTCTTGGTACCAGTGGGGTTGAACTGGAAGGAGCACTCTGCAGGATCGGCAGTGACCGTCACCTTGGCAGCGGCTTGTGCAGCGGCCAGGTCAGGGTTGGCAGCCTTGGTCAGTGCGGTGAACACGGGGAAGTAAGTTACTACTGCCAATGCGCAACCACCCAAAATGATCCACTTGCGGCCAATCTTGTCAGACAGGGAGCCGAAGATCACAAAGAACGGTGTGCCGAGGATCAGGGACACGGCCACAAAGATGTTGGCCGTAGGACCATCCACCTTCAACGCCTGGGTCAGGAAGAACAAGGCATAGAACTGGCCGGAGTACCAGACCACGGCCTGGCCGGCGGTCAAGCCGATCAGGGCCAGGATCACGATCTTCAGGTTCTTCCACTGGCCGAAGGACTCGGACAGAGGCGCCTTGGAGGTCTTGCCTTCGGCCTTCATCTTGGTGAAGGCAGGCGATTCGTTCATGCTCAAACGAATGTAGACCGACACGCCCAACAGCAGGATGGACACGATGAACGGAATGCGCCAGCCCCAGTCAGCAAAGGCCTCTTCGCCTATCGCCGTGCGTGTACCCAGAATCACGATCAGTGACAGGAACAGGCCCAAGGTCGCTGTGGTCTGGATCCAGGAGGTGTAGGCACCACGCTTGCCGTGCGGTGCGTGCTCCGCCACGTACGTTGCAGCACCGCCGTACTCACCACCGAGCGCCAGACCCTGCAGCAAGCGCAGGGCAATCAGGATCACGGGAGCGGCCACGCCAATCGAGGCGTAGTTGGGCAAGATACCCACGATGAAAGTGGACAAACCCATGATCAGGATGGTCACCAGGAAGGTGTACTTGCGACCGATCATGTCGCCCAAACGGCCGAAGAAAATGGCACCGAAGGGGCGCACGATGAAGCCGGCAGCAAACGCCAACAGCGCAAAAATGAAGGCAGAGCCTTCGTCCAGACCACTGAAGAATTGCTTGGCAATGATGGCTGCCAAAGAACCGTACAGGTAGAAGTCGTACCACTCAAAAACGGTGCCGAGTGAGGAAGCGAAGATAACTTTCTTCTCTTCCGCAGACATCGGCCGTGGGGCGGTTGTTGCCATGTGTTTGTCTCCAATCGTTGTACAGCCCCCGACATGAAGGCTTGCCGTATTCTTGGAGTAAGCACTGACCCTGCTCTGACGCGAAACCAACGCTGGCTTGCGCGAAACTGACTAGGCTCTGACAGATTAAGGTCTAACCCTGTAGGGTCATTTCACATCACGGCAATTTAGCCAGCGCGCAAGGGTATTCCCGAGGGATGGGCGTGCACCCCATTCCAGCGGCTGTCAGCGTCGCTGTCGGTGAACCAGGCATCGCCATCGAGGTAGGCGCGCAGCATGGGCAGCCCGTCCACCCCCCAGAACACTTTGCCATCCACCTCAAACGCAGGCACCCCAAACACACCGGCCGCAATGGCCTGGTCCGCATGCGCCTTGAGCTGCGCCTTGACCTCGGCACCGGCCGGGTCTTGCACCGGTGTCAGTGCCTGCGTGAGCGTGGCCAGGCGCTGGGCATCCGCGGCATCGGCGCCGCCTTGCCAGACGTGGTGGAACAGGGTCTCGCACACATAGCGGTTGGGCAGGCCAGCGGCATCCGTGGCCACGGCCAAGCGCAGCAGGCCCAGCGGGTTGAAGGGATGCAAAGCCGGCATGTCCAGCGCCACGCCCTTGGTGTGGGCCAGCCACTGCACATGGCGGTAAATCCAGTGGCGCTTGGGTGGCACTTCGGCCGGGCCCAGCATCGCGTTGTGCTTGAGCAGCGCCCCCAAAAACACAGGCTTGTAGGTCACGCGGTAGCTCAGCCCTAGCAACGCCAGCGGCAACTCTTCAAACGCCAGGTAGGCGTAGGGCGAGATGAAGTCCAGGTAGAAGGTGATCTGTTTCATGCGGGGAACTCCTGGGGGTGCGCCACAGCGATGCGCTGGGCGATGGCCGTCCACACAGCCTGTTTGGTCGCGTCGGTGCTGGCGCTCCAGTCGCGGATCTCGTCCAGCGTGCGAAAACAGCCTTCGCACAGCCCGGTGCTGGGGCCCATGCGGCAGACCGAGCTGCACGGTGAAGGCACATTTTCGGCTGTAGCCCCTATGGAAAGTGCGCGGGTAGCTAGCCTTTTGATAGCACTCATGCCGGCACCTCCACCACGTCGGCCACCGGCGCGTTGGCCAGGGTCAGCAAATCCTGGGGCGCCAGCTTGAACACGCCATGCGGGTGGCCTGCGGCGGCCCACACCTCGTCAAAACGAAACAGATCCTGGTCAATCAGCGTCACGCTGGGCGTGGCGTGAGCGATGGGGCTGACCCCACCAATCGAAAACCCGGTGCGCTCTTTGACAAATGCGGCGTTGGCACGGCCCAGCGGCCCCACCAGCGCGGCCACCTTGGCCTCGTCCACCCGCCGGTCACCCGAGGTGACAACCAGCACGGCCACGTCGTCGGCGAGGCGGCGGAAGATGATGCTCTTGGCAATCTGCCCCACCGCAATGCCCAGCGCATCGGCCGCCTGCTGGGCGGTGCGCGCCGCGCCGTCCAGCATCACCGGGCCATGCGGGTGGTTCTGCGCCTGCAGGGCAGCCGCCACGCGTTGCACCCCTTCGGGCAGGGCAGACAGTTCAGCGCCACACATGCTTGGCCCCTAGCCCAGGCGCTTGGTCAGCAGCGCATTGGCCGCACGCGAATGCGGCTTGCGCACCAGGAAGTCGCTGATGAACTTGCCGGCGTCGATGAGCTTGTCCAGGTCAATGCCGGTGTCAATGCCCATGCCGTGCAGCAGGTAAACCACGTCCTCGGTGGCCACGTTGCCCGTGGCACCCTTGGCATAGGGGCAGCCGCCCAGGCCGGCGGACGAGGTGTCGAAATGCCAGATGCCCATCTCCAGGCTCACCAGCGTGTTGGCCAGCGCCATGCCATAGGTGTCGTGGAAGTGGCCGGACACCTGGTCCACGCTGTAGTGCTGCAGCGCCGCGTCCAGCGCGCGCTGCACCTTCACCGGCGTGCCCACGCCAATGGTGTCGGCCACGCCCACATGTTCGACGCCAATGTCCTTCATGAGGCGTGCCACCAGGGCCACGCGCTCGGGCGCAATCTCGCCCTCGTACGGGCAGCCCACGGCGCAGGAGATGGCGCCGCGCACCGCAATGCCCGCCGCCTTGGCCGCAGCCGCCACGGGGCGGAAGCGCTCAATGCTTTCTTCGATCGAGCAGTTGATGTTTTTCTGGCTGAAGGCCTCGCTGGCCGCGCCAAACACCACGATCTCGTCGGGCCGGGACAGCACGGCCGCATCAAAGCCCTGCATATTGGGCGTGAGCACCGAGTAGCGCACGCCCGGCTTGCGCTGGATACCCGCCATCACCTCGGCGTTGTCGGCCATCTGTGGCACCCATTTGGGGGACACAAAGCTGGTGACTTCAATGTCCTTGAGCCCCGCATCCTGCAGGCGATGCACCAGCTCCACCTTGATGGCCGCGGGCACGGGTTGCTTCTCGTTCTGCAGACCGTCGCGCGGGCCTACATCGATGATCTTGACTTGGGAGGGGTATGCCATGGGGAGTCTCCGGGTTCAGTAGCCGCGCACCGCATCCACGCGGCCCGCCACGGCCTCGCCGCGCTGCAGCGCGCCGATCTTGAAGGCGATTTGAGCAATGCTCTCGCTGCGCAACGTGCGGGCGGAAGTGTGCGGCGTGAGGGTAATTTTGGGGTGCGCCCAGAACGGGTGGTCTTTGGGCAGCGGCTCGATGCGGAACACATCCAACGTGGCGCCGGCCAGGTGGCCGCTGTCGATGGCGGCGAGCAGGTCCGCGTCCACCACATGGGCGCCGCGCGCCACGTTGATGAGGTAGCCGCCTGTACGGATCTTCGCCAAGCGCTCGGCGTTCAGCAGGTTTTCTGTGTCAGGCGTGAGTGGCAGCAGGCACACCACCACGCGGCTGGCGGCCAAAAAGGCGTCCAGTTGGTCTGCGCCCGCAAAGCTCTGGATGCCGGGCACCGCCTTGAGCGAGCGGCTCCAGCCGTTCACTGGGAAGTCAAACTGCGCCACGGCCTTGGCCACGCGCTCGCCCAACACACCCAGGCCCAGCACACCCACGGGGTAGTCCAGTCGGCTACGCGGCTTTCGGAAGGACCACTTGCCGTGGTCCATGTCGGCCTCATAACCATCGAATTCGCGGAAGTGGCGGATCAGCGTGTGGCACACGTACTCAGCCATCTGCACCGACATGCCAGCGTCATCCAACCGGATCACGGGCACGCCTTGGGGAAGGTTGAGTTTCATCAGCGCATCCACGCCCGCACCGGTGTTGAAGATGGCTTTGAGGGCCGGTTGCTCATCCAGCAATTGTTGGGGCGGCCGCCACACCACGGCATAGTCCGCTGCGGGGGCGCCGGGCTCCCACAGGGTGACCGACGCCCCAGGCAAAGCCGCCTGCAGGCCGGGAATCCAGGAGGCCGCGTCCATATCGGCCGAGTAGTAGAGAACGTTCAAAGAAGACATGCGGCCATTCTCTCCGCAAGTCAGGCCGCGGTCTCCAGGCGCAGCAATTCAGCCCCTTCGGTCACCTGGTCTCCGGGCGCAAACAGCAGCTCGGCCACGGTGCCATCGGCGGGCGCGGCAATGGTGTGTTCCATCTTCATGGCTTCCATCACGGCCAGGGCCTGGCCCTTGGTCACCGCGTCGCCCACCTTCACCGCAAACGACACCACCTTGCCCGGCATGGGCGCGGTCAGCCGGCCACCCTCGCTCTGGGTATCGCCCGCGTGGGCGAGCGCGTCGATTGCTACTATTTGTGTAGCACCTTGCGCAGTGAATACGTGGGCTACATCGCCATTTCGATACACACGTACCAGCGCACGCTGGTCCGCCAGCGTGATGTCCAGCGCGTCGCCCTGCGTGGCCCAATGCAACGCCAGCGTCTGGCCCGCCACCGCCAGTTGCAGGCCACCGCCCCGCACGGACGTGAGCAACACTGTGTGTGGTGCGCCCGCGTACTCCAGCGCAAAGCTGCGCACCTGCGCGCCGTGGGACTTCCAGCCATCGCGCTGCGCCCAGGGGTCTTGCCAGCCGTGGGCGTCTTGCTTCGCAGCTAGCGCCTGCTCGGCCTGCAAGGTGTTCGCCACCAGCGCCGCAGCTGCCAGCGGCAGGCCCACCTTGTCCTGGTGGAACAGCACGGCGGCTTCGCGCGGGATCAGCGCCGTGTCCAGATTGGCCTGGGCGAAGGACGCGCTGGTGGTGACGTGGCGCAGGAACTGCACATTGGTCGCCAGCCCGACGATATGGGTCTGCGCCAGCGCCGCATCCATGCGCGCCAGCGCCTCTTCACGCGTGCTTCCGTGCACGATGAGCTTGGCCACCATCGAGTCATAGAACGGGCTGATGGTGTCTCCTTGGCGCACGCCAGAGTCCACGCGCGTGCCGTGGCTGGCCCGCTCAAACGTCACGTGTGCGGGCAGGCCGTAGACCTGCAGCATGCCGGTGGCAGGCAAAAAGTTGTTGTCGGGATTTTCGGCACAGATGCGTGCCTCGATGGCATGCCCCTGGATCTTCAGCTCGTGCTGTTGCAGCGGCAGCGGCTCGCCCGATGCCACGCGCAGTTGCCACTCCACCAGGTCCTGCCCGGTGATGGCCTCCGTCACCGGGTGCTCCACCTGCAGGCGCGTGTTCATCTCCATGAAGAAGAAGGTCATGCTGCCATCGGGCTTCTGCTCCACGATGAACTCCACCGTGCCCGCACCCACGTAATTCACGGCGCGCGCCGCAGCCACCGCCGCCTCGCCCATCTGCTGGCGGAAGGCTTCTGTCATGCCGGGCGCCGGAGCTTCTTCCAGCACCTTCTGGTGGCGGCGCTGCACCGAGCAGTCGCGCTCGAACAGGTACACGTAGTTGCACTGCGTGTCGCCAAACACCTGGATCTCGATATGGCGCGGGCGCTGCACATACTTCTCAATCAGCACCGCGTCGTCGCCAAAGCTGTTGATGGCCTCGCGTTTGCAGCTGGCCAGCGCGGCTACGAAGTCCTCGGCCTTGTCCACCGCTCGCATGCCTTTGCCGCCGCCACCCGCGCTGGCCTTAATGAGCACGGGGTAGCCAATGCGGTCCGCCTCGCGCTGCAGCAGCGCGGGGTCTTGGTCGGCCGCGTGGTAGCCGGGTACCAGGGGCACGCCGGCTTTCTCCATGAGCTGCTTGGACTCGGCCTTCAGCCCCATGGCCAGGATGGCCGATGCGGGCGGGCCAATGAACACCAGCCCCGCCTTGGCGCAGGCCTGCGCGAATTCTTCGTTCTCGCTCAAAAAGCCATAGCCGGGGTGGATGGCCTGCGCGCCTGTGGCCTGCGCCGCGGCAATGATTTTTTCCCAGCGCAGGTAGCTGTCCTTGGGCGCGCTGCCACCGATGTGGATGGCTTCGTCACAGGCGGCAACGTGCTTGGCGTTGGCGTCCGCATCGGAGTAGACAGCGACGGTTTGAATGGCCAGGCGGCGCGCGGTGGCAGCTACGCGGCAGGCAATTTCGCCACGGTTGGCAATGAGGATTTTGGTGAACATGCGTGTCTCTCTTGGGTATTTTTGGTGACGGTTATTTGCCAGGCCAGACGACGTCATCGTCCACCACGTACAGCGTGCAGTTCTGCACATGGCGGCGGCAGTTGCCCAAGGCGCGTCCCACGGCGTAGTCGCCCGTGGCATAGCCGTAGCCACCCCGGTCACTCACGGCAAATGCGCGCGGCGATTGCATCGCGAGAAACTTGGCATAGGCGGTTCGGCCATCCGCCCGCACCGGCACCTTGCCGACATCTCGCAGATCCGCAAAGCCACTGCGCGGCGGACGCGCCACGATGGCAGGCGCAGTGAATCCCAGCTGGCGCAGGAAACCGTCCACCACGGGCAGCCAGTGGTCCATGTCTTCGTCCAGGCCATGGTGGCCCTCGTCGCCGGATGGCCCGAAGGTGGCGAACTGCGCGTTGCCGCCGCCCGCCACCCAAGCCTGGTGCCAGGCCTTGGGCACGTCGGGACCCCAGTATTTGTCATTGGGCCAGTACAGCCACAGCATGGGAGCCTTGGCGCCCTTGGCCATGTCACCCCAAGAGCGCTCCATGGCCTGCGGACTACAGGGTTTGCCCGGGCTGGTTTCGGGGTTTCCGCCCGTGCCCCCCGCAAAGTTGATGCCGCCCAGCAGCCCGGCTGGCGCACGCGCCACGGTGACCACGGACGCGGCACCGCCCGCGCTCTGCCCCGCCACGATCCAGCGGCTGGTGTCCACATAGGGCAAGGTCTTGGCCAACGCCACCGTGGCCAGCACCTGGTCGCTCACCGCCTGGGCCGCAGCCTCCAGCCGCGGGCTGCCACAGGCGCCCGTGAATTCGGGGTCAAAGTCGCCATAGCTTTCCCAGTAGCCCACGCGCGTGGGCGCCAGCACGACAAAGCCCTTGTCGACCAGGTAGCGGGCGAGGGTCTCGGGGCGCGAACGACCCTGGGTAGCGCGCTTGGCCGTCACGGCTCTGCCGTGGTTGAAGATCACCAGCGGAAACGGACCCTCGCCCTGGGGTCGGTACACAGTGATGGGCAGCGACTTGGTCTCCTGCCGGCCATACATGTCCTTGACCGTGACCGGCGTACGCAGAATTTCTTCGCGCATGTCCTTGGCCAGTACCTCGACAGGTGCGGGGGCCACTGTCTGAGCGAGCGCGCAGGCACAGCCCATCCCCACCACCAGCGCGACCACCCAACGGAAATGCAGACGCCCCATGGCTTACATCCGGAACACGCCGAACTTGGTATCCGGAATCGGCGCGTTCAGCGACGCCGACAAACCCAGCGCCAGCACGCGGCGCGTGTCGGCGGGGTCGATGATGCCGTCGTCCCACAGGCGCGCCGTCGCAAAGTAGGGGTGGCCCTGCACTTCGTATTGCTGGCGAATCGGCGCCTTGAACGCCTCTTCTTCATCCGCACTCCAGGCGCCGCCCTTGCCTTCAATGCCGTCGCGTTTGACGGTCGCCAGCACGCTGGCTGCCTGCTCGCCACCCATGACGCTGATACGCGCGTTGGGCCACATCCAGAGGAAGCGGGGGCTGTAGGCGCGGCCGCACATGCCGTAGTTGCCGGCGCCAAAGCTGCCACCGATGATGATGGTGAACTTGGGCACCTGGGCCGTGGCCACGGCCGTCACCATCTTGGCACCGTTGCGGGCAATGCCTTCGTTCTCGTACTTGCGGCCCACCATGAAGCCTGTGATGTTTTGGAGGAACACGAGTGGGATCTTGCGCTGGCAACACAACTCGATGAAGTGCGCACCCTTGAGCGCTGATTCACTGAACAAGATGCCGTTGTTGGCGATGATGCCCACGGGCATGCCTTCCACATGGGCAAAGCCACAGACCAGCGTGGTGCCGTAGCGCGGCTTGAACTCATGCAGCTCGCTGCCATCGACGATGCGAGCAATGATTTCGCGCACATCAAAGGGCTTGCGCGTGTCGGTGGGGATCACTCCATACAACTCGTCTGCTGCAAATTTAGGAGCTACCGGCGCTTGCGTGGCAGGGGCTAGCACCTTGTTTTTGTTCAAATGGGCAATGGCCTCACGCGCCAGCGACAGCGCGTGCAGGTCGTTCTGCGCCAGGTGGTCGGCCACACCGGAGAGGCGCGTGTGCACATCGCCACCGCCCAGGTCTTCCGCCGTCACCACCTCGCCCGTGGCCGCCTTCACCAGCGGCGGACCGCCCAGAAAGATGGTGCCCTGGTTCTTGACGATGATGGTCTCGTCGCTCATGGCGGGCACATAGGCACCACCTGCCGTGCACGAGCCCATGACCACGGCGATCTGCGCAATGCCCTGCGCGCTCATATTGGCCTGGTTGAAAAAGATACGGCCAAAGTGGTCGCGGTCGGGGAAGACCTCGTCCTGGTTCGGCAGGTTGGCGCCACCCGAGTCCACCAGGTAAATGCAGGGCAGGTTGTTCTGTGCCGCCACTTCCTGCGCGCGCAGGTGCTTCTTCACGGTCAGCGGGTAGTAGGTGCCGCCCTTCACGGTCGCGTCGTTGCACACAATCATGCAGTCCACACCGCTCACGCGGCCGATGCCGGCGATCACGCCGGCGCAGGGGGCGCTGTCCGTGCCATCGCGGTCGGGGTACATGGCCAGCGCGGCCAGTGGAGACAGTTCCAGGAATGGCGTGCCGGGGTCCAGCAGCATGCCCACGCGGTCGCGCGGCAGCAGCTTGCCGCGGGCCGTGTGCTTGGCGCGGGCGGCCTCACCGCCGCCCAGCGCGGCTTTGTTGATCTGGGTGTTCAGGTCGGCCACCAGGGCACGCATGGCCGTGGCGTTGGCCACAAAGTCCGCAGAGCGGGGGTTGAGTTTGGATTCCAGAACCGGCATGGACACCCCAAAAAGAATTGACGTTTACGTAAACGTCAATTGTGGCAGATTTCAGACCAACAGCGCCGGCAAATCCGCCATATCGGCAAACACCTGGTGCGCCCCGGCCTGGCGCAAGACGTCGGCATTGCCCTGCGGCGCGTAGCCAAACACGGTGGCCCCGGCGGCCAGACCGGCCGCAATGCCCGTGGGCGTGTCTTCCACCACGGCACAGCGCGCCGGGTCCACACCCAGCGCCGCGGCGGCAGCCAGGTACACATCGGGAAACGGTTTGGAGCGCGGCGTGTCGTGGCCGCTGAAGGCCCGGCCCTCAAAGTACTGCAGCAGCGCCACCTTGCGCAGCTGTAGCAGCACCTTGGGTAGGTCGGCCCCTGATGCGCAGGCGATGCGCCCCCTGTAGGCCGCGTGGATGCGCTCCACCGCGCCATGCACATGGGCAATGGCCGCCACATCGGCCTGCAGCGCCGCATTGCGCCGCGCGCGGAATTCGGTCATCCACTCCGGCGTCAGCGGCCTGCCCGTGTGGGCCTCAATGCTGGCGCGCTCGTCCAGCACGGCCTTGCCCACAAAGCGGTGCATGCACTCGGCCAGGGACATGGACCAACCCTGCTCCTCCAACATATCGCGCAGCACACTATTGGTAATCGGCTCGCTGTCCACCAGCACGCCATCGCAGTCAAACAACACGGCATCAAACTTCACAGGGCATCTCCATCCACATACAGCCAGCGGCCGCCTTCCAACACAAACCGGCTGCGCTCGTGCAGGCGCACGGCGGGGCCAGCCAGTGGCTTTTGGCGCGCCACAAATTCCACCTCGGCATGGGTCGCGTCCAGCACCGTGTGGCTACGCACCTCCAGCCCCAGCCATTTCACGCCGGGCTCAAATTCGATACTGGCGGGGCGGTGGCTGGCGTGCCAGCTGGCCAGCAGGTAAGGCGCGCGCTCCAGGCAAAAGGCGCTGTAGCGGCTGCGCATCAGGCTTTCGGCATCAGGGGCGGAGGTGTCGGTGTCCAGCCAGCGGCCACAGCACTGGCCGTAGGGCGCGGGCTTTTTGTTATGCAACCGGCCACAGGGGCACGGCTTTTGGGGGTCCAGAGATTTCATGCCCGCCATCATGCCTTGGCGGCGCGGCGTTCAGGCGTTCAGCACCAGCGAGCCCTGCACCGTGGCCGCCCCCGAGCGCACCAGGTCCTTGACGAGTTGGCCAGCGGCCTCTTCCAAGGCCAGCCCTGCCGTACCGGCGGCAAAGGTGGAGGCGAAGAAGGGTGCGCGCCCGGCCCAGGCCAGCAGTGCGTCCATCTCCAGCTGCTGGGCCTCCAGCAACTTGAATTTGAGCAGCACCTTGGCCGCGTACTGCAGGTGCTTGGCGGGGTTTTGTACAAAGCCATTCAGCCGCTGGCGCGCAAACGCCAGTGCCGCGGGCGCATCCGCAAACGGCGCGCCATGGCCGGGGATCACGGTGGCGGGGTTCAGGTGCTCGATCAGGTCCAGCGTGGCGGCCACTTCGTCAAACGCGCCCTCGCCATCCAGCTCGGGGAACACCACGCCAAAGCCGCGCTCCCACAGCGCATCCGCCGATACCAGCGTGCGGCTGGCGGGCTCGAAGAAGATGACCGAATGCGGGTCGTGCCCGGGGGCGGCGTGCACCTGCCAGAGCAGATCACCCAGACGCGTCTCTGTGCCAGGCTGCAGCGTGCCCTCCATGCGGAACTGCGGGCACTGCTGCCCCGTGGGGGTGTAGCTCAGCGCATAGGCATCCCACACGCGCACGTACTCGGCGTGGCCGGGCGGAATGAGGGTATGCAGCCCGGGGTAGCGGGCCTGCAGCGCGGCGTTACCACCGCAGTGGTCGCTGTGCAAATGGGTGTTCAGCAGCAGGTCCAGCGGCCGGCCTTCCAGCGTGGCGTCCAGCAGGGCCAGCGTTTGTTCGGCATGGGTGCAGTAGCCGCTGTCGATCAGTGCCGCGCTGTCGCGGCCCCGGATCAGGATGTTGTTGCTGGAGAGCCAGCCGCGCTCAAAAACGGTGATGCTGTCGGGCAATGTCATGTCGGTAAAAGGCTTTCAGTACTTGGCCAATGCGCTGGCCAGAAATCCGTCTTTCTTCATGTCCTGCAGGGTCTTGCGCAGCAGCGACGCGTCTTTGGCCCAAGGCGATTTTTTGGACAGAAAGATGAACACGTCCGAGGTCCAGATGGGCCGGGGCAAGGGGACGAACTGGCCTTCTATGTGGTTTTGCTTGAGCCAATAGCTCGCGTCCACCGGGTCTTGCACGATGTAGTCCATGCGGCCCGCGGCCAGCATAGGGAACAGGTTTTCTTTCACACCACCGCCGATGTCCTGTACGGGGGAGTTGCTTTCCTTGAGGAAGGTTTCGTACTCGTCGCCGTACTTGGAGCCCAGGCCGCGCGCCACGGCCTTGCCGCGCAGGTCTTCCAATTTTTCAAACTTGAACTGCTTGCCCCAGGGCACATAGGCGTGGTAGCTGCTGGTCATGAAGGGCTCCAGCACCAGGTATTTTTCCTTGCGCTCGGCGTTGTTGGCACCGCCCACAATCAGGTCCAGCTCGCCATCGTCCATCATCACCCACAGGCGTGCCCAGGGCACATCTTTGATCCAGTTGGCTTTGACGTTCAGCCGCCTTGCCAGCTCTTGCGCCACATCGTGGCCCAGCGCGGGCAGCACCATTTTTTTGTCTTGTGCGGGGAAGATCGGGTACCAGCCAGAGGCGCCCGAAAAACGCAGTTCCGCCGGGGTTTGTGCCATGCTGGCCAGCGACAGGCAGACGCCGCAGGCCAGGAACCAAATCCGACGGTTGAACATCATCTTCGCGCCTGGGCGCGCTCCCCTGCAAAGGGGAAATACTCGCTCAAACAGCCGCCCTGTGCAAGCCCTGCGCAGGAAGACCCTTTGCCGTCATCCCAGTGCGCGCTGGATGATGATTTTCTGAACATCCGACGTGCCTTCGTAAATCTGGCAGACGCGCACATCGCGGTAAATGCGCTCCACCGGGAAGTCGCTCACATAGCCATAGCCGCCCAGGGTCTGGATGGCCGCGCTGCAGACGCGCTCGGCCATTTCACTGGCAAACAGCTTGGCCATGGCAGCTTCCTTCAAACACGGGCGGCCCGCATCACGCAGGCTGGCGGCGTGCCAGATGAGCTGGCGCGCGGCCTCGATCTGTGTGGCGCATTCGGCCAGGCGAAAGCCCACGGCCTGGTGGTTAAAGATGGGCTGACCAAAGCTCTGGCGCTCTTTGGCGTAGGCCACGGCCACCTCAAACGCGCTGCGGGCCATGCCCACGCTTTGCGCGGCAATGCCAATGCGCCCACCCTCCAGCCCGCCCAGCGCAATGCCATAGCCCTCGCCCTCTTTGCCGATCAGGTTCTCGGCGGGGATGCGGCAATTGTCAAAGTTGATCTGCGCGGTGTCGCTGCTGTGCTGGCCCAGCTTGTCTTCCAGGCGCGCCACCACATAACCCGGTGCGTTGGTGGGTACCAAAAAGGCGCTCATGCCCTTCTTGCCCGCAGCCTTGTCGGTCACGGCGATGACGATGGCCACATCGCCATGCTTGCCGCTGGTGATGAACTGTTTCACGCCGTTGATCACGTAGCCGTCGCCATCGCGCACGGCGGTGGTACGCAGGCTGGAGGCATCGCTGCCCACATGCGGCTCCGTCAGGCAAAAGGCACCCAGCAGTTGCCCCTGCGCCAGCGGCTCCAGCCACTGCTTGTGCTGCTGTGCGTTGCCGTATTTCATAAGGATGGCGTTGACCGGGCAGTTGGTCACGCTGATGACCGTGCTGGTGCCACCGTCGCCCGCGGCAATCTCTTCCAGCACCAGGGCCAACGTCACATAGTCCAACCCCGCGCCGCCCTGGTGGTCGGGCACGCAGATGCCGTAAGCGCCCAGCGCGGCCAGGCCTTGGTGGGCGGCCTTGGGGAAGGTGTGCTCCTTGTCCCATTTCGCGGCGTTGGGCCAGAGCTCGGCTTGTGCAAAGTCGCGCACCGCGTCGCGCACCATTTCCTGGTCTTGGGTCAACAACATATCAATCTCCGATTCACCATGAGGTCACCACGACGCATAAGGCTGCCCGTCGTGGTGCAGGTAGCGGCCCCGGTCTTTGTTTGTAATCTTGGACAGCGTCTTGCGCATTGCCGACACGCTTTGCTCCACCGTCAGCGACGCACTGGGGCCGCCCATGTCTGTTTGCACCCAGCCGGGGCACAGCGCGATGAACGTGGCCTTGGCGTAGTCGTTTTGCGCCGCGGCCACCGCCATGTTCAACGCCGCCTTGCTAACGCGGTAGGTCCAACCAAAGCTGGACTCCACTTCGCCAATTTGCCCCATGCCACTGGTGATGAAGGCGAACTTGCCATTCGCCTCCTCCACCCAGGGCGCCACCTGCGGAATCGCCTGCATCGCACCCAGTACGTTGGTGTGCATCACATGGTCAAACTCTTGCTGGGTGGGCGGTGTCGTCGCGCCGGTCTTGGAATAGACACCGGCTACATAGAGCGCAATGTCAATCTTCTCGCCATCGAGCTGCCAGCTCAGGCCGCTGACGCTGGCGGGGTTGGCCACATCCAGCTTCATGGCCTGGGCGCCCATATCGCGCAGGCGGGCCAGACCGGCCTCGTCGCGCGCCGTGGCGATCACACGGTCGCCCGCTGCCAGGTACTGGCGTACCAGCTCCAGTCCAATACCGCGCGACGCGCCAATGACAAATATATTCAAAATAGGCTCCTAGCCCGCGTGCGATATGCGCAGGCAGCTACTGAACTTATAGCAACTCCAGCGCCAGCGCGGTCGCTTCACCGCCGCCAATGCACAGGGTGGCTACGCCCTTCTTGAGGCCACGCGCTTGCAGCGCATGGATCAACGTCACCATGATGCGCGCACCGGAGGCGCCAATGGGGTGGCCCAGCGCACAGGCGCCGCCGTTCACGTTCACCTTGTCGTGGGGGATGTTCAGCTCCTTCATCAGCGCCATGGGCACCACGGCAAAAGCCTCGTTGATTTCCCACAGGTCCACGTCTTCCACTTTCCAGCCGGCCTTGGCCAGTAGCTTGTGCGTGGCGCCCACGGGGGCGGTGGCAAACCAGTTGGGTTCTTGGGCGTGGGTGGCGTGGGCCACGATGCGGGCCAGTGGTTTGCAACCCAGTTCATCGGCAGTGCCCGCGCGCATCATCACCAAGGCGGCCGCGCCGTCGTTGATGGAGCTGCTGCTGGCGGCCGTGATGGTGCCGTCCTTCTTGAACGCGGCCTTGAGCGTGGGGATCTTGTCGAGTTTGATCTTGCCGGGGCCTTCGTCCACGCTGATCTGCACGTCGCCGGCACGGGTCTTCACGGTCACGGGGGTGATTTCCGCCTCAAATGCTCCTGATTTGATAGCTGCCTGCGCACGCTGCACGCTGGCGGTGGCAAAGTTGTCCTGTTGTTCGCGGGTGAAGCTGTACTTGGCCGCGCAGTCCTCGCCAAAGGTGCCCATGGAGCGGCCGGCTTCGTAGGCGTCTTCCAGGCCGTCCAGCATCATGTGGTCCATCACACGGTCGTGGCCGATGCGGATGCCGCTGCGGCCCTTGAGCAACAGGTGCGGCGCGTTGGTCATGCTTTCCATGCCACCGGCCACCAGCACGTCGTGGCTGCCGGCCAGCAGCATGTCGTGCGCGAACATGGCAGCACGCATGCCGGAGCCGCACATCTTGCTCAAGGTGACCGCGCCCGCACTCTTGGGCAGGCCGCCCTTGAACGCCGCCTGGCGCGCGGGCGCCTGGCCCTGGCCCGCCATCAGGCAGTTACCAAACAGCACTTCGGTCACCAGCTCCGGGCTGATGCCTGCGCGCTGCACGGCGGCCTGGATGGCGGCACCGCCCAGGTCATGGGCGGAAAGGCTGGAGAAATCGCCCTGAAAAGCCCCCATGGGGGTGCGGGCGGCGCTAACGATCACGATGGTGTCTGGCATGGTCTTCCTCGGTTGGCAGGGGTTGAACGCAATTGACGTTTACGTAAACGTCAATTGTGACAGAAGTGCCAGACCCTTGTCTGGGCAGGACGTAGCATGCGGGGTCTTCCCCCGTCTTGCCATCTCCCCCGCAACCTCCCCCGCCATGTCCACCACCTTCCACCCGCTAGAGCGCCAGCTGCTGCCCTTTGTGGCCTTCCAGGGCGCGTTTACCACCCTGGCCGGTTTTGGTGCGCTGCTGGTCTACACCCAGGGCGGCATGGCCGCATCGGTGCAGTACACGGCGTGGATGCTGGGCATTGCCATGCTGTCCATCCTCAGCCCCTTTGTGCTGGGGCGTGCGCTGCGGCTGCGCGGCAAGCGGTTAGTGCGCCTGAGCTTTGCCGTACCCGCCATCGCCCTGTGGTGGGCCGATGGCCAGCCCATGGTGCTGGCGCTGGCCATGGGCAGCTTTATGGGGTGGAGCTGGGCGGCCCGCCACTGGCTGGAGCTGAGTGCACTGCAAGACACCGAGCGCGATGGCTACGCGGCCCACGTCACTGTAGTCTGGGTGGTGGCCAGCCTGCTGACCACGGCGGTGGTGTCCGCCCTGCTGAGCCTGATGGACGAAGCGCCCCTGGCGGTGTATGGCAGCTATGCCGTGCTGGCCACCGTGGCTTGCTTGTGGGCCGCGCGCAGCCTGCCAGCCACGCCGGTGATGCAGTGGGAGCAACCGCTGGCCGTGGTGCAGCAGCCCGCCTTCAAGGCCTGCCTGCCGCTGTACTTTCTGGAGTCCGGCATGCTGGGCATTGGTATGGTGCTGGGCGCTGGCGGCGCCTCCAAAGCATTGGGACAGGTCAGCCACTATGGCTGGGTGTCCGTCGTGGCCACGGTGGTGGGCGCGGCCGCCCTGTTCGCGCTGCGGCGCAAGCGCCACAGCGGCAACCGCGTGCGCTGGATGGGTTTGGCCTGCGTCGGTATGGCCAGCGGCCAGCTGCTGTTGGGGGCCAGCGTGCTCCACCCGGGGCTGTATGTGCTGCATCTGTTGCTATTGGCCAGCGTGCTGCCGTTCTGGCAGGCCAGTGAGCAGGTGCTGAACCAGCGCGCCATGGACTTGCACGGTGCGCTGGCGGACCGCATTGTGGTGCGCGAGACGGTGCTGGGCATCTTCCGCCTGCTGGCGCTGGGCTTGTTCTGGCTGCTGATCCGGGAGTGGACGCCCACCGGGGTACTGCTGCTGGGTACCGCACTGATGGCGGCGGCCACGGTGCTGGAATGGGCCCTGGGCCGGGCCCTGCTGCGCCGCACGCATTGAGCAGCCCACCCTAGGCATCTTTACCGCGGCTTCACGCGCGGCATACACGTCTTCATGTGTGGCCTGCACCATGGGCTGCATGAAAGCCTTCTCCCCTTCTCTACCGCGCCTTGCGCGTCACCTCCTTATTGCAGCCGCCAGCACCTGCCTGCTGGCCACGGTCTACGCACAAACCGCCAGCCCCACAACGCCAGTGCCAGCCATACGCACGCTGGGCACGCCCGACTTTGCACAGATCGTGCAGCGCTACGGCCCCGCCGTAGTCAACATCAGTGTGAGCGGCACGCGGCTCATCACGGCCGATAGCAAGGACAGCAACACCAACGCCAAGGGCGCCGACAGCGAAGACCCCACGCAGCTGTTTCTGCGCAAATTCCAGGAGCAGTTTGGCGCCACTGGCGCCAGCATGCAGATACCCGTGAGCGCGCGCGCCTCGGGCTTCATCGTCAGTGCGGATGGCCTGGTGCTGACCAATGCCCACGTCATCGCGCATGCCACCGAAGTGATCGTCAAGCTAACGGACCGGCGCGAGTTCACGGCCAAGGTGCTGGGCAGCGACGCCAAGACCGATGTGGCCGTGCTGAAGATCGAAGCCAGCAACCTGCCCACCGTCGCCATCGGCAAGCCGGCCGATCTGAGCGTGGGCGAATGGGTGCTGGCCATCGGCTCACCCTTCGGGTTGGACAACACGGTGACCACGGGCGTGGTCAGCGCCAAGAGCCGCACCCTGCCCGACGATTACACCGTGCCCTTTATTCAGACCGATGCGGCCATCAACCCCGGCAACTCCGGCGGCCCGCTGTTCAATGCGCGCGGCGAGGTCGTGGGCATCAACTCACAGATCTACACGCGCAGTGGTGGTTACCAGGGCCTGAGCTTTGCCATCCCCATCGATCTGGCGCAGTCGGTACAGCGCCAGATTGTGGCCACCGGCCACGCATCGCACGGCGTGTTGGGCGTCTCGGCGCAAGAGGTGACGCAGGCATTGGCCGATGCGTTCAAGCTGCCCAAGCCCATGGGTGCACTGATTGCGGACGTGCGCGCTGACAGCGCAGCGGCCAAGGCCGGCTTACAGTTGGGCGACGTGATTGTGGGCATTGATGGCCACCCCATCGAGGCGGCCAACGACCTGCCATTGTGGGTGGCCATGGCCGTGCCCGGCCAGCAGGTGCTGGTGGACGTGCTGCGCAACGGCAAGTCCCTGCAGACCCGCGCCGTCATGGATGACCCCGCGCTGCGCAAATCCGTAACCAACGCGATGCCCAACCTCCCCGTGCTTGCGCCCATCGGCCTGGCCGTGCGCCCCCTGTTGCCGGTGGAGCAACGCGCAGCCGATGCGCGCTATGGCTTGATGGTGGAAGGCGTGCAGCCAGAAGCCGACAAGGCCGGCATTGCGCCGGGCGACATCCTGCTGGCGATCAACCATGTGCCCGTGACCTCGGTGGAGCAAGCCCGCACGCTATTGGCACAGGCCAAGGGGTCGGTGGCGCTGCTGGTGCAGCATGGAGGGGAGAAGAATTTTGTGGCGATGAAGCTGACGGCTGAACCCAAGCACTGAGTAGTCAAATTGCGAGAGTAGTCCATTAGCCTCACTGAGGGAAACCGGCATGAATACGATGCAGAGTGGCCAAAATCCTCTCTGCTATTGATTTTTCGTCTACCGGAATGTGCACTGAATAGCCAGTCAAGTCAGGTAAATTCATCCGCGTGGGATCTGGATGGCCAGAAAATCTCTTTGGATTTCGACCCATTTCATCCCATAGCCGATCAACAAACGCCCCATCCAAACTATCCACCATTCTCAGGTAGTACTCGACGCTTATCACTCCATCATTCACCGTCAGCCCAGGAAAACTCTGACCATCTAAGGATCCTGCCCCGAAACAATTAATGCTGTGCGCAAGCAGCCCCAGTGACTCGGGCCAGATGGCCCGAATTTCTTTGAAAGCAGCCAATTTGGAGTGCATGGACCATACACAAAATGAGCCCTCAACTATTCGCTCCCATATCGGCTCACGGGACGGGTAGGGTAATCCGAGCCAGTATTTTTTTGCGGAGTTCGACCATTCTGGCAATAGAGAGCCATCCGCAGCTATCACGTCAGATATCCAATTTGCATCTACTCTGGATGAATTTCGCGCGTTGACACCAACGTCTGCCAGATATTCCGTCTGGAAATGCGTTCCCCAGCTGTTCTTCTCCCAAATTTGAGAGACGCTTTCGACGTCATCAAAGACAAATAGCCCTTTCAAGCGGGAAACACTAGAGGGAGAGACAGCCTGTCTGGCTATTTCAAGTGCAAGTTCCGCTTCCAATCGATTTGCGGAAGAGTTTTGTAACATTGACGCCAACGATATTGAAATACCGAAATTGCGCTCGCTTTCGGGCAGCATATCCACCGAACTGAATCCACCGCGAACAATGTTCCAAATGACCGGTGGGTAGTGATGATCAAGATAGACGTGCCCCTCAAAGGTAACTTCGCGCAGTTGATGCATCTCTCAAGACTTTCTTTCACAAAAGAATAAGTCTAAAAACGACTTATCAGTCATGCGACATGCGTTGGTGAACGGATGAACGCCTGTTACTTGGATATGTTTTGAGCGAGCACTATACGACGCAAGATATCAACCAAATGCCGCTATTAACGATAGGCACGCCTGGTCAGGTGCGGCCGCTTTCGTAATCGCCGAAATCACCGCCGCGCTAGCAGCACCCGTGGCCGCAACCTCCGTCACATTGCTGGCATCGATCCCCGCAATACCCACCACAGGCAGCGGCAGCACATGCGCCCAGTAGCGCAGGTTGTCCAGCCCCTGAGGAATCCAGGGCATGTCTTTGCTTTGCGTGGCGAAGATGGGGCCGCAAGCGATGTAGCTGGGCCGTAGCGCCCAGGCGCGGGCCACCTCCCAGTAGCTGTGGGTGCTGAGGCCCAGGCGCACACCGGCTTGTCGCAAGGCATCCAGGTCCACGGTATCCAGATCCTCCTGACCCAGATGCACTCCGTAGGCGCCATGCTCCAGGGCAAGTTGCCAGTGGTCGTTGATGAAGAGTTGCGCGCCGGGTGTGGCGCGCGCTGCTGCGATCGACTCCTGAATCTGCGCGGCCAGTGTGGGCTCGGCCGGGTCCTTGATGCGCAGCTGGACGGTGCGGATACCCGCGGCCAGCACACGTCGTACCCAGGCGGCGCTATCGACCACGGCGTAAACGCCCAAGGCGGGGTTGCTCAGGCCGGCGAAGGCGCTTTGCGCACCGGGCTGCGCCTGCAGCCAAGGCAGGTTGTCGGCGTGCTGCGCAAAGTCCGGCAGCGCCTGCACCGGGCCTGCGCCCTGCCCTGCGGCATAGGCGTTGCGCAGCGCGTGCGTGGTGGCCATCTTGGCCAGCACCACGGCGTCGGCCACGCAGTAGCCGCCGGCCAGCGCGGCGGCGGCGGTGGACGCGAAGGTGCAGCCGGTGCCGTGGTGGTGATGGGTCTGCACGCGCGGCAAGCTGAGCCAGCCGCAGGCCTGGGGGCTGCTGAACCAGTCGCTAGCCAAGCCCTTGGCTGTCGCGTCGTCACCACCGGTGATGACCATCGAGGGTCGCCCTACTTCATAGGCCTGCCCCACACGCAGGCCCAGGCGTTCGGCCTCTGCACGGTTGGGCGTGACCAGCGTGGCGCGTGGCAGCAGCTCCTGCACATAGGCCTGTACCAACGCCTCGCCCGCAAAGCTGGCGCCTGTGGTGGAACCCAGAACGGGGTCTACCACCAGCGCCAAGGGCAGGCCCTGCGCGCGCAGGCGGTCCACCCATTGGCACACCACGCGCACGTTGTCCACGCTGCCCAGCAGGCCGGTCTTGATGGCTTGGGGCGGCATATCCTGCGCCAGCGCCGCCAGTTGCGCATCCAGCAGTTCGGCGTTGACCGGCTCCACACGGGTGACGGCCACCGAGTTTTGCGCGGTGATGGCGGCCACGGCTGTGCAGCCATGCACGCCAAAGGCCTGCAGCGCCTTGAGGTCGGCCTGCAGGCCAGCACCAGCGCCCGAATCGGAGCCGGCGATGCTCCAGACAATGGGGCGGCTTTCAGGCATCACCGGGCGAACTTCAGCGCCCAACGTGCTTCTAGCCCGCATAGGCATTGTGCGAGCAGCTTCTTTTTTCATAGCAACCTCAGAGCAAAATGGGGTGACCTGCCACAGGCGTGGAAGCCACGGCCATGTCCTGGCGGGCCATGACACCGGCTTCAAACGCGAGCCGACCGGACTCGATGCCGAGCTTGAAGGCGCGCGCCATGCGCACCGGGTCCACCGCGTGGGCCACGGCGCTGTTAAGCAGCACGGCGTCCAGTCCCAGTTCCATGGCCTGCACCGCATCGGCCGGCGAGCCGATGCCCGCATCCACGATGAGCGGCACTCCCGGCAGGCGCGCACGCAGCGTGCGCAGCGCGCCGGGATTCACCAGCCCTTGGCCCGAGCCGATGGGCGCGCCCCAGGGCATGAGGATGTTGCAGCCCGCGTCCAGCAGGCGCTGGCAGCTCACCAGGTCATCCATGCAGTAGGGAAAGACTTCGAAGCCGTCTTTGACCAACTGTGTGGCAGCGGCCAGCAGCTCAAACGGGTCGGGCTGCAGGGTGTGCGCATCGCCCACCACTTCGAGCTTGATCCAGGTGGTGTCAAACAGCTCGCGTGCCATGTGGGCCAGGGTGATGGCTTCGCGAGCGGTGTGGCAACCGGCGGTGTTGGGCAGCAGGTGGGCGCCAGTGGCTTTGATGAGTGCAAAGAAGTCGCCCGCTTCGGCACCGTGGGCGAGTTGACGCCGCAGGCCCATGGTGACGACCTGTGCGCCGGAGGCAGCTATTGCGTCCTGCAATATTTGCGGGGACGGGTAGCTGGCGGTGCCTAGAAAGAAGCGGCTACTTAGCGTTCTGCCTCCTATTTGCCATTGGCTTTGATCGAGGCGACAGGGGGCCTGAGCGCTTTGCTCCGTGTCCCCCGCCCGCTGCGCGGGCTCCTCCTTGACCTGCGCAGAACGCCCGGCCTCCCAGTCTCTTTGTGTTGCGGACATTTGGTTAACCTCCTTCAATAGGTTGGAAGGTCAAGATGAAGTCGCCCTCCGTCAGCGGCTGCTGGGCGCGCAGGCTGCGGGGCACGAAGTTGCCGTTGACGGCGGTGGCGACCGCCGCGGGCAGCACGCCACGCGCTTCTACCCAGGCTTGCAGATTGGAGGCAGTGGTGCTTTCCGGGTTGCCGTTCACCACCACGGTGATGGTGTGCAGTGCGGTGTCTGAGGTGCTCATAGCGATAGCTCTTGCAGGGCCTGCTCCACCAGGGCCGGGGCAATAAGCCAGCCGTGGCGGAAGAGGCCGTTGATTTCTGTTGTGCCTGCGCTGTGGCGCACCACGGGCAGGTTGTCGGGCAGCGCGGGGCGCAGGTTGGTCTCGGTGTGCAGCACGCGAGCCTCGGCCAATGTGGGCATGGCGCTGTGCGCGGCGCTCAGCAGTTCCAGCGTGCTGCGCAGCGACACGGGCGAGCGGTCTTCGCTCTCGATCTCGCTGGCGCCGACCACGATGACATCGCCGGGCCGGGGCACCAGGTAGACCGAATGGCGCGGGTGCAGCAGGCGCACGGGGCGGTGCAGCGGCACGCCTGGCGCGTGCAGCCAGAACACTTCACCACGCACGCCACGCACCGGCAGCGCGGACTTGGCGCCCACACCGCGCACGTCGAAGACATGGTCAAAGCGGTGCTGCGCGTCGCCCACCTGCAAGGCGCCAGACTCCACCGCGCTGATGGTCGAGCCCCAGTGCCATTGGACGCCCTGCGCGGTAGCCTGTGTGGCCAGCGCCTGTAGTGCCTGAATCGGGTGGATCTGCCCTTCGCACGGCAGCAACCAGGCCAGTGCCGGGCCGCTGACGGAGGGCTCCAGTTCGCGCAGTTGCTGCAGCGTCAAGGGTTGCGGCTGGTACGGCGTATCCGCCTTGGCCTGCAGCAGCCCGACCACGCGCTGGGCGGCGCCGGCGTCGCTGCGGTGGGCCAGCAGCAGGCTGCCTTGCATGCGCAGGTCCACGGATTGCCCTAGGCTTTGAACGATGTCAGGCCACAGCGCGCAGGAGCGCAGGCCCAGGGCAAACACCTCGGCCCCTGCACGCTCCAACTCAGCCACCGGACTCAGCATGCCTGCGGCCGTCCAGCCCGCGGCCAGCGAACCAGAGTCGGCGCGCGGACCGGGACCGGACGCGGGGTCGAACACCTGCACGGCGTGGCCCGCGCGGCTGAGCGTGAACGCCAGCAGCCGCCCGAGCACCCCCGCGCCGGCAATGCCGATGCGCTTCGCTGTCACGGTCAGGCCTTGGTGTCTTCGGCTTTGGCCTGCACAGGTTTGATCGGGATGTAGATTTCCCCGCCCACCTTCTTGAACTCATCGGACATCACATCCATGCCCGACTGCAGCGCCTGCTCCTCGCTCACACCCAGGTTTTTCGCGTACTCGCGCACTTCCTGCGTGATCTTCATCGAGCAGAACTTGGGGCCGCACATGGAGCAGAAATGCGCCACCTTGGCACCCTCTGCCGGCAAGGTTTCATCATGAAACTGCTTGGCGGTTTCCGGGTCCAGAGACAGGTTGAACTGGTCCATCCAGCGGAACTCGAAGCGCGCTTTCGACAACGCGTCGTCGCGCGCCCGCACGCCCGGATGGCCCTTGGCCACATCGGCCACGTGGGCGGCGATCTTGTAGGTGATGATGCCGACCTTCACGTCTTCGCGGTCCGGCAGGCCCAGGTGTTCCTTGGGCGTCACGTAGCACAGCATGGCCGTGCCGAACCAGCCAATCATGGCGGCGCCAATACCGCTGGTGATGTGGTCGTAGCCGGGTGCGATGTCGGTGGTCAGCGGGCCCAGGGTGTAGAACGGGGCTTCGCCGCAGTGTTTGAGCTGCTCGGCCATGTTGGCCTGCACCATGTGCATGGGCACGTGGCCAGGGCCTTCGATCATCACCTGCACGTCCTGTTGCCAGGCTTTGTGCGTGAGTTCACCCAATGTGCGCAGCTCGGCAAACTGGGCTTCGTCGTTCGCGTCCGCGCCGCTGCCGGGGCGCAGGCCATCGCCCAGCGAGTAGCTCACGTCATACGCGCGCATGATCTCTGTCATCTCATCGAAGTGCGTATAGATGAAATTCTCTTTGTGGTGGGCAATGCACCACTTGGCCATGATGGAGCCACCGCGCGAGACGATGCCAGTCACGCGATTCGCGGTGAGGTGGATGAAGGGCAGGCGTACGCCGGCGTGCACCGTGAAGTAGTCCACGCCCTGCTCGGCCTGTTCGATCAGCGTGTCGCGGAAAATTTCCCAGGTCAGGTCTTCGGCAATGCCACCCACCTTTTCCAGCGCCTGGTAGATCGGCACGGTGCCGATGGGCACGGGGCTGTTGCGCACGATCCAGTCGCGCGTGGTGTGGATGTTTTTGCCAGTGGACAGATCCATCACGGTGTCTGCGCCCCAGCGGATGGACCAGACCAGCTTTTCCACTTCTTCCTCGATGCTCGACGTCACTGCGGAGTTGCCAATGTTGGCATTGATCTTGACCAGGAAGTTGCGGCCAATAGCCATGGGCTCCAGCTCAGTGTGGTTGATGTTGGCCGGGATGATGGCGCGACCGCGCGCCACTTCGTCACGCACAAACTCGGGCGTCACCACCTTGGGGATGCTGGCGCCAAAGCTGTTGCCCGCCAGGCGCGCTTCGCGCTCGGCGTTGCCCAGGTACTGGGCCTGCCATTCCAGGTTCTGGTTTTCGCGCAGGGCCACGTACTCCATCTCGGGCGTGACGATGCCTTTGCGGGCGTAGTGCATCTGCGTCACGTTGGCACCGCTGCGTGCACGGCGTGGCTGGCGCTGCAGGCCGGCGGCCTGGGCGCGCAGGGCGGCCAGTGCATCGGTCTCGCCGTTCTTCAGACCGTCATCCAACGCGAAGGGCTTGCGGCCATCGTAGAGTTCGGTGTCACCCCGGCCGTCCACCCAGCCCTGGCGCACCAGCGGCAGGCCTTGGCGCACGTCGATATCGGCGCGCGGGTCTGTGTAAGGGCCGGAGGTGTCGTACACCGTGATCGCCTCGCCATTGCTCTGCATGATTTCGCGCAGCGGCACCTGGATGTCGGGGCGGCTGCCTTGCAGGTAGCGTTTGGTGGAGGCGGGAAGCGGTTCGCGCGTAAGGCGAATGAACTGGGCGAGTTTGTCGGGTGCGTTCACGGGATATCTCCGGTTAAGACCCGAAGACAGAAAAGACACCTGCCCCGCAAACTGATGAGAAAAGACGCCGCCCGGACGGCATTCGGCCGTCGGCTGCGCTGCACTTCTTACGCTGGTATGAACCAGATCAAGTTCGCGGGTTCGGTATCCATCTCAGCGCAACCATTGCGCACCCCGGGCAGGGCGGAGTGTACGCCAAGGCGCCGAACCACGGTTCGCCCGGGTCCGAAAAATGAGCGTGGCGGTTAGCCGATGCTGGCCTTCGCGTAGGACGCCCGCTCGATCTCCTGTACTTCAACGCACAACTGGACCTGCAGCTCCACAGGCCACTCGCAAAGGCTGTTCAAGGCGTGGAGCAAGCTGTGGGACACGGCGTGCTTGGTCTCTGCAGATCTACCGCTCAACAGTGCTAGCTTGACGTGCACATACGCCCTACCTTTTGGCTGAGTGCCTACCAGGAATGTCCCCTGCCGCGCAGCGCGGCTCTTGATATCGATTTCTTCAAACTGCCCAGAGGCAACCAGCGACTGGTTCAATGCCATCAACGCCTTGTCGGCGTCGAACAGGGGCAGGTTGTCGGAATATTCAATGGTGAGATGTGGCATGTTTTCTTCAGGATTGGCCCGACAGGCACTAGGGCGGGAGCAGTCTAAACCGCTTCTCTTTTTCATACGGAAACACATCGTGCACATAGCCCGCCGCAATGCGTTCCTTCTGCGTCTGCCAAAACACCGGATCCAGCAGGTTGGCGTGGTACTGCATGAAGACCTCGCGCACCAGCGGGTTGCCCAGTAGGAAGGGCGCGAAGGTTTCGGGGAACACGTCGTGGGGGCCGACGCGGTACCAGATCTCGCCGGACATCTCTTCCTCCTCGTTACGCGGCTCGGGCACCTTGCGGAAGTGGCAGTCGGTCAGGTACTCGATTTCGTCGTAGTCGTAGAACACGACCTTGCTGTTGCGCGTGATGCCGAAGTTCTTCCACAGCATGTCGCCCGGGAAGATGTTGGCGGCCACCATGTCCTTGATGGCGTAGCCATAGTCGATGACAGCGCGGGTGATCTGCTCACGGGCGCGCAGCGCGGTCGGGCTGGTGTTGGCGGGGTCGGCGCCGCCGGCATCAAACGCTTCCTGCAGGAACATATTGAGCGGGATCATGCGCCGCTCGATGTAGAGGTGTTGGATGATGACCTCGGTCTGGCCGTCGCCATCGCGGTCACTGATCTCGATCTGGCTGGGCGCGAACTGCTGCAGTTCGGCAATCAGTTCGTCACTGAAGCGCGCACGCGGAAAGGCCACCTCGCTGTAGTCCAGCGTGTCGGCCATGCGGCCCACGCGGTCGTGGTGCTTGACGAGCTGGTACTTGCCCTCAACTTGCGCGCGCGTAGTCTCTTTCTGGTGCGGGAAATGGTCCTTGATGACCTTGAACACATAGGGGTAGCTGGGCAGGTCGAACACCAGCATCACCATGCCTTTGATGCCGGCGGCAATGCGGAATTTGTCCGAGCTGTGCTGCAGGTGGTGCAGAAAGTCGCGGTAGAACAGGGTCTTGCCCTGCTTGGCCAGCCCCAGCGCGTTGTACAGCTCGTTGCGCGGTTTGCGCGGCATCATGCTGCGCAAAAACTGCACATAGGCACTCGGAATCTCCATGTCCACCATGAAGTAGGCGCGCGCAAAGCTGAACAGGCGCAGCAGGTCGTCCTCGCCAAACAGCGCGGCGTCGATGCGCAGCTTGCCGTTGGGGCCGTGCAGCACGGGCAGTGCAAAACCGTGCTCATAAAAGCCGTTGATGAGCTTGCCGATGATGTAGCAGCCCTTGTTGCGGAAGAACAGGTTGGACAGCACCTGTACCTGGAAGTTGGCGCGCAGCTTCACGTCGCCCAGCTGGGCGCGCATTACCTCCATCACCCGCAGGGCATCGCGCGCCAGGTCTTCAAAGGGCACGCGCAGGTCGAAGTCCTGCACCATGCGCACCAGCTGGGCCTGCACGTCGTCCTGCGTGGGGTAGTAGCAGAGGTAGCTGGGACGGTAGTTGGGCCGCACGGAGGACACCAGGTTCTCGATGTACTCGGTGCTGACGGCGGGACGCACAAAGATGAAGTCGTTGTGGAAATAGCTGTGGTGCAGGATCTTGGTGGTGACCGAGTTGAAGAAGGTCTCGGCCAGCTCGGGCTGGTGGTGGTTCACCAGCAGCCCGATGTAGTGCAGCTTGATCTGCTGCCACACGTCCATGCTTTGTTCACCCGCCTTGAATTCGCGCTCCAGCCGTTTGGAGCACTCCTTCACGCGCAGGTCGTAAAACTCGATGCGCTCGCGCTGGGCCCGCTGCTGGCCGTGCCAGTCGGCCGTCTCAAAGCGGTGCTTGGCGCGCGCGCTCTCGGTGCGGAATAGCTGGTAGTGGCGGTTGAAGCCATCCATCATCGCCCGTGCGATGTCGGGCGCGAGCGGGGAGTCCAGGCGGGTGGGGAACATGGCGAGCAGCAGATACTATGTTTTTGATAGCTGCTCGCGCATATTTCACGGGGGCCAGAGGCCTATTTACCTTGGATGTCGGGGCACCAGGCGCACGCCAGAGATGGCCTCGCGGTACAGCAGCGCGAGGTCATCCTCGCGCCCCACGGTCATGTGCAGGTCTTGCACCAGACCGTCGTGCACGCCGTAGACCCAACCGTGCAGCGTCACGTCCTGGTTGGCCGCCCAGGCGTCTTGCAGCACCGTGCTCTGGGCCACGTTGACCACCTGCTCGATGGCATTGAGCTCGCACAGGGCCGCGGCCTTGCTGTGTTCGGGGATGACGTCGAGGATGTCGCGATGGCGGTCCCGCACGTCCTGGATATGGCGCAGCCAGTTGTCAGCCAGGCCGATACGTGCGCCTTCCAGCGCAGCCTGCACGCCCGAGCAGCCGTAGTGGCCCACCACCATCACGTGTTTGACCTTCAGTCGTTCCACGGCGAACTGGATGGTAGACAGCGCATTCAGATCGGAGTGCACCACCACATTGGCCACGTTGCGGTGGACAAAAATCTCACCCGGCGCCAAGCCGATGATCTCGTTGGCGGGCACGCGGCTGTCGGAGCAACCGATCCACATGTACTTGGGCTTTTGCTGGTTGGCCAGCCCTGTGAAGAAGCCGGGACGGCTGCGCTCCATCTCGGCGGCCCATTCGCGGTTGCGGGAAAAGAGGTCGTTGAGTTTGTCAGTCATAGCCGTGATTATTTCCTAAGTGAGACGCGAATATTCCAGTCCAGAAGTCCGTACCGGGCACGTTCCTGCAAATCGTCCAGCGCGTTGAACTCGCAGGGCGTGTTTTTGTCCAGGTGCGCAGAGGTGCACACAAAGGATTTGGGGTTGCCCAGCTGCCACATGCCCTGGGCGTTGCGGGCTTCGCCCGTGAAGAACAGGCCGCGCGGCGTATTCATCGGGTCGGGCTGGGCGGGCAGCGGTTTGAGCAGGTTGCGCCCGGCGTTCACGTAGCCGCCGTCAATCCCCGCCAGTGGGAACAGGGTGCTGAACATGTCGCGGTGGCTGGCGGGCTGGGTGAGCTGGTTGCCGCACTGCAACTTATCGCCCCAAATCACAAAGGGCACCTGGCGCATCAGGTAGCGGCGGTGCGCGTCGGCATACACGCCAAAGGAACGCACATTGTGGTCGCCCGTGGCGGCAACGATGGTGTTGTCCTTGAAAGGGCCCTTCTGCACCCCTTGCACAAACGCGCCCAGCAGGTCGTGCGCATAGCGGTAGGTGTCCAGGTTGGGCACCAGCGTGGCCTCGCTGGTCTCGCCCCTCCACTGCTTCATGTCCAGCGGCACGCGCTGGTAGTCCTTGGGCAGGTCGTAGGGCGGATGGTTGGTGGAGGTGAGCACAAACACGAACAGCGGCCGCTCCTTGGGCTGCGCGGCCATGCGCTTCTCCAGGTACTTGTAGACATAGCTGTCCCACACGCCCCACAGACCGACCACGGCATCGGGGTAGCTCTCTTTCAGGTTATTGGCGTCAATGACTTCGTCAAAACCCTGGATCTTCAGCACGCGGTTCAGGTCGCGCCAGCCGGAGCGGGCCGAGGTGACAAACAAGGTGTCATAGCCCGCGCGCTTGGCCACCTGGGCTACCGACCAGGACAGCGGCTTGCGGCCCGCGTCACCCATGGTGAGCGGCGTGATGGGCGTGGAGAACAGGATGGCCTCCAGCGAGGGGTGGGTGCCGGGCTGGGCGGATTCGAAGTTGGAGAAGTGGCAGGCCTTGCTGGGGTCCGTCAGCGTAGGTGCCATGTGGCCCAGCACATCGAAGGTCGGGCTTTGGTAGAGCATGGGCTCGGCGCTCCACGACTCCATGAGGAAGAACACCAGGTTTTTCTTGGGCGTGCCAGCGGGGATAGGGTCGTGCTGGTACAGCGAGGCTTTCACCTCGGCCTCGCTGCCATGCGGCAGGCCCAGCGCTTGGGCAGCGGCCTGGGCGGTCTCAAAGCCCATGGCCTTCAGGCCCACTAGCGGGTCAGACAGGTTTTGCGATTCGCGGCGGCTGTCCCACGCGTATTTGAGGGCGATGACGCCGTTGGGCACCATGTCGTTGAGAAACTGCGAGGTGGTGACGGTCAAGTGCTGGCGCTGCAGCGCCATCTCGCGGATGGTGCCTTTGCCGGCGAACACCAGGGCGAAAAACGCCACGGCGATCACCACGATCTTGATGAGCGCAGGGTGGGGTTGCAGCAAAGCGTCGGGCCGCACCCACCCCACTAGCGCTCGGTGTAGCGCAATGGCACCCCACGTCAGCGCTGCGGCCAGCACCAGAGTCCAGATCACGGGGAAGTCGTGCCAGATGGTTTGCAGCACGGCGTTGGTGTCGTCTTCGACGATGCCAAACACCAGCGAGTCGATGGGGGTCTTGTAAAAGCCGAAGTAGTGCAGATTGACCAGCGACAGCATCACATAGAGCAGCGCCAGCCCCGCCACGATGCGCGCATAGGCCTTGCCCGAGGCCCAAGGGAACACCAGCAGGAGCAAAAAACCGGCAATTGCGCTGACCTTCAGGTCAAACCGGAATCCCTGCAGTGCTACCACGGCGAGATCACTGGCCGATGCGTGGTAACCGCTGGGCCAGAAATACGCCAGTTGCCCCCACCGGATCAGGCTCATCACCACGACTAACGGCACGACCAGAACCCAAGCGCGCAGCAGGCCGCGCAGGGCACCATGGAGAAGGGTTGTCAGGGTGCGGGCAATGGCAGGGTTCATAGCCCTACATTGTCTCAGCGAACAGCTCCCGGCCAATCAGCATGCGGCGAATCTCCGAGGTGCCCGCTCCGATTTCATAGAGCTTGGCATCGCGCCACAGGCGGCCCAGCGGGTATTCGTTGATGTAGCCATTGCCACCGAAAATCTGCACGCCCTCGCCCGCCATCCAGGTGGCTTTTTCGGCCGTCCACAGAATGACGGAGGCGCAATCCTTGCGGACCTGGCGCACGTGCTCCACGCCCAGCAGGTCCAGGTTCTTGGCCACGGTGTAGGCAAAGGCACGGCCGGCCTGCAACACGGTGTACATGTCGGCGACCTTGCCCTGGATCAGCTGGAATTCGCCAATGCTCTGGCCAAACTGCTTGCGGTCGTGGATGTAGGGGACGACGTTGTCCATGACGGACTGCATGATGCCCAGCGGGCCACCGGTCAGTACCGCGCGTTCGTAGTCCAGGCCGCTCATCAGCACCTTGGCGCCGCCATTCACTTGACCCAGCACGTTGGCGTGCGGCACTTCCACGTTGTTGAACACCAGCTCGCCGGTGTGGCTGCCGCGCATGCCCAGTTTGTCCAGCTTCTGCGCGATGGAAAAGCCCTTCATGCCCTTTTCGATCAGAAAAGCGGTGACGCCACGCGCGCCAAGTTCGGGTTCGCTCTTGGCATAAACCACCAGCGTGTCGGCATCCGGCCCATTGGTGATCCACATCTTGTTGCCGTTCAGCAAGTAGTAGCCGCCCTTGTCCTCGGCTTTCAACTTCATGCTCAGCACATCGCTACCTGCCCCCGGCTCGCTCATGGCCAAGGCGCCCACATGCTCGCCGCTGATCAGCTTGGGCAGGTATTTGGCGCGCTGGGCGTCCGTGCCATTGCGCTTGATCTGGTTCACGCACAGGTTGCTGTGGGCGCCGTAGCTCAGACCCACGGATGCCGACGCGCGGGAGATTTCTTCCATCGCAATCATGTGCGCCAGGTAGCCCATGTTGGCACCGCCATATTCCTCACCCACGGTGATGCCCAGCACGCCCAAGTCACCCATCTTGCGCCACAGGTCCATAGGAAACTGGTCGGTCTTGTCGATCTCGGCCGCGCGGGGGGCGATCTCGGCTTGGGCGAATTCACGCACCGCGTCGCGCAGGGCATCAATGTCTTCGCCGAGTTGGAAGTTCAGGCCGGGTAAGTTGTTCATGGTGTGTCTCCTCGGGTGGTCTTGTGGGGGAAATGGGGCTGCGGCTCAGGCCGCTTTTTTGCCCGTGGTCTTGGTGGCAGCCTTGCTCGCGGGCACGGCCGCTTTTTTCTCGCTGGCCAGCAGCAGGGCACGCGCCTCGCGCTGGTGCACCTTGATCTCGTCCAGGTTGGCCTGCAGGTCGGCCATCTGCTCTTCCACCTGCTTGCGGTGGGCGGCCAGCACGTCCAGGAATTTCTTGAGCTGCGCACCCGTGTCGCGCGGGCTGTCGTACATCTCGATGATGTCGCGCGCCTCAGTCAGACTCAAACCCAGGCGCTTGGCGCGCAGCGTCAGCTTCAGCCGGGTACGATCACGTCCGCTGTACACGCGGTTGCGCCCACCGGGGCCCGTGCGCTCGGGCTGCAGCAGGCCCAAATCCTCGTAAAACCGGATGGCACGGGTGGTCAGGTCAAACTCGCGGGCCAGATCGCTGATGCTGTAGGTGGTGCTCATGGTGCGGTAAAAATGGCGACACCGCGGCAGGCAGTGCCTGTCTACAATGCCGTCAAGGTTGACGTTTACGTAAACGTCAATTATGAAGCAAAACGATTGGGGCTTATGAACGACCTGGAACAGCGCCTGCACTACCCCCTGGGTGACGCCCTGCCCGAGAGCGGCCGTTGCATCGAGGTCGCACCCGGCGTGAAGTGGATCCGCATGGCGCTGCCGTTTGCGCTGAACCATATCAATCTTTGGCTGCTGCGCGACGAGATCGACGGTGTGCAGGGCTGGAGCATTGTGGACTGCTGCATCCATAAGAACGAAGCCAAGGCCCAGTGGGAAGACATCTTCACCAACGAGCTGGACGGCCTGCCCGTGCTGCGTGTGATCGTCACCCACATGCACCCCGACCATATCGGCCTGGCGCACTGGTTGTGCCAGCGCTGGGACGTGCCCTTATGGATCAGCGCGCTGGACTACCAGGTGGCCAAGTGGGGCTGCATGGGCCCCACGGCGTTTGGCGGCGAACGTGCGGCCGACTTCTTTGCCATGCACGACCTCAACGATCCTGACACCGTGGCGCAAATCCGAGCGCGCACCAATTACTTTCCGTCCCTGGTGCCCTCCGTGCCCGAGCAGTACCACCGCCTGCTGGATGGCCAGACGCTGCGCATTGGCGCCCACACCTGGCGCTGCATCAGTGGCTACGGCCATGCGCCTGAGCACATGGCGCTGTACTGCGAGGGCTTAAACGTGCTGATAGGCGGCGACATGATGCTGCCACGCATCTCCACTAATGTGAGCGTCTACGAACAGGAGCCCGAGGCCAATGCGCTGGCCTTGTTTCTGGACTCCATCGACAAATTTCTGCCGCTGCCCACCGACACGCTGGTACTACCCTCCCACGGCAAGCCCTTCACCGGTCTGCACGAACGCATCCAGCAGCTGCACGACCACCACCGCGACCGCCTGGCCGAGGTGCTGGAGGCCTGCACCGCACAGCCCTGCAGCGCGGCCGACGTGATCCCCGTGCTGTTCAAGCGCGCGCTGGACCTGCACCAGATCACCTTCGCCATGGGTGAGGCAGTGGCGCACCTGCACATGCTCTGGTATGCGGGGCAACTGCAGCGCACGCGGGGAGACGACGGTGTACTGCGGTTTGCCGTGGAAACGCACTAGCCCACGACCGTTGGTCAGTTACTAAACCGGAACGCCGCTCTAGCGCACCGCAGTGTGCGGCCGGCAGCCCGCACCGCCGCTACAGTGCAGGGCATGCCCCGCTCCCACCGCCTTACCTTCTACGCCTCCTTGCTGCTCTCGCGCCTGGCTGACCAGGTCTTGCTGTTTCTGGTGCCGCTGGTGGTGTACCAGCAGACCGGCAGCGCATCGTGGACCGGCATTGCTTTTTTTGTGGAAACGCTCACCCGCTTTGTCGCCTTCCCCATCTGCGGGGTACTGAGCGACCGGCACCCGCCCGTGCGCCTGCTGCGCCAAAGCCAGGCCTTGCGGGCGTTGAGCTGTGCGGCCGGGCTGGCAGCGGGCTTTGCCCTGAATGGCCAAACGGCGCTCGTGGCACTGGTGCTGGTGTCAGCCGCCTGCGGTGTATTCACCACCCAGGGCGTGATGGCGCGCGAGGTGCTGCTGCCTCACATCTTTACCGGCGAGCGGTTTGAGCGCGTACTAGCTCATGCCCAGATTGCCGACCAACTGGGCATGGTGGCTGGCCCTGCCGTGGCTGCCGCAGCTCTGGCGCTGTGGCCCTGGCAAGGCGTGCTGGGCTGCAGCGCCCTGTTGTTTCTGCTGGCCGATGCGGGGCTGGCCTGGTGGCAGCGCCAGCACACCGGCGCCCTGCCCCAAGGCCGCAGCGCACAGGGTGAGAGCTGGTGGGTACCGCTGCGCACCGCTCTGCGCCACATCGTGCAGCTGCCCGGCCTCAAACCGCTTATTGCGCTGGCTGCAGGCGTCAACCTGGTGGTGGGCGTGACGCAAGCCACGGCCGCCGCCATGGTGACCGGCCTGCTGGCCCAAAGTGATGCGGCATACGCCCAACTGCAAACCGCAGGCGCGGTGGTCACCGTGCTGGTACTGGCCTGGGTGGCGCGTGTGCACTGGCGTGGCCATGCACTGGGCGTGTGGTCCTACACCCTGCTGCTGGCGGGCGGGCTGATGACGGCCTGGGCCGTGCATCCCGCGGTGTATGCACTGGGTTTTTTGCTGGTCATCGGGTTTGACAAGATGTTTAGCGTCTACATCCGCGCCGGTCGGCAGCGCATCATCCCGCCGCAAGACTTTGGCAAAACCAGCGGCGTGGTCGTGCTGCTCAACAACCTGACCCAGCCCTTGGCCGGCTTGGCGGTAGGCCTGGGTGCGCAGGGCGCGGACGCGCGCGGCGTGATCACCGTGCTGGTGCTGGGCATGGGACTGATCGGCGGGGCCGTGTTGTGGATTGGGCGGGACGCTGCAAGCCCAAAGCAAATCAGCTAAGGTTTGCGCTCTTTCAAAGGGAGCGCTTCGCATGATTGACCTGTACTACTGGACCACGCCCAACGGCCACAAGATCACGATGTTTCTGGAGGAGGCCGGCCTGCCCTACCAACTGCACACCATCAACATCGGCCGCGGCGAGCAGTTCCAGCCCGCGTTTCTGGCCATTGCGCCGAACAACCGCATTCCCGCCATCGTGGACCAGTCGCCCGCCGACGGCGGTGCACCGATCCCGCTGTTCGAATCCGGCGCCATCCTGCTGTATCTGGCCGACAAGATTGGCCGCTTCGTGCCGCAGGACTTGCGTGGCCGCAACGTGGCGCTGCAATGGCTGTTCTGGCAAATGGGCGGCCTGGGCCCCATGGCCGGGCAGAACCACCACTTCTCGCAATACGCCCCCGAGAAGCTGCCCTACGCCATCGAGCGCTACACCAAGGAAACCTCACGCCTCTACGGCGTGCTGAACAAGCAACTGGCCGACGGCCGTGAGTACATTGCCGGCGAGTACAGCATTGCCGACATGGCAAGCTATCCCTGGGTCGTGCCGTACGAGCGCCAGGGCCAGAAGCTGGAAGACTTCCCCCACCTGGCCGCCTGGTTTGCCCGCGTAGCGGCCCGCCCCGCCACGGTCAAGGCCTATGCGATTGCCGAAGGCATCCGCAACCCCGGCATGGACGAGGCGGCCAAGAAGATTTTGTTTGGGCAGGATGCGAGCACCGTCAAATAAAAACAGCCCCTAGCCCCCGCGGAATATGCGCAGGCAGCTCCTGATTTCATAGCAAACATCACCACTTGGGAATCGCCGGATCTTTCAAGCTGCCGCGCAGCTCCACGTAGTCAGGCATCACCGATCGCACCGTGTCCCAGAAGCGGGGGCTGTGGTCCATCACGCGCAGGTGGCTCAGTTCGTGGGCCACCACGTAGTCGATCACGGCTTGGCGGAAGTGGATGAGGCGCCAGTTCAGGCGGATGGATCCGTCGCTCTTGGCGCTGCCCCAGCGGGTGCCGGCGTTGCTGAGGCTCAGCTTGGCCCAGCGCACCTGCAGCTGCGGCGCAAAGTGATCTAGTCGCTCTACAAAATTGGCCTTGGCCTGGCGCATGAGCCAGGCCTGCACGGCATCGCGAATCTGCGCCTCGGTGGCCGTGTGCGGCAGGGCGATGCGCAGGGTGGTGACGCCGTCGTCCTGCGCCACGGCGTCCAGCTGCGCGCCCTTGGCGGTAAAGCCGTGACCACCATCCAGTGCGATGCGAATGGAATTGCCAAGATAGGGAATCACCGCGCCCTCTTGCCACACCACCTGGGCATGCTCCTGGCGGGTCTGGCGCTCGCGCGTCTCGTCCAGCTTGCGCAGAATCCAGCCGGCTTTTTCCTGCAGCGCCGCGTCCACCTCCACCAGCGGCGTCCAGCGTGGTGCGCGCACGCTCAGGCCGTCGGGCCCCACCACAAAGCCGATGGTACGGCGCTTGCCGCGTGCAAAGGCGTAGGCCACCACGGCACCGTCCAGCCGCGCCTCGCGGTTGGCCTTGGGGTGCGCATAGTTCACCGGGGCGATGGCGTTGTGCAGCGGCTGACCCGCCACAAAGGGTTGGCTCGATTGCGGACTTGCTACGTTTTTAGGAGCTGCTGGCGCAGGAGCGACGGGGGCTACAGCCCCAAAAGGCTCAAAGAGATCCAGGGTGTAGCGTAGCAACGGGTGCATGGCGCTGGGTGGGCCGGGCAGGCGCTAGCGCAGGGGCGCGTAGGCCTCGGGGTCCAGGCGGCGCATTTCGGCTTCGATCCAGGCCTGCACCTCTTCCATCAGCTCTTTGGGCTCACGCCCCTCGCTGGGAATAGGCTTGCCAATCGACACCTCCACCACACCGGGTGTTTTGATGAAGGCCTTGCGCGGCCAGCACTTGGCCGAGGTCACCGCCACCGGAATCACCGGCGCGCCGGTGGCCACGGCCAGGCGGGTGCCACCCAGCTTGTAGGTGCCCACCTGCCCGCGCGGAATGCGCGTGCCTTCAGGAAACATGATGACCCAGATGCCTTGCGCCAGCAGGCGCTTGCCCTGCTCCACCACCTTGGCAAACGATTCGTTGCGCTGGCTGCGGTCGATGTGGACCATGTCCAGCCGGCCCATGGCCCAGCCGAAGAAGGGCACGTAAAGCAGCTCTTTCTTGAACACATAGGCCAGCGGGTGCGGCATCAGCGTGGGCATCAAAAACGTCTCGAAGGTGGACTGGTGCTTGACCAACAGAATGGCCGGTGCCGTGTCGCCCGTGGGCAGGTTCTCCCAGCCAATCACGTGGGTGCGAATGCCCAGCAGCACGCGCGCGCCGCCAATGGCCCAGCCCAGCCAGCGCACCGCCATCCACCACAGCGGCTTGCCGCGCACGCGGATGGACGCGACCAGCATGATGATGGCCCACGGCATCACCGTGACCAGCATCCACAGCATGTGCAGGCAAGAACGCAGCACGGCCATCAGCCAATTGGGGCGCTTCTGCGCGGGCACGCCGGAGAGGGGGGGCATGCCGCTCATGCCTGCGCCACCAGGTGGTCGGCAAAGGCGGACAGGTCATCGTGCACGATGGTGCCCGGGGGAAAGCTGTCGGGCAGCTCACGCCCCTTGTAGGCTGCGGCCTTGCCGGTCAGCACCAGGTGCGGCACGCAGCCCACGGCAGCGCCAGCAATCAGGTCGCGCGCCGAGTCGCCCACGGCAGGCATACCGCGCAGGTCGACACCAAAACGCTCGCCAATCTGCTCAAACAATCCGGGCTCCGGCTTGCGGCAGTGGCAGTTGTCATCGGGCGCATGCGGGCAGTAAAAAATCGCGTCAACGCGTCCGCCGACCGCGGCCAGCATGGTGTGCATCTTGGCGTGCATGGCGTTGAGCGCCACCACGTCAAACAGGCCACGGCCCAGACCGCTCTGGTTGGTCGCCACCACCACATGCCAGCCTGCGTGGTTGAGCTTGGCAATGGCTTCGAGCGCACCGGGTAGTGGCCGCCACTCGTGGGGCGATTTGACGAACTCCGCACTGTCGATGTTGATGGTGCCGTCGCGGTCGAGGATGCAGAGTTTCATGGCGGGCCTTGTTCCGGTTGGGCGGCGAGCTTGGAGAGGTCGGCCACGCGGTTCATAGCGGCATGCAGGGTCGCCAGCAGGCCGAGGCGGTTGGCCTTGAGCGCAGGGTCTTCGGCATTCACCATCACGTCTTCAAAGAACGCGTCCACAGGCGTTTTGAGGGCAGCTAGCGCTTGCAGGTTGGCAGCGTAATCACCTGTGTCCCACGCCAAATTTGCCTTGATCACCACGGATTTGAGAGCGTCCCACAAGGCTTTTTCTGCTGACTCGACCAGCAGAGCTTCGTTGACCGACGTTTCCACCGTGCCTTCGGCCTTCTTGAGGATGTTGCCCACGCGCTTGTTGGCAGCGGCCAGTGCAGGGGCTTCGGGAAGGCTAGCGAAGGCGCGAACTGCGGCCAAGCGCTTGGGTACGTCGGCCAAACGCTGCGGACGCAGAGACAGCACGGCGTCTACCTCCTGCGCGCTGTAACCCTGCTCGCGCAGGGCGCCAGCCAGGCGGTCGAAAATGAAGTCAGCCAAAGGATCCGTTGCATCGGCGATCTTGTCGCCAAAGGCTGGCACTGCGTTGCGCAGGAGTGGTGTCACGTCCAGTCCCAGGTCTTTCTCCAGCAGCATGCGGATCACGCCCAACGCATGGCGGCGCAAGGCAAACGGATCCTTGTCGCCGGTAGGCAAGTTGCCGATGCCAAACATGCCCACCAGCGTTTCGAGCTTGTCGGCCAGCGCCACCACCACGCCCACATCGTTACGCGGCAAGCTGTCACCGGCGAAACGCGGCTTGTAGTGGTCTTCGATCGCATGGGCCACGGCTTCAGGCAGGCCGTCGTTGAGCGCGTAGTAGCCACCCATGATGCCCTGCAGCTCGGGGAACTCACCCACCATGTCGGTCACCAGGTCGGTCTTGGCCAGTTGCGCGGCTTGGTCAACATGTTTGAACCATTCTGGGTTCGACACTTGGTTGACGAACAGTTGTTGAGCGATGGCCTTCGCAATGGCACGCACACGCTCCACGCGCTCGCCTTGTGTGCCCAGCTTGTTGTGATAAACCACCTTGCCCAAACCTTCGACACGCGAAGCCAGAGTCTTTTTCCGGTCCTGGTCAAAGAAAAACTTGGCATCGGCCAGGCGCGGGCGCACTACGCGCTCGTTGCCGCCGATGACAAAGCTCGTGTCTTCGGGGCTGATGTTGCTCACCACCAAAAACTTGTTGGTCAACTTGTCATTGGCGTCCAGCAGCGGGAAGTATTTCTGGTTGGCCTTCATGGTCAGGATCAGGCATTCCTGCGGCACGTCGAGAAACTGGGTTTCAAACTCGCAGATCAGCACATTGGGCCGCTCGACCAGTGCGGTCACTTCGTCCAGCAGCGCGTCGTCATCAATCGGCTTGCAGCCACCGCCCACCTTGGCCGCCGCAGCGGCCAGTTGGCGCACGATCTCGGCGCGGCGATCGGCAAAGCTGGCAATCACGGCGCCATCCATGGCCAGGATGGCCGCGTAGCCATCGGCATCCGGGATCACCACGGGCGAGACGGCCGCTTCAAAACGGTGGCCTTGCGTGCTGTTGCCCGCATGCAGGCCCAGAGCCTGCACCGGCACCACGTCGGCGCCGTGCAGCGCAATCAGGCTGTGCGCGGGGCGCACGAAGCTCACGCTGCTCCAGCCCGGCAGCTCGCAGCCGCTTTCCAGCTGGTAGGTCATGACCTTGGGGATAGGCAACTTGGCAATCGCGTCCAGCAAGGCCTTTTGCAGACCTTCGGCCAGGGTCGCGCCCTTGACGGTGCTATCGTAAAACAGCGCTTCAGCCTTGCCATCGGGTGCGCGCTTCAGGCCTGCGACGGCCGACGCATCGGCGCCCAGCGCTTGCAGCTTCTTGAGCAATGCGGGCGTGGCGTTGCCAGCAGCATCCAGACCCACGGCCACGGGCATCAGCTTTTGCGACACGGCTTTGTCTGCGGCCTGCGGGGCCACAGCCGTCACGTGCACAGCCAGACGACGCGGCGACGCAAAGTGGGTCACCACTGCGTCCGAATTTGCCAACCCTTGGGATTTCAAAGAATCCGCCAACACGGACGAAAACGCCTCACCCAGCTTCTTCAAAGCCTTGGGTGGCAGCTCTTCCACAAACAGTTCAACGAGAAGGTTTTTGCTAGTCATCGTCATGTCTCTCACGCGGCCTTCTTCGTCATCTGTTCCACCCACGCACGCGGCGCCATCGGGAAACCCAGGCGCTCACGGCTCTCGTAATAACTCTGCGCCACGCTGCGCGCCAGGTTGCGGATACGGCCAATGTAGGCGGCACGCTCGGTCACGCTGATGGCGCCACGCGCGTCCAGCAGGTTGAAGCTGTGCGCGCACTTGAGCACTTGCTCGTACGCCGGCAGCGCCAGTTGGTTTTCCATCAGATGCTTGGCCTGCTTTTCGTGCGCATTGAACGCGGTGAACAGGAAGTCCGCATCGCTGTGCTCGAAGTTGTAGGTGGACTGCTCCACCTCGTTTTGCTTGTACACGTCGCCATAGCTCAGGCCGTCGGTCCAGGTCAGGTTGTAGACGTTGTCCACACCCTGCAGGTACATGGCCAGGCGCTCCAGCCCGTAGGTGATCTCGCCCGTGGCGGGCTTGCAGTCGATGCCACCCACCTGCTGGAAGTAGGTGAACTGCGTCACCTCCATGCCGTTGAGCCAGACTTCCCAGCCCAGGCCCCAGGCGCCCAGCGTCGGGTTTTCCCAGTCGTCTTCGACGAAGCGAATGTCGTTTTTCTTCAGGTCAAAGCCCAGCGCTTCGAGGGAACCCAGGTACAGCTCCAGGATGTTGCTGGGTGCTGGTTTCAGGACTACCTGGTACTGGTAGTAGTGCTGCAGGCGGTTGGGGTTCTCGCCATAGCGGCCGTCCTTGGGGCGGCGGCTGGGCTGCACATAGGCGGCTTTCCAGGGCTCGGGGCCAATGGCGCGCAAGAAGGTTGCGGTGTGCGAGGTGCCGGCGCCCACTTCCATGTCATAGGGTTGCAACAGGGCGCAGCCCTGGTCAGCCCAATAGGACTGCAGTTTCAAAATAATTTGCTGAAAAGTAAGCATGGTGCGTGGGCTGGTGCGCGGCAGGGTGCCGCGGCAAGAACGTTCGTTCGAGTAAACCCCGCATTTTACGGGGCTGCAGGCACCTAGCGCGTGCGACGGCCCAAGCGCCAGGCGCCCGCGATCAGCAGCAGGCACACCACCCACAAGGGCCACAGCCCAAAGCGCGCAGCCCACCAGGCAAAGGGCGTCACGCCGGTGCGGCCCTGCACCTCGCCCACCAGTACGCCACGGGTCAGGCGTGGCAGTTCTTTTTGCACCACGGCCTGGTGGTCCAGGATGGCCGTGGCACCCGTGTTGGTGGCGCGCACAAAGGGGCGTTGAAACTCCAGCGCCCGGGCGCGCGAGATGTTCAGGTGCTGGTCTAGCGCCACCGAGTCGTTGAACCAACCCAGGTTGCTCACGTTGGCAAACACCGTGGGCGCCAGCGCTGCGTCGGTGAATCGGCTGGCGAGTTCCTCGCCGTACAAATCTTCGTAGCAAATGTTGGGCGCCACGCGCTCGCCCGCCACTGGCAGCGACGGCTGGCCCAAGGGCCCGCGGTTGAAGTCGCCCAGCGGGATGTTCATCATGCGGGTGAACCACTTGAACAGCGGCGGAATGAACTCGCCAAACGGCACCAAATGGTGCTTGTCATAGCGCCAAGGGGCTTTCTGACCGGGCGTCAGAGCCAGCACCGAATTGGTATAGCCCTGGGTGTAACTGCCCAGCGGAATGCCGATGATCGCGGCCGACTTGCCATTCACAAAATGCTGCTCCAGGGCAGACCAGTAACCCTCAGGTAGCTGCTGCGGCAACAGGGGCACGGCGGTTTCCGGCGCCACGACCAGGGCCGTGCTGCTGCGCTGCAGTTGCTCGGCGTACCACTGCAGGGCCAAGGGTACGCCACTGCCCGTCTCAAACTTCTCGTCCTGCGGGATATTGCCTTGCAGCAAGGTCACGCTCAGCATGCCGCTGGGCTGCGTCCAGTTGTTCCAGCCCGACGGAGCCAGCTGGGGGAGCGCGAACACGCAAGCCGCCAATCCGAAATTCAGCAAGCCACGGCGCGACGACAACAACGCCACGGACGCCGCACCCCAGGCCGCCAGCAGCCCCACGCCATAAGTGCCCACCCAGGGCAGGTACCAGGCCAGCGGGCCGTCCAGGTGTGCGTAACCCACCGCGCCCCAGCCAAAACCAGTGAGCCAAGTGCCGCGCGCCAGCTCCGCCGCGGTCCATAGGGCGGCAAAGCCCAGCGCGGCCACCAAGGGATGCACCTGCCGCCAGCGCCAGAACGCCCAGGCTGCAGCCGCGTAGTACAGGCCCAGCGCGGCAGCCAGCGCCACGATGGCGACGACGGCCAGCAGTGCGGGCAGCCCGCCGTAGGTGTGCAGGGCAATGAACAGCCACCAGAACGTGGTGCTGAGCCACACGGTGACAAACCACCAGGTGCGCCCGGCGGCGGCACGCGCCGACGGGGCCCGCAGCACAGCAACCACCAGCACCGTTTGGGCTACAAGCTGCAGCCACCACAGCGTGGTGCCTTTGGCAAAAAATACATCAAATGGCCAGGAGACCCCCGCCGATTGTGCGCAAGCAGCTATGAAAAGCGTAGCAAGCCATGGCAAGGCGCTGGGCGCATCCGGCACCCGGAAAAACATGGCAGGTCGCGCGCTCACGCCTCTGCGTGGGTGGGCACAGGCGACACCTTGAACCATTTGACTGCGCCGCCCTTGGTGTGCAGCACGACAAAGTCCAGGCCGCCCAGCGTATGGCGTTCGCCGCGCTTGGGTACATGGCCCATCTCGTGGGCGATCAGGCCACCAATGGTGTCGAAGTGGTTCTCGGGGTCCGAGCCCGCCAGGGTGACCGAGAAGGCGTCGTTCACGCGCTCCAGTGGCGTGTCGCCGCTCACGCGGTAGGTGCGGTCAGCCAAGGCGAAGATATCGCCCTCGTCTTCGGGAATGTCGAATTCGTCCTCGATCTCGCCAACGATCTGCTCCAGCACGTCTTCAATGGTGATCAGCCCGGCCACGCGGCCAAACTCGTCAATCACGATCGCCAGGTGGTTGCGGTTACCGCGGAAATCACGCAGTAGGTCGTTCAGGCCTTTGGACTCGGGCACAAACACGGCGGGGCGCAGCAGCGCACGGATGTTGAGCTCAGGGGCACGCTGCAGCTTGAGAAGATCCTTGGCCATCAAGATGCCAATGATGTTTTCGCGCTCCCCATCAAACACCGGAAAGCGCGAGTGCGCAGTGTCGATGACCATGTGCAGCAGCGCATCCAGGGGCTCCTGGATGTTCAGCAGGTCCATGCGGGTCGCGGGCACCATCACATCGCCAGCGGTCATGTCCGCCATCCGGATCACCCCTTCCAGCATCACCCGCGACTCGGCGCCAATGATGTTGTTGTCTTCCGCCTCGGCCAGCGTCTCGATCAGCTCGGCCGTGGAGTCCGGGCCCGGGTGGATGAATTCGGCCAGTTTCTGGAGAAAGGTGCGCTTATCCTCTTTATCAGACAAACGCGCGGGATGGGGGTCGGACACTCGTGTAGGGCAGAAACTGCCGTGGTTGCGGAGCGCTAAGGATAGCGGATTTGAATGTCAGGGCGAACTGCGCTGGTTGGCATCAATCACATTGCGGCGGATTTCCTGGATATCAGCCAGAAAACTCCAGAAACTTTTGGCCTGCGACTTCAGCCGGTAGTCGGTCTGCGCGATCTGCTCTTCAATCATTTCCGTCATGCGCGAGTCCAGTGACGCCGGGGGCAAGCGCAAGTAGGCTTCGGACTCCGAGCCATCCCGCTCCACCCGCGCGCCGGCGTTGCGTGCGATCTTCAGCATGGCGGCGTTCTCGGTCAGCGCGTGGATGAACATCAGGCTCACGCCATCGTTGCTGGCGTGCATGGCAGCGCGGTCAAACAGCCGCGCGCCATAGCCGCGTCCGCGCGCGCCGGGCAGCACGGAGACACCAAACTCGGCACAGCTCTCGTAGCGCTGGTCCTTGGCATAGGCCAGGTGCGCCACGGCAAGCAGTTCGAGCTTGCGGTTGTAAATACCAAAGATCTCGTCGCGCTCAAAGTCCAGCGCGTTCACGTATTGGTGGATTTGCTCATCCCGCGTCCACTGGCCAAAGCGCAGATAACGGTCCTGCGGCTCCAGGGCCAGCAAATGCAGGGCGATGCGCCCACGGTGGTTTTCGCCCAGCGAACGGATGGGCACCAGTGTGGGGGTAGCCCGGGGCGTGCCGGTGTCGTCAGATTCCGAAGGCGGGCGCAAAAACTCGCGGCCAGCCTCCAACGAAGCTCTGATCAGACTTTTTGTATCAACCATGGCATGAATATAAGGGTTTTCCCTAGTATTTTCACCTCAATCGTGTAAAGCCCCTAGCCTACCCGCGGCGAGAGGCTCCATCCCGCCCGATACACTCGGGCTCATTGAACACCTTATGACCGCCGCAGACACCATTCGTCACGCCCTGGACCGTGTTGCCGCCCTGCGTAGCGAAGCGGCGGGGGATACCCGCCTGCTACAAGGCCTGAAGGCCATCAAACGGCTGCAGGCGCAGCGTTTTGCGGGCACCTATGGGGATTTGCTGGCCACCAAGGCCTTCGCGGCACCTACCCACTTCTTCCTGCACGAGTTGTACAGCGAGCGCGATTTCTCTGATCGGGACCAACAGTTTGCGCGCATTGCGGGCGCGTTACAAACCTTCTTTCCCGCGCAAGTGGTATCCACGGCCGTGGCGTTGGCTGAGTTGCACGCCCAGACCGAAGCTCTGGACCTGATGATGGCACAGGCCTGGTGTGCGCTAGGCGGTGACGACGTGCCCCGGTACCTCAAAGCCTGGCGTTCCGTGGCATCGCTGCCCGTAAGGCAAGCGCAGCTACAGGCGGTATTGGACATTGGTGCGCAGTTGGACCGGTTGACGCGAACCCCAGGCCTGCGCATGACTTTGCGGATGATGCGTGGCCCTGCCAAAGTGGCCGGGCTGGCCTCGCTGCAAGCCTTTCTGGAAGCCGGTTTTGATACCTTCGCTGGCATGGGTGGCAGGGGTGCGCAAGCGCGCGAGTTCCTCAACACCATCGCACAGCGCGAAACCCATTGGATAGAGGCCCTGTTCAACACGCCGGTTGTCGCCTGCGAGACCAAATTGCACCAGTGCCTAGGAAAAGCCCTGTGAACCCCTTGTGCGGCCATCGGCACAATGGTTTGAACAGGAGCACCCATGGAAAAAATCTGGCTGAAGAGCTACCCCGACGACGTCCCCCACGAGATTGACCTCTCCCCTTTCAAGTCGCTGACCCAACTGCTGGAAGAGTCCTTCCGGCGCAACGCCAAGAATCCATTTTCAGTTTGCATGGACCGCTGGATGAGCTACGGCCAGCTCGATGAGCTGTCGAGCACGTTTGGCGCGTGGCTGCAAAGCAAAGGGCTTGAGCCTGGCGCACGCGTGGCGCTGATGCTGCCCAACATCCCCCAGTTTGCCGTCAGCATGGCCGCCATTCTGCGCGCCGGCTACACCTGTGTAAACGTCAATCCGCTCTACACCGCGCGCGAGCTAGAGCACCAACTCAAAGACTCTGGCGCAAGCACCATCATCATCTTGGAGAACTTCGCCCACACGCTGGAGGAAGTGATCGACCGCACGCAGATCCAGCATGTGGTGGTCGCCTCCATGGGCGATTTGCTCGGCTTTTGGTACGGCAACTGGATCACCTTCGCCATCCGACACTTGGCCAAAATGGTTCCTGCCTACAAGTTCGCCTTGCCCGCCGGCCGCTCCGTCACGGCATTCAATCGGTGCTTGGCAGAAGGCAGCAAGATGAGTCTGAGCAGCGCGTCGGTCAGCATGGATTCCATCGCATTCCTCCAATACACGGGCGGCACCACCGGCCTCTCCAAGGGCGCCGTGTTGACCCACCGTAACATCGTTGCATCCATTCTGCAGTCAGAGGCCTGGTTCAAACCCGCGCTGTTGCGTGTAGGCGATGCCAGCAAACTCAACCTGATCGCGGCCCTGCCCCTGTATCACATCTTCGCGCTCGGTCTGTGCATGCTGTCCATACGGTTTGGCGCTCACATGACGCTGATCCCCAACCCCCGGGATTTCTCCAAATTTGTTGCGGTGTTGAAGAAGCGTCCCTTCCACATCCTGCCGGCAGTGAACACCTTGTTCAATGCGTTACTGCAACAGCCTCAATTCAAAACCCTGGATTTTTCCAACCTCTGTGTCACCCAGGCCGGTGGTATGGCAGCGTCAGAAGGCACCTCAAAGCACTGGATGGACACTACCGGCTGCCCCATGGTGGAAGGCTGGGGCATGAGCGAAACCTGTGCAATCGGTACCAACAACCCCGTGAACTCCAAGGCGTTCTCGGGAACGATTGGCTTGCCTTTGCCCAGCATCGATATAGCCATCAAAGACGAAGCGGGAAATTCCCTGTCCCCGGGCTCTTCCGGTGAAATCTGTATCCGCGGACCGAACGTCATGACGGGCTATTACCAACAGCCTGAGGAGAATGCCAAGGCCTTTACGGCCGATGGCTTCTTGCGCACCGGCGATGTGGGCATCATGGACGAACGTGGTTACACGCGCATCGTGGACCGCATCAAGGACATGATCTTGGTTAGCGGCTTCAACGTATTTCCATCCGAACTGGAGAATGTCATCTCCTTGTGTGAAGGTGTTCTGGAGTGCGCGGTGATCGGTGTTGCAGATGCCAAACAGGGCGAAGCGATCAAGGTGTTCATTGTGCGCAACTCTCCAACATTGTCGGAGTCGGACGTACTGAAATACTGTGATGCCAATCTCACAGGCTACAAGCGCCCCAAGTACATCGAATTCCGGGACGAGCTGCCCAAGTCCAATGTCGGAAAGATCCTGAGAAGGCAATTGCGCACGGAGAAATAATGCCGTACGCCGGGGCGATGCTGGAGCCCATTCGACTGAAAGCCTCGCCGCCATGCGAGGCTTTTTTATATGCGTTGAATCAGACTCAAAACGTACAGACAAAAAAAAGCCCCACCTGTTTAGGTGGGGCTTTTTCGGCTTGTAATAGCCTGACGATGACCTACTTTCACACGGGAATCCGCACTATCATCGGCGCTGACTCGTTTCACTGTCCTGTTCGGGATGGGAAGGAGTGGTACCAAGTCGCTATGGTCGTCAGGCATAACTTGTTGCCACCTTGACTAGGTCAAGGCGACCAATTTATAGAGCTAATCAGCTTGTCTTTTACGACACCTACCGGTGATTTTGTACACGGGTAGGATTTTGAATGCGTCAACTTGGCATAACTTCCTTCAAGCTACTTTCGTAGATCAAAGTTATAGGGTCAAGCCGCACGAGCAATTAGTATCAGTTAGCTTAACGCATTACTGCGCTTCCACACCTGACCTATCAACGTCCTGGTCTTGAACGACTCTTTAGGGGGCTCAAGGCCCCGGCAGATCTCATCTTGAAACGAGTTTCCCGCTTAGATGCTTTCAGCGGTTATCTCTTCCACACTTAGCTACTCGGCAATGCCACTGGCGTGACAACCGATACACCAGAGGTGTGTCCACTCCGGTCCTCTCGTACTAGGAGCAGGCTTCCTCAAATCTGCAGCGCCCACGGAAGATAGGGACCAAACTGTCTCACGACGTTTTAAACCCAGCTCACGTACCTCTTTAAATGGCGAACAGCCATACCCTTGGGACCGGCTACAGCCCCAGGATGAGATGAGCCGACATCGAGGTGCCAAACACCGCCGTCGATATGAACTCTTGGGCGGTATCAGCCTGTTATCCCCAGAGTACCTTTTATCCGTTGAGCGATGGCCCTTCCATACAGAACCACCGGATCACTATGTCCTGCTTTCGCATCTGCTCGACTTGTCAGTCTCGCAGTTAAGCACGCTTATGCCATTGCACTATCATCACGATGTCCGACCGTAACTAGCGTACCTTCGAACTCCTCCGTTACGCTTTGGGAGGAGACCGCCCCAGTCAAACTGCCTACCATGCACTGTCCCCGATCCAGATAATGGACCTAGGTTAGAACCTCAAACACACCAGGGTGGTATTTCAACGTTGGCTCCACGATACCTAGCGGCACCGCTTCAAAGCCTCCCACCTATCCTACACAGATCTGTTC
>NZ_JBWMAZ010000003.1:312309-346339 GCF_056521335.1 Rhodoferax sp. ZS1R25
TGTTTCGCTTGCTTTGCTGTGATCAGCGAAGCCTTGAATTATGACACACTTTTTGAAGCCCTGTCAAACCAAGCAAAAGATTTTTGCTTTTTTTAGAACTGCTCAGCAGCTCTAAAACCCTCGGCCTGTTTCGTCCGAAGCCTTCGACTATAACATGAAATAGAGGCGCGAAGACAGAAGCTATACCCGGTATCTATCAGAGGAGCCCTTCAAGCGCTGAAGTAACGCAGGGGCGATATCCAGCAAGGGTAGGACTTCGTCCGCAGCCCCGCACAAGATGGCCTCCCTGGGCATGCCAAACACAATGCATGAGGCCTCGTCCTGCACATAGTTGTAGCTTCCAGCGTCCTTCATTTCTTTCATCGCTTTGGCACCATCCCCACCCATCCCGGTGAGCATGATCCCGTACGCGTTTTTACCTGCGACTTTTGCGGCCGACTTAAACAAGACCTCCACGGAGGGCCTGTGACGGTTCACCAGCTCACCCTCTTCAACCACGCAAACATAATTGGCTCCACTACGATCAATACGAAAGTGCTTACCCCCAGGTGCGATATATGCATGCCCAGGGAGAATCCGGGCTCCATTCACCGCCTCTTGCACCGTAATTTGGCACAAGCTATTCAAGCGCGCAGCAAAGCTTGTTGTGAATCCAGGCGGCATATGCTGCGTAATCACGACGCCGGGGGCATCAGCGGGTAAACGGGTAAGAATCTCTTTGATGGCTTCCGTTCCGCCCGTAGAGGCTCCAATGCACACCAACTTCTCTGTGGATATCCGGCCAATCGGTGCATTCAGCAGCGCACTACCGCCAGACTGCCCGTCTGATCGCAAGACAGCCTGCGCAGGCGAAGCTCGTTTAATCTGCGCAGCCGCCGCAATCCGGATTTTTTCAACGATATTGGCAGAGAGCTCCTTCAAGCCATCCGTCAGACCTATCCTTGGTTTGGCAACAAAGTCGATTGCGCCTAACTCCAGGGCCCGCATCGTGACCTCTGCGCCACGCTCAGTCAGCGTTGAGATCATGACCACAGGCATGGGCCTCAGGCGCATTAGGCGCCCCAGAAAATCCAAGCCATCCATCTTGGGCATCTCTATGTCCAAGGTGATGACATCTGGATTCAGGTCGCGAATCATTTCACGCGCGATCAGCGGGTCATTGGCGGCGCCCACGCAAGTCATGTCAGACTGCTTATTGATGATCTCAGCCAACAAACTTCTGACCAACGCAGAATCGTCAACGACTACAACCTTAATTTTCTTCATTGGCTAATCAAAACAAATCAACAGATCCACCCGCAGTGGACTTCGCGACCGATAGTGCATTCCCTTTGCGCTCTTCCACAGCCAACGTTTCGGGGTGGGAGTGTGCCAACCTTTTCACCAGTGCCTTCCCGCTAACAGGGAAAAAACACACTTTGCGTGGATGAATGTCCAGCACGTCTTGCGAAACCACAGGAATCCGCTCGGTCGCCAAATAGTCCAGTACAAATTTCGTGTTACGTTCACCGACGTTCATCGTAGTGAAGCCTGCCATGACTTGCGCTCCACCGAAGATTTTTGCCTGCATGCTCTCACGACGAGCCCCCAATTTCAACATCTCATTGATCAACAACTCCATAGCATAGGACCCATAGCGCCCAGAACCATCGGCACTGTCTCCATCAGGCAGCATGAAGTGGTTCATTCCACCTGTGCGTGCCTTGCCGTCCCAAATGCACGCGGCGATACAAGAGCCCAAGACAGTCATGATCACCAGATCTTCATTGGCGACAAAATACTCACCCGGCAAAACCTTTACCGCATCGTATTGAAAATGATGATCCGCATAGAAGAACGACGCTTCTCCAGGCTTTCGCGGCTGGGACTTTAGTTGGTCAACCTTCGATATACGGCCATTTGCTAGCACTTTAGGAGCAACCAAACCCACCGTGGAGCGGGCTCCGCCTGCAATTGTTGCATTTTGAGGAAGGTTCATTTGATAATTAGGTTCAATCTGGGCGTTCAACAGCGGAGGATCCAGTGTGAAGGCGACTAGCGACAGCGTTCGTAAACAGTCTTCCCTTTCAACACAAACAAATCTTTTGAATCACTGAAATTTTCAGCATGGCCAACAAAGAGCAACGCTCCAGGTTTCATCACGCGGTGTATTTTTTCCAAAACCCGCCGCTGCGTAGGGGCGTCAAAGTAGATCATGACGTTGCGGCAAAACACAGCGTCAAAGGGCTCTTTGAAAGGCCAGTCATCTTTGATCAAATTAACGATCACGAAATCAATTGATTGACGCAACTCAGGCTTTACGCGCACCAGCCCAGCATTGCCAGCTTTGCCTCGCATAAAAAACTTGCGCGCAAGCTCAGCAGACACACCCTTCATCGCTTCCAAACGGTAGACACCTTGGGACGCTGTTGCCAGTACTTTGGAATCGATATCACTGGCAGTTAAGGAAAATTTCCCCTTTCCGAGAACATCCATCGCCGTCATTGCGATGGAATAAGGCTCTTCACCTGTTGACGCCGCACTGCACCACACGCGGAATCCGGAGCCAAGCGCTTTGGTTTTCAAATAATCAGCAAAGATCTCAAAGTGATGATGCTCGCGAAAGAAGGACGTTAGATTGGTCGTCAAGGCATTGATGAACTCTTGCCACTCAGGCCCATCTGTGGACTCCAACCAGCTCAAGTACTCCCGGAAGCTCTGGTAACCGGTGTCTCTGAGTCGTCGCGACAGACGGCTGTAGACCATGGCGTGCTTTCCATCGTGCAGACTTATGCCGGCTCTTTGGTAGATCAACTTTTGCACTTGATCGAAGTCCGCATTCGTCCACGCGAACTCCCTCCCCTGCATCTCTGCCACAGATAGGGCGGAAGACTGATCAACTCGACTGTCGCGCACAGATGTCCTTGCTGTGTTCATCATTTCAAGCAGCGTGCATTGCAGGCACGCTCAGTCAATCGCGCTCACTAACCCCATTTCTGGCGCAGACATCAGTCGCTCGATATCCAACAAAATCAACATGCGATCACCCAGAGAGCCCAATCCCAAAACAGCTGCACTGTCGATTACGCTGTCTATATCTGGTGCGGATTTCAAATTCTCGGGCGGCAGCTCCATCACATCGCTCACTGAATCAACCACGATCCCAACGATTCGATTGCGGAGGTTCAACACAATCACGACGGTGAAGGAGTTGTACTCTGCTTTGGAGCAGTTGAATTTGAGACGCATGTCAACAATAGGAACGATGGTTCCTCGCAAATTGACCACGCCCTTGATGAAATTGGGGGCATTGGCAACCCGGGTTGGGGGTTCGTACCCCCTGATTTCCTGGACCTTGAGTATGTCAATGCCATATTCTTCTTGATCCAATCGGAAGGTCAGGTACTCACGCGCACCTGATGCGGTCAGTTCATTCAGCTTTTCCATCATTCCCATGACGAACTCCTTTTGTAGCAGTGCTTAGTGGCGGGACCGACGCACCAAAGCGCCCGTATCCAGAATTAATGCAACTTTCCCGTCGCCCAGAATCGTTGCGCCAGACACATTGGGAACCTTCCGGTAGTTGGACTCCAAGTTCTTTACAACCACCTGCTGTTGCCCCAGAAGCTCGTCCACCAACAAAGCGACTCGACTGCCATCCGCCTCGACCACCACCATGATGTCGCTAGATTTTTCAAAGTCGAAACGGGGGATTTGAAAGACTTTCTCCAGCTCAATCACAGGCATGTATTCGTCACGAACTTTGACCAGTTGTGAACCTTGGCCGACCGTGCTGACCGCATCTGCCTTCACCTGGAACGACTCTACGACCGAGGACAGCGGAAGAATATAAACTTCTTCGCCAACCCCCACCGACATACCGTCCATGATCGCGAGCGTGAGCGGCAGCCTCACCGACACCTTCATGCCATAGCCCTCCGCAGAATCGATTTCCACGGTTCCATTGAGGGCCGCAATATTGCGCTTCACCACGTCCATTCCAACACCACGGCCCGATACATCCGTCACAACTGCTGCCGTGGAAAATCCTGGTGCAAAAATCAACTGCCAAACCTCCGCATCGGACATCTGGTCAGAAACATCCAACCCTCGCTCTTTGGCTTTGCTCAGAATCTTGGTTCTTGATAGGCCGCGCCCATCATCACGCACCTCAATCACGATTGAGCCACCCTGGTGCGATGCCGACAAAGTGATCGTTCCGGTTTCAGATTTACCGGCGGCAATCCGATCGCCGGGCATTTCGACACCATGGTCGCAACTGTTTCTGACCAAATGGGTCAACGGATCTGTGATCTTTTCAACCAGCCCTTTGTCTAATTCGGTTGCTTCGCCCTGCGTGACGAAATCCACCTTCTTGCCAAGCTTGCCGGCCAAGTCACGCAACATACGAGGGAATCGGCTGAACACAATAGACATGGGAATCATGCGAATGGACATGACGGACTCTTGCAAGTCGCGTGTATTGCGGTCCAAATCTGCCAATCCAGTCAGCAACTGCTGGTAAATCGCAGGATCCAATGCCCTGCTGTTCTGCGCCAGCATTGCCTGGGTGATTACAAGCTCACCCACCAAATTGATGAGCTGATCTACCTTGCTGATCGCAACGCGAATTGTGGCTGCCTCGGGCTGTGCGGCTGCAGCGGCTTGCGCTTTGGGCGCTGCCTTTGCGGCGAGTGACTCAACCACCAAAGCCCCACCTGAGGGCTCTGACGCGCCCGATTGCGACGGTGCGCCAGGCGATCCGTCAAAGAATCCAAAAGCCGTTCCTTCTGCCAGCCCCTGATCTACCGATTGAGGCGAAGCCTGAACTGCCGGCACATCATCCTCAACAGCCGAAATAATCACTTTATCGCGAGATACGTGGAAGGCGAACAGGTCCAGCAAGTCCTCGTCGGTAGAGTTGGTTTCTACCGCAAAGACGCGGGTGTCAGCCCGATCACTTTCCAACACGCGGATCTGCCCAAGCCCCGGGATATCTCGAAACAGCTCTTTAATGGCATCGGCCTGCTCCGGCCGCTCCAAAGGGCCGATCTTTATTTCGATGTTTCTTCCGGAGCTTGAAGGAGCCACCGGCGCCGCTTGCACGGGCTTCGCTACAGCGGCAGGCGCGGGTGCATGCACTGCTTTGGGCGCAGGAGCCCCTCCAGCGGCCAACTCACTAATTCTGCGAACCAAGTCGCCCGTGGGCATTGCCTCGCCTTCATCGCCCGCTTGATGCCGAGCCAACAAACTGCGAGACGCATCGGCAGACTCCAGAAGCACATCTACCATGGCAGCATTTGGCTGCAATTCGTGACGGCGCAGCCGATCCAACAGTGACTCCATCTGGTGCGTTAATTCAGCCACGTCAGCAAACCCGAACGTCGCAGCACCGCCCTTCACGGAATGCGCACAACGAAAGATGCCGTTCAGCTCTTCGTCATCCGCCGTCTCCAGGTTCAGGTTGAGCAACATCTGCTCCATCTGATCCAGGTTTTCTCCCGCTTCCTCAAAAAAGATCTGATAAAACTGACTTAAGTCGAAGTCACCGCCCGCTCCGCCGCTGTCTTGATGGGTCTCAGCCATGTCAATCTCCTATTTTTATGCCAGCAAATGGACGGTAATGTTTAACGGATAACTTTTTTAATGACATCCAAGAGCCGTGCTGGATCAAACGGCTTGACCAACCACCCTGTCGCTCCCGCGGCGCGTCCCGCTTGCTTCATCAGATCGCTGGATTCTGTGGTCAACATCAATATGGGGATCGTTTTGAACTGAGGATGATCCCGCAGCTTGCGGGTCAGGCCAAGGCCATCCAAACGAGGCATGTTTTGATCCGTGAGCACGAGGTCAAATGTCTGTGCCTGCGCCTTTTCATAGGCATCTTGCCCATCCACCGCCTCAACAACTTGGTAGCCAGCACCAGTCAACGTGAACGAAACCATTTTGCGCATCGAGGGCGAATCATCAACAGCAAGAATTAAAGGCATAGGGAACTCCGGAATGTCCTGTTAATGAATGAAGTAAATCGGGCGGGTCTTTAAAAAAGCTCAATAGAGCCAGCATCCATCTCATCTTGGGTAACGGGATTGGGCCGCTCAGGGACCTCTTCCACAAATGGCACAGCCTCACCATCTTCTGAGCCCATAGACTCAGACGCCAAACGATATGCGCAGCCCTGAAGAATTTTGGAGGTGTGCACAATGAGTTGAGATGCCATGTCCTGGAATTGCAGCTCGGTCACAGCCGCCCGCAACGTGTTGCGGACCAACTCAAGCTCTTGAGATGCGCCCAGGGCCGGTGATGCCAGATTGGCGCTGGCGGTCGTAAAGCGCTCCATGAGATTTTCCATGGTGTGCGCCAATAGACCATCCAACCTTGTCAAATCGTGCACAACGACCAACAAGGAGTCTTGGACTTCCGCAACCAACATGACAGGTAGCTGAACGGCGGGAGCAGCAGGCGTCGTCAACGATGATTCCATTGTCATTCTTCCTCTAGGCCTGTCTTTATACCAATCTGTCACATGATTGTGAATCATGGAGGCTTATTTGTATGCCTAGGGTAGCAGGATTCTTCCAAATTTGGCAAACATTAGCTGCGAACATTGACGCCCTTTGGCACCCCCAACCCGGCTAACCACAAGCGCCTTCATAATTGCAAAGATGATAGCGCCTAGCACCGCCCTTGGCAGCCCCAGTTGCCCTGTAAGAATTCTGCATCTGGAGGACTCGACACCCGACCACAGCCTGACCTCCCGCGCGCTTAAAAAAGCCGGACTGTCATTCGAAATGGACCGCGCAGATACGCTGGAGACGTTTAAAACACGGATCGACACCTGCGAATATGACGTCATCCTGGCGGACTACCGCCTTCCCGGCTTCAATGCCCTGGATGCATGGGCAGTACTACAGGAAGTAGGCAAGGTAACTCCGTTTATCCTGTTATCGGGGGCCATTGGGGAGGCTGCCGCTGTGGACGCAGTGCAGCGCGGCATCAGCGACTACCTGCACAAAGACAACTTGGAGTCTTTGGATCGCGTCATTCGACGTGCCTTGGAAATGCAGTCCATCAAAGCAGCCAAAGAAAAAGCGGACCGGGAGCTCGCTGCCTCTGAGCGGCGCATTACAGAATTTGCCCACCATTTGCAGCTAGCCATAGAAAAAGAACGAGCCTCCATTGCGCGCGAAATTCACGATGACATCGGCGGCTCCTTGGCGGCAGCCCGTCTGGATTTGGCGTGGCTATCTCGCCATAGCCAAGACCAGAGCCTTCAAAACCATATCGCCACGGCCACAGAAATGATCCAGCATGCGATTGAGGCCAGTCAGCGGATCATGCTCAATATGCGGCCGGCCATCCTGGACCAAGGCTTGCTGGCATCGGTGCAGTGGCTTGTTCAAGGTTTCGAACAACGCACGAACTCCAGAGTTCAACTCACTGCCAGCAGCGACACAATGCGCCTGGACGCCCCCATTCTGCTCACGGCCTATCGCACCGTGCAAGAGTCGCTAACCAACATAGTGAAACACGCAGATGGCAGTGCTGTTCGAATTGAGATTTCAGACCAAGGCGACGTTCTGACTGTGGAAATCAGCGACACCGGCCCTGGGCTGGCACATACCGCATTGCAAAAAGAAAAGTCATTTGGTCTCAGAGGTCTGCAGGAACGCGCCAAAACTGTGAATGGATGGCTGGACATCAGTTCGAGCGTGGGGGTTGGAACCTCCATCACGCTGACCATCCCCTTGAACTCAACAGCCGCTGAGCACGAGGAGTCGGGGTCATGATTCGCGTGTTGCTATGTGATGACCATGCCATGGTGCGGCGGGGAATTCGGGATACGTTGGCCGATTGCGTCGACATGCAAGTCGTCGGTGAGTCTGGCAACTACGCCGAATTGAAAGAACATTTGCGCGCTACGGTCTGTGACGTTTTGATTCTGGACATCAATTTGCCGGGGCGCAGCGGCCTGGAGGTTTTGGCCAGCTTGCGAGAAAGCCAGTCACCGGTTCGGGTGTTGGTGGTGTCCATGTTTTCGGAGGACCAATACGCAATACGTTGCCTACGGGCTGGAGCACATGGCTACCTCAATAAAGCGGGAGACCCCGCAGAACTGGTGGAAGCTGTCCGGGCCGTAGCCCGCGGTCGCAAGTACGTGACCGCCAGCGTGTCTGACATGTTGGTTGATCAGCTGTCGGCCCCAAACAGCGAATCTCTGCACGACCGACTTTCTGAGCGCGAACTACAAACCTTGCTAAAAATCGCATCAGGCAAGCGTCTCTCGGACATTGCGGAAGAACTGATGCTCAGCCCCAAAACGGTCAGCGTCTACCGCGCGCGGTTGCTGGAAAAGCTGGGGTTAACCAACAACGCCGAGTTGACGGTCTACGCAATCCGTAACGAGTTGGTCTAGGGACACCAACGTCAGTGGCCCGAAAATATATCGACGGCATGGGACATCAGCGCTACAAAAGGCTGGTCCAGCATGGGCAATGTCATGGCGATACCCACGATCCCCACCACCAGCGTGATGGGGAATCCAACCGCAAAAATATTGATTTGGGGGGCTACCCGGGAAATGATCCCCAGGGCTAAGTTGGCAAACATCAACATCCCCACCATAGGCAACGCCATCCACAGGGCACTGGCAAACAGCTCCGTCCCCAAGCGGTAGAGCTGCATGGCTGCCAGTGCATCCAGAAAGTGCGGCCCCACGGGAAATGCCTCAAAACTTTTGGTGACGGCCATCAAGACCATCAAATGCCCATTCATGACGACGAACAGCAACGACGCCATTTGTCCGAAAAACCGCGCTACTGCACTGGACTGAGAGTTCAACGACGGGTCAAAGAACGCTGCAAAGTTCAAGCCCATCTGAAAACCCACCACCTCCCCCGCCAGCTCTACCGCAGCAAAGACCAGCCGGACAGCAAACCCGATGGCCAACCCGATGACCACCTGCTGGACGACGACGCCCAAGGCCTCTGGAGAATTGACGCTGTAAGCCACGCCAGCAGGGATGCTGGCTTGGCATGCCACGGCCACAAACATCGCCAAGGCAATCTTGGCCCGCATGGGAAAGGCCCTGGATGAAAAAACCGGGGCTGACGTGAATACTGCGAGGACCCTCAAAAACGGCCACAGGATCGGTGAAATCCAGGCCGCAATCTGGGCCTCTGTGAAGGAAATCACAACAGCATTTCGCTAAACCACCGAGCTGGGGATGGCCTCGAACATGCGTCGGATGTACTCCACCAGCATGGTCAACATCCAGGGTCCAGCTATGGCAAAAACTGCAATAACGGCCACCAACTTGGGCACAAATGCCAAGGTTGCCTCGTGGATTTGCGTAACGGCCTGAAACAGGCTGACGAGCAGGCCGACCAACAATGCAGCGCCCAGCACCGGAGAAGAGACCATCAGAAGCATCAACAATGCCTCCTGACCCATCGACAACACCATTTGTGCATTCATTGACAGGCCCTCTACGTGACAAAACTAGCGGCCAAGGAACCGATCAGCAAATTCCAGCCATCCGCTAGTACAAATAGCATGAGCTTGAAAGGCAGTGCTACTAGAACCGGCGACAACATCATCATCCCCAAGGACATCAGCACCGACGCGACGACGATGTCGATGACCAAAAACGGGATGAAGATCATGAAGCCAATTTGAAAGGCCGATTTCAGTTCACTGATCACAAAAGCAGGCACCAACACGCGAATAGGAGCGTTGTCCGCATTCACTTCAGGGCCCAGCTTGGCTAATTTGGCAAACAAGGAAAAGTCAGACTGGCGGGTCTGCTTCACCATGAAGTTGCGGATAGGAACTTCTGCCTTGGCCAGGGCCTGCTCGAAAGAAATCGCACTGCGGCTGTATGGTTCATAGGCATCCGCATAAATGCGATCAAACGTAGGCCCCATGACAAACAAGGTCAAAAACAAAGAAAGTCCTACGACCACCTGGTTGGGGGGCGCAGATTGGGTTCCCAACGCCTGCCGTAAGAGGGACAACACGATCACGATGCGGGTGAATCCCGTCATCATCAACAAAATAGCCGGGATAAAAGAGAGTGCCGTAAAGAACAGCAGGGTTTGTATGGGCACCGAAAAGCTCAGTCCACTCTCTCCTGAGCCCACCAGCAACGGAAGCTGCCCGGGCGCCTGCGCGTACGACATGCCCGTCAAACCCAAGACCAACAGGCCCAAAGCGGCTCTGCGTAAAACACCTATTTTGGTCAAGCGACCTCCACCGACATACACGCTGAAACAACCATGTTATTCCCGAATCTTGGGTACTGTTGCCTGCACATCACGCAAGGGCCCAGTGCCTGGATCCACAGTTGCTGCGGGTGCTGTGTGCAAACAATGAATAGCCTGGGCTGTCACGCCCAAGGTTAGCCACACGCGCGCACTCTCAGGGCCAACCTCAACGGTCACCACCCTTTGGTGGGGGCCCACGGCAACAGCGGAGATAAAGCGCGACTGCCCAGCAGCTTCTGCGCTGGACAACCCGCTGCGCATTTTGAACCTTCGCAACGCCCACGGAAGACATGCCAACAAAACAAGAAACGCTCCGACCAGGAGCAATTGTTGCGTCATCGCCGTGCCACCGTCAGTTTTTGCTGACCCGACGCAGACGCTCGGAGGGTGTCACCACGTCGGTAAGACGAATACCGAACTTGTCGTTCACCACCACCACTTCGCCTTGCGCTATCAAATAGCCGTTGACCAGCACGTCCATAGGCTCACCCGCCAGCGCGTCCAGCTCAACCACAGAACCCTGTCCCAGCTGCAAAATGTGCTTGATGGGAACCTTGGTACGGCCAAGCTCAACCGAGAGTTGCACCGGAATATCCAGCACCATGTTGATGTCATTGGCATGCCCATCGGCACTGGATGAGGATGAAAATGGTTTGGGGGCTTCGCCGAACAAAGGGCCACCCGAGGAGGCATCCCCTCCGCTGGAATCCGTCGCTTTTTGCTCTAGCAGGGCCTCAGCCCAGTCGGCCATCCCATCGTCTGCCGGTGCGGCGTTTTCGTCGGGTTTGTCTTCAGATGCCATTTCGTTCTCCCAACCAGTTTTGGTCATTGCCTCGCAGCGCTTTGTCTATGCGAATTGCATACTTGGAATTGTGTGTGCCGTACTGGCATTCAAAAATCGGAACTCCATCGACAGTTGCTTGGATTTTCGGTTGCCTGTCCAACTCGATAAAGTCCCCCTTTTTCATCGCCAGCAGCTGCTCCACCGTGGCATCTGCACGGGCCAATTCCGCCACCATGGTTACTTCAGCCGCCTGAATCTCCCGTGTCAACACTGTGACCCATCGGCGGTCCACTTCAATCGAGTCGCCTTGGGTTGAAGAGTACAGCACATCGCGGATGGGCTCTAGCGTGGAATAGGGAAAGCTGAAGTGAATAGCTCCCGTGATATCACCAATTTCCAGTTGGAACGACGTTGAAATCACGATCTCACTGGGCGTCGCAATGTTGGCAAACTGCGGCTGCATTTCCGAACGCTGGTAGTCCAGCTCCAAGGGATAGATGCCCTTCCAGGCTTTTTTGTACTCCGTGGTGATGACATCCACCAAGCGGTTGATAACGCGCTGCTCCGTGGCGGAAAAATCCCGCCCTTCGATTCGGGTCTGAAACTTGCCGATACCACCATACAAGGTGTCAATCACGCCGAACACCAGCGCAGGCTCACACACGATCAGCCCGCTGCCACGTAGGGGCCGGATGGCCACAATGTTGAAGTTGGTTGGCACTGCCAGCTCGCGCAAAAATGCGCTGTAGCGCTGCACAGCAACCGGGCCCACAGAGATTTCAGGGCTTCGGCGAATGAAGTTGAACAGACCTACCCGCAGATTCCGCGCAAAGCGCTCGTTGACGATTTCCATCGTCGGCATGCGGCCACGGACAATTCTCTCCTGGCTGGAAATGTTGTACGAGCGGACTTCGCCATGCTCCGCCGCCTCCTCTACCGTCTTTTGGCTTTCGCCCGTGACGCCTTCGAGGAGTGCGTCAACTTCTTCCTGGGAAAGAAATGATTCACTCATAGAACTTCCTGTGACACCCTACTGAACAATAAAACTGGAAAATAAAACGCCTTTTACGGGGTACTCCACGTGGACGACCTTCCGCTTCTTTTTCTTGGTGCTCGCCGCTTCTTCTTCGTGCTCGTCGTCGTCACCCCCACCAAAGGGCACGGCGGCTTCCCGCAAAATATCTTTGGCCAGTTTTTCCTTGCCTTCTGGCTTTAGCAACTCTTCCGCCGTGCGTTGCGAAATCAGCATCAAAATGCTGCTTCGAATGGCCGGAAGGTAGGCCTTCACCGTATCGGAAGAGTGCGCATCCTGCACTTCCAGGGTAATCCCAATTTGTGCAACCCGCTCGCCACCAGGGTCTGCCAAGTTCACCACCATCGCATCCAAAGGCAGATAGGCCGGTATGGCTTTGGGATCCACGTGGGCGGCTGCTTTGGCGGGTGCCGCGTCTTCGCCATCATCTGCGGCAGCACGTTGCTTCATGACGAAAAAGGCAGCGCCAGCCCCCACAACCAATACCAGCACCGCCGCCACGATGATGATCAGCATCTTTTTGCTTTTGGCCGGGGCTTTGCCGGCATCGGCCGCTTCGGGTTTTGCTGACACTGCGATTCCTTAATTGCAACAATTCAAAACATTATTCATGCAGCCCCACTGGGCGAAGCACGAATAAAGAGGAGGATTTCAGGTCCCCCGCCATTATTGACAGATTCCTGCTGTCACACGAAAAGATCAAGGGTTCGGCCATTGGCCACCCGGGAAGGGCGATTGGCCTCTACCGCCACGGGCCCCAGGGTGCTCACCACCCCCCTGCGACCATCTGGGCGTTGTCGCCCCCCCTGGCCCGTCGAGGCATCCCCACTCTGGGAAGTGCCTACAGACACTCCCGACAACACGACACCTTGCCGCCCAAGCAGTTCTTTCAGATGGATAGAGGCATTTTCCAAAGCATCCCGGGCCTGCAGCTCATCGGTGCGGAAAGATACATGGGCTTCATTGCCCTGCATGGAAATACTCACCTCCACGGGGTCAACCCCCAGACCGTCCAGCTTCAGCTCTGCTTTTTGCACGTCTTGGCCAATCCAATACGTCACTTGCTCAGCCACGAAGGACTCCACCGTGGTGGTCGATTGCGCGGAAACCACGCCATCCGCCCCCAGCGGGCCTGATGAAGATGCGAAACCTACCGGCGCGGAGTCGGCAGGGGCTGACTTGGCGCCCACCGGCTCGGCCAGCGCCTTTTCACGGGTGGTAGCTACCGCCACGGGCAACGCCTCTACAGCCGTTTGCAGCGCTTTGAACATGTCCTGCGGAGACGCTTCCTTAAACTCCTGCGCGACCGACTTGGTATTGGCATGGGTCGAAGCGGACAGTGTGCTCTCCAAGGCTTCCTGCTTCAGAGCCTGTTCACCTGCGTCCTTGCCCGGCTTATGGGCGGTGAACGGGTTGACCGCTTGCCCTTCACCCACACTGGCAAGACCCGAACCCACAGCCACCACTGCGTGCTTGCCCGCCGCACGCGGTACACCGCCCTCAGGCTGCGCAGGATTGATCGCCAGGGCTTGTGCCAGCAGCGCACTGGCGTCCACAACGGGTGTATCGGTCGCGCCCGAGGCCAAGTCTGTCTGCGGCAAGCCAGCAGCCTGTAACGAGGCGTCGTCTTGCCCATTTGCAGCCGTTCCGGTGGCATCTGATTTTTCTTCGCTATCAGCAGCGGCCAGCAATGCTGAGAATCCGTTTTCCGCACCCTCCTCCTGCGTGCCTCCGGTGCCGCGTGGCTTGCCACTGGCAGCGTGCCCCTGTGGCTTCACGGGGCTTGCTTTGGGGCTCATTTCAATGGTCATCGTGTATCTCCGAAAACTGGGGTAGCGCGGTTTCTGGCGTACAGCAATGCGGCCATTTCATCCATGCGCGCTTGCTCGCGGCGCTGCTCCAGCAACGCGGCCTGGGCCTGGCGCCTGCGCAGCACCTGCTGCAGACCGGTCACACGGCACTCCGCCTGCAGCAACGCGTGTTTGGCCACATTTTCCAGATGCAGCAGGTTGGCGATGGCGCCTTCCTGCATGCCAATGGCCTGTTGCAGTCGGGCCATAAATTGGTAATGGTGCCGCACCAGCTCCGCAGACAACGCCACCGCAGCAGCTCCTGTCCAGCGGGCATCCGTGTCAGCGGCATAGGTTTCCAACTGCGACATCTGCTGCCGTCCAAATATCAGGTTGCGTTGCGCCTCGGCCAATTGCTTGGCGCGCTCGTCGCGCTGGCGCTCCGCCAGCTCAATGGCCAGGAGAAAGCCTTTCATGCGCCCGCCTGCATCAGCGACGTGCTGGCCGCCATGTCTTGCCATGCGGCGTCCAATGACGCCGCTTCAAACATATCTTGCTGCAGAAACTGGTGCATGCCCGGCTGCAGGGCAATTGCCTCGTCCAACATGGGGTCTGAACCATGGGCATAGGCTCCAATCTGCACCAGATCCCGGCCCTTCTCATAGCGGGAATACAGGCTGCGAAAACGCCGCGCCAGCTCAAAGTGCTCGCGCGACACTACGTTGTGCATAACGCGCGACGCCGACTGCTCTACATCGATTGCGGGGTAATGCCCCGCCTCTGCCAGGCTGCGCGACAGCACAATGTGCCCGTCCAGGATGGCACGTGCCGCATCAGCAATGGGGTCTTGCTGGTCATCTCCCTCTGACAAGACGGTGTAGAACGCGGTGATCGACCCCACGCCGTGCAAGCCATTGCCACTGCGCTCCACCAGCTGTGGCAGCTTGGCAAAGCATGAAGGCGGGTAGCCCTTGGTGGCCGGCGGCTCGCCAATAGCCAGCGCAATCTCCCGCTGCGCCATGGCATAGCGGGTGAGCGAATCCATCAGCAGCAACACATGCTGCCCTTTGTCACGAAAGTACTCGGCAATGGCTGTGGCATACGATGCCCCTTGCATGCGCAGCAGTGGCGGGGCATCGGCAGGCGCCGCCACCACCACCGAACGTGCACGGCCATCAGCGCCCAAGATATCTTCGATAAATTCCTTGACTTCACGGCCCCGCTCACCGATCAGGCCCACCACAATCACGTCCGCCTGCGTGTAGCGCGCCATCATGCCCAGCAGCACACTTTTACCGACACCGGAACCGGCAAACAAGCCCAGGCGCTGGCCTCGCCCCACGGTTAGCAGAGCGTTGATTGCGCGTACGCCCGTGTCGAGCGATTCACGTACTGGGGCACGGTCCATCGCATTGATGGGTTTGCGGTCCAGCGGTTTGGATACCACTTCCGCGAGATGGCCCATGCGGTCCATGGGGTTGCCTTGCGAATCCACCACCCGCCCCAGCAGCCCATCGCCCAGAGGCAGGCGCAACATGCCCGCCGCAGCTAAGTCAGGCGGCAGCGCGGCCTCGCCCAGACGGGGCACGGGCACATAGGCGGCAGCCGGCGCCACGCCTGCGCCGCTGGAGAGACCGTGCACATCGCCAGCAGGCATCAAAAATGCTTTGTCACCCGAAAAGCCCACCACTTCCGCCAGTACCGAGGGCCGCGACTTCATGGTCACCACGCACTGGGAGCCCACCGGCACGCGAATGCCACTGGCTTCCAGCACCAAGCCGGTCAATCGTGTCAGGGTGCCACGCACCTCCAGCGTGGAGTCTTGGGATACCTGCGAGCGGGCATCGTCCAGAAACGACTGCCACTTGGTGGGCGCCGTGTCATGCTGCGTCATGGTCGTCCTCCCATGCGCTTTCCAGGCCCAGGCTGGCAACGGCGCGCTTCCAGCGCTTTTCCACGGTGCCGTCCACCACAGTGCCTGCGGATTCGACCAGGCAGCCGCCACGGGTAATAGAGCTATCAGGCAACAGGGTCAACGACAGGCTGGAAAACTCCTGGCGCAGCACCTCGGCCAAGACCTCCATGTCCAGCGGGTTGAGCCGTACCAGTGCGGCCTTGCTGTCAATGGCCAGCACACTCAGCGCTTCGCGCACTACGGGTTGCAAGGCATTGGGGTTGGTGGACATTTCATGGCGCAGCACCTGCCGCGCCACTTCGCACGCCAGCTCCAGCACGCCCTTGGCCATCACTTGCTCGGACTCGGCCAGCTGCGCGCTGGCGGTTTCAAACAACTGGCCAAAGGTGCGGGCAGTCTCTTGCCCCTGGGTGGCGATGTATTCGGTAATCTGGCGTTGACCTTCCAGCGTCGCCTGGGCGTGACCCTGGGCGTAGCCTTGGGAATAGCCATCGGCAAACCCGGCCTTGCGAAAACTCTCTTCCTTGGCCTGCTCTTCGATCTGGGCCTGCGCCTTGAGCTTGGCTGCAAACCGCACCGACGCCTGGTCGACCGCGCCAAAGTCCCATTCGGTAACGGTCCCGACCTCTTCGCCGGGAATGAAACGGGCGTGCTGGCTGCGTGTCATCAGACCATGGCGTCGTCGCCACCTCCGCCGCCAATAACAATTTGCCCTTCGTCCGCCAGACGGCGCACGGTCTTGAGGATTTCCTTCTGCTGCGCCTCGACTTCGGACAGGCGCATGGGGCCACGCGACTCCAGGTCTTCGCGCAGGGTGGCGGCGGCACGGGTCGACATATTGGAGAGGATTTTTTCCTTGAGCTCGGGCTGCGCGCCCTTCAGGGCCACGATCAGCACATCGGAAGACACTTCCTTGAGCACCATTTGGATGGCTTTGTCGTCCAGCTTGATGACGTCGTCGAACACAAACATCTTGTCCATGATCTTCTGGGCCAAATCGGCGTCATGGCTGCGGATGGATTCGATCACCGTACCCTCGATGACGGTACCCATCAGGTTGATCATTTCTGCGGCTGTCTTGATACCACCCAGAGACGACTTACGAATCTTGTCACCACCAGCCAGCACCTTGAACAGCACCTCGTTCAGGTCCTTCAGGGCGGTAGGCTGGATACCTTCCATCGTGGCCACGCGCAGCATCACTTCGTTGCGCTGGCGCTCTGTCAGGTGTTTGAGCACGTCCGCGCCCTGGTCATAGTCCAGGTGCACCAGGATGGCCGCCACGATTTGTGGGTGTTCGTTGCGCAGCAGCTCGGCCACCGACAGCGGGTCCATCCACTTCAGGCTTTCAATGCCGGAGACATCGCCTCCTTGCAAGATCCGGTCGATCAGCAGCGCGGCCTTGTCATCGCCCAAAGCCAGCTTGAGCACGGAGCGCACGTAGTCGCCCGAGTTGGACACCAGCAGACTCTGCGATGCTGCCACTCCGGTGAATTTCTCCACTACCTCGTCTACGCGCTCGCGGGAGAGCTGGGTGGTCTTGGCGATGGCCTCGCCCAGGCGCTGTACTTCCTTGGGCGACAGGTGTTTGAACACCTCCGATGCCTCGGATTCGCCCAGAGACATCATGAGGATTGCCGCGTCTTGGAGTCCGTCGTCATTTGCCATGGTGGTATTTTGCTCCGCCCGTTAGGCCGGTGCTTCTCCGCTCATCCATGCTTTGACAATATTGGCCACCGCCGCAGGGTTGTCGCGGGTGAGCTTGCGGGCGTCTTCGAGGCGCAGCTCGGCAGCCGTGGCCTGCGCGGGGTCGGTAGACGCGGTGCCGTAGCCGGTCAATTGTGGGCGATCCGGTTGGTCAGCCTCCAGCGCGTCCAGCTGCCCGGAGCGGTCCAGCTCGAGATCGGCACCACGCGGCGGTTGGGCCAGGGACTTCATGGCGGGACGAATCACGCCCAACAACACCAAAGCCGCCAGACCCAAGGTGCCGAGTGGCCAAGCCATGCTGCGGGCGAGATCCACCACTTCGGGTTGACGCCACAGCGGGATGTCCGTGGCGTCCACCTTGTCCGCCGCGAAGGCCGCGTTCACCACATTGACCGAGTCACCGCGCTCCTGGCTAAAGCCCACGGATTCACGGACCAACGCCGTCATTTTTTCGATCTGGGCTTCGGTCAACGGCGTGCTGGTGGTCTTGCCCTTATCGTCGATGGAGTTCTGGTTGTTCACCACCACCGCGGCATTGATGCGTTTGATGACACCCGTGGCGCCTTTGACCACGCGCACCGTCTTGTCCACCTCGTAATTGATGATGGACTCTTTCTTGGACGAGGAACCGGACCCCGTGCCCGAACCCGACTGGCCGCTGGCGGCGACGGTCTGAGGCTGGCCATTGATAGGGGCCGAGGGCTGGGCCGGTGGCTGGTTGGTGGTGGCACCCGGTACGCCAGAGGGCGGACCGGACTGCGAGCCATTGGTGCTCTCCACCAGCTGCTGGCTGCGCACGGCGCTGCTATTCGGGGTCTGGTTGGGCTTGTGCGATTCGGTGGTGGATTCGGTCTGGGAGAAGTCCAGCTCTGCGGTGACCTGGGCCTTGACGTTTTGCTTGCCCACCAGCGGCTCCAGCATATCGAGGATGCGGCGGCTATAGAGCTGCTCTATTTGTTGCACATACTGCAATTGCTCGGCATCCACGCCGGCCAAGCCCGAGCCGTCGGTCTGGGACAGCAGCTTGCCGGTGTCATCCAGCACGCTGACGGCCGAGGGGTTCATTTCAGGCACGCTGGACGCCACCAGGTGCACGATGCCTGCGAGCTGGGTGCGGTCCAGGGTGCGGCCGGGGTGCAGGCTCAGCAACACCGATGCGGAGGGTTTTTGCTGTTCGCGAAAAAAACCGTTCTGGTTGGGCAAGGCCAGGTGCACACGGGCACTGGACACGGACGACAGGGCTTGGATGGAGCGGGTCAACTCCCCCTCCAAACCGCGCTGAAAGGTCAAGCGCTCCTGGAACTGCGTCATGCCAAAGCGGTTGGCTTCCATCATCTCGAAGCCATTGACCGAGCCTTTGGGCAGCCCCAATGACGCCAGCTTCAGGCGCACATCGTGCACCCGGTCTGCGGGCACCAGGATGGAGCCGCCGCCTTCGGTGTATTTATAGGGGATGTTCAGTGTGGTGAGCTGGGAAATGACCGCGCCACCATCCTTGTCCGCCAGGTTGGAATACAGCACGCGCCATTCGGCTTGGCGGCCCATGACCAGACCCACCACGCCAATGGCGACAAACAACACCACCCCCAGCGCCAGGCGCAGCCGCTGCCCCTGGTCCAAGGCAGCAAGGCGCTGGCCTATGGTCGGGTTCACGGGGATGGTGGCTACTGCAGGCATGTGGGTGTTTCCAGCTCGTTGGGGCGCAAGTTCGCCTCTTGAATGGGCTTGATTATTCGACCCACCCCCGAAAACATTAGGACGATAAGCACCCGCTTTACCCACCAATTCAAAATAATGCTGCGTCACCCCCGGTTATAGGATCGCTGCACCCCAATCTCCAAGGGAGAAGCAGTATGGACCTCAAACTCAATCCAGTATCAATGCCCACCACAATCCGCCCCAACACCGGGGTGCGGCCTGCGGCGTCTGCCGCGACGGATGGGGTGGGAGGCAGCTTCTCAGGGGCGCTGAAAAGCGCCCTGAGCTCGGTCAGCGCGGCCCAAAATGAATCCACCCGCCTGCAGCAGGAAGTGCAGATGGAGAATCCCAAGGTCAGCCTGGAGGAAACCATGGTAGCCATCCAGAAAGCCCAGATCGGCTTCCAGGCCACGCTGCATGTGCGCAACCGCATGGTGCAGGCGTATACCGACATCATGAATATGCAGGTGTAGGCGCACGCCCCTTCAGTTCACACGAAATAGGCAGCTAGCCCTCGTAAAATATGCGCAAGCAGCTACCATTTCGATAGCATAATTTCTCGGAGATCAGCATGTCAGAGCGCCTGATTCAGCACTTCCTTGCCACCAGCTTTGACCACGAAGAGCGGTTTGTACAGGTGCACATGAGCCCTGACGAGCACCGGGCCTTGTTCGACCGCATCCAGACCCAATGGACCGGCTACGGTGAGAGTGAACCCTTTGCTTCGGTGTTGTCGGACGAGAAGTTCATGAAAGACAACATCGAGGAAAACATGCATCTTCTGGAGGCCTCTGGCACAGAGGTCGTCCGTCGTTTGCAGGTAGTTGCCGAGCGGAATCAAGTGGCGCTGCCCAAAGGCAAATGTTTAGAGCTGGGCTGTGGCGTTGGCCGGATTACCAAGCCTCTTTCGCCATTGTTTGAACGCGTTGTCGCCGCGGATATCTCTCCTGGAAACTTGGCGCAGTGTGAGAAACGCCTGGATGCCGCAGGAATAACAAATGTAGAGCGCCTGCTACTGCAGTCGCCCGGGCACATTGAATCCGTGCGCAAAATCGATGCCTTCCTCTCGGTGATTGTGTTGCAACACAATCCACCACCAGTCCAGTACTACCTGCTGGATTGCATTCTGCGCAACATCAATACCGGCGGTGTGGCGTTCTTCCAGACTGCGACTTTCAATCCCGGATACGGCTACCAAATCCCATTTCACTTGAACCTGCACAAAGAAGCATTTGAAAGCTGGAGTCTCCACTGCCTGCCCATGCGATTCATCCTGAAACTGCTACAGATCCACGGACTAGAAATCCTGGAAATCATTGAAGATGGCCAAACCGGTGGCCTGCATCAACGATTCCACTCCCATACGTTTTTCGCGATAAAGCGCTAAACAACCAGGTCAAACACCATCCCAAAAGGCCTGAGCACCCAAAGCGGGTTGTTCGACTAAACACTCGGGCTCAGGTCTGGCGTTGGTCAGTTGATGCTTTGCTGCCCCACCTGCAATGACCGGACAATCTCTTCAGTCACATCGCGCGCACTCTGGATAGGTGGGCGACCATTCAATTGTTTGATTTTCGACAAATCGACCGAAAATGGAGGTGAGTCGATTCCTTCACTTGGCATCTTGACGCGGATGTGGCTTTTCCAATCGAGGTGACGCGCCGCAAACAGCTCTTGCACCAGATGCTCGGCCCAAACTGTATGGGTCGATGCAAGGATGAAATCATCAAATACCTGCTGCCCCGCCAAATCAACGAGGATCTTCATGTATTCAGATGCTGAACCCCAATTGCCCCAAAAACCCAGCCGCTCAAATGTTTCATAGTGCGAAGGCTTTGACTCCGCGTTAACTATTGCCTTTGCAAGGCGAGGGATGAAATACTCGCCCCCCCTTCTGGGAGACTCATGGTTAAACGTCCAGACGACCGAGGCCTTTACCGCATGCTTTGCCCTGTAATAGCGAATGAGATCTTGGGATGTGTTCTTCGAAATGGTGTACAGGCAATTCGAATATTTTGCGGACGCCTCGTTGATTTGCGCCCCATCCAGGGCGCCGAACACCTTGGATGAACTGATGTAGCAAAGACCGCAGCCATTGTTTCTGCGCAGGTACTCCAGGATTGCCAGCACCGATTGGGTATTGACCTGAAGGACTGTGTCCCAAACATCTTCATACACAAACCCGGCCATTCCGTGCGTGGCCGCTGCATGAAAAACATAGTCGGGCGACAGCTCTGAAAGCAGATCGAAGACGCATCGCTGGTCAGCGATATCAGCCTGGAAGTAACGATAGTTGCTCTCGAATTCAGCGTCCCGGCGGGACGCTTCCTGCCGCCCCACCCCGGCGACTTCCCAACCCTCTACCAACAAATGGTCAACCAGATAGCTGCCATCCTGGCCGTTGGCCCCAAGAACCAAGGCTCGTCGCAAACGCGTCATTCTTGTTTCGCGTCCGTCGCCTCGGAGTCGGGTTCTGCGTCGTTGCCGACAGCGGAGTTGCCAGAGGCCAACTTCGCCGCATCAAGTCTGCTGAATCCCGGCCCTTCCGCGCCATACAACTTGGTGGCACCTTGTTTGTACAGTCGCTGCGGCGCGCCAGTGGTGACCAAATGATTGATGAGCTCATCAATTTCCTGAATCAAGTCATTGCGCTGCGAATTGGCCACATTGGTAACCTTGCAGGCATCCGCGATTTGCTTGTCTGTGGCCTCTTTACCCCGTTTGATGTCTTCTGCAAACCAAATACGGATATTTACCACCGACAATTTATCAATCAATCCACCCAAAGTTTCCATCTCTCACGCTCCTATGATTTCAAATTTTGGACAAGGCACAATGAATTTCCCACCCTTCAGCAGATAGTCTCGCTCCCGTTCTCTGAACTCACTGATGAAATGCCATGGCAAGACCAAGAGGTAGTCTGGTGACACTCTTCGCATCTCCGCTTCCGAGTAAATCGGAATATTGGTCCCGACGGTTTTCAGTCCATATTTATGAACGCTTCGCTCGGCGATACCATCAATCATGGTGTGGTCCAGTCCGAAATACTGCAGCAACGTATTTCCTTTGGTGGACGCACCATAGCCCCAGACAGTTTTCCCCTCTGACTTGGCTTGCAGGATGAATTTGCGGACGTCCTCTTTGAGCGCAGTAATTTTGTCAAAGAATGCGCCCCACGATTTCTTCGTCATGAATTCGCCAGCCTCTTCATAGGCTAAAAGCGACGCGACGCGGAATTGCGCCACGTCTCTGCAAGGCTGGGTACCGAAGGAGCTTTTGTTCGCCCCTTTCTTCATGGCGTAGACACGGAAGGAACCGCCATTGACGTCGTTCAGCTCCACGTCCACGACTTCAAACCCACCCAAGGCCAAGACCTTAGCGAGATCCTTCAAGGCATAGTAGTAAACGTGCTCGTGGCAAATATTGTCGAACGCCACCTGCTGGAGCATGAGCGGCGTATAGGACAGCTGCAAAACCCAAAGGCCGTCAGCATCCAGCACTTCATTGACATCCTTGACGAAAGACACAGGGTCTTCCAGGTCATAGAACATGGCGATGGAAGTAACAACCTTCGCTTTCTCGCCTCCAAACTTGGATTGCTTGAAAACCGATGCAGTGAAATAGTCCTGAATGATCAGGTCCGCAACTTTGCTGGATTCATTGCGGTAGGAATCGTCGGCCGGATCTATGCCAACCTTGATAAAGCCTTGAGGCACGTGGCTCAGCAGCGTTCCATCATTGCAGGCAATATCAATCCACAAATCATTTTCCTTGTACTTGATGTACTTGCAGATGGATTGAACAATACCGCGCAACTCTTCATTCATCGTGTTATTCAGGCCGGAGCGGTACCAGTACTTTCCGTACATGATTTCCTGAGGTGCAATCTCCTGCAACCGAACATTTCCATATTCCTCGTTGAAGATAAGTTTCATCTCAACAGGAACACCCCGGGGAGTCTCTTGAGGAGCCAGAAAGTCGGAGACATACAACTCTCCCAGGGAAAAAAGTTCACTCATTGCTTTGCTCCTTTAATGTAGAAATCGTTGACTTCGACGCGTTTATCCTTGCGCCATCCGAAGCCACTCAGGTACTGTTCAATGACCGGATCATTGTAATTATTCTCAATGATCAGCAGCTTGACTCCATACGCGTCAAGGTCGATGGATTTCAAGACTTCCAGCTCATTGCCTTCGGTATCAATCGAAATGAAATCGATGGGACCACCTTTGAAGTGGTTGTCGATAATCCAATCTAGGCGCCTGGTCTTGACCGATATGGTTTCCTTGATGGGCTTATAGACCTCATGCGCTTCCAGCAAGCGAGTGTCCACCGCCAACCCACTCACGGAGGACTGGTTGGAATTCGCCATGGTGAAGACCGTGAATTCCGTGTCATCCGAATTCTCATTGGCCGCAGCAAAACAAACCGCATTTTTCCGGTTGCGGCGCAGAGATTCGAAGTACTTGGGAATGGGCTCAACGCACAAGGATTCCCATCCATTCAATTCAAAATGGTAAGTGTTCGAAAGGAATACACCGTCGACAGCGCCCACTTCAATGCAACGCCCAACATGCCCGTTGGGAAAGTATTGCTTGATAAAGAAATCCACTGGCGGATTGAATTGCCCGAAGAACATGTCTTTCTGCTTGCGCAGATGCTTCGCCTTTTCGAACTCGTCCGAGAGAAGTTTCACCAAGACCACCGGATCAGCAGTATTGGTCCATATAACGTAGCCGATTCCTGGCATGTTCCAAACATCACGAACATTATTGGTGACACAAACATACCGGTTGCTGACGACATTCTCATCCACCACCGAAAAGCTATAGGGGCCAGACGATCTACCGAAGATCAGCTGCGTAAACGTGGAAAGATAAGAGATTTCATTCAGATCAAACCCTGTCTTTTCATAATTGGTGAAGTCACCTACGAAATAAACATTGGCCAGATCTGCGATGGTGGAATCCGGGTTTGTCACAAAAACATTGGCGTCTGGCTTGGCAAGCGCTACTTCACGGATGATCCGAGAAAAATCCAGCTCCTGCGATTGCCCCGATTTGGTTTCATTGTTGCAAATCAAGATCGAAGGCTTTTGATTTTGACGAAAGAAAGCATCAATCTTTGCGGTATCCAGTTTTTTATAATCGATACGTGGCATGTAATACGTCACGTCCTTGAGCCGATCCAACCATCCGTTCTGCCGATAGACCTCGGTCATTACTTGGTGGTAGCCCTGAAAATTGCAACCCGAATACAGGTCAGCCCGGCCAGCATACAGGTACTGACCTATCCAGGTATTGATAACAATATCGGCTGCAATTCTTTCAGACGAGAACGTCAGTCCTTCGATATCAGCAAGAATATTCTTGTTATTCTTATGAAAATAGAAGAAATCGCAATCGGGCACGAATGACATGATGTCAACAATGTAGGGGCGAGACATATGAATGTCTCCGTTATGCCAATCATTGACAAAAAGCAATTTTTTTCTCATGCGCACTCCTAATTAAAATAATATGGCTTGCCCAGCAGCCATTCGATGATCGGTCGTGTTTTTAAAACCTTCATGCACCACTGAATCGCTCTATTCGGCCACTCAAAGCGCCGCGGCCGCGCGTCGGACCGACTGCAGCAGCAACGCCGTGTTCCGGAATGTACTGTTGGACGTACTCACAATTTGCGAGTGGGACAGCACCAGCAGGTCGATCAATGCATCTTCCACGCTGATGGCATTGCGGTTCACGTTGCAGGCGTACACACGGCCACTGTGATCGGCCGTGGGGGTGTTCCAGGTACCATCCACCAGCTTTTCCACATAGGCGCGTTTGGGGTACATCACCACATTGGGCAGCGCGCCAAAGCGTTGTTCCACATCCTTGTCATCGGAACACACGAAGAACTGCTTGTGCGGCACATCATGTACCAGCTGGTAGAGGTTGGCATCGTCCGAGCCGTTGCTGCCAAAGTCCGTCTTGCGAATATGGATGCCGAAGTACTCCGACAAGTTGCGGCTGGCCATGAACGCCTGGGCCTGGGCCACCAGAGCCGGCTGAAACTGCAGTGCGCGCACCTGGGCGTGCACCACACCGGTATCCAAAAAGGAGGGAATCAGTGGAGTGTGGAAATGCACGTCCTTGTCGCTGGAGCGCAAGTAGTCCAATGCATTGTCCAGACTCGCCATCTGTAACGGCGACTGGAAGGGGAAGCCCATGCCCAGATGATCTTCGATCGTGAAGAACAGGAATTGGTCTTTCTCCGCGGCATAGGAGGACAACTCCCGTTCCACCACTTCGGCAGGCGTAGCAATCAGTTCGTCGTACGAGGCACCGCACCAGTTGTTGCACGGCCAGACAACGATGGGATGGAGTCCCGCCAACTCGGCGATGGCCAGTCCAGCTACCAGTCCGTTGAAGCGGTTGCCAAAGCCACCGTCGCAGTAAATATGTATAGAACGCATAAGAGAGGGCATTTCCGTTAGGTCAACAGCGCCAAAAGCTGGTCCACCGGGGCTCGCCAGTCATGGATGGAGGGCGGCGGCGCCAGGCCATGCACCGCGGTCGTCTTGGCCTCTGTGTGCACCAGCAATTCCACCAGGTGGTCGAGGTCAGGCTCACAGTACCCCGCCACGTGGCGGTCTTGCACCATGGCATTGCGGTATAGGGTGGAGCGAATTTTTCGCACCCCAGGACCTTGGGCAAAGTCGTCCGTAGCGCCGCCTTCGGTCACGATCACCGGTACGTTGCAGACCATGGCCTCGTACACCGGCAAGTTGAATCCCTCAGCCCTGTACGGCGACACGTAGCAGTCGCACACGTTGTACATGCTGTTCATCTGGTCCATGGTCAAGTTGGCTGGGATCAGGGTGATGGCATTGAGCACATCACTGGACAACAAACCGACCGCAGCAAGAGTGGACTGCACAAAGCTCTCGCCTGAAATGCCGTAGGTATTGCGCTGGTCCTTGAACACCAAACGCAGATCCTTGCGCGTCTGGCGGGCTAGCGCAAATCCCTTGAGCAGCACGTCAATACCCTTGTTCCAAATCGCGGCGCCTATGTTCAGCAACAACACCTCGTCCGGCCGGAAACCCAAGGCCGCCCGCTGGGCCGCATTGGTTTCCGCCGCCAGAGGTCGAAAGTAATCGCTGCTGGCGCCATGGGGCACCACATGCACCGTGGCAGGCTGGAGACCAAACTCAATGATGCGGTCGCGCGACCAATGGCTGGGCGTGACAACCACGCCTCCGCAGGCCTCAAATTGCGCGATATCACTACCGGCGGCGAAGTACTTGGCATCCAGACCGCACTCGGTCACCGCAAAGACAGCCAGCCTGCGCCCCTGGTGGGCAGGACGCAGATCCACGGGCGAAAAGATACGGAACTGCCAATCCACTACCTCCCCGGCGTGCGCTACAGGAATACTGGAGAGTGCAGCTTCGTCGACGGCGTGGAATCCGGCTCCATTCACCGTACGATTCCAGTGTGGGTAATGAAACGGGGCATCGATATGCCGCAAATCAGTCCCCTGCCGACGAATTATTTCGAGCAGCTGAAACTGATTGACCAAGGCAAACGAGTGGTTGATACCACGCCAGCCTTCTACAACCAGTGTTTGTCGCGATGCATTCATGTGCTGCAAGTTAGTATAGAAATTGAGCTCTAGCCCCCGTCGAATCTGCGCTAGCAGCTATGCAATGTATAGCAAATAGCGGTCAATCGCCCGAAAACTGCATGCGGCCATCCTACTGTGCCCCCTTGCCGGCACTGCACAGATTTGCCGGGTAAAGCGAATGTTATTCGACCGACTGCGGCCCGGTATACGCGCCACGGCGATTTACAAGGCACGACACTCAAGGCTCGCGGGCGGCCTCCCCGAGACCCTTGGTCAAAGGCCAGGCGAGGTAGGACATCACGGTGCGCTTACCCACAATTACCTCCGCCGTCAGGGTCATCCCGGGAAGGAGCCTGGCGCTGTCCAGCATATTTTTGAGTGCTGCGCCGTCCAACGTTATGCGCGCCACATAGTAGACGTCGCCATTGCTCTTGGCAGAACTGTCCCTACGGAAGGCATCTTCACTGAGGGTCCGGATCTTGGCCCCCAAAGTGCCATGGCGCTGAAACGGGAACGCATCCAATTTGAGCTTGGCGTCATCGCCGACCTTGACATACCCGATATCCGTGGAATCGATTTGGACTTCTGCCTCCAGCTTGGCGTTCAATGGCACAAGGGTGAAAAAGGTTTCGGCTTCGCGCACGATGGAGCCTGGCGAGAGCTTCGCGATGTCCAGCACCACCGCATCCACGGGCGCCGTCAGCGTGACTAGCCGGCGGCGTTTATCGGCTTTCTGAATTTGCTCACGAACCGCATCGCGCTCGCGCGTGACATTGAGCAGATCTTCCATAGTCTTTTGGCGCCAGCCTTTTTCAAAGGCCGTCTTCTCCGCCTCTGCCGCAGCCAGCTCCCGCACGATCTCCTGCTCCCGGTTGGCAACAGATTCCAGATCCCGCTCCACTTCTTTGCTCTTGATTTGTGCTTCCATAAGCTGGATTGGCGCGCCAAACTTCTGGGCCACCATCTTCTCCTGCATGGTCTCGATGTTCTTGAGCGATGCGAGGCGGGCTGCGGCCAGCTTCTGGTCCCGGCGATTGGTAGCCAGCGCAGCCCGCAGCCTGCCAACAGACTCGGCAATCTTCAGCTGCTGGGCTTTGTAGTTGGCGCGGCGCTCGGTCAGCAGATTGGCCTGCAACTGGTCATCCGCAGTGCTGCCCGTTTTGGACCGCTCCGCGACCTGGCCGGAAAGCTCTTCCTCCAGGCCTTTGGCCTGGGTTTCCAAACTATCCAGCCGCAGCTGAAGCACGTTTTCATCCGCCTGGATAAAGGTGGCGTCCAGGGTCGCCAGAGCATCCCCTTTCTTCACCAATTGACCAATACGCACATCCACACTCTGAACAATGGAGGTCTCCAGCGGCTGCACCACCACGTTAGGCAGCGGGTTCACAAGCCCGCCGCGCGCGACGACCACCTGGTCCAGTTCAGACACGGAAGCCCAAACTGCGAAGGAAATGACACCCAGCAGCAGTACCCGCAAAGTCACTTGCGCCCAACGGGGCACAGGACTCCTCTCCAGCTCATCCGCATCTGGCAGGTATTCAATCGCCGTCTTCCCTTTGGAGACTTTTGACTTGTCGCTGGAGAACCACTTGCTCATAGGTGGCTCGTCTGTTGGTTCCAGAGCTGCTGGTAGGTCTGGCAACGGGTCAAAAGCTCTTGGTGACGGCCGCTATCCATCAATTTTCCGTGCTGCATCACCAGAATTGCATTGGCATTCACCAAGGTGGAGAGCCGATGGGAGATCATGATCACAGTACGCCCCACGGCAATGCGCGACAAGTTGTTGATGAAAATGGATTCACTCTCAGGGTCCAACGCACTGGCAGCCTCGTCCAGGATCAGGATGCGCGGTTTGGTAAGCAAGGTGCGGGCAATCGACAACCGCTGCTTTTGCCCCCCAGACAGGTTGGAAGCGTTTTCTTCCAGCATGGTGTTGTAGCCCTGTGGCAGGCGCTCAATAAATTCTGCTGCGCCCGCGGCATCCGCCGCTGCCACGATTTCCTCAAATGGCGCCTCGGGCTTCGCGGCTGCAATGTTTTCACGTACCGTGCCGCGGAACAGGAAGTTCTCCTGCAGCACAACACCGATCTGGCGGCGCAAATGCGCAAGTTCAATCTCTCGGGCATCCGTCTTGTCAAACCGCACAATGCCTTCTTGCACGCTGTACAGGCCCTGGATCAGTTTGGTCAGTGTGGTCTTGCCTGAGCCGCTTCGGCCCACGATACCGACTACGGTTCCAGCCTGAATCGTCAAGCTTGCGCGGTCTAGTGCCGTAATGCTGGAACCGGGGTACCTAAAGGTCACATCGTCAAACGAAATTTCTCCTGCCAGTTCCGGACGCAGCCCGCCCGCGCCCGCCCGCCCCTCAGAGGGCCGATTCATGACTTCGCCCAGCATGCGCACCGACAGCGCCACCTCCTGGTACTCGTTGACCAGCGACACGATGGCCAGTAGCGGGGAAATAACCCGGCCCGAGATCATCTGAAAGCCAATCAGCGCGCCGACCGACAACGTCTGATCAAACACCTGCTGCGTTCCGATGACGATGATCACTACGGGCAACAGCTTCCCTAGGAAGTCAGTGATAGCGTTGCCGGTGATAGCCACTTTGCCCACCCGGAAATGCATATTGATCGACTGAGCAGATCGTTGGTCCCACAAACGACGTTGTGCTGGCTCGATCGCCAAGGCTTTGACCGTACGCATACCGTGGATGGTCTCCACCAGCATGGATTGCCGCTGACCTTCTGCAGTGTTGAGGTCATTGAGACGGCGCTGAAAGATGGGCACCATAGCCATCACCACACCTGCAATCATCAAGGTGAATACCAGTGTGATCAGCGCCAACTTGACCGAATAAGCAAACAGGATTGGCAAGAAAATGAGCAGTGAGGTGGCGTCCAGTGCGGTAAAAAACATCCGCCCAGTCAAAAAGGCACGTATCCGCTCCACCTGTTGCATGTAGCGGGTCACGACCCCCGCTGTGGTGGTTTCAAAATAATCGATGGGGAGCGACAGCAGATGTGCAAACGTCCTGCGAGTCAACCGCATATCGATTTTGTTTGACGCGGAGATGGTCAGAATTTGTCGCAAAAACCCGAGCAATGAGTCGAATACCAAAGCGATCACCACGCCAACACCCAATACCCAGAGCGTGGAGATACTTTGGTGCACAAGCACTTTGTCAATCACCAGCTGGAAAAACATGGGGGATGCCAAGGCGAGGATGTGCATGGCCATGGCAGCCAATGCGATATCGCGAAAGGCGGTCTTTTGCTTCAAAATTTCGGGAATAAACCACCTAAACCCGAATGGCTGACTCGCCTCCGTGGAAGCGAAGATCCGCTTCATGAAAAACACTTCACCCTGCCAATGGGCGCTGAACTGTTCGCGACCAACCATTAGCACGCCGGTCGGATTGTCTGCCAAAGGGTTCAGGATAGCGACTTGTCCACCTTCGTTGGGAGTGGCCGCCATCACAATGACGCAATTGCCGTCAGCCATCCTGGCGATGACTGGGAATACGCCCCCCTGCGCCAACAAAGAATCCCAACTCAACTTATCCACCCGCGCTTTTAACCCGATGTCGGCCGCAATGCGCAATACCGTGGCAACAGACGGTTCCTCCCCCACCAGAGCGTAGTCTTCTATGAGACGCTCAGGGTTGATGGGCAACCGGTGGTGCTGTGCAACCGCTGCGAGGCACTGGATGGTTGTATGAGGAAAGCGATCTGCCATTGATGTTGATAGCCCAACTTGGGATCAACTATTTCAACATGGCACCGCCGGTGCAAACCCCTCAATTGGGGCGAAAATGACCGCTATTTCGCCCCGCGATCCGCGAGCAGCATATCCCCAGCCTTTGGATCCTGAATGCCGGTGAGCTTCAAGGTGGTCGTGGTCGGCACCCCCAGTGACGGGCTACCCATCGCCGTTCCATTCACATCGAACTGCTTCATCGCATCCGCCAGACTGGTCACCGCCAGAGCCACAGGACTCAGTGTCGGTGCAGGCGTTGCCCCGTCTCCCGACGCTGCCGCCATGTCAGACTGCGACAAGCCCGCATCCACGAAGGATCCCATCGCCTGCGCCATGCTGCTCACTTGCGCACGCATCGCACTGGTCAACGGCACGGGCTCCACCGCCGGTTGCGCCTGGATCGTCGTAATCGTCTGTGTCTGCGGAACTGCCACGGGGTCTGCCACCAAAGTGGGGACAGGTGTTGTCGTGTTCAGTGCTGCAATCGCGCTGTCAACCGAGCCGGTGCCCGCCACAGGTGTTCTGTTGGCCTGGAACCAGACGTCTGCCGCATCGTGGGTAACGCCATCTGTCGTTTCGTAACTCGATGTCAGACCCAAGATGTTTCCGTTGTCGGTGCCGGTGCCAGCAACCGCATTGAGGTTGATCTTGGCGATGCCCAACTCGGCCAGTGTCTTGGTTTCTCCCGCACCACTGATGCCATCCGAGTTGCTGTCAACCCAGACCCTCAGATCGCCGTAGATCGCGTCATCGCTGCTGATAACACCATCGTGATTGGAATCCAGCTCTCTGAGCGCGGCGTAGCCATCGGACGCTTTCTCGCCATTGGACAGTCGGGTCGCCGAGCCGAAAAGCTCAGATCCGTCGTTGATCTGTCCATCATGGTTGCGGTCCAGCACCAGCAATCCGTCACCACCACTGACCCAGCCCGTGCTGATCGCTGCACCGTCGTCAAACAGGTCAAACTTGACGCCTGCATCAATGCTTTGCGTTCTGACACCGTCTCCGTTCAAGTCCAGGATGATGGGCGTGCCCGTCGTCAGGTATTGGTAGGCATTGGTCGTAAACGCCGGAATCTGGGCAGAAGTAAATGCTTCCACCTGCGTGGTGGAGAGAACCGTGGTCTGCACCGATGTAATCGCTGCAATCTGGTTGGTGGTAAGTGCCTCCAGATCCACCGTCTCAAAAGCCATGATCTGGTCTGTCGTCAAGACCTGTATAGCACTGGTGGAAAGCGCCATTGCCTGACCAGTAGACAAAGCAACGATCTGGTCTGTCGTGAGCGCCAAAATTTGCGCTGTTGTCAGTGCTGCAATTTGCGCAGTAGTCAGCGTGGGGATATATAGCCCCAGCGAGGGAAGTACAGCGAGCTGGGCCGACGTCAGTGCAGCATATTGATCGGTGGTCAGTGCAATGACTTGTGTGGTTGTGAGTGCACTGATTTCCAGCGTCGTGAGCGCTACGACTTGCGACGTTGAAAGGGTCACCAAGTCCTGCGTTTCAATGGCCCGCACCTGCGCGGTGGACAGCGCTGCAAGTTCATTGGTCGACAATGTGGGGAATTGGTCGCTACTCAGCGCCACAATTTGCGCTGTGGTCAGGGCCACAACCTGATTCTGCGTGAGGCTGGCGACATCCACGACTTCCATGGCGACGATCTGGTCGGTGGTCAGGGCAGCCACACTGGATGTGGGCAAAGCAGGAACCTGATACGTCGTGAGCGCAACGATCTGATCCGTGGTCAATGCCGCAATGTCAGCGGTATTCAACGCCACCACCTGCGAGGTCAAGAAAACACTAATGCCTGTAGTGGTGAAAGCTTGGACTTGAGCGGTGTTGAGGCTCGCAATTTGAGCAGGCGTAAGCGCTTGTATTTGGGCCGTCGTCAATGCCGCAATTTGCGCCGTAGTAAGAGACCAAGCAGGTGGCGCAGTGGTCGAGGCTGTCTGTGTACTCCCATTGGAAATACCCAGCAAATCGTCCAGCCAACGCCCTAAATCAAAGAGCTTATCCGACCAAGATCCAAATAATTTCTCTCCGAACAGTGATCCAAACAGCAGCGTTAGAAACCACATAGTTCATGGACCTAGTCATGGCGCATCAGCCCCTGGATTGGCTATGAAAGGAGCATGTGCCATCCTTTGCATTACGTTCCCCAGTGAGCCGATGGTTCGCCACATAGACTTCAAATCAGGTCTTTCCCCCTGTAGTCAGCATATCCCCAGCCTTTGGGTCCTGAATGCCGGTGAGCTTCAAGGTGGTCGTGGTCGGCACCCCCAGTGACGGGCTACCCATCGCCGTTCCATTCACATCGAACTGCTTCATCGCATCCGCCAGACTGGTCACCGCCAGAGCCACAGGACTCAGTGTCGGTGCAGGCGTTGCCCCGTCTCCCGACGCTGCCGCCATGTCAGACTGCGACAAGCCCGCATCCACGAAGGATCCCATCGCCTGCGCCATGCTGCTCACTTGCGCACGCATCGCACTGGTCAACGGCACGGGCTCCACCGCCGGTTGCGCCTGGATCGTCGTAATCGTCTGTGTCTGCGGAACTGCCACGGGGTCTGCCACCAAAGTGGGGACAGGTGTTGTCGTGTTCAGTGCTGCAATCGCGCTGTCAACCGAGCCGGTGCCCGCCACAGGTGTTCTGTTGGCCTGGAACCAGACGTCTGCCGCATCGTGGGTAACGCCATCTGTCGTTTCGTAACTCGATGTCAGACCCAAGATGTTTCCGTTGTCGGTGCCGGTGCCAGCAACCGCATTGAGGTTGATCTTGGCGATGCCCAACTCGGCCAGTGTCTTGGTTTCTCCCGCACCACTGATGCCATCCGAGTTGCTGTCAACCCAGACCCTCAGATCGCCGTAGATCGCGTCATCGCTGCTGATAACACCATCGTGATTGGAATCCAGCTCTCTGAGCGCGGCGTAGCCATCGGACGCTTTCTCGCCATTGGACAGTCGGGTCGCCGAGCCGAAAAGCTCAGATCCGTCGTTGATCTGTCCATCATGGTTGCGGTCCAGCACCAGCAATCCGTCACCACCACTGACCCAGCCCGTGCTGATCGCTGCACCGTCGTCAAACAGGTCAAACTTGACGCCTGCATCAATGCTTTGCGTTCTGACACCGTCTCCGTTCAAGTCCAGGATGATGGGCGTGCCCGTCGTCAGGTATTGGTAGGCTGCAGTGCCAAACGCGGAAATCTGATTGGATTGCAACGCTTCAACCTGGGTCGTTGTAAATGAGTAGGTCTGATTCGTTGTCAATGCACTCAATTGCTGCGTCGTAAGCACCGCGATATCGGTCGTCTCTATTGCCACAATTTGGTTCGTCGTCAGCGCCTTCATTCCTGCCGTGGAAATCGCCTGTATCTGGTACGTGGTCAGCGAGACCACTTGGTCCGTGGTCAGCGCCGTGACCGTGCTGGTGGCCAGGCCAGCCAGTTGCTTGGTGCTCAGCGCCTGGATGTCGGTGGTCTCGATCGCAGC
>NZ_JBWMAZ010000004.1:0-159509 GCF_056521335.1 Rhodoferax sp. ZS1R25
TTTGGCTGCCAGCACGGTGGTGATGGCTGCCGTCAAGGTGGTCTTGCCGTGGTCCACGTGGCCAATGGTGCCTACGTTGACGTGTGGCTTGGTTCGTGTGAATTTTTCTTTACCCATGTTCAGCTCCGAAAAGTAATGAGTTAAAAACGATCAAAATTCGCACTACCGCTATCACCAACATGCCAGCGGCAACGCTTTAAAAATGGTGCCCTTTGCGGGAATCGGACCCGCGACCTCTCCCTTACCAAGGGAGTGCTCTACCACTGAGCCAAAAGGGCAAAAGTTTGTCGCAGACAAACTTTAAAAATCTGCATCACAACGTAGCAACAAGCGGACTGTGGAGCGGGGTAGGAGAATCGAACTCCTCGCTTTAGCTTGGAAGGCTAAGGTATTACCACTATACGAACCCCGCAGAGGCTCATCCAAAATCAACTTATCACTGGTGGAGAGGGCTGGATTCGAACCAGCGTACTCGTAAGAGGGCAGATTTACAGTCTGCTGCCATTAACCACTCGGCCACCTCTCCTTCGGTGAACCCCGGATTATGCCACGTTAATTTGCCTTCGTCATGAACTTGCACACAAATTTGCATTTAGGTCGTGCCGTGCTCGTCGCGCCAAGCACGCGCCTGCGAGAAATGCCCACACCCGATGAAGGGCACAGGCGGGCGCAGCGCGGACAGCGGTGAAGGATGGTTGGCCGTCAGCACTAGGTGGCGGCCGACGTCGATCAATGCGCGCTTGCTTTGGGCGTGTGCACCCCAGAGCATGAAGACGGCTGGCGCTGCGTCTTGGGACACGTGGCGGATCACGGCATCGGTCAGCACCTCCCAACCCTTGCCGGAATGGCTGGCGGGCTGGCCTTCCTCCACGGTCAGGCAGGTGTTGAGCAGCAACACGCCCTTTTGCGCCCACTTCACCAGGCTGCCGCCGGGCTGCGGAAAGGGCGGTGGCGGCGTGCCCAAGTCGCGCTGCAATTCCTTGAAGATGTTGCGCAGCGAGGGCGGAAACGCGACGCCCGGCGCCACGGAGAACGCAAGCCCCTCGGCCTGGCCGCGCCCGTGGTAAGGGTCTTGGCCCAGGATGACCACGCGTACGGATTCAGGTGGTGTGAGCTCCAGCGCCCGCAGTGGCTGGGGCGGGAACACGACGGCGCCTGCGTCAAGGCGTTGCTGCAGGAACTGCAGCAAGCCCTGCCCCGTCTGTCCAGCGAAAAAACCGTCTACCAAGGATTGCCAGCCCGGCGCCACGGGCCAGGCCGCAGGATCGGCGTTCAGCAACTGGTCTGCCATAGGCTTAACCGAACAGGGCCGCCAACGCCTCGCCCGGCTCGGGCGCCCGCATGAAGGCTTCACCCACGAGGAAGGCATTCACCCCGGCTGAGCCCATCCGCAGCACGTCCTCACGGGTGTGGATACCGCTTTCGGTCACCAGCAGACGGTCGGTTGGCACCAGGGCTTTGAGCGCCAGGGTGGTGTCCAGCGAGACCTCGAAGGTCTTGAGATTGCGGTTGTTGATGCCGATCAGCGGGGTCTTGAGTTTCAAGGCACGCTCCAGCTCGGGCTGGTCGTGCACCTCCACCAGCACCGCCATGTCCAGGCTGCGGGCGATGGCCTCAAAGTCGCGCATCTGCGTATCGTCCAGGCAGGCGGCAATCAGCAGAATCGCATCGGCGCCCATGGCGCGCGACTCGTAGATTTGGTAGGAGTCGACCATGAAGTCCTTGCGCAGCACGGGCAGCTGGCAACTGGCGCGGGCCTGCTTGAGGTAATCAATTTCGCCCTGAAAAAACTGCACATCAGTGAGCACTGACAAGCAGGCGGCGCCGTATTCTGCGTAGCTTTGGGCAATGTCGGCCGGAATGAAGTCTTCGCGCAACACGCCTTTGGACGGGCTGGCTTTTTTGACCTCGGCAATCACCGCGGGCTGGCCGGCGGCGATCTTGGCGCGCAAGGCGCCTACAAAGTCACGCGTCAGCACGCGCGATTCGGCGTCGGCGCGCACCACCTCCTGGGATTTGCGCTTGCGGGCCGCGGCCACCTCCTGGTGTTTGACGGCTACGATTTTGTCCAGAATGTCGCTCATAAGATTTCCTAGTGGGCCAGGCGGGCAGAGAGTGCCACCAAGGCGTCGAGCTTGGCTTTCGCCGCTCCTGATTCGATAGCTGCTCGCGCAAGCGCGATGCCGGCTTCCATGGTTTTTGCCACATTGGCAGCGTACAGGGCGACGCCAGCGTTGAGGATCACGATGTCCTTGGCCGGGCCGGCCTGGTTGTTCAGCACCCCCAGCAGCATGGCGCGCGAGTCTTCGGCGGTTTCCACCTTCAGCGAACGGTTGCTGGCCATAACCATGCCAAAGTCTTCGGGGTGGATTTCGTACTCGCGGATCTCGCCGTTTTTCAGTTCCCCGACCATGGTGCCCGCGCCCAGGCTCACCTCGTCCATGCCGTCGCGGCCATAGACCACGATGGCGTGCTCGGCGCCCAAGCGTTGCAGCGCGCGCACCTGGATGCCTACCAGATCCGCATGGAACACGCCCATGAGGATGTTGGGCGCACCGGCCGGATTGGTGAGCGGGCCCAGGATGTTGAAGATGGTGCGCACGCCCATTTCCTTGCGCACCGGTGCCACATTCTTCATGGCGGGGTGGTGGTTAGGCGCGAACATGAAGCCAATGCCCTGCTCGGCAATGCACTGGGCGATCTGGTCGGGCTTGAGGTTGATGTTCAGGCCCAGCGCCTCCAGCACGTCCGCGCTACCGCTCTTGCTGCTGACGCTGCGCCCGCCGTGCTTGCTGACCTTGGCGCCCCCGGCGGCGGCCACGAACATACTGCAGGTGGAGATATTGAAGGTGTGCGAGCCATCACCGCCGGTCCCTACGATGTCCACCAAATGGGTTTTGTCGGCCACCTCCACCTTGGTGGAAAACTCGCGCATCACCTGCGCGGCGGCGGTGATCTCGCCGATGGTCTCTTTTTTGACGCGCAAGCCCGTGATCAGGGCGGCCATCATGACGGGCGACATCTCGCCGGACATGATCTGGCGCATCAGGTGCAGCATCTCGTCGTGAAAAATCTCGCGGTGCTCGATGGTGCGTTGCAGGGCTTCCTGCGGGGTGATTTTGGCGGTTTGGGTCATGTCCATGTCCTTAAGCCTTGGGCGCTGCGGTCAGCGCCAGTTTGATTCCGAATCCTACAAACATCGCGCCGGCGATGCGGTCTAACCCATGCATGCTCTTCTGCACCATACCGGCACGGCGGGCCAACCATGCGGCCGCCACGGCCCAACCCAGGTTCACCCACAGGCCGTTGAAGTTGAACAGCAGGCCCAGCAGCAGAAAGGCCAGCGGCTTGTTCTCCACGCCGGGCGCGATGAACTGCGGCACAAAGGCCAAAAAGAACAGCGCCACCTTGGGGTTCAACGCATTGGTCCAGAAACCACGCAGGAAGATAGTCTTCAAGCCGTTTCTGCCACTAGCCCCCGTGGAATATGCGCCAGCAGCTCCTAATTGCATAGCAGAACCATTCTTAGTCAACAGCAGCCTCACACCCACATAGACCAGGTAGGCGGCGCCTGCCCACTTGAGGATCGTGAAGGCGGTGGCGGATGCGGCCATCAAAGCGCTCACACCGACGGCGGCCGCAAAAATGTGCACAAAGCAGCCCGCGGTGATGCCCAACGCCGCCACCATGCCGGCGCGCGCGCCGCGGCGCAGCGCGTGGGTCACGATGTAAAGCACATCTGGTCCAGGGGTGAGATTCAGCAGCACGCCGGCCGCCATGAAGAGCAGGAGTTGGTCGATTGCCATGCTCTGCCCCTAGGCCGCATTGGCAAAAAACTGGCGGATGCTGGCAATGGCGTGGTCCACGCCAGCCGCATCCACATCGAGGTGGGTGACAAAGCGCAGGCGGTACAGCCCGTTGCCGCGCACGCCGTGGGCGGCGAGGTGGGCCAGCAGGTCGTTGGCGCGCGCACGCGCTGCCCCCTCCAGGTCCACAAACACGATGTTGGTCTGCGGCGCCTCCACCACCAGGCCGTCGATACCCGCCAAGCCATCGGCCAGGCGGTGCGCTAGCGCGTGGTCGTCGGCCAGGCGGCGCACATGATGGTCCAGCGCGTAGCTGGCGGCCGCGGCCAGAAAGCCGGCCTGGCGCATGCCGCCACCGGCCATTTTGCGCAGGCGCACGGCGCGGGTAATCAGCGCCTTGCTGCCGCACAGCGCCGAGCCCACGGGTGCGCCCAGGCCCTTGCTGAAGCAGACCGACACACTGTCAAAGCACTGGGCAATCGCCTGGGCTTCGGCGTAGGCGTCGGTGCCACGCTCGGCGGCTTGCGCCACGGCAGCATTGAACAGGCGGGCGCCGTCCAGGTGCCGGGCCAGGCCCTTGCTGCGCGCCAAGTCTGTCGCGGCCTGCACATAGCTGAAGGGCAGCAGCTTGCCGCCCCAGGTGTTTTCCAGCGCCAGCAGGCGGGTGCGGGCGAAGTGGGCATCGTCGGGCTTGATGGCCGCCTCAATATCGGCCAGCGCCAGCGAGCCATCGAGCTGGTGGTTCAGCGGCTGCGGCTGCACGCCGCCCAGCACCGCGGCGCCCCCGCCTTCCCAGCGGTAGGTGTGGGCCATCTGGCCCACGATGTACTCGTCCCCGCGCTGGCAGTGGGCCAGGATGGCGCACAGATTGCTCTGCGTGCCCGTGGGCATGAACAGAGCGGCTTCGAAACCCAGCAGCGCGGCAATCTTGTCCTGCAGCGCGTTGACGCTGGGGTCATCGCCATACACGTCGTCGCCCAGGGGGGCGGCGAACATGGCGTCGCGCATGGCGGCGGTGGGCTGGGTGACGGTGTCACTGCGCAAATCAACGGTCATGGCGGGCCTCATTGCAGAAAGTTTTTCAGCATGGCGTGGCCGTGCTCGGTGAGGATGCTTTCCGGGTGGAACTGCACGCCCTCCATGCGCTGCGCAAACGGCAGGCCGGTGTGGCGCACGCCCATGATTTCCCCATCGTCGGTCCACGCGGTCACGGCCAATTCTTTGGGGCAGCTCGCGCGCTCGATGGCCAACGAGTGGTAGCGGTTCACGGTGAACTGCTGCGGCAGACCGGCAAACACGCCCTCTTGCGTGGTGGTGATCACGCTGGTCTTGCCATGCATAAGCTCCTGCGCGCGAATGATCTTGCCGCCCAGCGCGGCACCAATGCTTTGATGGCCCAGGCAGACGCCCAGAATCGGCAGCTTGCCCATAAAGTGCTGAATGGCCGCCACCGAAATGCCGGCTTCCGCCGGTGAGCACGGGCCGGGGGATACCACCAGGCGGTCGGGCTGGCGTGCCGCAATGGCTTCCAGTGTGATCTCGTCGTTGCGGTACACCTCCACCTCGGCGCCCAACTCGCCGAAGTACTGGACGATGTTGAAGGTGAAGGAATCGTAGTTGTCGATCATCACGAGTTTCATGCGGTCTCTCCTTGGCGCAGGCGGGCAAACTCCCGGTGCTCAAATGCAATGGATGCGTCCATCAGGGCGCGGTAGGCGGCTTCCACGACTTCGGGCTGGCCACCCAGCTCGGCGGCCATCTGGCGCACGCGGGCTGCGATGAATTCAATGCGCTCTTGGTCATGCACCTTGTGCACGTCCTGCTTGATGCGCGCAGCCTGGCTCATGTAGCCGGTGCGCTCCACCAGCAGCGCGGTGATGCGTGTGTCCAGCGCGTCGATGTGGCTGCGCACCTCGGCCATGGTGTTGCAGTGTTGGGCTTGCGGTTGGGCTTTCTGTGGGGTGCTCATTGCAGGCCCTCCTCCACCAGCTCGGCCGCACGCAGCAATGCGCGGGCCTTGGCCTCGGTTTCCTTCCACTCCAGCTCGGGCACGCTGTCGGCCACCACGCCGGCAGCGGCCTGCACGTAGAGCATCTGGTCCTTGATGATGCCGGTGCGGATGGCAATCGCCACGTCCATGTCGCCCGCATAGCTCAGGTAACCGCAGGCGCCACCGTAAATACCGCGCTTGATGGGCTCCAGCTGGTCAATCACCTCCATGGCGTGCACCTTGGGCGCGCCGGTCAGCGTGCCCGCCGGGAAGGTGGCCTTGAGCACGTCCATGCTGGTCATGCCGGGGTTCAGCGTGCCTTCCACATTGCTCACGATGTGCATCACATGGCTGTAGCGCTCCACGCAGAACGCATCGGTCACCTTGACCGAGCCAATCTGCGCGATACGACCAATGTCGTTGCGCGCCAGGTCAATCAGCATCACGTGTTCTGCGCGTTCCTTGGGGTCCTCAATCAACTCGTGCTCGGCGGCCTTGTCCAGTTCGGGTGTGGCACCGCGTGGACGGGTGCCGGCCAGCGGGCGGATGGTGACCTTGGTTCCGGCCTTGCCGTCGACCGTGATTTGCTCCTGGCGCACCAAAATCTCCGGCGAGGCACCCACCACGTGGAAGTCGCCAAAGTTGTAGAAGTACATGTACGGGCTGGGGTTCAGCGTGCGCAGCGCGCGGTACAGGCTCAAGGGGGAGGCGGTGAAGCGCTTTTTGATACGCTGGCCTACCTGCACCTGCATGAAGTCGCCGCCGGCAATCATTTCCTTGGCGCGCACCACGGCGGCGATGTAGTCCGCCTTGGCAAAGTCGCGCTGGGCTTCAAAGCTTTGCGAAGGCTTGATGTCGGGTGCGCTGACGGCCTGTGCCAGTTTGGCCTTGAGCTCGGTCAGGCGGGCCTGGCCGGCGGCATAGGCATTGGGCGTGGCCGGGTCCACGTAGACCATGAGGTGCAGCTTGCCCGACAGGTTGTCAATGACGGCCAGCTCTTCGCACTGCAGCAGCAGGATGTCGGGCGTGCCCAGCTCGTCGGGCGGGCAGCTGGTTTGCAGTTTTTTCTCGATGTAGCGCACCGCGTCGTAGCCAAAGTAGCCAGCCAGGCCGCCGCAAAAGCGCGGCATGCCGGGCTGCAGCGCCACCTTGAAGCGCTGCTGGTATTGTGCGATGAAGTCCAGCGGGTTGGCGCTGGACGTTTCCACCACCACGCCATCGGTGACGACTTCGGTACGGGCGGCGGCGCCAAAACCACTGGCGCGCAGCAGCGTGCGGGCCGGCAGACCAATGAAGCTGTAGCGTCCAAAACGCTCCCCGCCCACCACCGATTCCAGCAAAAAGCTGTGGGCAGCGGGTTCGGTCTGGCCGTCGACACGGGCCAGCTTCAGGTACAGGGAGAGCGGGGTTTCCAGGTCGGCAAAGGCCTGGGTGGTCAGGGGGATGCGGTTAAAGCCTTGCGCGCGCAAGGCGTGGAACTCGGATTCGGTCATGGGGACGGGGCCTCTCAAATCACACGGGTCACAGGGTGTTTGCAGCTGAATGCCACAAAGACAAAGGGTGCGCGCAATAGATCGGAGGGGAATCCGTGCCACTTGACCGCGCAAAGCTCAGGAACCGTGCGCGTTGGCCGCACTAGGTGGCGGCCGGCAGGTGTTAGAGCCCAGGCACAACAGACGAGGTACGCCAGGGCCAGGCTCCCCGGTCGCTAAGACCCATTCTGCTGATGTGGTGGATAAACATGGTGTGCAGTGTAGCAAACCTGCAGCCCGAACCTGACGTAGCAAATTTCACGTCACCCGCAAAAACCCTGATGTACATTGGCAGGGAACCTTGGACAATCCCACTATCAAAAACGAACGGTCGTTCCTTTTTAAGGATTCTTCTTCCATGACACTCCCCAAATCCCTGCTCGCTGGCCTGGCCTCTTTGGTGTTGGCAACCTCCACCCTCGCCGCCACCCAGGACATCTATGGTGTGAAGGTTGAAGACACCGCCACCGTGGCGGGCACCAAACTGCAGCTCAATGGTGCCGGTGTGCGCTACAAGGCCATCTTCAAGGTCTATGTGGGTGAGCTCTACACCACGCAAAAAGTCAGCTCGCTGGAGGAATTGGTCGCTGCCCCCGGCCCCAAGCGCCTGACCATGACCTTTTTGCGCGAAATTGAAGCCGGCCCCTTTGGCAAACTGCTGACCCGCGGCGTGGAAGACAACGTGCCCAAGAACGAAATGTCCAAACTCGTGCCCGGCCTGATCCGCATGGGCGACATCTTCACCATCAACAAAGCGTTGATGCCCGGCGACATCATCTTGCTGGACTGGATTCCCGGCACCGGCCTGGTCATCACTGCCAAGGGTAAGGTGCAAGGCGAGCCGTTCAAGGAGCCTGAATTCTTCAAGGCCATCATGTCCATCTGGTTCGGCACCTCCCCCGCCGACTTCAAACTCAAAGACGCATTGTTGGGCGTGAAGTAAAACGCGTCCCGGCGCCGCGTGCTGCGGTGCCTCACGACCAGCCTGCCCGGTTCGCACCGCGGCAGGTTTTTTTGTGCTCACAAATTTCACATGAAGGGATGACAGAGGCCGCCAATCCTTGTAGTCTGTGTGTGCTCGCTGTATCCGGTCGCCCCCCACGCAAAGGATTTCGCTATGAAGCTCAGTCTCAAACTGCCTCTGGCATTCGCGGTTGCCCTGGCCCTGCTCTTCGTGGGCGGGCTGTTTGGCATCACCCAACTCAACCACGCGGTCGACAGCTACAAGCTGGACGTACTGCGCCATGTGGCGGCCAATAAAAAGGCCGCCGACATCGCCGGCGACTTTGCCACCGCAGTGCAGGAGTGGAAAAACGTGCTCCTGCGCGGCAAAGAGCCGCAAGACCTGGACAAGTACTGGGCTGCACACCAAAAAGAAATGAAGTCGGTCGGCGAAGGGCTGCAAACGCTCAACACCATGCTGGAAGAAGGTGAGAGCAAGGCCACCGCCCAGAAACTGGCCGCGGCCATGCAGACCGCGGCCCAAGGCTACCAAAAGGGCTTGGAAGACTACAAGGCCAGCGGCATGGACTTCCAGGCCGGCGACAAGGCCGCCCGCGGCAAGGACCGAGATGCCGTTGCCCTGCTTGGCGACTTGCGCGTCCAACTCTCACAAAAAGAAAAGGCGGCGTCGGAAGCCGCCAGCGCCGAGGCCGTGCGTGGCAGCCAGATGGCCTATGGCGTGATGATTCTGGTCACGCTGGCAGGGCTGGCCGGCAGCATCTGGTTGAGCCGGCAGATTGTGCGTCCGCTGAGCGAAGCCGTGACCGTGGCGGACAAAGTGGCCAATGGCGACCTGACCTCGCAGCTGCACATCCAGGGCCGCGACGAGGTGGCTGCCCTGATGACCTCGCTGCAGACCATGCAGGCCAGCCTGTCGCTACTGGTGACCAAGGTGCGCGAGGGCTCCCACGGCGTGGCACTGGCCAGCTCCGAGATTGCACAGGGCAATAACGACCTCTCGGCACGCACCGAGCAACAGGCCAGCGCCCTGCAGGAAACCGCCGCCAGCATGGAAGAGCTGGGCGCCACCGTCAGCCGCAGCGCCGACAGCGCCCGCCAAGCCAACCAGATGGCCACCAACGCCTCCAGCGTGGCCATGCAGGGCGGCGAGGTGGTCTCCCAGGTGGTCCACACCATGAAGGGCATCAACGAATCCTCCAACCGCATCTCCGACATCATCAGCGTGATCGACGGCATCGCCTTCCAGACCAATATTCTGGCGCTGAACGCGGCGGTGGAAGCGGCACGCGCAGGCGAACAGGGCCGCGGCTTTGCCGTGGTGGCCAGTGAAGTGCGGGCCCTGGCGGGCCGCAGTGCGGAGGCCGCCAAGGAAATCAAGCAACTTATCAGCACCAGCGTGGAGCGCGTGGAACAGGGCACCGCCCTGGTGGACCGCGCCGGCAGCACCATGAGTGAGGTGGTGGACTCCATTCGCCGTGTAACCGACATGATGGGTGAAATCAGCGCCGCCAGTAGCGAGCAGAACACGGGCGTGGCCCAGGTGAGCGAAGCGGTTGCGCAAATCGACCAAGCCACCCAGCAAAACGCGGCACTCGTGGAACAGATGGCCGCTGCAGCCTCTGGCCTCAAGAGCCAGGCGCAAGACCTGGTGGCACTGGTCGCCGTGTTCAAGCTCAGCGACCACACAGCACTGGCCCGCTAAACCCTCTCCTCACAACCTTCAGCCCTACAAGAGACACCATGAAACTGCGACACCAAATCATCGCCCTGGGCCTGCTCGGTGCACTGGCTGCGGCCCTGGTGGGCGGCATCGGCCTGATCCAAACCAACCGACTGGCGGGAGCGATTGACGAGTCTGAAGCCATGTCCAGCGCGCTGCAGAGCAGCCAGGAGGCCGACATGATGCACGACGCCGTGCGCGGCGACGTGCTGCTGTCGCTGCTGGGCGCCAGCACCAAGAACGAGGAACAAATGGCCGAGGCCAAAAAGGGCCTGGACGAGCACGCCAAGGTGTTTACCGATGCGCTCAAGAGCCTGGAGGAGCGCCCTATCTCGGATGATGTGCGGGCCATGCTCAAGAAGACCCTGCCCATGGTGAGCAGCTACGTGGAGGCGGGCCACAAGGTGCAGGCCCTGGCCACCCAGGACCCTGCCGCAGCACAAGCCGCCGTGGCCGATTTCCAGAAGGCCTTCAGTGCGCTGGAGAAGCAGATGGCAGAACAGGCCGATGCCATCGAGAACAGCGTCAAGGCCGCGCGGGCGGCCTCCAACGCCAGTGTGGGTTCCTCCAAGATGCAGGTCAGCATCACCTGGGCGCTGGCCACGGTGCTGTTGATCTCCGGGGCGCTGTACCTGGCCAAGCAACTCTCTCTGCCTTTGTCCCACGCCGTGTCGATTGCCGATGCGCTGGCGGCGGGTGACCTGGCCACCGCGGTGCGCCCTTCAGGCAGCGACGAGACGGTGCAACTGCTGGGCGCCATGGCGCGCATGCAAGACAGCTTTGGCACCACGGTGCGCAGCGTCAAAACCAATGCCGACCGCGTAGCCGCTACCAGCGCTGAAATCGCCCAGGGCAACAACGACCTGTCCGCCCGCACCGAGCAACAAGCCAGCGCGCTGGAAGAAACGGCCTCGTCCATGGCAGAACTGGGCTCCACCGTCAAACAAAACGCAGACTCGGCGCGCGAGGCGAATCAACTGGCCATGCGGGCCAGCACGGTGGCGGTCAAAGGCGGCGAAGTGGTGGGCCAGGTGGTGGAGACCATGAAAGGCATCAACGAAGCCAGCCGCAAGATCAGCGACATCATCAGCGTGATCGACGGCATCGCCTTCCAGACCAACATCCTGGCGCTCAATGCGGCGGTGGAAGCGGCAAGGGCCGGCGAACAGGGCCGTGGCTTCGCCGTGGTGGCCAGTGAAGTGCGCTCTCTGGCCGGGCGCAGCGCGGAGGCCGCCAAGGAAATCAAGAGCCTGATCGGCACCAGCGTGGAGCGTGTGGAGCAAGGCACCGCGCTGGTCGATCAGGCTGGCACCACCATGACCGAAGTGGTCAGCTCCATCCAGCGCGTCACCCTCATCATGGGCGAGATCTCTACCGCGAGCTCCGAGCAAAGCGCGGGGGTCGCCCAGGTGGGGCAAGCCGTCACCCAGATGGACCAGGCCACCCAACAAAACGCGGCCTTGGTGGAAGAGATGGCGGCGGCTGCCAGCAGCCTGAAGTCTCAGGCGCAGGACCTGGTGCAGGTGGTGGCGGTGTTCAAGCTGGCGGCCTAGGCCCCGCCCACCTCAGGTCCGCCAAGGCAAGTCGGCCAGCGTGTCGGTAAAAGCATCCGCATCTACCGCGGTGATCGGCTCGCCATGGTTGTAGCCATAGCCGACCAGCAGCACCGGGCAGCCCGCCGCACGCGCAGCCTGCGCGTCGTTGCTGGAGTCGCCCACCATCAGCGTGCGCGCAGGAGCGCTACCCAGCAGGGTGCAGGCATGCAGCAGGGGCATCGGATCGGGTTTTTTCCGTGCCACCGCATCGCCACCAATCGTGTGCAGGAAAAACCCGTCCAGCCCCTTGTCGGCCAGCAAGGCTTGGGCAAAGGCCGTGGGCTTGTTGGTCACACAGGCCAGGCGCAGGCCCGCGGCCTGGCACTGCGCCAGCCCCTGCAGCGCGCCGGGGTAGACGGTGGAGTAGCGGCCATTCACATCGGGGTAGTGGCGCTGGTAGCTGGCCCAGGCCGCATTGAAAATTGCTCCTGAATTCGTAGCTTTTGGCGCATATTCCACGAGGGCTAGCAGGCTTTTTATCAAGTTTTCCGAGCCCTTGCCCACCAGCCGCTCCACCAGCACGCGGTCCACCGCATAGTTCCGGTAGGGCGAAGGCAAATCGCCCAGCATGCGCTGCAGTGCCTCCACAAAATCACCCAAGGTGTCAACCAGCGTGCCGTCCAGGTCCACGATGGCGGCGTCGAATGCGGGCAAGGCCCAGGGCAAGGTTTTTTTGAAGGTCATCAAAGGCGTCAGAGTGGGTGGGGGCCGGACTGGATCCACATCACCAGCGGGGCCACGTCCATGGGTTTGGCAAACAGATAGCCCTGGCCTTCAGCGCAGCCCAGTGAGGCCATCAGCCGCGCCTGCTCGGGCGTTTCAATGCCCTCGGCCACGGTCCCCAGCCCCAGCGTATGGGCCATGCGCAGCGTGGCCTCGATCAGCACGCGGTGGTATTCGCTGTCGCTGGCCTGGCTGACAAAGGAGCGGTCAATCTTCACCGTGTTCACTGGCAGCTCGTGCAGGCAGGACAGGGAGGAGTAGCCCGTGCCAAAGTCGTCCAGCGCCAGGCCTACGCCCAGCGCGCGGATCTCGCGCAGGGTGTGCTGCACCGCCGCGTCTTGGGCCGCGAGGCTTTCGGTCACCTCCAGCACCAGCTGGTGTGGCGACATGCTGGTGTCGCGCAGCGCCTCCTGGATATCGGCCACCAGCCGCGGCTGGCGCAGCTGCGCGCGTGACAGGTTCACCGCCACCAGCGGCGGCGCCATGGACCCCAGCTGGTGCTGGAGCAGCTCAAACGTGCGGCACGCTTGGTGCAGCACAAACTGCCCCACGGCGTCGATCAGGCCACAGGCCTCGGCCAGCGGGATGAAGTCGGCCGGCGACACCAGGCCGCGCTGCGGATGCCGCCAACGGGCCAGTGCCTCGATCCCGGCTACGGTATTGCCCGGAAGATGCACCACAGGCTGGTACTGCACAAAAATCTCGCCATTGGGCAGGGCCTGGCGCAGGTCGTTTTCCAGCGCCACCGAGGCACTGACATCCGAGCGCATGGAGGGCTCGAACAGCACATAACGGGCACGCCCGGCGCGCTTGGCCTCGTACATCGCAATGTCGGCGTCGCGCAGCACGCTGTCGGCGTCCAGCTCGGCGTGGGTGCTGGTGACGATGCCGATGCTGACCGTGGAGTTGATGCGGTGCGTGTCCACCGTGTAAGGCACAGCCAGCACATCGAGCAGGCGGCTGGCCACGATCTCGGCATCCAGGTCGCCCCGCATATCGTCCAGCAGCACGACAAACTCATCACCACCAATGCGGGCCGCAATCTGCTGAAAGTCGCTGGTGTGCACAAAGCTGTCCCCCGGACGCAGGCTGTCCTGCAGGCGGCGCGCGATCTGGCGCAGCAGCTCGTCGCCCACGCTGTGGCCCAGGGTGTCGTTGACCTGCTTGAAGCGGTCAAAGTCCATGAACAACACGGCGAAGTGGTAGCCCGGCTGCGCCTTGTGGCGCTCAATGGCGGCGCGGATCATGTCCACCACCACCGCGCGGTTGGGCAGTTGGGTCAGGCCATCGGTGCGGGCGGCCACACGCAGTTGCTGCTCCATGGCCTTTTGGGCGTTCACGTCCATGGCCACGCCGGCCATGCGCACGGCACGGCCTTGCGGGTTGCGGTCGGCCACGGTGCCGGCAAACATGATCCAGACCCAGCGGCCACTGAGGTGGCGCGCCCGCACCGCCAGGCGGTGCGACACCGAGGGGTCTTGCAGATGCTGGCGCATCGACTGCTGCCAGTGGGCGCGGTCTTCCGGGTGGATCAATTCGTTCCAGAAGGCCGCGGTCATATCCATCTCGCCTGGCTCATACCCCAGGATGCTGTGCATGCGCAGGTTGCAGTGGATGGTGTCGGCCACCATGTCCCAGTGCCAGATGCCCAGGCCGGCACCGTCCACCGCCAACGACAGCAACTGCTGCTGCTGGCGCATGGCGGTCAGATCGGTGGCCACCAGCACCCAGCCGCTCAGCGTGCCCTGCTCGTCGTTAATGGGTTGCATGTCCACCAGCACCCAGCCCACCTCGGTGCCCTTGATGCTGATGCGCATCTCGCGCTTGATGCCCTGGCCTGCACGCAAGGCCTTGCTGAACTCGGCAAAGCGTGCCGGGTCCGCACTGCGCGCCTTCAGCAGGGTGCCAATGCGGCGGCCCTGCGCGCGTGCCGGCGGGTAGGCGGTGAGTTCGGTAAACGCCTCGTTGATCCATACCACGCGGTGGTTTTCATCGGTCACCGCCATGGCATTGGAGCTGAGCTCGGCCACCATTGCCAGGCGTTTGAGGCGGTCGGTCTGGCTAGCCAGCGTACGGTACTGGCGGCGCACTGCACGCGCGGTGGGCTCCACCAGCCACAGCCCTAGCAGCACAAACAAGAGCAGCGCACCGCCGGTCAGCCATCGCATCATGAGCACCGCATCTCGGCTACGCTCAAACGCTGTGTTCTGCACCTGCACCACCAGGTCGCCGCTGGCCAGCAGGGACTGGTCCAACTCGGCCTGCAACACGTCCTGCGCCCGGATCAGGGCTTGCGCGTCATGCAAGGACGCCTGCAGCAGCACCGCCTTGACATCGCTCCACAAACCGGCGCGGCTGCGCTGCCAGCGCAGTTGCGCCTGCTGCAGCGCAACTCCGGCCAGTGATTGCGAGGGCACTTGTTGGGCCAGCAGGTCTTCCAGGTGCTGCGCGTGCACTTGCGACAGCGTGAGCGTGTCAGACAACGGATTGGCCGCGAAAGGCTCCAGCGGGTGCAAGGCCAGCCGGGCCGCCTGCACACCCATGCGCTGGGTGATAGCGCTTTGCTCCGCGGCCACACGGATGATGTCCATGTCGAGCTGGCGCACCTGCTCCGCCTGCCCCAAGCGCACCACCCGCACCGTGGCCAGAATGGCCAGCAGCAGCAGTGTGGTGTACATGGCCACACGCACCCGGCGGTGGGCGCCGCCCTCCCCCATGACCGCGCTAAACCATTGCGCAGACGGGTGGGGCGATAGCGCGGGGGGAGCGGGCGTGGTCAATGCGGGTCAGCCCTGTAGCGCCACACGCATGGCGTCGATCACGCCCTTGTAGTCCGGCTTGCCGAAGATGGCGCTGCCCGCCACAAAGGTGTCGGCCCCGGCGTCGGCCACGCGGCGGATGTTGTCGGTTTTGATGCCGCCGTCCACCTCCAGGCGAATGTCTTTGCCGCTGGCGGTGATGCGCTTGCGCACATCTTCGATCTTGCGCAAGGCGGAATCAATAAAGCTCTGGCCACCAAAGCCAGGGTTCACGCTCATGATCAGAATCAGGTCGATGTCCTCGATCACCCAGTCCAGCACATCAAGCGGCTCAGCCGGGTTGAACACCAGACCGGCCTTCACACCCTTGCTCTTGATGGCCTGGATGCTGCGGTGCACATGGCCCGAGGCGTCGGGATGAAAGCTGATGTAATCGGCCCCCGCCTCGGCAAAGCTGGCGGCCAGCGCGTCTACCGGCGAGATCATCAGGTGCACATCGATGGGCACGGCCACACCGGCGGCCGTCTTGGCATGCGGTTTGAGCGCGCTGCAGATCATGGGGCCGAAGGTCAGGTTGGGCACGTAATGGTTGTCCATCACGTCAAAGTGGATCCAGTCAGAGCCTGCGGCGATGACGTTTTTGACCTCTTCCCCCAGGCGGGCGAAGTCGGCAGACAGGATGGAGGGGGCAATGCGGTACGTCATGGCAGGGGCTTGGAAGGGGTGTTGACAAGGCTAACATTTTCGCAGGTAGCATTGGCCCATGGCCAAATACGAATTTCTGGTGGAAGTAGCCCCCCAGTACCTCCCCGACCAATCTGCACCCGCCGATGACCTGTACGTGTTTGCGTACACCATCACCATTACCAACACGGGCGACGTCACCGCCCAGCTGATTTCGCGTGCCTGGAACGTGAACGACGCCAATGGCCACACCGAAAAGGTCAAGGGCCTGGGTGTGGTTGGCCAGCAGCCCCTGCTCAAGCCCGGCCAGGCGTTTGAATACACCAGCGGCACCCGCCTGCGCACCCCCACCGGCACCATGCACGGCAGCTTTTTCTGCGTGGCCGAGGATGGCGAGAAGTTTGACGCCACCATCCCCATGTTTGTGCTGGACGCCTTGAGCGATGCGGGTGGCTCCCGCACCCTGCACTGATGGTCACGCCAGGCGCCCGCAGCGACATTGCCACGCTGCTCGACACCCTGGACCCCGCCGCCGGCCTGGTGGAACGCCATGTCTGGCTCATCGCCCTGCTGGACTGGGTGCGTGGCCACCACGACAGTGCCGAAGCCGCCGTGGGCAGGGTCGATCTGCTGCTGGATATTCTGGACGCCCGCCCCGCCACGGCCGAGAAGTTGCAGATCTGGTGGCGCGCCCTGCTGCACACCGTGGACGGCAGCACCCTGCTGTCGGACTACGGCTTTGCCTCGCGCAACGCCTTTGTCAGCGAATTTGTAGAGCGCCTGCACCACAAGCTGTTGCCCGCCACGCCCGAGACCAGCGACGCCTCCGAGCTATTTGGCCTGGTGCTGGACGGCGAGCACGACGCCCAGTGGCTGGCCGCCCTGCCCGAGCCCACGCTGCGGCGCCTGGCCGCCCTGCTGGGCACGCCTGCCGTAGGCCATGCCGCCGCCCTGCGCCCGCAGCTCACGCACTGGCAGAGCACCCTGCTCGACGCAATGCGGTTCTGCACCAGCCAGATCAGTGCGGCCGGGTTCTCGCCCGAGATTCGCCTGCGCATGAGCGTGCCCGCGCGTGATGCCAGCCCCTTCCACCACCTGTCAGCCGACCTGGATGCGGTGTGCGACGCCTGGCTGGCCGGCGAAGACACCCACGCCCCGGTGCAGCAGTTCCGCACCCGGCTGGACGCCTGCCGCCACGCCGCAGCCTCCGTCTACACCCACCTGGAAGCCCATGGCATCTCGGTGGACCTGGTGTTCCGCCTGCGCCAGCTGCGCGAACGCGTGCTGCGCGTGCGCGCCCTGCTGGACTGCCTGATGGACGACGACGGCCACCGCGCCAGCGCACGCCTGGTCTCGCACCTGGCCAGCGTGAGCCAGGAGCAGCGCAGCATTGGCGCGCTGGTGGCGTCCAACTCGTCGCTGCTGGCGGCCAAGGTGGCCGAGCGCAGCAGTGAGACCGGCGAGCACTACATCACCCGCACCCGCGCCGAATACCGCGAGATGCTGGGCAACGCCGCTGGCGGCGGTGCGCTGACGGCGCTCACCACGGTGATGAAGTTCGGGCTGATGGCGTTTGGCCTGTCGGCCTTCTGGATGGGCATGTGGTCGGGCGTGGTTTACGCCGCCAGCTTTGTGTTGATCCAGCTCATGCACTACACGCTGGCCACCAAGCAACCCGCCATGACGGCCCCAGCCATGGCCGCCAAGCTCAAGGACATTTCGGACGACACCGCGCTGGTGGCCTTTGTCGACGAGGTGACCCACCTGGTGCGCTCACAGGTGGCGGCGGTGCTGGGCAATGTGACCATGGTGTTCCCGGCGGTCATTGCGCTGTCGCTGGCCATGCAGTACACGCTGGGCCAGCCCATGATCAACGCGGACAAGGCGCAGTACGTGCTGCACTCGCTCACACTGCTCGGACCCTGCCTGCTGTTTGCCGCCTTCACTGGCGTGCTGCTGTTTGCCTGCAGCATCATCGCGGGCTGGGTGGAAAACTGGTTTGTGCTGCACCGGCTGGACTCGGCCATCCGCTACAACCCGCGCATCACCGCCTGGCTGGGTACCGCGCGGGCCGACCGCTGGGCGCATTTCATGCGCAACAACGTGTCGGGTCTGGCGGCCAGCATTTCACTGGGATTCATGCTGGGGCTGGTGCCACCCATCCTCGCGTTTCTGGGCGTGGGGCTGGACGCGCGCCACGTCACCCTGTCCACCGGCCAGTTGGGCGCGGCCTGCGCCAGCCTGGGCTGGGATGTGGTGAAGCTGCCCGCCTTCTGGTGGGCCGTGGCCAGCATTCCGCTGATCGGCGTGCTCAACCTGAGCGTGAGCTTTTACCTGGCCTTCCGCGTGGCGCTGCGTGCGCACAACGTGTCGGGCGTGGGGCGCACGCGCATCCAGGGCGCGGTGTTTGCCCGCCTGCGCCAGGCCCCACTGAGCTTCTTCTGGCCTGCACGCGAACCTGCGGCCTGATGGAACCTGGTGCATAGCGTGGCAGGCCTGGGCGAGTTTGAACTGATTGCGCGCTATTTTCAGCGCCCCGAACGGGCGCTGGGCGCCGGCGTGGCGCTGGGCGTGGGCGACGACTGCGCGCTACTGCAGCCCACCCCCGGCATGCAGTGGGCCGTGAGCAGCGACATGCTGGTCAGCGGCCGCCACTTCTTCCCCGACGCAGACCCGCGCACCCTGGGCCACAAGGCGCTGGCGGTGAACCTCAGCGACCTGGCCGCCTGCGGCGCCCGTCCGCTGGGCTTCACCCTGGCCTTGGCCCTGCCCGAGGCCAACGCCGCCTGGCTGCAACCGTTTTCCGAAGGCCTGTTCGCCTTGGCCGATGCGCATGGCTGCGCGCTGGTGGGCGGGGACACTACGCGGGGCCCGCTCAATATCTGCATCACCGTGTTTGGCGAAGTGCCACCCGGCCAAGCCCTGCTGCGCAGCGGCGCCCAAGGGGGTGACGATGTGTACGTGAGCGGCACGCTGGGCGACGCCGCGCTGGCGCTGCAATGCCTGCAAGGCAAGATCCACTTGCCGCCCGCGCTGTTAGCCCAGACCCGCCAACGGCTGGAACAGCCCACGCCCCGGGTGGCGCTGGGCCTGGCCCTGCGCGAGGTGGCCAGCGCCGCAGCCGATGTGAGCGACGGCCTGCTCGGCGACCTCGGCCACATCCTGGCGCAAAGCGGTGTGGGCGCCACGCTGAATGCCGACGTTGCTATGCATTTGCTAGCTGCTTGCGCATATTCCACGGGGGCTAGTGGCCTGTTTTCCTCTCAAATGCCGCCCGCACAGCTGCTGCAGTGCGTGCTGGCCGGTGGCGACGACTACGAGCTGGTGTTCACCGCCCCACCCGACCGTGCCGCCGCCGTGCAGGCGGCAGCGCAGGCCAGCGCCACACCGGTGACCCGCATCGGCCGCATCGACGCCGCGCCTGGCCTGCGCGTGCTGGATGAACGCGGAGCCCTGCTGCAGGGCCCTTGGGCCAGCTTTGACCACTTTGCTACCTGAACCGCCCGCCGACCGCTGTAGTTACTGCGCGGGCTGAAGCCAGCCTGACGACCAAGGACCGGACTTGTCCCCACCTTGGTCAGGTTGCAAATACTCCGTCAACCCCTGAAACCACATCACCTCGACAAAGTCCCCCGTGACGACCAGATGTGCAGCCACGATTAGCGCCTGGAGAACCAACAGGGAAAAGGCACTATCCCTTGCCGTGCGCGGCCGCGTCGCTGGCGCCCGCGGGCCGGGCAACCTGAAAGACGTTCTCCGGTAGGACCTGAACGTAGTCGTTCAAGCCTCCGGAACGCAAGATCGGATAGGCCTGCGCCGTCTGGTAAACGCCGTCCTTCAAGAGCGATTTGTCGATGTGCACCGCCACCACCTCGCCGAGGACCAGCCAACTGGCCAACTTCTCGCCATCCGTGTTGCTAAGCTGGACGATATCAATGACCTTGCACTCCATGGCGGCGCGGCTTTCCCCCACGCGCGGCACATTGACCACACGACCCGGCACCGCCGTGAGGCCGGCGAGGGAAAACTCGTCCTCGCCATGCGCAAGTGGGGTGGCGGTCTGGTTCATCTGGTCGCCCAACTCCCGTGTCACCAAATTCCACACGAACTCGCGGGTTTCGGATGCGTTCTGCACGCTGTCCTTCCAGGTGATCGAAGAGAACCCGATGATGGGCGGGTCGTAGTTGAACGCGTTGAAAAAACTGTAGGGAGCCAGATTGACACGCCCCTGCGCGTCCCGTGTCGATATCCAGCCGATGGGGCGTGGAGCGACGAGCGCATTCAGCGGGTTGTGATTCAACCCATGGCCCTTGGAGGGCTCATAGAAGTGGAAGTCGCGTGTGATCATTTAGTTAGCTTGCGCGGCCAACTTCGCCATCAAAGCCTTGCCGAAAACGTCAGCCGACAAGGGCTGTTGACCGGTGATCAGTTCCCGGTCGACTACGACGTTGGGTTGCCAATCTGCGCCGTTTTGAACAACGGCGCCGGCTGCGGTCAAAGCTGCATCCGGATAAAAGAGAACCTGACCGCCGAGCTGCGCGCTACCTTCTATCTGCTTCTCTTCGGATGTTGCGAAGACGCTTACCTTGTAGCCAGAGTACGTCCAGTCCTTCGACAGGCTCTTGGCCGCAGTGGTATCACCTGCGATGAGGGCAGATTGAAACTTGGCTGCTTCGGGCAGGGTGGACAGAAGAGCGATCGGTCCGTGGCAGATGATCGCGGTAGGCTTCGCGGCCGCGTGGAAGCTCTTCAAGATAGTGCCGAGCGACTGCTCCTTGATCAGGTCTTGCATAGGCGCATGGCCACCCGGAATGAACACCGCTGCATAGCCGCTGGCGCCTTCTGCGGCAACAGATGCCAATGTTTTGGGCTTCTTCAATGCATCGAACTTAGCAATGTAGGAGAGTGCGTCTGTACGCTTCGCATCATCGCCCCCGAAGTAATTCTTGTTGTTCGAACTCGCGTCCATTGAAGGCGTGTCGCCCTTGGGATTGGCAAACACGGGGGTGTACCCCGCATCGACGAGCATCCGCAGTGGAACAGCGAGCTCGTTGAGGAAGTAGCCCGTTTGGTACTGCTTCCCATCCCGGAGTTCGAGCGCATGGGCGCTCGACATCACGACAAGGACCTTCCCCTTGTCAGCCGCGAAAGCGCCGGCTGGAATAAGGCTGGCCGTGACCACAAGCGCAATGGACATGAGCGCAGTTTTGAAAGTATTTAGGTTGAAAGTCATATGGGTTCCGTTGGTCGTTCGTGAGATTGAAGTTGTTAGGTTGATGTCTAAGCTGCGAGCGCCGGATAGTCGGTATAGCCCTTCGCGCCGGGCGTGTAGAACGTGGTGGGGTCTGGTGCGTTCAAGGCCGCGTCCTGGCGCATGCGCTCGACCAGATCCGGGTTGGCGATGAAAGGCCTACCCATGGCTACCAGGTCCGCGCGGCCTTCGCCCAGCACATGTTGTGCGCTGGCTTTGTTCTGTCCGCCTGCGAGGATGAAGGGGCCGTCAAAAGCTGCCCTCAAATCGGTCTTCAGCTTCGCCGGGACAGGCGGGGCGCCCATGGCCGAATGGTCCAGAACGTGCACGTACATAAGGCCGAGTGCGGAGAGTTGCTTCACCAGCGACAGGTACTGTTCGTCCACGCCATCGAATGCGCCGGCTGCGTTGACCACGCCGTGGGGCGACAAGCGGATGCCCACGCGCTCAGCACCAATCTCCTTCACAGCAGCACGGGCGACCTCTAGCACCAGCCGGTTGCGTCCTTCGGCCGTGCCGCCGTAGCCATCGGTGCGGTGGTTGATGTTGGCGTTCAGGAATTGCTCGAGAAAGTAGCCGTTGGCTGCATGCAATTCGATGCCGTCAAAGCCGGCCTGGATGGCAAGGCGCGCGGACGTCGCGTATTCGCCGATCACGGCCTGGATGTCGGCCTCCGTCATGGCGCGCGGCGGCGTATGTGGCTGGCTGCCTTGCGTATCGGTCCACATCTCGCCAGGGCAGGTCTCGGGTGAGGGGCCAAGCACTTCGGCGCCGGCCGGCAGGTTGGCTTGGTGGGTCACGCGGCCCGTATGCATCAGCTGCACGACGATCTTGCCGCCCTTGGCGTGGACCGCGTCGGTCACTAGCTTCCAACCTTGCACCTGGGCGTCATTGAATAGGCCGGGGATACGGGCATAGCCCAAGCCGTTGGGTGACGGCGAGGTTCCTTCCGTGATGATGAGGCCCGCGCTTGCGCGCTGGGCATAGTAGGTGGCCATTAGGCTGGTGGGCGTGTTGTTGTCACCAGCGCGGCTGCGCGTGAGTGGCGACATCACAATGCGATTGCTGAGCCGGGTGGCACGCAGGGAAAAGGCGTCGAAAAGCATGGACTGTCCTGGGGAAAATAGAAAAGGGGTGAGAAAAGGAAGAGCAGTAACGTTCCGTTAGCGGGAATCAACCGATCTTGTAACGAGGGGCGGGCTTTCCTGCTTGGGTGCCAGCGAACAGTGCAGAGCGGGCTGCCTCGTACTTGTCCCACAGACTTGCATCGGCGACCGACGGCCACGTGATCGTTTCGCCTTGGTCCAGACCCGCGAGCGCCGCATCGACCATGTTTTCGGTCGTCATCAAGGTCTCCTTGTTGAGGGCCGCCAACGGGACGCCCGACAGGTCCCAGAGTTCGGTGGCTGTGGATGCGGGCAAGACCAATTGAACCTTCACCCCGGTTTCGGCCAGCTCTTGCTGCAGGCCTTTGCTGTATTGCATTACGTAGGCCTTGGTGCCGCTGTAGATGGCGCTGATCGGCAGCGCGTGGATGGACAGGGCGGAAGCGATGTTGATGATCAGGCCCTGGTTCCTCGCCACAAACGAGGGCACCGCAGCTTGCGTCAGGCGTGTCAGTGCTGTGATGTTGAGGGCAATCTGGGACTGCGCGTCGTCTGCAGACGTCTGGGCAGCAGGTGCTAGGCGCGCAATACCGGCGTTGTTCACCAGGACGCGCACATCCCCATTGGTGGCCAGAACCTTCTCGATCCGTGCCAAGTCCTGGTCTTGGGTCAGATCGGCCGAAATCGACTCGGCTTTGATACCGTGCGCCTTGGAGACTTGCGCGGCGAGGGCTTCCAGGCGGTCAGCGCGCCGGGCGACAAGGATAAGATCGTATCCACGCGCGGCAAGGCGATCCGCATAGACGGCACCGATGCCGGAAGAAGCCCCTGTGACAAGAGCGACTTTCTTAGAACTGGGATTTGTCATGATGGCTTTCCAATAAAATTGAGGGCTCAACCAAATAAGTTGAGGGCTCAAATGTATAGTTAATCGCCCGCCGATCGCAGATAGTGCTGCACTCAACCATTTTCGAAATATGGGTATTACCTCAAACCTTATTGATGCCGAAAACAGCTTGGATACGCCAGCCGCAGAGGAGCCGGACCTCTTGGGCGGACGGGTCTGCACGAACACGGCACTGCGCGTTGCGGCTCGCAGGCTTGGTCAGCTGTATGACGAGGCACTGGCGCCTTTGGGCCTGAAAGCCACCCAGCTCGCGCTCATCTCAGAAATAGATAAGCTCATGGGAGCCGATCAACAAGGACCGACGCTACAGGATTTGGCGACCCGGCTCGCTATCCAACTTTCCGCCCTGACCCATGCGCTCAGGCCGCTGGTGCGCGACGGCATTGTTGAGCTTCGTCAAGACGCCAAAGACCGGCGGACCAAGCACGGAGTGCTCACCCCGCTTGGCAAGACTCGGCTTTCAGAAGCCGTGGTGCGCTGGGCCGCAGCCAACGACCAAGTGGAGGCCGTTCTCGGCCCTGCCTCGGCAGCAAGCTTGAGAGCCCTGGCCGATCAAGTGGCTTCCGACGCGTTTCTGCTTGCCTTCAAGGCAGAGAGCCGACCTGCGGTCTTCTCTGATCATCGCTAAAAGCGAACCCAACAGCGCACAATCTCGTGCCGCAACCTGCCTGGCAGTGGTGTGGACCTGGTTTCGAAATACACCCCCGCTATGCAGGGACATCGGTCAGCCCAGATTGAGTTCAGTGAATTGGACAAGAACCTCAGCCTTTGGCTGCGAGCACTCCGCCAGTCCCTGAAAACACATCCCCTCGACAAAGTCACCACGGATCAACGGATCCCCATCTTGCGGGGCAGCCGATGCAGTTACGTTTCTGTATCTGGAGAAACTGCGATCTCAAATCCCGCTTCGCACCGGCAGAGCCAAGCGCGGCTTGCCGAGCACTTGCGTCGCAACCTTTGATGCGAACCGCCGCGACAAGAAGCGAACGCCGAAGGTGGATAACTGGTTGAACAGCCCGGGTACCAACGTGCGCCTGCCAGCCAACATGGCGTGGACGGTGGCGTGCGCCACGAACTCCGGGCTTTTCGTCGACGCGTTCGCGATCCACGAGTAGTCGCCCCCGCCGGACGCGGCGTGGAACGCGGTTTCGGTGCCGCCTGGGCAGATGCAGGTCACCGACAACGGCGTGCCACGGTGCTCGTCATGGAGGCCCTCGCTGAAGTTGCGCACGAACGCCTTCGACGCGGCATACAACGCCATGTTCGGCACGGATTGATACGCGCCGGTCGACGCGATGTTGACCATGTGCGAGGGTGCTGCGCTCGCTTTGTTCGCGTCAACGAAGCACCGCGCCAGCGCAGTGAGCGACGTCATGTTCAGTTGGATGAGTTCAGCGTCACGCGACCAGTCGACCTCGTCGAACCGGCGGAAGTAACCGAACCCGGCATTGTTGATCAGGATGTCGATGGGGCCACTTGCGGCGGCGGCATCCCACAGTGCACGCGCGGCATCGGGCTTGCCCAGATCTGCGGTAACGATCTCGACCTTCACGCCCTTGCAGGTCGCAGCGACCGCGTCGAGTGCGTCGCGGCGCCGTGCCGTCAACACCAGATCCACGCCAAGAGCCGCGAGCTCACGTGCGATGGCTGCGCCAATGCCGCTGGATGCGCCGGTCACCAGCGCACGCCGCCCAATGAGGTCCGTTTTGTATGTACTCAAATCGTTCTCCTGATCGTGTTCACCGAGCCAGAAACTCAAGTGCACTAGGCACGAAATCGGCATAAAACTGGAAGATGCCGCCATGGCCAGCGTCGGGATAGATGATCAAGGTGCTATTCGGAAGCCGCCGCGCTAGGTCATGGGTATTTGGCGTGGGGACCATCCGGTCGTTGTCACCATTGACTACCAGCACGGGCTGCTTGACGACAGACAGATCAGCAGGCGTTTTGGAACCCCAGACACGCAGGGCTTCCAATTGCGCGAAAAGCGCGCTCACGCTGATTTCCTTGTCGCGGTTCTCGGTACGCTCCTTCAGCCGCATCAGAAATGCTTTTCCTGCCTCGATACCACCAGGCGTACGCGTGAAGAACAAGAACTGCTTCGGATCCTGGCCCGTAAAGAAGCCCCGAAGCATGTCGTAGTAAGTCACCCCCGCCACTGAACGGATACCTTCACCGCCAGCAGGGCCGGTCCCCGCAAGAATCATCCTGCGCACAAGTTGTGGCTCCTTAAGCACGATCTCCTGGGCAATCATTCCACCCATCGAGAACCCCAAGAGATCAACTTGCTCAAACCCCTTCGCTTTGATGAAGGTGATGGCATCGTCGGCCATTTGCTCCATGGAATTCCATGGTGAGCCACTGGATGCCCCGATGCCACGGTTGTCGAAAGCGATCACATGGTGCTTCGCTGCAATGCCGTCCATGATTCGGGGGTCCCAGTTGTCTAACACGGCGGCCAGATGGACGAGAAACACCACGGGCGTTCCGCCGTTCTGCTTTCCCAATTCCCGGTACGCGAAGTTGACGTCGCCTGCCGTGATGGTTTGGGTCGGCACATTCTTCCAGGTGTCGCCCAATGTTTGCGTGGGCACAGTATCTGCTGCCCCTGCCACCGTTGATATGAGGGCGGCAGCCATGGCGAAACTGGCCATGACGGTCTTCATTGAATGTTGCATTGCTTTGGTCTTCATGGTCAAGCTCCGAGGATTGGGTAGTCGGTGTAGCCCTTGGGTCCGGGCGTATAAAGAGTCGCCGAATCGACGGTGTTCAGTTCCGCTTTGGCCTGCAGGCGCTTCACCAAGTCAGGGTTTGCGATAAATGGACGGGCAAAGGCGATGAGGTCTGCGTGGCCAGAAATCAACGCGCTCTGCGCATTGGTTCGATCAAAACCCCCAGCAAGAATGAACAGTCCCTTGAAAGCGACGCGAAGTCGGAACTTGAACTCGGCTGGTACCGATGGGGCGCCCTGGGCCGAATGGTCCAGTAAGTGAACATACAGGATGCCTAGGTGCGCGAGTTCTTCGGTCAGCGCCAAGTACTGTTCTTCGACCTCTGGGTACTCGCCTGTACTGTTGAACACACCGTAAGGCGACAAGCGTATGCCCACGCGATGGGCACCGATGGCTGCGACCGTGGCGCGAACGACTTCCAACACAAAGCGATTGCGGCCCTGAATGCTGCCACCGTATTCGTCGGTACGCTGGTTCACATTCGCGTTCAGATACTGCTCAATCAGATAACCATTTGCAGCGTGCACTTCAACACCATCAAATCCCGCGTCGATGGCAAGTTGGGCCGACTGGGCGTACTCCGCGACAGCAAGGGCAATGTCGTCGGCCGTCATGGCGCGTGGTGCGCTATGGGGCTGCATCCCCCGGGCGTCGGTATACATCTCGCCGGGGCAGGCCGTGGCGGTCGGCCCGATCACCTCTGTGCCTGCTGATAGGTTGGCTGCGTTGCTCACGCGCCCCGTGTGCATGAGCTGAACGAATATCTTGCCGCCTTTGGCGTGCACCGCGTCTGTGACAAGCTTCCATCCTGCAACGTGTGCTTCGTTAAAGAGACCCGGAATACGGGCGTAGCCCAAGCCGTTTGGTGACGGCGAGGTGCCCTCGGTGATGATCAAACCGGCGGTTGCACGCTGACCGTAGTACTCGGCCATCAGGGCATTGGGCGTATTGGCCTCTACCGCCCGGCTGCGCGTCATGGGTGCCATAACAACGCGGTTGCTGAGCTGCAGCGCAGGTGCAGAGAGTGGTGAAAATAACATGGCGGTCTTTCCGGACAGTGAGGATTAGTTGGCCTGAGGCAGGTAGACCGCGCGTGGCGCTGCCAGACCTTGCCGTACCTGCTGGGTCAGCGCATCGGCCAACACTTCGTCGGCGCCCGCCTCCAGCCCGTCGAGCGCGCGTTGGACGATGTCTTCGGCGCTGCTTTTCTGAACGTCGAAGCCCCGCGTGAGATCGGTGTCGACATAGGCCATGTGCAGGCCCAATACCTGCGTTTGCTGGCTCGCCAGCTCGTGGCGCAAAGCATTTGTCAGCGACCAAGCAGCCGATTTGCTGGCCGAATAGGCGGCCAGCTCGCCACCGTTGACCCACGATCCGACCGACAACACATTGAGCAAAGCGCCGCCACCATTCGCCTTGAGCACCGGCGCGAAAGCCTTGCTCATGCTCAGCACGCCAAAGAAGTTGGTCTCAAAGATACGGCGTGCGACGGCATCACTGTCTTGCGCCAGAAACCCTCCTGGCTGGGCGATGCCCGCGTTGTTGATCACCAATGTCACATCTGACGCAATTTGAACGGCAGCAGCAACCTCCTCGGGGTTGGTGACGTCGAGCTGCAGCGCTTCTACACCCGGCAGTGTTACGGTATTGGGGTTGCGCGCAGCAGCGTAGACCTTGCGCGCACCACGGGCGAGCAGGGCGCGTGCAAAAGACAGACCGATTCCACGGTTGGCGCCGGTGATAAGAACAACAGAATTTTCGATTTTCATGGGGAATTCCTAGAGTTAAACGGAGAGGACGTATGACGATCGTCATACAAAAGGACGTGCCACTGCATTGGCAACGGCGACGATTCAACGAACCTTGATCACCACCTTGCCTTTGGCACGTCCGCTTTCGACGTAAGCCAAAGCTTCGTTGGTGGATTCAAAAGGAAAGACTTTGTCGATGACCGGGCGTATGGCCCCCGACTCGATCAGCTGCGTGATTTGCTGCAGCTGACTTCCGCTGGCTTTCATGAACAGGAATGCGTAGCCGACGTTCAGCCGTTTCGCTTTTCTTCGGGTGCCAAAGCTCAGCACGCGGATGACCTGCTTCACGAACCATGGTGCATTGATGTCTTCTGCAAATGCGGGATCGGGAGGACCGGAAATGGAGATGAGTTGTCCACCGGCCTGGAGCACACGCAAGGACTTCTCCAGCGTCTTGCCGTCCTGGCTATTCAGCACCGCGTCGTAGCCGCTCAAGACCTCTTCAAAATCAGCTTTTTTGTAGTCGACCACAACATCTGCACCCAGGCTCTTCACCAAAGCCGCATTGCCTGTGCTGGCGGTAGTCGCCACGGTGGCACCCAGATGTTTGGCCAACTGGATGGCAAACGTTCCCACACCACCGGAACCCGCCTGGATAAAAACCTTCTGCCCTTTTTTTAGTTTGGCCTTTTCGACCAAGGCCTGCCACGCCGTCAAGCCCACCAGCGGAATGGAGGCTGCTTCTTCCATGCTGATGTTGCTGGGCTTAATCGCTACCGAATCCTCTTTGACAGCGACGAACTCCGCGAACGTGCCGATCCGGTAGTCATCGGGTCGGGAATAGACCTCGTCCCCAAGTTTGAACTGCCGCACACGCCGGCCAACCTTGACCACCGTCCCCGCCACGTCGTGGCCCAGAATAAGGGGCAGCTTATAGGGCAGGATGAGTTTGAACTCTCCGCTCCGGATCTTGGAGTCCAGCAGGTTCACGCCAGCGGCATGCACCTGGATCAGGACCTCGTCATCGCGCAGCTCCGGCGTCGGCATGTCTGCCAAGTGCAACGCGTTCTTTTTTCCATAACGATCAATGATGAATGCTTTCATGGCTTCTCCTCTTCAAAAAGTGGCAGGGTAAAACCCAACGGCTTGGGTTGCGACAGAATTTCGTATGATGTTCGTCATATTTTTAAGCAAAAAAATTAGTCGGTGGCTGTCGGCTGAGTCTGGCTCAGGCTCTTCAATGTCGCGCTGCACAGCGCGTCGGACAACGCGGAATCATTGACGGCGCGTGCCAGCGTCAGCGTGCCAACCATCGTGGCCACGGTCACCAGCGCACGCTCATGCGCACCGGGTTGTCCCCAGTCCGGAAACTGGCGGGCGACAAGATCAATCATCTCCTTGATGCGGCGGGTAGCGGCACTACGCACTTCGGGGGATTGGCGTGGCATCTCAGAACCCAGGGCAGAATTCGGGCAACCGGTTTCGATGCTATCCAGATGCTTCTTGGAGAGATAGACCTGAATCAAAGCCTGTAACGCCTGATCTGGTGGTACTGCGGCGACGACACTCGCCGCAAGGGCGTTGGATTCAGCACCAGCACGGTCCGCCGCCTCCGCCAGCATGGCTTCACGAGACGCGAAATGGGCATAGAAAGCGCCATGCGTCAGACCGGCTTCCTTCATGATGTCGGCAACACCCGTACCGTCATAGCCGCTGCGTCGGATGGCGCGTGCAGCGGCATCCACGATGCGTTCGTGGGACGCCTCTTTGGCTGCAGTTCGGATATTGGCTTGAATTTTTCGCATTACGTGCATCATACGATAAATAATTTCAAAGCACAACCCCCGCCGCAAACCGCAATGTCAACTACTCAACAATTAGGATATCGGGATCGGTCTCGACCCTCCTTCCTGTCTCTCCCACCGCCCTTACCCCGTTTCTTCATGACCGCCCTGTCTCTCACCCGTGAAAAGATCTACCGCACCGTGGCCCGCCAGCTGCATGGCCGGGTGCCCTGCTGGATCTGCGGCGAGCACGTGGCCCACGCCGACGCCACGCTGGAGCACATCGTGCCGCGCAGCGAGGGCGGCAGCAGCCATCTGGAGAACCTGGCCATCAGCCACGACTTCTGCAACAACCAGCGCCACATCCACGGCACCACGCCAGACAGCAAACGCCCGGCGGCTTGACACCGCGGTTTTTTTATTCTTTAATTTACCAATTGGTTAATTAAAGACATGTACGACGCCCTCAGCACCACCTTCGCCGCCCTGGCTGACCCGACCCGCCGGGCCATCCTGGCGCGCCTGGCCAGCGGCGAAAGCTCGGTCAGCGACCTGGCCAAGCCCTTTGCCATGAGCGCGCCCGCGGTGACCAAACACCTGAAAGTGCTGCAGCGCGCCGGCCTGATCAGCCAGGGCCGCCAGGCCCAGTGGCGGCCCTGCAAGCTTGAAGCCCAGCCCCTGCGCGAGGCCGCCGACTGGGTGGCCCAGTACCGCCAGCACTGGGAAGAGCGGCTGGACCGCCTGGACGACTATTTGCAAACCCTGCAGGCACAAAGCGCTTCAGCGGCAGCACCCGACACGCCCCTTTTGACGAACCACCCCACCACGGAGAAAAAGCCATGAGCCACGCCCCCTTCACCATTTCCCGCCTGCTCAAGGCACCCCGCCCGCTGGTGTGGGAGGTGTATACCTCGCCCGAGCACCTGCAGCACTGGCTGGGCCCCAAGGGCAGCACCGTGACGCACAGCGTGCTGGACTTCCGTGAGGGCGGCACCTACCACTACGCTATGAAGGTCGAGGGCGGCATGGAGCTGTGGGGCAAGTGGCTGCTCCGCGAATTACGGGCGCCCGAGAAGCTGGTGCTGATCCAGTGCTTCTCCGACCCGCAGGGCGGCGTCACGCGCAACCCGTGGGCAGCGGGCTGGCCCATGTACACCCACTCCACCACCACGCTGACCGAGCAGGACGGCGGCACGCTGATGACGCTGGTGTGGGCCCCGCACGAGGCCAGCGCGGAGGAAGAAGCCCTGTTTGCCGCCAGCCACGACAGCATGCGCCAAGGCTGGAGCGGCAATATCGATGTGCTGGAAGACTACCTGTCTTTGCTGCAAACGCCTTGACAGCCACGGCCCCCACCACCATGTCACTGACGCTGTACTACCACCCCCTGGCCTCCTATTGCCACAAGGTTTTGGTCGCCCTGTACGAACACGACATTGCGTTTGAACCACGCATCATCGACCTCGGTGCGGAGCAGGACCGCGCCGAGCTGGGCGCCCTGTGGCCCTTCTGCAAGTTCCCCCTGCTGCGTGACCACGAACGCCAGCGCACGGTGCCGGAGTCATCCATCATCATCGAGTACCTAAACCCTTTCGCGGCCCGGCCTCCGTTGATTCCCCAAGACGCCAACGACGCCCTGCAGGTGCGCCTGTGGGACCGCATTTTTGACAACTACGTGCACGAACCCATGCAGGACATCGTGCTGGACCACCTGCGCAGCGCCCAGGGCGACATGAGCGGGCGGCGGGCCACGATCCAGACCGCCTACGCCCTGATCGACACCCAGGTGGCCACGCGGCCCTGGGCTGCGGGCCACACCTTCAGCATGGCCGACTGCGCCGCAGCCCCCGCGCTCTTCTATGCCCACACGCTGGAGCCCATCCCCGAACCGCTGGTGCATCTGCGGGCTTATTTCGACAGACTGATAGACCGGCCCTCGGTGCAGCGCGTGCTGACAGAGGCCAAGCCCTATTTCCCCATGTACCCGTTCTACAGCGCCATTCCCGCACGGTTTCTGTAGTCCTCGCAATACCTTCCACCTCACCCAAGGAGCACCCCATGGCACGCGTCAGCACCTACGTCAACTTTGCCGGCAACACCGAGCAGGCCTTCGAGTTTTACCGCGCGGTGTTTGGCGGCGAATTCAGTGGCCCCGTGCACCGCTTCAAGGACGTGCCACCCGCGCCCGACCAGCCACCCATGCCGGCCGACACGGCCAACATGGTCATGCACATCGAGCTGGTGCTGTTGGGTGGCCATGTACTCATGGGCACGGACGCCCCCGAGTCCATGGGTTTCAAGCTGGTGCAGGGCAGCAACGTGCACATCAACCTGGAGCCCGACACGCGCGCAGAGGCCGAGCGTTTGTTCAATGGCCTCTCAGCAGGCGGCAAAGTGGAGATGCCGTTGCAGGACATGTTCTGGGGCGCCTACTACGGCAGCTTCAAAGACCAATTTGGCCTGAACTGGATGGTCAACTGCAACGCGAAAGCCTGAGCCCATGCGCATCGAAGCTCCCAACGAAATCCTGATCCAGCGTGTGGTGAAGGCGCCGCGCACGCTGGTGTGGGCCGCCATGACGGACCCCACGCAGGTGGTGAAGTGGTGGGGGCCGACGGGGTTCTCCACCCACATCGAGGAAATGGATGTGCGCGTGGGCGGCCACTGGAAACACACCATGGTCGGCCCGGACGGCACGCGCTACCCGAACAAGAGCATCTTCCAGGATATCGCGCCGCCTGAGCGCATTGTCTACAAGATGGGTGGCGGCAAGGAGCACGGCAAGGGAGCCAACTTTGTGGCCACCTGGACCTTTGACGAGGTGCCTGGTGGCACGCAGGTCACCATCAGCATGCTGTTCCCTAGCGTGGAGGACCGCAACTTTGTGGTGGCCGAGTACGGCGCCATCGAAGGTGGCAAGCAGACCCTGACGCGCCTGGACGCGCACCTGGCCGGCCTGTAAACGCTACTCGTGTCGGAAGTTAGCCAACAGCATGGTGGAAATGTGGGGAGCAAACCCGCTTGGACAGACCACCCCCTTTGGCCCGTGCGAATAACCAGAATGACAGACCAAAAATTCTGAATTTCCAGATTGCTGGGCCTAGAGTCGCCAATAAAAACAACAACTTACAAGCGTTTTGCTCCTGGCACACCGCGTGCTAAATGATGCCGCTGGCAATACCAGCCACATTATTTAGGAGACAACATGTTGACAAGAAATCTGGTTCAAGCCCTGGCCATATCGGTGGTGTTTGCCACCACAGCCCAGGCCCAGGACGTGGTTCGCCTGGGCAATCTCAAATTCGCCCATTACGGAGCCATTTCCTACATCAAGGAGATCGCACCCAAGTGCGGTATCAAGGTAGAAGAACATGTGTTCGCCAAAGGCCCCGACGTCATGCAGGCGATTCTGGCCGGTGAACTGGACGTGGGCGCCACCGCCTCCGAAGGGGCCATATCTGGGCGCGCCAACGGTGCACCGATTTACGTAGTGGCCGGCTTTGCCAAGGGTGGCGCCCGCCTGGTCGCACGACCTGACGCCAACATCAAATCGGTCAAGGACCTGAAGGGCAAGCGCGTGGGCGTGACCCGCGGCGGCATCCACGAGGTGTTGCTTGCCGCCGAGCTGGGCCAAAACGGACTGACCATGTCTGACCAGCCGGGCAAGGACGTGCAAGTGGTGTATCTGGCCTTTGCCGACCTGAACCAGGCGCTCTTGGGCAAAAACCTGGACGCCATCATGCAGAGCGAGCCGCAGTCTTCACAGGCCATCAACAAGGGCTTTGGCGTGGAGGTCATGAAGCCGTATGACACGCCGATTGGCGAGCCAGTTCGCACGCTGGTCATGACCGAGAGCTTTTACACGGCGCACCGCCCAGTCGCCGAAAAATTCATGCGCTGCTTTGTGGAGGCCACCAAAGGCTTTATCGAAACCAAGGGACTTGCCGAGAAATATGTGCGAGAAACTATTTTCAAGGGTCAGATCACGCAGGACGACTTTCAAGATGCGATCGCCAACTCGCCCTATTCCTATGACATAAGTGCAGCGCACATTCAGACCACCACCGACACCATGGCCAAGTACGGCGTGGGCAAGATGGTCAAGCCACCGGTGGCGACCGACTGGGTACGCACCGACTTGCTCGACCAGGCCAAGAAAAGTTTGGCCATCAAGTAAGGGGCTCAGACATGAACAAATTGAATTGGCGCGCCATCGCGTTGGGACTCGTCGTGCCCGTTGCCGTGATTGCCCTGTGGCAACTGGTCTGCGTGCTGGGCTGGGTCAGCCCCTTGAAGTTGCCATCGCCGCTGGCGGTGGCCCAGCGCTGGGTGCAATACGCTTCGCCAGTCGACGCCTACGCGCCTGAGGCTGGCAGCTGGTGGAGCTGGGCCGTGTCCGGTGAGTTGGTGCGGGATGCCATAGGTAGCATGTACCGGGTGTTCATCGGTTTTCTGATCGGGGGGGGCCTGGCCCTGCCACTCGGTATTCTGATGGGCGCCAACCAACGCATTTACGACAAGCTCTACATCCTGGTGCAGGTGTTGCGCCCCATTCCACCCAGCGCCTACACGCCGCTGGCCATGCTGTGGTTTGGCCTGGGCAATCCACCCGCCGTCTTCATGATCGCGATTGCGGCCTTCTTCCCGGTGCTGATCAACACCATTGTCGGGGTGCGCCAGGTTGACAGCATCTACCTGCGGGCTGCGCGCAACCTGGGCGCCACCCAGAGCACGCTGTTCCTGCGCGTCATGCTGCCTGCAGCCACACCTTACATCCTGGCCGGTGTGCGCATTGCGATCGGTGCGGCTTTCATGATCGTGATCGTCTCCGAACTGATTGCGGTGCCCGATGGCCTGGGCTTTCGCATCAACGAGGCCCGCGAATATTCGTGGACCGACAAGGTCATGGCTGGCATGTTCACCATTGGCCTGATCGGCTTGGCATTGGACATCGGCATGAACGAACTCAACAACCATTTGCTGCGCTGGCACCGTGGCCTGGAGAGCTGAAATGAACCCAACCCATATTCAAGTCAAGGCCGTCAACAAAATCTTCAAAACCGGTGGGAAAGAGGTGGTCGCCCTGCGCGACATCAACCTCGACATTCCCGGAGGACAGTTCGTGTGCCTGCTCGGGCCGTCGGGTTGCGGCAAGTCGACGCTGCTCAACGCGGTGGCCGGTTTCGCGTTGCCCAGCTCGGGCACCATCACGGTGAACGCGACCGAAGTCAACGGCCCAGGTCCAGACCGTGGCATGGTGTTTCAGGAATATGCGCTGTTCCCGTGGATGACGGTTGAGAAAAACATAGGCTTCGGCCTACAGATCAAAGGCATGGAAAAGGCCGAAATCCAGAAACACGTGGATGACCTGCTGGGCATGCTGGGGTTGACCGATTTTCGCAACCGCTTCCCCAAGGATCTGTCAGGCGGCATGCGCCAGCGCGTCGCCATTGCCCGCGTGCTGGCGCTGGACTCACCCACCATGCTGATGGACGAACCCTTTGGTGCGCTGGACGCATTGACCCGGCGTAACCTGCAGGACGAGCTGCTGCGCATCTGGGCCGAGTTGAAGAAGACCATCATCTTCGTGACCCACAGTATCGAGGAGGCAATTTACCTGGCCGACCGCATCGTCGTGATGACCTACCGCCCCGGCACCGTGAAGCGGGACATTCTGGTGGACCTGCCGCGCCTGCGCGACCCGTCATCGGCGGCCTTCAATGCGCTCAAGCGCGAGCTGGGCCAACTGGTGATGGAAGAGCAACAGCGCCACCATAACGACGAGTTGAAAATGGCAGCAGTAGACTAAGGAGATGGTCCGCGCCCGACACCTCGTCTCCTGGTCTGGCGCTTTGGCGCTGGCGGCAGGCTTGGTGTTGGCGGCCTACTGGCTGGGCGCCCGCAACGCCGATGAGAACACCCACCTCACCGGCGAACGCCAGCTGCAAATCATTGCACTCGACCTGGAAGCCGTGCTGGACCGCTTCGACACGCTGCCCTACTCGATTGCCCACCTGCCTCTGACCTCGCAGTTACTGGCAGCCCCGGTCAACACCGGACTGCAGCAGGAACTAAACAACACGCTGCAAGACTTGGCCTTGCAGGCCAAGGTGGCCGCCATCTACTTGATGGACAAAACCGGCAAGACAATTGCGGCCAGCAACTGGGATACATCGCAGAGCTATATAGGGCAGAACTTTGGTTTTAGGCCCTATTTTCGTGATGCCATTCAAGGTCAACCCGGCTACTTCTACGCGATTGGCAACACCACCAATATCCCCGGTTACTTCATATCCCAGGCTGTATACCCGGTCGGAGTCAAGCGTGGATCCGTCGCGCCCATTGGCGTCATTGCTGTCAAGATCACGCTGGAAACCTTCGAGAAAACCTGGCGCAGCAACGAAGACCCCATCGCCTTGGTTGACCGCCATGGTGTCGTGTTCCTTAGCAATCGCAGTGAGTGGGTCTACAACAGCCTGCAACCGCTAGCCCCTCTCGTACAGAGTGACATAGAAAAAACCCAGCAGTACATGGGCAAGCAAATCCAACCCATTGCCAGCCTGTCCGGCGCTGCCCGCAAAGGCTTTGGTGACTACATAGGGCGCCCGGTGGGGCGACTGGGCTGGCAACTGATGCTGTTCCCCGCACAAGCCAAGGCGGTGCGGGCAGGCATGTTGTGGGCCGGCATCACTCTGCTATTGCTGTTGGTGGCGGCAGCCGTGGCCGCCATGCAACACCAACGCAGGCGTAGATTGGAAGAGCGCAGCGTCGCGCAGCAAGCCCTCAAACAAGCGGCAGATGACCTGGAACACCACATCGCCCAGCGCACCCAGGAGTTGCTGTCGGCCAACGCGCAACTGGCTGCGAAATACAACAAGCTGCAGCAAACCGAAAACCTGCTGCGCTCTACCCGCAACGAGATGGTGCAAGCGGGCAAGCTGGCCATGCTAGGCCAAATGGCGGCCGGCATTACGCACGAGCTGAACCAACCGCTGACGGCCATACGCGCCTTTGCCGACAACGCCAGCACCTTCCTGTCGCGTGGGCAAACCACTCAGGCGGACGACAACCTGCGCCACATCAGCGCAGCCAGCGCTCGCATGGGTAGCATCGTGGGGCAGCTCAAGGGGTTTGCCCGTAAAAGCGCAGAGGCTGTGGCCGTCGTCGAGGTCAACCAGGCCATACTCGGTGCGGCCTTTCTCTTGGAGAGCGAATTTGTACGCCAGCATGTGCAGCTGCAGCTTGATCTGCCAGAAACTTTCTACGTGCTGGGTGACACTGTGCGCGTTGAGCAGGTGCTCATCAACCTGCTGCGCAATGCGCTAGACGCAGTGGAACATGCGCCCGATAAGACCGTACGGGTGCTGCTGGAGGCCGACGCACAGCAAGTGCGGATTCACATCCTCGATTCGGGCATGGGCCTGCCCCAGGAAGTGGCCAAACATTTGTTTGAACCCTTTTTCACCACCAAGCCCACTGGCCACGGGCTGGGCTTGGGTCTTGCCATTTCTTCGTCGATTGTGCAAGCCATGAACGGGCATCTGGAAGCCAGGAACACCCCCCAAGGCGGCGCAGAGTTTGTGGTGTACATACCGCGCTGTGCACAGGAAAAACAAGCCACATGAAGCAGTCCACCCTATCCCGGCACCATGCCATCCTGGTCGAGGACGAACAGGCTGTGCGTCTGGCCACCACACAGACCCTGGAACTGGGTGGCTTTCGCGTGCAGGCCTGCGCCAGTGCGGAGCAAGCCTATGCGCTGATCAACGCTGACTTTGGCGGCATTGTGGTCACCGATGTGCGGCTACCCCAATCGTCTGGCCTGGACCTACTAGCGCACACCATGCACATCGACGCAGATCTGCCGGTGATCCTGGTCACCGGCCACGGCGACGTGGTGATGGCGGTGCAGGCCCTGCATAACGGTGCCTACGACTTCATAGAAAAACCCTTTGCCTCCGAGCGCCTGCTGGAGAGCTGCCTGCGCGCCCAGGAAAAACGCAATCTGGTGCTGGAGAACCGCCGCTTGAGCAAGGCATGGGCCGCACACCCCTCCATGCCCGAGTTGATTGGCCAGTCCCCCAGCATCGAGCGGCTGCGAAAGCTTATCCACAACATAGGCCCCACACAGGCCGACGTGCTGATCAACGGTGCCACCGGAAGTGGCAAGGAAGTGGTGGCACGCCAACTGCACTTGGCCAGCCGCCGCAAGGGCGAGTTTGTGGCCATCAACTGCGCAGCCTTGCCCGAGTCCATGTTTGAGAGCGAGATCTTTGGCAACGAGGCAGGCGCATTTACCGGCGCGCAAAAGCGCCGCATCGGCAAGCTGGAGTACGCGCACGGCGGCACGGTGTTTTTGGACGAAATTGAGAGCATGCCGATGGCCTTGCAGGTCAAGATGCTGCGCGTTCTGCAAGAACGTCAACTGGAACGCCTGGGGGGCAATGCCATCGTTCAGCTGGACTGCCGCGTAATTGCCGCGACCAAGGTGGACCTGCGCCAACTCAGCACCGAGGGCACATTCCGGGAAGACCTGTACTACCGCATAGGAGTAGTCAGTATGGACTTGCCGCGCCTGAATGACCGGCGCGAGGATATCCCGCTATTGCTGGCACATTTTCTGCAGCGCGCAGCCTTGCGTTACCAGAAGCCTGTTCCTTTTTGGAGCCCCGTCGATATGGCGCAATGGCAGCAACGTGACTGGCCCGGCAATGTGCGAGAACTACGCAACTTTGCCGACCGTTTGGTGCTGGGGGTTGCCGAGGTTCACCCTACAGACCCAGTCAAGTCGAACACCGACGGGCTAACACTGCCGCGCAGGCTCGATGTTTACGAAGAGGCGCAGATAGCGACCGCCCTGCACACCAACGAATTCAACGTTGCACTGACCGCGGCAAGCCTTGGCATTCCCAAGAAGACCCTGTATGACAAGCTCAAAAAATATGGTTTGTCAGGAAAGCCATCGCAGAAGGACGACTGACTGCATTCGAGCGTCATCGCTCTTTTTACGCAACTACTCGTGTCGCAGCGCGTCGATGGGGTCCATGCGCGCGGCACGGCGCGCCGGGAAGTAGCCAAACACCACGCCAATGCCAGAAGAGAACACCAGTGAGAGCAGGTTGATGGACGGGTTGAACAGGTAGGGCACCTGCATCACCTGCGCCAGGCCGATGGACGCCACGGTGGCCAGCACAATGCCCACCAGCCCGCCCAGCGCCGCCAGCGCCACGGCCTCCATGAGGAACTGCAGCAGCACCTCGCGCTCCAGCGCGCCAATGGCCAGGCGCAGGCCGATCTCGCGTGTGCGCTCGGTCACGCTCACCAACATGATGTTCATGATGCCAATGCCGCCCACGAGCAGGCTCACCGCGGCCACAGCGCCCAACAGCGTGGTCATCACCTGCGTGGTGCCCGACAGCGTCTCGGCCAGTTGCTGCGTGTCCAGCACGTTGAAGTTGTCGTCGTCACCATCGGCCAGCTTGCGGCGCTCGCGCAGCAGCTGGGTCAAGCCGGCCTTGACGCGGGTGGCGTCACTGCCCTCTTGCATGGACACCAGCAGGGTGCCCACATTGAGCGAACCGGTCACGCGGCGCTGCAGCGTGTGCAGGGGCACCATGACCACGTCGTCCTGGTCGTTACCCATGGCAGCCTGGCCCTTGGAAGCCAGGATGCCCACCACCTCGCATGAAAACTGCTTCACGCGCACCTGGGCGCCCAGCGCGGGCTGGCTGCCAAACAGCTCGCGCCGCACAGTCTCACCAATCACGCAGACGGCCGAGCCTGCTTGCTGCTCCTCGTCGGTGTAGCGGCGGCCCTGAGCCAGCTTCCAATTGCTCACGTCAAACCAGGCGTTGGTGCTGCCGGTCACGCTGGTGGACCAGTTGCGGCCATTGGCCACCACGGTCACGCTGGCGCGGGCCTCGGGCGCCACGGCCTGCACGCCGCCCAGTTGCGTGGCAATGGCCACGGAATCGGCCTCTTTGAAAGCTGCACCACCGCCGCCCCCTGGCCCCTGGCGTTGGCCGGGGCGCACCATGAGCAGGTTGCTGCCCAGGCTGGCAATCTGGTTGTGCACGGCCTGCGTGGCGCCCTGCCCCAGCGTGACCATGGTGATCACCGCACTCACGCCAATCACGATGCCCAGAATGGTGAGGAAGGAGCGCAGCAGGTTGCGCCGGATCGAACGCAGCGCCAGCAGCAGGGTGTTAAGCAGCATGGGCCACCTCCGCGGTGGAGTGGGGGTTGCGGGCATCGTCGGCCACCACCCCATCCACAAAGCGCACCACGCGTTTGGCGTAGGCCGCCATGTCGGGTTCGTGCGTGACCATGAGCACGGTGATGCCCAGGTCCACATTCAGGCGCCACAGCAGCTCCATGATCTCGTGGCTGCGCTGCGTATCCAGATTGCCCGTAGGTTCGTCGGCCAGCAGTACCGCCGGCTCGGTGACGATGGCACGCGCAATGGCCACGCGCTGCTGCTGTCCACCCGACAGCTCAGCCGGCGTGTGGTGCTCCCAGCCCGCCAGCCCTACGGAGGCAAGTGCACGGCTGGCCGCAGCACGCCGGTCGGCCACCGATTCGCCGCGGTACAGCAGCGGCAGCTCTACGTTTTCTTGCGCCGAGGTGCGCGCCAGCAGGTTGAAGCCCTGGAACACAAAACCCAGGTAGCGCCGGCGCAGGCGGGCGCGCTGGTCGCGGCCCAGGCTTTGCACCGGCACGCCCTGGAACAGGTACTGGCCCGAGGTGGGCGTATCCAGGCACCCCAGCGTGTTCATGGCGGTGGACTTGCCCGAACCGCTGGGGCCCATGATGGCGACAAAGTCGCCGGCCTCGATGTCCAGGTCCACCCCCTTCAGCGCGCGGAATTCCGTGGCGCCCATGCCGTAGTCGCGCGTGATGCCGCGCAGCCGGATCAGCGGCGTGTGTTCGGGAACGGCCTCGCTCATGAGCGGGCTCCGGCGGTGCGCTGGTCGGTGATGACCTTGTCGCCCACTTGCAGCTCACCCGCGGTGATCTCGGTCATGCGGCCATCGGAAATGCCGGGCGTGACCGCCACGGCGCCGGCCACGCCATCGCGCAGCACCCACACCTGGCGCGCAGCACCCGCGCTGCCGCTGCCACCCGTTTTGCGTGTGCCGCCAGGCATGCGCGGGATGAGGCTTGACACAATGCCGCCCTTGCTGGCCCCACCGCTACCAGTACCACCGCTACCACCCGTGCTGGCCAGCGGCGAGAAACGCAACGCGGTGTTGGGCACCAAAAGCGCGTCGTCCCGCTCGGTGGCGGCAATGGTGGCCGACGCCGTCATGCCCGGGCGCAGGGTCTGGTCGGTGTTGTCCACCTCCAGGTAGGTGATGTAGGTGACCACGTTGTCGGTGGTGGTGGAGCCAAACGCCACGCGCGTGACCTTGGCGGGGAACTTGCGCGTCGGGTAGGCGCTGACCGTGAAGCTGGCTTTTTGGCCCACCTGCACCGAGCCCACATCGGCCTCGTCCACATTCACCTGCAGGCGCAGCTTGGTCAAATCTTCAGCTACGGTGAACAGTGTGACCGCCTGCAGGGATGCGGCCACGGCATTGCCAGGGTCCACGGTGCGCGTCAGCACCACACCATCAATGGGTGAGCGGATGGAGGCTTTGGACAGATTGGTCTCGTCGGTGGCGGCCGCGGCCTTGGCATCGGCCACCGCAGCCTGGGCGCTGAGTTCGGACGCCTGGGCGGTTTCCAGCGCAGCGCGGCCCGTGTCCAGTTCGGTTTTGGACGGCACCTTGCCGCCCGACAGGCGTGCCACTTCCTCCAGACGGGCCAGGCTGGTGCGGGCCTCACGCGTGGCCACCACGGCCTGGGCCAGCTTGGCCTGGTTTGACGCCAGCGTGGCGCGCGAACGCTTCACCTGGTCACCCAGCTTGGAGGTATCCAGCTCCACCAGCACCTGGCCTTTTTTGACATGGTCGTTCACGTCCACCAGCACGCGCAGCACCGTGCCTGAGAGCTCGCTGCCAATGCTGACCGAGCGCGTGGGCTGCAGCGTGCCGTTGGCCGTGACCGACAGGGACAGGTGGCCGCGGGCCACGGCCTCCGTCACATAGCTCGGCGCCTGAGCAGCCTGTTGCCGCCCCTTCCAGACCAGCCCACCGGCCACGGCCGCCACCAGCACCACCGCGCCCACCCACACGGCAGGCCGGCGCCACCAGACACGGCTGGCCGGTTCGTCCAATAGCTGGATGACGTCTTCGGTGCGCAGCGGCGCTCGCGGGTTGGGGGGAGTGGTTTGCGATTCAGGAGTAGAGGGTGTCATGGCGGGCAGTCAAAAAATAAGAGGTTTCGGTGCGGCAGGTCGGTGGGGTGGCGCTCAGTTCCAGCCGCCGCCCAGCGCTTTGTAGAGGCGCACGTGGTCGGCGCTGACGTCGGCCACAGTGCTGGCCACGTTGTCTTGCGCGCCCAGCAGCGTGCGCTGCGTCGTCAGCACGGTTTGAAAATCGATCAGGCCGCTTTGGTAGCGCTGGCTGGCCAGCAAGGCCGCATTGCGGGCCGCATCGGCCGCCGTCTGTAGCTCCACCAAGCGGCTGCGGTCACCCTGCAATGCCGCCAACGCGTCTTCCACATCCTTGAGTGCGGTGAGCACGGTGGCCTGGTAGGCCACATGGGCCTGCGCCAATGCGGCTTCTTGCGCGCGCACCTGGGCTTTGGCGGCGCCGCCGTCCAACAGCGGCACTGACACACTGGCCAGAAGCGCGCTGACCAGCGACGCGCCATCGGTCAACGCACCCAGGGTCAGGGCCTTGAGGCCCAGCGTCTTGCTCAACGAGAAGCTGGGGTAGCGCGCGGCCTCCGCCTCCGACACACGGGCCAGCGCCGCGGTCACCTTGAGTTCGGCCCCCCGCACATCGGGGCGCTGGCGCAGGGTGTCCACGGGCAGGCTCAGCGCCAAGTCTGGCGGTGCCTGGGGCACAGGTTGCACGGCGGCCAGTGTGTCCACCAGCGCGGCCGGGGCCTGGCCGGTGAGCACGGCCAGGCTGTGCAGGGTCTTGCTCACGCTGGCCTGCAGCGCGGGGACTTGCGCCGCAGTCTGGGCCACGGCGGTGCGCGCCTGCTCCACTTCCAGCGAGGTGGTCAGGCCCGCCTGCGCGCGCCACTGGGTGATCTGCAGGGTCTCGGTCTGGCTTTGCAGGTTGCTTTGCGCAATGGCCACCTGGGCCTGCAGGCCGCGCAGCTCGATATAGGCCACGGCTACCTCGGCCGCCACGGACACACGCACATTGCCCAGGCTGGTTTGGGCCGCATCGGCATCGGCCTGGGTGGCGTCGGCCGCGTTGTGCTTGCCTCCAAAGATGTCTGGCTCCCAGCTCGCATCAAAGCCCGCCGAAAAGCTGTTGCCCGAGGTACCGCTGCTGCCCGTGCCCGCATAGCTGCGTTGCGCCGAAGCGCTGGCGCCCACGGAGGGGCCCAGCCCCGCGACCTTGGCGTCGCGCAGCGCGCGTGACTGCTGCAGGGCGGCCTGCGCGGTTTGCACATCAGTGTTGGCCAGCAGCGCCTGGGTCACCAGGCCGGTGAGCTGCGGGTCGTTGAAGCGCGACCACCAGTCGGCCAGCGCGGTGGGCGTGGCCGCAGTGGATGCGGTGGTGGCAGTCCAAGCCGCAGGCACGGCCACGCTGCTTTGCGGCACTGCGGGCTTGCTGGGCAGCAGCGTGGAGCACGCCGACAGCGACAGCACCGCCAGAACCAGTGCGGTCAGGCGAAAGGATGGGAAAGAAGGAGAAGGGGCAGACAGTTTCAATTCACGCTCAGTGCACACGGGGTGCTATTGCAGTGAATCGATGGTGCCTACCCAGCTTTACACGTCTGTGCGCTCGGCGTGAAGCTTTGTAAAGTTAGGTGAGCAGGTTCGGGCCGCTCAATCGAACCATTGCAGGCCTTGCGGGCCCGTATCCACCGCCACCAGTTCGGCCGGCTGCGAGGTCGGGTCATGCGGAGCCCACTTCTCGGTGAGCACCTGGCGTGCGCGCAGGTTGAGCGTGTCCACCACCGCGGGCGAGGGGAAGCCCAGAAACTGACCCTGCGCCAACTGAACGCCGGAGTCGCGCACGATGCGCAGGTCAGCCGCGTCTTCCACCGACTTGGCCACCAGGCTGGCACCGGTCTTGAAACCAAAGGCGGCCAGTGAGCGCAGCACTTTGGCCTTGGCTGGATCATTCTTCAGATCGGTGGTCATGCGGCTGTCCATCTTGACGATGGAGGGCTTGAGCTGCATCCACAAATTCAGGCTGCGCTGCGAGGCCTTCACGTCGTCCAGCGCAATGGCGAACCCCAGCGACTGCAGGGCCGTGGTGGCGCGCGCCAGTGCAGCCAGGTCGTCGAGCTTGCGGTGCTGGGTCACCTCCACCACACCGCGCTTGCAGGGCACACCGCTGGCCAGAAACAACTCTTGCAGGCGGGGCAGCGCCTGGGTCTCGTTCAGGGTGGTCAACGTGGCCGCGCTGAAGCTGAGGTAAATGCGGCCCTGCGTGTGGGGGGAGCCCCAACCTTGCAGGGCCAGGCCCGTGCAGGCCAGCTCCAGCTCGGTCTGCAGTTGGACCGCCTGCGCAGTGTCCAGCAGCACGGGGGGCAGCTCGGTGCCGCTGTGTCCGCGGGCTAGCGCCTCATGGCCGTCGATTTCGCCGCTTTGCAGCGCGATGATGGGCTGGTACAGCGTGCCCAGCTTGCCCTGGTCCAGCAAGACCTGCAGCGGGTGCGGCGGATTTTTGGCGGGCCAGCGCTGCAGCAGACGTTGAAACAAGGGGGTAGCGGACATGAAGATACCTTTGGGCACAGAACGTGACAAATCTACGCCCAAAGGCCCCTTGCCCGTGTGTCCAAATTGTTCCGGTTTGCAAAGTTGCGCCCCGGCTGCGCGCTAGGTTCCGCCGTCTTGCAGGCGGGAGATTGCCTCTGGCGGCGCAGCGGTGCGCAGGTAATCGGCCAGGGATTTTCCGGGCTCTTCGGCAAAGCGGCCCGCTGCACTTTGTAACAATTCCAGCTGCTCCATGCGGTCCAGGCGGAAGCTGCGAAAGCCCTGGCGCGTCTCGCACCACGCGGCCAGCGTCCAGACCCGGCCCCAGTAAAAGCAGCCTAGCGGGCGCAGCGTGCGTTCGCTGGGCTTGTCGGCTGCATCGCGGTATTGCATGCGCACCTTGTTGCGGGCTTGGGCGGCCTCCCGCAGCGTTTGCAGTGTGGCCTGCACCGCGGGCTCCAGCCCTACAGGCGGCGCGTAGATGGCCATGCTCTGCGCGGCCGCGCGGGCCGCGGCGGGCAGCACCGAGAGAATTTTGCCCAGCGCCACCTGGGAGTTTTGCGCCAGCACCGGGTCTTGCCAGACCTGGGCCATGCGCACCGAGGCCACCAGCGCACGCGCCTCGTCCACGCTGAACATCAGGGGCGGCAAGTCAAAACCCTGGCCCAGGCGGTAGCCCACGCCGGCTTCGCCTTCGATGGGCACGCCCTGGTGCTGCAGGTCGGCCACATCGCGGTAGACGGTGCGCTCGGACACCTCCAGGCGCTGCGCCAAAAAGGCCGCCGTGGTGAGGCGGCGGCCCCGGATGAGTTGGACAATTTGGAACAGGCGGTCGGCGCGGCGCATGGGAGTTGGATGTGTTTTTGGCCTCTAGCCCCCATGATACTTGCGCCAACAGCTAGCAATTTCATAGCGAACCCGACGGCAGGGCGTTCTTGTCGATCTGGCGGCCGGGCAGCTTCTCGGTCAGGTCTTCGATCATGAAACGGCCGTAGCGCTGCGCCGTGACCGGGTGCAGGCTGGGCACCAGATCGGCCACCCGCGTGGCGCTCGCGTCGTCGCCGGTCTCAACCACCAAAAAGCTGCAGCCGTCTTCCGCAAAGGCTTTGTGCACGCGCACCAGGTCCAGCTCGTAGCCAAAGTTGGCCAGCGGGCTGGCGGTCTGCAGCTCGGCGTCCACCTGGGCCAGCATCTCTTGGGGCGTGTACTCCACCAGGCGGGCCGGGCCAAAGCCCTGCACGGCCAGCGCCGCCTTGGCGGACTGCAAGGCGTCTTCCGTCGGGAAGGCCATCACGGTGTGACCCACAGGTTTGAAGACGCCAAAGGTGGTGGGGGGATTGGTCTTGTCCATGGGGCTCTCCAGTACGGCGGTATGCCGACCCGTTCACTCTAGGACCGCAGGCGCAGCCCCTCTGTGCGCCTGCGCACCGAGGGCGCCGCCACATTGGGTAAGCTGGCGCCATGAACAAATACGTGGCGACGTACGCGGCCACCGCCCTGCTCTTGCTGGCGCTGGACCTGCTGTGGATTGGCGTGGTGGCCAAGGCGCTGTACCAGAACGGCATCGGCCACCTGATGGCGGCCGAACCGCGGTTGGGAGTAGCCGCGTTGTTTTATGCGGTGTACGCGCTGGGCCTGGTGCTGTTCGTGGTGGCGCCGCAGGGCGCCAGCGCCAGTTGGACCAGCACCCTGGTGCACGGCGCGCTGTTCGGCCTGTTTGCCTACGCCACCTATGACCTGACCAACCTCGCCACGCTGAAAGACTGGCCCGTGGGCCTGTCATTGCTGGACATGGCTTGGGGGGCGGTGGTGAGTTGCGCCGCGGCCGCCGCGGGCAAGCTGGCGTGGGAAAAATTTGCATGAAACGGCCCTCTAGCCCCCGCAGAACCTGCGCAGGACGCTCCTAAAAGTAGAGCAAATCTGGTGCGGCGCGCATGGCGTGTGCGATGTGCAGCATGTCGGCGTCGCTGACTTGGAACAGGCCAAACCGGAACTTGTAGCCCCAACGGCTGCGGTCTTCCACAAACTCAAAGTCGTCCAGCAGCGGCAGGATGGGCGCCTCCAGCGCGGGCACGTAGGCCACGTCGCGCCGGTAGGGCACAAAGCCGCCGCCCATGTCGAACTCATACGGCGCGCCAGGCTGCACGATGCCAATCGACACGAACGACTGCAGTTTGTCCTTGCCGCCCATGCTGACCGTGGGGCTGTAGTAGGCCACGCGGTCGCCCGGCGCCACGCGCTTGAGCGGCGCGCACTTGCCGTGGCAGACCTGCATATAGCCCTGCTCCGGCACCGCGCAGCCCCGGCGGGCGTGCGCAGCGCAGGCCACGGCAATCCAGTTGTTGCGCGTGGTCATGGTTTATGCGAGGGCGTGCAGGCCGACGCGGTTGCCGTCCAGGTCGGTGATGTGGGCGAAGAAGCCCATGCCCGGCGGCAGCGCGGTGCGGGGTTGGGCAATCTGGCCACCCTGGGCCACGGCGCGCTCCAGCGCGGCGTCCAGCGCGGGCGATGCGTCCAGGTACACCAGCGTGCCGCCGCCCGAGACCTTGGGCACCGTGGGCCCCATCATCAGCGCGCCGCCGGTGCCGTCGCCTTCCATGTCGTAAGGGAACACGGCGCCTTCGCTGGGGCCCATGTTCTCGCGGCGCATGGCGCGGTCCAGCACGGCTTCGTAAAAGGCCTGGGCGGCGTCCAGTTGGGTGGTGGGGATTTCAAACCAGCTGATAGCGTTTTTCATGGTGCATTCCTTGTTGCGTTGAAGAAGCCCAGATGGTGCCGGGGGGCTACTGACAGCGGTGTGTCAGGAGGGTGCAACGCCTGCGTCACCGGTTCGTCATACGGCTGCAACGCAAGCCGCCCACCATGGCAGGCGTCTTCTTCTTTTTTTTGAGGTTTTGTGCATGGCTTCTTCTGAACAACGGGTGCATACACGCGCGCCCTTCTTCCTGCTGGGCACCGGCGCCAACGCCACGCCCCTGTTTGCGTTCCGCGACGCCAACAGCCCGCAGTCCATCGCGGCGCTGGTGCTGGACATCAGCGAGGGCGGGGTCCAAATCCTCTCGCAGGCCGGCCTGCAGCTGACCGGCAAGTCTTTCCACCTGGAGTTGGTCGTCAGCCCCACCGACGTGTCGGAAAAACTGGACGGCGGCGAGGTGCAGTGGGTCTGGTCGCGCCCCGAGGGCATGTACACCCGCAGTGGCTTTGTCGCGCGCGCCGATACCCAGGTGCTGTCCATGCTGGTGGCCACCCTGCAGGCGGCCGACCACAAGGTGCTGCGCTGCGTGCTGCACCCCGTGGGCGAACACGCACTGGCCTGAGGCCGGAGATCTGAGGCTGAATTACGGCTGTGCGGCAGGTGGCAGGGCGGCGATGCCGTCCGCCTCCTCCATGGCGTTGGCGCGCCCCCCCTGCGCCAGCACCGAATGTGGGCGGCGCGACTGCAGCAGTGGGTAGAACATCTCCACAAACCAGCGCTCCTTGCCGTGCAGAAGGTCGTCCTGCAGGCCCACCTGGGGCGGGTAGCGGCGCGTGATCTTGGCGGAGCCGAACAGCAGGTCCCACACAAACAGCAGGTTGCCAAAGTTGCCCTTGTAGTGGCCCACGCCGTCGGCATTGCTCAGCGCGTGGTGCGCCCAGTGGGTGGCGGGGGTGGAGAACACCCGTTCCACCACCCAGGCCACCGGGTGCAGCCAGCGGTGGCGGTACAGCGGCGCGTCCCACGCCACGCTGCAATGCGCGCCCATGATGACCGTCAGCTTCACCACCACATAGACCAGGTACACGTTGGCAAAACCCAGGTAGATCAGCACGCCCGACACCCACAGGCCGGGCATCATGGCGTAGTAGAAAAAGTTGTTGCGGTAGGTGATGCGGATGCTCATGTAGTGCGCCGTGTGGTGCGCACGGTGCAGCGGCCACAAGAGCGGCGTGTGCGAGAGCCGGTGCCACCAGTACTGCGTCATGTCGTCCCCTACCAGCAGGATGGCCACCATGGCCCAGACCGGCAAGTGCGCCCACGCCAGGTGGTACTCGGGCAGCAGCCAGACGCCCAGCTTGCCAGTGATGAAGAAGATCAGCGGCTGCACCAGCGCCACCAGCGCCAGAAACATGGCGGCCTCCAGCGTGGTGTCGTCGCGCGTGGCGTGGTAGTCCTTGGGCCGGCCCGAGCGCCATTCCACCAGGGCGAAGCCCAGGATGATGCCGACGAGCACCAGGTTTTGCAGTCCATTCATCGCGTGTGTCTCCAGCGTGTTGTGGTTTTCCACGCATTGTTGGGGGCAGTACGGATTGAGTCCAATGCAATTACACGGTAATTTCAATGCATCCACTGCATTGAAAAATCATTCCAATGGACATCAAACGACTGACCCACCTCGTGGTGCTGGCCGACAAACGCAACTTCGCACGCGCCGCCGAAGCCCTGGCCCTGAGCCAGCCGGCGCTGACCCGCAGCATCCAGTCGGCCGAGGCGGAGCTGGACATGCGCCTGTTCGACCGCGGCCCGCTGGCCGTGACACCCACGCCGGCCGGCGAGTTTGTGCTGGAGCGCGCACGCCGCCTGGTGTTTGACAGCCGCTGCCTCAAGCGCGACGTGGCGCTGTACCGTGAACGCAAGCTGGGCGACACGGCGTTTGGCGTGGGGCCCTACCCTGGCGCCACCTTCATCCCGCCGCTGCTGGGCGCCATCCGCCAGGAGTTTCCCGACATCCATGTGCGGGTGCGCACCGGCAACTGGGAGCTGCTGGCGCACGACCTGCGGGCCGAAGAGCTGGAGTTTTTTGTGGCCGACACGCGCGACCTGCCCACCGACCCGGACTTGGTGGTGCGCCCGCTGACGCGGCTGCACGCGGGCTTTTTTGTGCGGGCCGGACACCCCTTGGCCCGTGCGCCCGCCACGACCCTGGCCGAGTTGTGGCGCTACGGCATGCTCAGTGTGCGGGTGCCCGCGGCCGTGCAGCAGTTGCTGGCGCGCCTGCTGGGGTTGCCCGAGGGCGAGGTGCCGCCGCTGGCGCTGGAGTGTGACGACATCCACACCCTGTTGCAGGTCGCTCTGGCCAGCGACAGCGTGCTGGCCGCGCCGCGCGAGGCCGTGGCTGCCGCACTGGATACGGGCAGCTTGGTGCCGCTGCAGGTGGCCGGGCTGCCACCGCTGTTCAGCGAGATGGGCGTGGTCACCCTGCGCGGGCGCAGCCCCTCGCCCATGGCAGACCTGCTTATGCGGCGCTTGCCAGGGCTGAGCGCGCAGGCGTAGCGCTGGCCAGGCCGCGTGCGCGCGCCGCCTGCGTGTGGCCGCCATAGCCCCAGTCGGTCGCAGCCACCTCACGCACGATGACGTAGCTGGCGGGCTCCAACCCGTGGCCCTCGCCCAGCTGGTCTTCCAGCTCGGCAAACGCGGTGGCAATAAAGGCGGCCTTTTGCTCGGCGGTGTTGGTGCCTTGCGTGATGCTGATCTCCAGCAGGGCCGTGGGCCGCTGCACGTCGGTGCCGCCGACATGCCAGCGCGCAGCGGGCACGTCGTCGATCACCACCGCGGTCACTTCGGCACGCTTGCCGAGCTGTTCGTGCGTGATGCGGGTCAGCGCCTCGGCCAGCGCGCGGTAGCGCGAGGGGTTTTGCAGCGGCGAGATTTTGAGTTGCAGGGTGGGCATGGTCAGGCTTTCGTGGTGGTGGAACGGTAGGCGCGGCGGGCCAGACGGGCCTTCAGGCGGTCGGCACTGCGCTGGGCGAAACCCTGGCTGCGCTGCCACACGGCGTCGGCACCGCGCCAGAAGTCGTCGGACGCCGCGCCGCGCAGACGGTGGATCTCGGTTCTGGCCTGGGCCTGCAGGCGGGCAATCGTGGTGGCACTGGGTACGGTGGGGAACATGGTGGACTCCGGTGAAGAAACGATGGTTTGAACTTTATTAGTGCAACCACCATTCGGAAACCGTGCAAAACCCATATTGGTTTTGCAGTATTTGCAAAACCAATCCCAGCCGCCGCACAATGGCGCCATGCAACTCCAACTCGACGACGTCGCCCTGTTCACCCGCATTGCCAAGCTGGGCACCTTGTCCGCCGCGGCGCGCGAGCGCAACGTGCCCGTGAGCCAGGTCACCCGCGCACTGACCCGGCTGGAGGCGGCCTGCGGCGTGCGCCTACTGCACCGCACCACCCACGGCCTGAGCCTGACCGACGAGGGCGACACCCTCCTGGCATACGGCCAACGCCTGCTGGACACCACAGCCGAGCTGGACAGCGAACTCAGCGGCAAGCTGAGTGGGCCCAGCGGCTGGGTGCGCATCAGCGTGAGCCCGCTGATGGCCGAATGCGTGATCGCGCCCAGCCTGGAAGGGCTGTACCAGCGCTGGCCGCTGCTGCACATCGACATCAACGCCGACGACCGCATTGCCGACATGGCACGCGATGGCATCGACGTAGCCATCCGCACCGGCTCGGCCGTCAGCGACACGCTGGTGGCACGGCAAATTGGCGAATACGGCCGCACGCTGTATGCCGCGCCGCGCTACCTGGCGCGCTGCGGCACGCCGCAGCACCCGGACGACCTGGCCCACCACCACCTGATTGCCAACAGCGCCAGCCCCAACCTGAACCGCTGGAGCCGCAGCGGCCAGCCAGACCTGCTGGTGCCTGGCCAGACGCGCGCCGACAACACCGCCCTGCTGCTGAACCTGGTGGTGCATGGCGTGGGCATTTCCCGCCTGCACGATCTGATGGCCGCGCCCTGGGTGCGCAGCGGCGCGCTAGTGCCGTTGCTGGAAGACCACTTTGTGAGCCCGCGCATCCCCATCTATGCGGTGATGCTGCAAGAGCGCCACCGCCTGCCCAAGATCCGGGCGTGCATTGACTATTGGGCGGAGTGGATCGCCGGCATGACCTGACGGCGCACGCGCACTGACACGGGGCACGAAGCCCCGCCGGAGCGCGCGTGATTCACCGCTCTGGTGCGCATATCTTGTATACCAGTGGCACGGGATTTGCAGTGTTGCAGGCCACATGGCCAACGCATCCGACATCAGCACCCGCATCATTGAAGCCGTCATGGCGCAAAAACTCGCCCCCGGCGCGCGCCTGGGCGAGCAGCAGTTGGCCATGCTGTTCGACTGCAGCCGCACCATCGTCCGCGAGGCGCTGACAAGGCTGGCAGCGCGGGGCATTGTCACCGTCAGCAGCCGGCGTGGCTGGTATGTGATCGAACCCTCGCTGAGCGAAGCGCGCGAAGCCTTTGAGGCGCGCCGCGTGATCGAGATGGGCCTGATTCGCTGCACCACCGAGGTGAGCAAGGCGGCCATCAAAAAACTCAAAGCCCACATCAAGACCGAGAAGGCCGCGGTGAAGGGCAGCGACGTGGGCCTGCGCAGCTATTTGCTGGGCGACTTCCATGTGTGCCTGGCCGAGTGCCTGGGCAACAGCCTGCTGGCCGACACGCTGCGCGACTTCACCGCGCGCACCACGCTGATCGCCATGCTCTACCAGTCCACCCACGATGCCGCCCACTCCTGCGAAGAGCATGGCCGCATCGTCGAAGCGCTCGAAGCCTCTGACTGGGTGCTGGCCGAACAGCTGATGCAGGCCCACATTGGCCATGTGCAGGACGCACTGAAACTGCAAGCCCACAGCGGCGACCCGCTGGCCGAACTGCGCAACGCGCTGAGCCCGCTGGGCGACAACAGCGCGCCGCGCACCACCAAGCGTTTGGCACAGGACTTGCACACAAGCCCTGCCGACAAATCCACCAAAGACACCTCAACCTACCTTGGAGCCCTGCTATGACCTTCCCCTTGAACAAACGCACCTTCACGCTGGCCCTGGCGGCCGGCACTTTGCTGGCCGCCGCTGGCGTGCAGGCGCAAACCGCGTTGGACGACATCCTCAAAGCCAAGGTGCTGAAGGTGGCGGTGCAGACCGACTCCGCACCCTACGGCTTTGTGGGCACCGACCTCAAGCCCATCGGCCTGGACGTGGACATGGCCAACTACATTGGCAAGAAGCTGGGCGTACCCGTGGAGCTGGTGGTGGTGGTGAGCGCCAGCCGCATCCCCGCGCTGCAAACCCGCAAGGCCGACCTGGTGATTGCCACGCTGGGCAAGAACCCTGACCGCGAAAAAGTCATCGACTTCTCGTCCGCCTACTCGCCCTTCTTCCAGGCCGTGTTTGGCCCCAAAAACGTCAACATCAAGGCCTTCACCGACCTCGGCGGCAAGTCCGTCGGCGTGACCCGCGGCGCCATGGAAGACCAGGAGCTCGGCAAAGTGGCCCCCGCCAACACCGATATCAAACGCTTTGAAGACAACAACGCCACCATCGCCGCGTTCACAGCCGGCCAGGTGCAGTTTGTGGCGCTGGGCGCTTCGGTGGCCGGCAACATGATGACCAAAAACCCGCAGCTCTCCAGCGAATACAAGCTGCTGCTGAAAGACAGCCCCAACTTCATCGGCATTGCCAAGGGCGAAGACAAGCTCAAAGCCAAGGTCAACGACATCATTGCCGAAGCCAAGAAGAGCGGCGAGCTCGAAGCCATGGCCAAAAAGTGGTTGGGCCGCGGCGCGGGCGACCTGCCCCTGTAACGCCTGATACCGCCTGATCGAACATCTCCATGCGCATTCAGCTGGACTTTGGCGCCGTGCTGGCGGAGTGGCCCCTGCTGCTCACCGGCATCGGTTGGACCCTGGCGCTCACGGCCGCCGCCGTGCTGGTGGGCACGGCCCTGGGCATTGGCTGTGCGTGGGTGCGGGCGCGCGGCTTTGGGGCTGAGCACGCCCCGGCCTGGCTGCGTGCTGTGGTGAATGGCTATGTGGAGCTGATCCGCAACACGCCCTTCATCGTGCAACTGTTCTTCATCTTCTTTGGCCTGCCAGCGGCGGGCTTCAAGCTGTCGGCGGAGACCGCGTCCTTCATCGCCATGGTGATCAACCTCGGGGCCTATGCCACCGAGATCATCCGCGCCGGGCTGGAGGCCACGCCCAAGGGGCAGATCGAAGCGGCGGTGAGTCTGGCACTCACCCGGCTGCAAACCTTTAGCCGCGTGGTGCTGCCGCCTGCGCTCAAAAAAGTGTGGCCCAGCCTGGTGAGCCAGATCGTCATCGTGATGCTGGGCTCCTCGGTATGCGGGCAGATTTCCACGCAGGAGCTGAGCTATGCGGCCGACCTGATTCAGAGCCGCAACTTCCGCTCGTTCGAGGCCTTCATTGTGGTCGGCGCGCTCTACCTGCTGCTGTCCTTTGCGGTACGCCACCTGCTCAACTGGGCCGGTGCCACCTTTCTGTTCGGGAGGCGCTAGACCATGGTTGATTTTTCCCTCTGGGACATTGTCCGCAACCTGCTGCTGGCCTTGCGCTGGACGGTAGGCCTGTCGCTCATTGCCTTCATTGGCGGGGGGCTGGTGGGCTTGCTGCTCTTGATGTTGCGCCTGAGCAAACTGCCCGGTGCGGGTGTGTTTGTGAGCGCCTATGTGCAGCTGTTCCAGGGCGTGCCGCTCTTGGTACAGCTGTTTTTGGCCTACTACGGCCTGGGCCTGTTTGGCATCAACACCTCACCGTGGGTGGCGGCCGGTATGGGGCTTACCTTCTACGCCAGCGCCTTCCTCACCGAGATCTGGCGCGGCTGCGTGGCGTCCATTCCGCGCGGCCAGTGGGAGGCCTCCCAAAGCCTGGCGCTGAACTTTGCCGAGCAACTGCGCTACGTCATCCTGCCGCAGGCCTTCAAGATTGCGGTGGCACCCACCGTGGGCTTTTTGGTGCAGGTCATCAAAGGCACGGCGCTGGCCTCGGTCATCGGTTTCATGGAGCTGACCAAGGTGGGCAAGACCATTGCCAACGCCACCTACAGCCCGTTTCTCGTCTTCAGCTGCGTGGCCGTCATGTACTTTGTGCTGTGCTACCCCGTGAGCCTTTACGCCAAATCCTTGGAGAGGAAGTTGCATGCCCCCCGTTGAAACCAGCGCCACCCTGGCGCCCATTGTGGACATCCGCGCACTGCGCAAATCGTATGGCAGCAACGAGGTGCTCAAGGGCATTGACCTGCAAATAGCCCCGGGCGAGGTGATCGCCATCATCGGCAAAAGCGGCTCGGGCAAAAGCACGCTGCTGCGCTGCATCAACGGGCTCGAAGAGTTCCAGAGCGGTGCGCTGACGGTGGACAGCAAACCCCTGCTGCACAAGAACGCCGCCGCCATGCGCGCACTGCGCCAGCGCGTGGGCATGATTTTTCAGGGCTTCAACCTGTTCCCGCACCTGACAGTGGGCAAGAACATCATGCTGGCGCCCAGCTTGGTGAAAGCCAAGGACGCCGCCAGCGCCCAGACCCATGCCCGCGCCCTGCTGGCGCGCGTGGGCCTGGCCGAAAAGTTTGATGCCTATGCCGACCAGCTGTCAGGCGGGCAGCAGCAACGGGTGGCGATTGCGCGTGCGCTGGCCATGGAGCCCGCGGTGCTGCTGTGTGACGAGATCACCAGCGCGCTGGACCCCGAGCTGGTGGGCGAGGTGCTGCGCGTGGTGGAAGGCCTGGCGCAGGACGGCATGACGCTGCTGATGGTGACGCACGAGATGAGCTTTGCGCGCCGGGTCTCCAACCGCGTGATCTTCATGCACCAGGGCCGCGTGCACGAGATGGGGCCGCCGGCCGACATCTTTGGCAAACCACAAACGCCCGAGCTGCAGCAGTTTTTGTCGTCCCTGCACGACTGAGCCGAGCGTCCGGAAGACGTCCGCCGCGGCGTCTTCGATAATCGGGGCATGAGTGAACCCGTGACCCTGATTCCGCTGGACACCGTCAGCGGCACCCCCTTGACCCCTCCATCCTCCCGGCCCACCGCCAAATTCATGTTCGCGCACCCGGCGCATGTGCTGGCGCTGGGCTTTGGCTCGGGCCTGTCGCGCATTGCGCCCGGCACATCGGGCTCGCTGTGGGCGTGGGCGGCTTTTGTGGCGCTGCAGCCCTGGCTGGGTGACACCGGCTGGGCCCTGCTGATCGGCGGGGGCACCCTGGCGGGCTGGTGGGCCAGCACCGTCACCGCGCGCAACCTGGGCGTGCTGGACCCCAGCAACGTAGTGATCGACGAGATCATCGCCTTCTGGCTGGTGCTGTGGCTGGTGACGCCGACCTCGCTGGTCGGACAGGTCATGGCCTTTGGCCTGTTCCGCTTTTTTGATGCCGTCAAACCCGGCCCGGTGGGATGGGCCGATGCCCTGTTCCACCACGTGGACCCGCAAACCGACCGCCGCGCCTGGACCAAGGCCGGCTTCGGCATCATGCTGGACGACTTCGTGGCCGCGGGCTGCACCGTGCTGGTAGTGGCGCTGTGGAGGTTCATGTGAGCACCACCGATTCGCTATCAAATCAGGAGCTGCTCGCGCAATATTCACGGGTGCTAGTGGCCGATTTGATGCTTAAACACCGGTGGATGCTGGCCACGGCCGAGAGCTGCACTGGCGGCCTGATTGCCGGTGCCTGCACCGACCTGGCCGGGTCCAGCGCCTGGTTTGAGCGTGGCTTTGTCACCTACTCCAACGCCGCCAAGACTGAGCAGCTGGGCGTGGACGCCGCGCTGATTGCCACCCACGGCGCCGTGAGCGAAGCCGTGGTGCGCGCCATGGCGCAGGGCGCCCTCCAACACTCGCACGCGCAAGTGGCCGTGGCCGTGACCGGCGTGGCCGGCCCCACCGGTGGCAGCGCCGACAAACCCGTGGGCACCGTCTGGTTTGGCTGGGCCACGCCCACCGGCCTGCGCAGCGAGGTGCAGCATTTCGCGGGCGACCGCGCCGCGGTGCGCGCCGCGACCGTGCACCACGCCCTCACCCAACTGACCGTATTGCTGAATGAATGCTGATTTTTTGACGGGGTTTGCCACCGGCCTGGCGCTGATCGTGGCCATTGGTTCGCAAAACGCCTATGTGCTGCGCCAGGGCATTCGCAAGGAGCATGTGCTGCCGCTGGTGCTGTTTTGTGCGGGGGCCGATGCGCTACTGATCCTGGCAGGCATTGGGGGCGCCGGGGCCGTGCTGCGGGACAGCACCACGCTGATGGCGGTGGCCCGCTACGGTGGTGCAGCCTTTCTGGCGGGCTATGGCCTGCTGGCCGCGCGCCGCGCCTGGCAGGGCGGCCACATGGAGCTGGGCAAGACCGCAGCCACCACGCTGGGCACGGCACTGGCCGCCTGCTTTGGCTTCACCTTTTTGAACCCCCACGTGTACCTGGACACCGTGGTGCTGCTGGGCGCCGTGGCCAACCAGCGTAGCGACGCCGGGCGCTGGGTATTTGGCGCAGGTGCCTGCACCGCCAGCGTGGTGTGGTTCACCGCCCTGGGCTTTGGTGCGCGCCTGCTGGGCCCGCTGTTTGAGACCACCACCGCCTGGCGCGTGCTCGACAGCGTGATCGCCGTGGTGATGCTGGCACTGGCCAGCACGCTGCTGCTGGGCTAGCTGCGAATCAGCGCCTGCAGCGGCCGGCGTGGCGATGGACCGCCGGGCACCGCGTAGCCCACGCGCACCCACATTTGTAGTGTGTGGCCTTGGGCGGCCGCGCCTGTCAGCGCGTGGATGCTGCGGTAGGCCTCGGCCTGCTCGGGGTACTCCTGTAGCGCCTGCGACAGCGGATGGAACGACAGCCCCTGCTGCGTGGCCGCCAACTGCGCGCGCACATACGCGCGTCCCGCCGCGATCTGCGTGGCGCGGCTGTTGCCTGCGGTGCTCAGCCACAGAAAGCCCGGTGTAGTGGCCAACTTGGCATCGAATTCTGTGAGCTGCGAGTCCAGCGCCACGCCCGCCGGGGGCGCGTTGCGGTCCAGCATGCCCAGACGGTCCAGCGCGACGGGAAAGGCCCCCAGCACATGGATGCCATCGCGGTGCTGCGCCACCTCGCTACTGCCCACGCGCAACAGGTGCATGGACTCCATCGCCGTGCGCGGCGTGGTCAGTTCAGTACGCCAGGCTTCGCTGGCCAGCGTGCGGTGCTGCGTGGCCAGTGCGGGCTGGTCTGCGCCCACAAATCCCACGGTGACACCCGGGCCCGCCGCTTGACGCATGGCGTCCACTGCCGCGGCAGGCACCAAGCGAGTGGCATCGTAGGCGGCGCGGTTGGTGTGGCGTGCCAGCACCTGGGCGAACAGCGGGTCACCGGCTAGGCCGGGCTGGGGAACCAGCACGATGCGCGCCACGGGGCGCGCATCCAGCGCATGTGGACTGAACACGCCCTGGGGAAACAGCGTGATGTCGGCCCGCACACCTTGCTCCCGCGCAGCCAGGTCCAGCAGCTCCAGAGAGGTGCCGTGGCTCATGAGCACCTGGCGTGACAGCGGGTCGGTCTGCGGCAGCTGGCGCTGCAGATCGCAGTACAGCGTGATGGAGTTGGGCTCCGACAAATCCACGGACCAGGACTGCAGGTTGTGGGCATGCGGCGCCAGCATGGCGTAGGACAACAGCTGGCGCCGCAGGTCGCCGGCCATCTCGGTGCTCGGGCCTTGCCAAGGCGCAATGGCGTCAACCGGCATGGCGGTGGGCAGGCTGGCATAGCCCGCCGCACCCAGGCTGACCGCGGCGATGGCGGTGCCGCCGAGCACGCGCAGAAGTTGGCGTCGTTGCATGGTGGTGTCCTCTTGTGTGCAGTGCTCAGGCCGCCACCGGTGCGGATACCGGTGCAGCCGTGGCGGGCAACAAATGCAGGTCGGCAAGGGCCTGCGCTACGGCGGTCTCCAACCGGGTGTGTGGCTCCTGGCCGATCAGGGCCACCAGCCGGTCATTGGCCAGCGCATGGGGCTTGTCCCACAGGTAGCGCATTTCCAGCAGCGCGGCCCAGGTCGGAACAAACAGCGCACCCACCGTGATCACGGGCCAGGGCAGGCGAGCAAACTTCACCTCGGCCTGCGGTTGGATCCAGCCCTGCGCACGCGCCACTGGCTTGATGGCGTCCAACCACTGCTGCGCGGTGATCTGGTAGCCCGCAAAGTGCAAGACCTCGAAGCGCGGCAGCTCTGCGCGCTTTTGCGCCACCAGCACAAAGGTGCGGGCCAGGTCGGGCAGGTAAGCCCAAGCCGTGGCAATGTCGCGGTGGCCGGGATAGGTGAACACGCCCTTGCGGATGTCCTTCACGATCACCTGGTCAAACCAGGTGCCCTGGCCACTGCCAAAAAAGTCGCCCGCGCGGATGACTACGGCGCGCACGCCGGAACGCTCGATCAGCGACTCCATGGCGATGCGGATCTGGCCTTTGACGGTCTGCGCGCGCCGCGGCGTGTCTTCGCGCAGCAGGCCCGGCATGTCCTTTCCAAAGTTGTAGATGTTGCCCATGAACATCAGCGTGGCGCCCAAAGCGCGGGTCACCTCCACCGCCGCCTCGGCCATGGGCAGGGCCTCGGCCTTCCAGGCCTTGTGGGTGTATCGCGGGTTCAGCGCGTGCACCACCACGTCAGCCGTGCCAGCTGCGCGCGCCAGGGCGGCGGTATCAGCCAGGTCGCTGGCCAGCCACTCGATGCGTGGGTCATTCGCCACCTCGGCGGGCACCTGCGCGCCTGGGCGCATGTGGCCCAGCACCTGCCAGCCGGCATCGGCAAAGGCGCGCGCTGCCGCCAGGCCAAAACGTCCGCGTGCGCCCAAAATCAAGACCCGTTGTTGCATGGTTTTTCTCCGTGTGCTGTTGCTAGTGGGTGGATTGTGGAAACAAAGGCGATACTTCACAATTGCATAAATATCCATAACTGAATTTCATTTTTGAATACCTCTTTATGACCGCTCCCTACGCGTTTGACTGGAGCCTGGTGCGTTCTTTCTTGGCGGCGCTGGACCAAGGCAGCCTGCTGGGCGCTGCGCGCGTCCTCAAGGCCAGCCAACCCACCGTGGGGAGGCACATTGCCGAGCTAGAGAGCCAGTGGGGTGTGGTGCTGTTTGAGCGCACGGGGCGCGGGCTGGTGCCCACCGCCAGTGCGCGACTGTTGGCCGAATCGGCCCGCGGCATGGAGGCCGGGGCGCTGCAGCTGGCGCGCACGCTGTCGGGCAACCAGGGGCAGACCCAGGGCACGGTGCGCATCACGGCCAGTGTGCCCGTGGCCGTGCAGCTGCTGCCCCCCGTGCTGGCACGCATGCGCGTGGCCCTGCCCGAGGTGCAGGTGGAGCTGGTGTCCAGCAACCAGGTGAGCAACCTGCTGCGGCGCGAGGCCGACATCGCCGTGCGCATGGTGCGCCCCGAGCAGGCCACGCTGATTGCCAAAAAGATTGGCGCCGTGGGCATTGGGGCCTATGCGCACCAGAGCTACCTGGCGCGCCGCGGTGCGCTGCGCACGCCCGCCGATATGGTGCAGCACGACCTGATTGGCAGCGACACCGACACCGCCATCCTGCAGGGCTTTCAGTCCATGGGGTTTCCGGTCACGCGTGAGGCATTTTCATTCCGCAGCGATGACTTCATCGTGCAGTGGCGCGCCGTACAGGCGGGTCTGGGCATTGGGTTTGTGGCGGACTACATGGCGCGCACCGACGCGCAGGTGGTGCGCGTGCTGCCGGGCCAGCTGGCCATTCCGCCGCTGCCCATGTGGCTGGCGGTGCACCGCGAGATTCGCACCAGCCAGCGCATCCGCGCGGTCTACGACTTTTTGGCCGACGCCCTGCCCGAGTTGGTTTAGCGCAGCAGCGGCACCGAACGGCCTGAGGACTCCAGCGCACCCTGGTCCGCACCCAACTTGAACACCGCCACCACCTGCACCAGGTCCTGTGCCTGGCTCTTCAGGCTGGAGGCTGCTGCGGCCATTTGTTCGACTAGCGCTGCGTTCTGTTGGGTGGCCTGGTCCATCTGGGTGACGGCTTCTCCTACCTGCGCCACTCCACTGCTTTGTTCACTGCTGGCTGCACTGATTTCTCCCATGATGTCAGTGACCCGTTTGATGCTGGTAACAACCTCGGTCATGGTGGAGCCGGCTTTGTCGACCAGGGCGGTTCCCTGTTCTACGCGTTCTACGCTGGTGCCGATGAGGGTTTTGATTTCTTTGGCAGCTTCTGCAGAGCGTCCGGCCAAGCTTCTGACTTCAGACGCCACCACCGCAAAGCCTCGTCCCTGTTCTCCGGCTCTTGCGGCTTCTACGGCTGCGTTCAGGGCCAGGATGTTGGTCTGGAAGGCGATTCCGTCGATGACGCTGATGATGTCGGCGATCTTTCGACTGGATTCGTTGATGCCTTTCATGGTTTCCACGACTTGGCCGACGACTTCTCCGCCTTGGATGGCGACCATAGAGGCATTCATGGCCAATTGATTGGCCTGGCGGGCGGAGTCGGCGTTTTGTTTGACGGTGGAGCCGAGTTCTTCCATGGAGGCGGCGGTTTCTTCCAGGGCGCTGGCTTGTTGTTCGGTGCGGGCAGACAGGTCGTGGTTGCCTTGGGCGATCTCGGCGCTGGCGGTGGCCACCGATTCACTGCCTTGGCGGACGCTGGCGACGACGCGCGACAGGCTGGTGCGCATAGTCTCCATGGCCCGCAACAGCTGGGCGGGTTCGTCGTTGCCTTGCACGCGCAAAGGCTTCACCAGATCCCCCGCCGCAAAGCCCTCAGCCGCCTGCACGGCAAACGCCAGCGGGCGGGTGATCTGGCGGCTGATCCACACGCCCAGCACGATGGCCAGCAGCACGGCCACCACCACCACCACACTCACGGCCATGCGCGCCGATCCATACGTGCTGTGGGCGGCTTCACGCGCCGCGTGGGCGCCATTCACATTGAGGGCCGCCATATCGGCCATAGTGGCCTGCAAGGCGCGGAATGCGGTTCTGGATTCTCCGCGCACATAGACCGACGTGGCGTCCATTTCGGACGGACCGATGTCCGACAGCTGTAGCAGCTTGGTTCCGGTTTCGTAATAGGCCTTGAGCTGCTTGCTGTAGGCATCCCAGGCTTTTTGCTCCTGCGGCGAATCCACCAGCACAAAAAACTTTTGCCCCACCTCGTCGAGCTTGCGCTTGGTGGTGGCGATGCGTTCGGCCTCGGGCTTTTTGTCTTCTGGCGCCACGGCCAACGCGTGCAGCAGTTCCGCACTGCGCATCTCGCTCAGGTAGGTCTGCATCTCGCCCAGGTACTGAACACTGGGCAGCCAGTTATCAGCGATGTCTTCGGTATTGCCATTGATGTTGGCCATTTGCAGCAACGCAAAGCCGCCGGCGATTGCGGTCATCACCACCAGCACCGCAAAAATAATGCCCAGCTTGACGCTGATCTTGAAATTGGTAAAAGCCATGTCCGTCAGACCCCACGCTGTAGTTGGCGCGCAATGCGCAGTCTCCCTGCGGGTTGGTCATTCACGTGCGTGCGCATGCCAACTTTTGCGGCCATGATGCCACTTTTTCACCGCCAAAAACAAGGAAAAGCCGTCGCTTGACGCGCGGGTGACAGGGAATTGAATTACCCTGAGCCCCCATCCTGTACGGACCCCGCAGAAGCGAGGAAAAACCACTATGCCCGCACCCTGGTTTGAACATTTCGAAGAACGCGATTTCGAGGTCAACGGCGTGCGCATCCATGCCCGCGTTCCCAGTGCGGCGCGCGCCGGACGGCCGGCCCTGCTGTTGCTGCACGGTTTTCCGCAAAGCCACGTGCTGTGGCACCGCGTGGCCCAGCAACTGCAAGACCGCTTCTACCTGGTGATGCCCGATCTGCGTGGCTACGGCGACTCGGCCAAACCTGAAGGGTTGGCCGACCACAGCAACTACAGCAAACGCACCCTGGCCCAGGACATGGTGGCCGTGATGGATGCATTGGGCGTTGACCAGTTTTACCTCTGCGGCCATGACCGTGGGGGCCGCGTCGCACACCGCCTGGCGGTGGACCACCCCGGCCGGGTGCTGGGCCTGTGCGTGATCGACATTGCCCCCACATTGGACATGTACGCCGCCACCGACTTTGCCTATGCACGCGCCTACTACCACTGGTTCCATCTGATCCAACCCACGCCCCTGCCCGAGACCATGATTGGCGGCGCACCCCTGGCCTACCTGCATGCCAAGCTGGGCGGCTGGGGCTCCGGCGGTCTGGGCTATATCGAACCCCAGGCGCTGGCCGCCTACGACCGTTGCTTCACCCTGCCCGGCACCATCCACGCCATGTGCGAGGACTACCGCGCCAGCGCAGACATCGACCTGGAGCACGACCGCACCAGCCGGGCACTGCCTGGTGAACAAGGAAAAATCGCCTGCGACACACTGGTCATCTGGGGCGAGCGCGGCGTCGTACAGCGCATGTTCCAGCCCGTGCCGCTATGGCAGGCCCAGTGTGCGGGCACGGTCCATGGCAAGAGCCTGCCTGCAGGGCATTTCATCCCCGAAGAACTGCCTGAGGCAACGGCGCAATGTTTGGCGGATTTCTTTCAGCAGACCAACTAAACGTCAACGCTGCCAGGCATCACGCCCCATGGCACTTCTTGTATTTTTTGCCACTGCCGCAATGGCAGGGGTCATTGCGGCCGGGTTCGGCTTCTTTGCGAACTGTCTCCACGCGCGGACCGAAGTTGCGCCATAGCTCGCGCAGGTCATAGGTGGCCCACACGCCGTCGGCGAAGGCATTGATGCGTTCCTGGCTCACGCTGGGCGGGCCGTCATCGTCAAACACGGAGAGGGTGGGTTCGTCGGTGTCGTCTTCGGTCAGTGCCACGATGGACTGCAGCGATGCGTCCAGCCACTTCTCGGCTTCCTTGTCACGTGGCGCTGCCCACTCTTCGGGCCAGCTTTCCACCGCGAACATGAAACCCAGCGCCCAGACCTGGGCAAACGATGGCAACGCCTGATCGGCCATCGCGGCGCGCTCTTCCTCGGGCAACACGGCCACGGCACCGCGCACGTCCATCACCTCGGGGTGGTAGGCGTTGTCCTCGTCCAGACTTTGCACTTCCGTGTTCAGCCCGCGCACCACATCGTTCCAGCGACGGGTCCACAGCGACTGAAACTGCTGCGCCTGCTCCACGCTGGAGAATCCACCGGCTTCGCCGTCCGCGGGCATCTCCATGTCCAACAACACCGGGAAGTACTCGGCCGGTGCAATCGGGCGGCGGCAGCACACCAGCGCGGCCATGAAGCCTTCACAAAACTCCCACTGGGGAATTTCATCGTGGCGGGAACGCAAATCGTCAAGGATGGTGTCGATTGCGTCGAACTCGTCAGGGGTCAGGGCGTCCACGGGTGCGCCGGAAGCGGCGTCTGCAGAGGGAGTTAGGGTAGACATAGGCTGTGCAAAAAGATAGCAGGCTGGTATTGTCTCTCCGAACAAAGGGTTTCCATGCTGCACACGCTCAATTCCATCTTCCCCATCCGCTACACCGTTCTGGGGCTCAGTGCCTTCGCCTTTCTGCTCAGTGGCTTCAGTGTGGTGGTGTTTGGGGTGGGGTGGGGCACGCTGCTGCTGTCGGCCCTGCTGGTCGGGGTGGGGGTTTACGACCTGCGGCAGACCAGGCGCTCCATCCTGCGCAACTATCCCATCATTGGCCACATCCGCTTCATGCTGGAGTTTGTTCGGCCCGAGATTCGCCAGTACTTCATCGAGAGCGACAACGAGGCCACACCGTTTTCGCGCTCACAGCGCTCGCTGGTCTACCAGCGCGCCAAGACCGAGCCCGACAAACGCCCCTTTGGCACCCAACTCGACGTGCATGCCGAGGGCTACGAGTGGATGAACCACTCCGTGGCGCCCACCAAGCTGGCCTCACATGACTTCCGCATCACCATTGGCTCCGATACAGCCCAGCCCTACAGCGCCAGCGTGTTCAACATTTCGGCCATGAGTTTTGGGGCGCTCAGCGCCAACGCCATCCTGGCGCTCAACGCAGGCGCCAAACGCGGTGGCTTTGCCCACGACACGGGCGAGGGGTCGATCTCGGTGCACCACCGCGTGCATGGCGGCGACCTGGTGTGGGAGGTGGCCTCGGGCTACTTTGGTTGCCGCAACGACGATGGCAGCTTCAACCCCGACAAATTCGCCGCCAACGCGCGTGACCCACAGGTCAAACTGATTGAGCTCAAGCTCAGCCAGGGCGCCAAGCCCGGCCACGGGGGCATGCTGCCGGGCCCCAAGGTGACGGCCGAAATTGCCGCGGCACGCGGTGTGCCCGAGGGCGTGGACTGCATTTCGCCCGCAGCGCACAGCGCCTTCTCTACGCCCGTGGAGATGATGCAGTTCATCGCCCGCTTGCGCGAACTGTCGGGCGGCAAGCCCACGGGCTTCAAGCTCTGCATCGGCCATCCCTGGGAATGGTTTGCCATGGTCAAGGCCATGCTGGAAACCGGGATCACGCCCGACTTCATCGTGGTGGACGGTGCCGAAGGCGGCACGGGTGCGGCACCGCTGGAGTTCACCGACCACGTGGGTTCGCCGCTGCAAGAAGGGCTGCTGCTGGTGCACAACACGCTGCGCGGCGCCGGCCTGCGCGAGCGCATCAAGGTGGGCTGTGCGGGCAAGGTGGTCAGCGCGTTTGACATCGCACGCCTGATGGCGCTGGGCGCCGACTGGTGCAACAGCGCGCGCGGCTTCATGTTTGCACTGGGCTGCATCCAGGCCCAGCACTGCCACACGGGCGCTTGCCCTACGGGCGTGACCACGCAGGATCCGCTGCGCCAGCAGTCGCTGGTGGTGCCCGACAAGGCCGAGCGCGTCTACAACTTCCACCAGCAAACCTTGTACGCACTCAAGGAACTGGTGCAGGCCGCCGGTGTGCTGCACCCCAGCGAAATCACGGCCCACCATATCGTGCGCCGCTCCACCGACCACAAGGTCAAGTCGCTGGCCCAACTGATCCTGACACAACTGCCCAGCGGTGCATTGCTGCACGAGAGTGTGGCCGCGCTGCCGCTGATCTACCGCCACAGCTGGCCCCGGGCCAGCGCGCGCAGCTTTGCGCTGCAAGGGGAGTAGCCTCCTTCAGCCTTTTGCTTTGCCGGGCTTCGGAGTACAGTCGTTGAAGACTACAACAAGAGGAGCGACCATGATGGGTACTAACTTGCGCATCGGCGCCCGACTGGGCTTGGCGTTTGGGGTTGTGCTGCTGATCACGGCGGTGATGGCTCTGACCGGCGTGTGGCGACTGGGAATCCTGAAAGACCAGGCCCACGCCCTGGCCTACGTTGAGGTGGAGCGTTCCTCGCTGGCCCAGAAATGGGTAGAAAACATCCGCATCAATTGGGTGCGCACCTCGGCAGCCCTGCACGCGTCGGACCCCAATCATGTCACCTCCCTGCAAAAGGAGATGGATGCCACCTCCAAGGTCATCAGCGACTTGCAAAAGCAGTTGGAGCCCCTGATCACCGATGACGCGGGCAAAGCGCTGTTCACCGACATTGGCAAGCAGCGCGAGCTGTACCGCGGTCCGCGTACCGACCTGATGAAAAAGAAGCAGGCCGGCGAGGACGTGAATGCGGCCGTAGATACCACCTTGCTGCCCCTGGCCACCAATTACCTCAAGTCGCTGGACACGCTGATGGACCACATGGAAGACCAGCTCAAGGATGGCGTGGCCAAGACCGAGGCGGTGGCCAACAGTGGGCAGTGGATTCTGAGCGTGGGCGCCATCCTGTCGGCCGTCATTGGGCTCACGCTGGCCGCACTGGCCACCCGCTCGATCACCTACCCCATCCAGCACGCGGTGAAGTCGGCCCAGGCCATCAGCGCAGGCGACCTGAGCATCCACATCCAGCCCGATGGCACCGATGAGGCCGCTGACATGATGCATGCCCTCATGGGCATGCGCGACAACCTGGCCCGCATGGTGGGCGGAGTCCGCACCAGCGCCGAGGGCGTGTCCAGCGCCAGCTCGGAAATTGCGCAGGGTAACAACGACCTGTCAGCCCGCACCGAGCAGCAAGCCAGCGCCTTGCAGGAAACCGCGGCATCGATGGAAGAGCTGAGCGCCACGGTGCGCCAAAACGCCGACAGCGCCGCCCAGGCCAACCAGCTGGCCATGACAGCGTCCACGGTGGCCGTGCGCGGTGGTGCAGTGGTGAGCCAGGTGGTGGAAACCATGAAGGGCATCAACGAGGCGTCCAACAAGATCGCAGACATCATCAGCGTGATTGATGGCATCGCCTTCCAGACCAACATCCTGGCCCTGAACGCGGCGGTGGAAGCGGCGCGTGCGGGCGAGCAGGGCCGCGGCTTTGCAGTGGTGGCTTCAGAAGTGCGCGCCCTGGCGGGCCGTAGTGCCGAGGCCGCCAAGGAAATCAAGCAGCTCATTGGCACCAGCGTGCAGCGGGTCGAGCAAGGCACGGCCTTGGTGGACCAGGCCGGCACCACCATGAGCGAGGTGGTGGCGGCCATCCGTCGCGTGACCGACATCGTGGGCGAGATCAGCGCGGCCAGCAGCGAACAGGCTTCGGGGGTGAACCAAGTCGGCAATGCGGTGACCCAGATGGACCAGACCACCCAGCAAAACGCCGCGTTGGTGGAGGAAATGGCCGCCGCAGCCAGCAGCCTGCGCTCGCAGGCGCGCGCGCTGGTGGAGGTGATGGCGGTCTTCAAGCTCACAGCGCCATCCCGCGCCAGCAACGACAGGCTGACACTCACGGCCTGAGCGCCCCTTGGCCCAGCACCACGCCGCCCCTGTCCCATCTGCCCGCAAGTGGCTGTGGCGGGGTGTATGGCTATGGGGGCTGCTGCTGTGTGTAGGGCCCGCATTGGCCGTCACCGACCTCTCCCGGGTGCTGATGCTGGCGTCGTACCACGCGGGCATGCCTTGGAGTGACGCGCAGATCGCCGGGGTGCGCGCGCAACTGATCACGGTGGAGCCCCAACTGGACCTGCAGCTGGATTTTCTGGACACCAAACACGTCAAGCCCAGCGAGCGCTACTACCAGCAGTTTGAAGACCTGCTGGTCACGAAGTACGGCAAGACGCCACCCACCGTGATCTTGGCGGCCGACGACGACGCCTTGGACCTAGCCCTGCGCGTGCGCAAAAAGCACTTTCCGGGTGTCTCCATCTTGTTCTCCGGTGTCTCCAGCAGCCGGCGCATAGCGCTGTTGCAAGAGCCCAACCTGGGCGGCGTGTTCGACGACCTGGACGTGGGCGACAGCCTGGAGCGCCTGCTGGACCTGTTGCCCAAGACCCGGCGCGTAGTCGTCATCCACGACCAGAGCCGCACCAGCCTGGCCCAGGTCGAGACCCTGCAAAACCGCCACAGTACGCACACCCAGGTCGCGCTGGAATACCTGACCAACACCACGGTCGAGGCCATCGACCAGCGGCTGCGCCAACTTGGCTCCACCGACCTGGTGTTTGCACTGCCCTTCAACCGCGACGCCAACGACCGCCTGCTGACCCACGAGGAAGCTGCCCAGCTGTGGGCCGCAGCGGCACACGCGCCATTGGCGGTGACACGCGATGTGGCCATGCAGCCCGGGGTGATGGGCGGTTTTCTGGTGTCGGGCTTTGAGCAAGGGCAAACCGTGGGCCGGCTGGCGCTGGACCTGCTGCATGGCCTGGCGCCCTCGCCGCTGCCCTTGATCGAAGGGTCGTCCCACGCCACCTTCGACTACGTCCAGATGCGGCGCTGGGGCGTGGATGAGTCGCGCCTGCCCGCCAACGCCACGGTGCTCAACCGCCCCAACGGCACCTGGGAAGACCTGCGCCCCCACCTGCCCTGGCTGTCCGTGCTGTTTGGCAGCCTGCTCATCATCATTGGCCTGCTGCTGTACGGGCTGCGCCTCAAGCACACCTCCGAGGCGGCTCTGCGCATCAGCAGCAAAAACTACCGGGAGCTGTTTGACAACTGCCCCGACGCCATCATGGTGCGCGACCTTGGCAACGGCCAGGTGGTGGAGATCAACCCGCGCTTCCAGGCGCTGTTTGGCTACAACAGCGACGAGGTACGCCCCCTGTCCCCTGGCGAACTGAGCACAAATGAGGCCCCTTACAGCGCCGCAGAAGCCGCGCAGTGGTACGAAAAAACCCGCAGCGAGGGGCCGCAGTCGTTCGAATGGCGTTCACGCCGCAAGGACGGCAGCGTCTTCTGGTCCGAGATCTCCATGACGCGGTTTGACATGGCCCAGGGCCAGCGCACGGTGTCCACCATTCGCGATATCTCGGACCGCAAGCAGGCCGAGGCTATGGGCAAAGACTTTGAACACAGCCTGCAGCAGGTCTACCGCAACCTGCCCGTGGCCGTGTTCGCCATCGACGCGCAGCACAAAATCACCTTCTGGAACCCGCACATGACGCGCCTGACCGGCGTGCATGCCGACGAGGTGGTGGGCACCACCGATACCTGGCGCGGCATCTACCCCAGCCCGCGCCCCTGCCTGGTGGACGTGATGGTGGACGGCGCCAAGCCCGAAGACGTGGAGCGTTTCTACCCCGGCAAGCTGCGCAAGAGCCCGGTGATCCCCGGCGCCATTGAGGGCGAAGACTACTTCGAGAGCCTGGACGGCAAGCGCGGCATGTGGGCCCGATACTGCGCCGCACCGCTGCGCGATGCGCAGGGCAATATCACCGGCGCCATTGAGACCCTGATCGACGTCACCCAGCTCAAACGCACGCAGACCACGCTGGAAGAACTCAACCACGACCTGGAGGCCCGCGTCGAGGCACGCAATGCCGAACTCAAGCGCGCCATGGGCCAGCTGGTGCAGTCTGAAAAACTGGCCGCACTGGGCAGCCTGGTGGCCGGTATCGCGCACGAGCTCAACACCCCCATTGGCAATGTGATGGCCGTGGCCTCCACGCTCAAGGAAGAGGTCGCCGACTTCAGCCAGCGCCTGCTCTCGGGCACGGCCCGCCGCTCGGACGTGGACAAGGGCGCCGCGCGCCTGCAAGAGGCCAGCACGCTGATCGAACGTAACGCGGTGAAAGCGGCCAAGCTGATTAACGACTTCAAGGAAGTGGCGGTAGACCAGAGCAGCACACGCCGACGCGAATTTGCGCTGCACAGCGTGGTGGGCGAGGTGCTGACCACCACGCGGCCGGTGTTCAAACACGCGCAGCACCTGGTGGACGTGGACATTCCCACCGACCTGGTGTTGGACAGCTACCCCGGGCCGCTGGAGCAGGTGCTGACCAACTTTTTGACCAACACGCTGAGCCATGGCTTTGAGGGCCTATCCCACGGCCGCATCACCATCCACGCACACCAGGATGGCGATGACGTGGTGCTGGAGTACGCCGACAACGGTTGCGGCATTGCCCCGGGCAATCTGCAGCACATCTTCGAGCCCTTCTACACCACCAAACTGGGCCGCGGCGGCAGCGGCCTGGGGCTGTACATCGTCTACAACCTGGTCACCAACGTGCTCAGTGGCAGCATCACCGCGCACAGCACGCCGGGCGCTGGCACCCGCTTTGTGCTGCGTCTGCCGACCGATGCACCGGGCCACAGCGCGCCAGCACCGCTGCAATAGCAGCTATGGTTTCAGGGGCTCGCTGGCGTGCCCCAGCCCGCCACCAGCGCGGGCCGCAAGATGTCCACAAAGCGGCGCAGCTTGGCCGGGTAGAAGTGGGCATAGGGGTAGAGCAAGTAGATGGGCAGCGGCTCGGCGCGCCACTCAGGTAGCAGGTGTAACAGCCGGCCTTCGGCCACGTCGTCGGCCACCGCCCAGCTGGACGCCACACACACGCCCAGCCCCAACAGTGCCGCGCTGCGCAGCGCGTACAGGCTGTCGGTGCTCATGCGCGGCTTTAGCGCCAGGCGCTGCTGCGTGCCGTCACTGTGGCGCAGCGTGATGTCATTGCGGTAGAAGGTGCGCAGCGCCAGCCAGGGCAGCGTGGCCAGGTCAGCCGCGTGCACCGGTGGCGGTGCATCGCCCAGCACCGCGGGCGCGGCGACCACAATGCGCGGAATCTCCGCCAGCTTGACGGCCACTACTGCGGGGTCGTCCACCGCACCCACGTGGATGGCGCAGTCAATGCCATCGGCAATGAAGTCAGGCGTGCGGTCGTGCAGCAGCCACTCCACGGCCACGCGCGGGTGGCGCTGCAGGTAGTCGGCCAGCGGACCCACCAGCTGCTGCTGGCCAATGGCGTGCGGCACCACCACACGCAGCGTGCCCTCGGGTACCTCGGTGCTGCCACGCAGGTCGGCCTCAAAGGCATCCCAGTTCTGCAGCAGCTCCTTGGCGTGGGCGAAGCAGCGCTGGCCTTCCTCGGTCAGCTGCATGGCGTGGGTGGAGCGCTGCAGCAGCTTGGCACCCAGCATGCGCTCCAGCGTTTGCAGGCGCCGGCTCACCGTGGGCTGGGTGGTGCCCAGCTGCGCCGCCGCGGCCGACAGGCTGCCGGCCTCCACGATGCGCACCAGGGTCTGCATGAGTTCGATGCGGTCGGGGGCGGTCTTCATACGCCAAGCGTATAACAATTGTGCGAATTGTGGGCGTTCCCAAGCGGTTTATGCGATGACACACTTGCCTTCATTGCAAAACCAAGGGTTAACACTATGACATCAACCACTTCCACGCATAAGCCAGCAAGCGCCCTGCCCGCGGCCCTGGTGCTGTTGCTGGCCGTCGGCGCCGGCCTGGCCGCGGCCGCGCTGTACTACAGCCAGCCCATGCTGGGCGTGCTGGGCACCGAGTTCGGCGCCACCCCCGCGGCGATTGGCCTGGTGCCCACGCTCACGCAGCTGGGCTACGCGCTGGGCCTGGTGGCACTGGCCCCGCTGGGCGACCGGTTTGACCGGCGCCGCATCATCCTGGGCAAGGCCGCCGTGCTGTGCCTGGCGCTGCTGGTTGCCGCCGCCGCGCCCTCGCTGGGCGTGATGCTCGCCGCCAGCCTGGTGATTGGCGTATCCGCCACGCTTGCGCAGGACATCGTGCCCGCCGCCGCCACATTGGCACCCGAAGCCAGCCGCGGCAAGACCGTGGGCACGGTGATGACCGGGCTGCTGCTGGGCATTCTGCTGTCGCGCGTGGTGTCAGGCCTGGTCGCCGAGCAGGCGGGCTGGCGCGCCATGTTTGTGGCGGCGGCGCTCAGCATTGCGCTCTTGGGTGTAGCCGTATGGCGCGGCCTGCCGCGCTTTGCGCCCACCACGCAGCTGCCCTACCTGGCGCTCATGCGCACGCTGGCTACGTTGTGGCAGCGCCACCGAGGCCTGCGCCGGGCGGCCCTCGCACAGGGGCTGCTCAGTGTGGCGTTCAGCGCCTTCTGGTCTACGCTGGCGGTGATGTTGCATGCCGCACCGGCCCACCTGGGCAGCGCCGCAGCCGGTGCGTTTGGCCTGGCCGGTGCCGCAGGTGCGTTGGCTGCGCCGCTGGCAGGCCGCATGGCCGATCGCCGCGGCCCCGAGGTGGTGACACGGCTGGGTGCCGCCCTTGTGGTGGCCGCGTTTCTGGCCATGGGTTTGGGTGCGCTCGAAACGGACAGCCCACTGTGGCTGCTGGCCGTGGGTGCCGTGGTGTTTGACCTCGGTGTGCAGGCCAGCCTGATCGCGCACCAGACCATCGTCTACAGCCTGGAGCCCGCCGCACGCAGCCGGCTCAACGCCGTGCTCATGGGGGGCATGTTCATCGGCATGGCCAGTGGCGCCTGGCTGGGAAGTCTGGCGTTGGCGCAATGGGGATGGGCCGGAGTGTGTGGCATGGCGGCCGCGGCGGCAACCACCGCGCTGGCCGTGCGGCTCTGGCCCGTGGCGGGCGGCAGCGGTGCAGCGCTATCTATTCGATAGCTGCTCGCGCAGCAGCGCCGAGGGCTAGCAGCCGTTTTGCCATGCAAAGTACGGCGTGGTCCTTGCTCAGCACCGGACAGCGCTGGGCGACGGCCAAGTCAATGAACTTCTGGTCGTCCGGGTCCTTGCAGGTCACGCTGGCCTTGGGCGGCACGTCCACGGTCTGCACCTGGGCATCGCGCGCCTGCAGCACCTGCGCTGCGCACAGGCCGTAAAAGGCCAGGCGTTTGGCGATTTGGGGGTAGGCCAGCACACGCTCCAGCTCGTCGCGCATGGGGGCGGTGGCCACCCACTGCAGGCGACCGCCCTGCAGGGCCTCGCGCAATGGGGGGGTGGCCGCATCGTTGAACACCAGCAAGTCCAGCACGATGTTGGTGTCCAGCACGATCTGGCTCACACCCTCCGCCACGCCCTCAGTCATTGGGCTCCTGGGCAGCTGGCGCGGCGCCCTTAGCCAGGCGGCCCTTGACCATGTCGAACTTGAACAGGCGGCACTCCAGCGGTCCGTTCCACATGGGCACGCGGCGCGATTCCTTCAGGCGCATCTTGCTGGGCAGCTTCAGGTCCGGCGTCAGCACCCAGGCGGTCCAGCCGCTGTAGTTCTTCTTCCAGTGGCTGGCCAGTTGGTTGAAGAAGTCCACACCTTCGTCGGTCTGCGCGAGTTCGCGTGCGCCAAAGCGGGCACCTTCGCCTTCACCGGCTACGCCACCAATGCCAATACGCTCGCCATAGGGCGGGTTCAGCACCATCACGCCGCCGCCTTCAATCGGCGGCATGCGCTGCAGCGCGTCGCCACCGCGAAACTCAATCACATCGGCCACGCCGGCGCGTTGCGCGTTGCGCTGCGCAAAGTCCACCATGCGGTGCGACACATCGCTGCCGTAGATCAGCGCAGTCTGGCCCGGCTCGGGCTTGACCACATTCGCTGCGGCCTCGGCCTTCATGTCCGCCCACTCCTGCGAACGGAAGGGTCGGTATTTTTCGAACGCAAAGCGGCGCAGCGAACCGGCCGCGATGTTGCAGGCAATCTGCGCGGCTTCGATGGCCACCGTGCCGCTGCCGCAGCAGGGGTCGTACAGCGGCATCAGGTCGTCCTCACCCGAGGCCCAGCCGCTGGCGGCAATCATGGCCGCGGCCAGGGTTTCCTTCAGCGGTGCGTCGCCCTTGTCCTCGCGCCAGCCGCGCTTGAACAGCGGCTCGCCCGAGGTGTCGACGTACAGCGAGCAGCTGTCGGTGGTCAGGTGGGCATAGATGCGCACATCGGGCCACTGCGTGTTCACGTCGGGGCGCACGCCGCCCGCCACTTCGCGGAAGCGGTCGCACACGGCATCCTTCACCTTGAGCGCGGCAAAGTTCAGCGAGGTCAGCGGGCTGTGCTGCGCCGTCACCTCGACCTTGATGCTTTCCTTGGGCGTGAACCACTGCTCCCATGGCACCTGCAGGCCGGCGCGGTACAGGTCCTGTTCGCTGCGGTATTCGGTGTACGACACCAGCACCAGCACGCGCTGCGAGAGGCGGCTGTACAGGTTGAGCAACATGGCATGCGCGAACGAGGTGCGCACGGCCACGCCACCGCGCTGCTTGGTCACGCAGCCGGGCGGCAGACCGGTGATTTGCAAAATCTCCGGCGCCAGGTACTCCTCCACGCCGGCGGCGCAGGGGAGAAAAAGGGTCAATTGGTTCATAGCGCTTTGCGGAGTGAGGCGGGGGCAATCTTCAGCCCCTCGCGGTATTTGGCCACGGTGCGCCGGGCGCATTCGATGCCCTGCTCCTTGAGCATGTCAGAGATCTGGTTGTCGCTCAAGGGCTTCTTGCTGCTCTCGGAGGCAATGAACTGTTTGATGAGCGCGCGCACCGCGGTGCTGGAGGCATTGCCACCGCTCTCGGTGCCCAGGCCAGAGCCGAAGAAGTACTTCAGCTCAAACGTGCCAAACGGCGTGGCCATGTACTTGGCCGTGGTCACGCGGCTGATGGTGGACTCGTGCAGGCCCAATTCGTCGGCAATCTCGCGCAGCACCAGGGGGCGCATGGCCAGCTCGCCATGGGTGAAAAAGTTCTTCTGCCGCTCCACAATGGCCGTGCTCACGCGCAGGATGGTGTCAAAGCGCTGCTGGATGTTCTTGATGAACCAGCGCGCCTCCTGCAGGCGTTGCTGCAGCGCCGCGTGGCCAGCACCGTCGCGGCCACCGCGGTGGTTGCGCAGCACATTGGCGTAGATGTCATGCACCTTGAGGCGTGGCATCACCTCGGGGTTGAGCTGCACGCGGAATTTGGGAATGCCACCGGCCTTGCCGATGGCCACCACCAGCACGTCGGGCACCACGATGTTGCGCTCCACGTCCACAAAGCGCCGCCCGGGCTTGGGTTCCAGCCGTGCGATGAGCGCGATCGCTTCGCGCACCAGCGCGTCGCTGCCCACGCCCATTTGCACCAGGCGCTTGATGTCGCGCCGCGCCAGCAGGTCCATGGGTTTGCTGCAGATGCCCAGGGCCACCTGCAGCAGCTCGGCACGCTCGTCCTCACCATCCACTTCAGCTTGGGCCAGCAAGGCCTTGACCTGCAAACGCAGGCACTCGCCCAAGTCGCGCGCGCCCACGCCCACGGGCTCCAGGCTGTGCAGCAAGCCCAGCGCCACGGTGAAGTGGTGCACCAGGTCCTGCAGCTGCTCTTCGTCGCCGGGGTTCAGGCTGCGTGCCAGCTCTTCCAGCGGGTCTTCCAGGTAGCCGTCGTCGTTGAGTGATTCGATGAGGAAGCGCAGCGCGGCCGCGTCGGTGGCATTGGTGCGCAGGCTCAGCGCCTGGCGGTGCAAAAAGGCCTGCAGCGATTCGGCAGAGCGCGCCAGCTCGGTGGCGTCTTTCTCCTCGTCGTCGCCCAGGTTGTTGGCCTTGGCTTTGGCGTCCACCCCCCACTCGCCATCGTCGGGCATCATCTCGGTGGTGCCGTCGCCTTCCCAGTTGGGCTCGTCGCTGCTGCTCAGCGGCGTGGCTTCTTCGTCATTGCTGCTGGTACTGGTCGAGGTGGCGTAGTCGGCCACCGCACTGGGCGCGTAGTCCACCTCGCTGCTCTCGGACAGTCGGTCGCCTTCGCTGACCGTCGCATCTACTGCGTTCAGCCCAAAGTCCTCGCGCTCGGCCCGGTCCTCGGTCAGCTCCAGAAACGGGTTTTCGTCCAGCATCTGCTCCACCTCCTGGCTCAGCTCCAGCGTAGAGAGCTGCAGCAGACGGATGGACTGCTGCAACTGGGGCGTGAGCGCCAGGTGTTGGGAGACGCGTAATGAAAGACCTTGCTTCATTACATTTTGAAATGCTCACCGAGATAGACACGGCGCACATCGGCATTGTTCACGATCTCGGAGGGGGTGCCTTGCGCCAGCACATGGCCGTCGCTGATGATGTAGGCGTGGTCGCAAATGCCCAGGGTTTCGCGCACGTTGTGATCGGTGATCAGCACACCGATGCCACGGCCCTTGAGGAAGTTGATGATGCGCTGGATCTCGATCACCGCAATCGGGTCGATACCGGCAAACGGTTCGTCCAGCAGGATAAAGCGCGGCCGCGTGGCCAGTGCGCGCGCAATCTCCACACGGCGTCGCTCACCACCCGACAGGGCCAGCGAGGGCGACTCGCGCAGATGCTCCACGCGCAGGTCTTGCAGCAGCGCGGTCAGGCGCGCTTCAATCTCGGCCGACTTGAGCGGCTCGCCCGCCTCGTCGCGCTGCAGTTCCAGCACGGCGCGCACGTTGTCTTCGACATTGAGCTTGCGAAAGATGGACGCCTCTTGCGGCAGGTAGCCCAGCCCCAGGCGCGCGCGGCGGTGGATGGGCATGTGCTCGATGGAATGGCCGTCAATCGTGATGTCGCCCGCACTGGCGCGCAGCAAGCCCACGATCATGTAGAACGAGGTGGTCTTGCCCGCGCCGTTGGGGCCCAACAGGCCCACGACCTCGCCAGTGCGCACGGTCAGCGACACATCTTTCACCACCTGGCGCTTGCCATACGACTTTTGCAAATGCCGGGCTTCCAGCCGCCCGGTGCTGGTGTCCGGGGCTTCTTGGGTGGGCTCGCTCACTGGGCGGCCTTCTCAAGTTGCGGCGTGGCGCGCAGAGTGGCACCGGGTTGAGGCGCGGTGGCAGTTTCGCCTTCGGGCTTGGGCGTCAGCATGGCGCGCACACGGCCGGCCGGCGCCGCAGCGGTCTTGGGGGCGCCGTCCACGGTGAATTTGTCGCTGAGGTTTTCGTACAGGATGACGGCACCCGTCACCTCGTCGGCCAGCGTGGCGCCGCGCAGGCGGCGCAGCTGGGCTTTTTTGACAAAGCGCACAGTGTCGGCCTTGCCGTCGTATTCGATGGTGTCGCCATCGCCTTCGATGAACTCATCCAGGCCTTCACGCTTTTGCCGGAAAAACGCCGGCGTGGCGACCGAGCCGGTGACCAGACCGTACTGGTAGCCATCCGGGTCCTGGCGCACCTCGATCTGGGCGCCGCGGATCAGGATGCTGCCCTTGGTCAGCACCACATGGCCGGTGAAGACGCTGACCTGCTTGATGTCGTCGTAGCGCAGGGCGTCCGCCTCCACATTCATGGGCTTGTTTCGGTCGGCTTTTTCGGCCCACGCAAGGCCGCCTGCGCTGGCAAACACCAGCGACACAGCCACAGACAGGATGGTTTTTTTCATAAAGGCACGAAACTTGCTCGAAAAGCGCTTCGGCCATTGTACCGAGCGCTTTGCGCATTTCGCGCCTTGGCCGACTCAGCCGTCGGCGTTAATTTTGGTGATGAGCACCTGCAACACGTCTGCAGCGCGGTCGTTCTCCACCTGGCAGGTACCCGCATTGGCATGGCCGCCCCCGCCGTAGCTCAGCATCAGGTCGCCAATATTGGTCTTCGAGCTGCGGTTGGTGATGGACTTGCCCGTGGCAAACACAGTGTTTTGCTTCTGCAGGCCCCATAGCACGTGGATGGAGATATTGGTCTGCGGGAACAGCGCGTAGACCATGAAACGGTTCACCGCAAAGATGGTGTCCTCATTGCGCAGGTCCAGCACCAACAGGTTGCCATGCACGGTGGAGCAGCGCAGCAGTTGCTCCTTGGCCTTGGCCGCATGCTCAAAGTACAGGTCCACACGCTCCACCACGTCGGGCAGCTGCAGGATTTCGTCAATGCCATGGTGGCGGCAGTACTGGATCAAATCCATCATCAGCTGGTAGTTGCTGACGCGGAACTCGCGGAAGCGGCCCAGGCCGGTGCGCGAATCCATCAGGTAATTCAGCAGCACCCAGCCGGTGGGAGTCATGATTTCGTCGTGGCTGAAGCGGGCCGAGTCCCCCTTGTCCACGGCTTCCATCATGTCGTGGAAGCGCGCCGGGAAGCGGTTGGCACCACCGTAGTGGTCAAACACCACGCGCGCGGCCGAGTCGGCGTCGGGCAGGATGATGTGGTTGGGGCGCTCGCCAGTGTTGCGCACCGTCTCGGACTCGTGGTGGTCAAAGGCCAGGTGCACGCCGGGCACGTACGGCAGATTGGTGGTGATGTCCCGATCGGACACCTCCACCTTGCCGTCCTGCATGTCTTTGGGGTGGACGAACTTGATGTCGTCGATCAGGTCCAGCTCGTTGAGCAGGACGGCGCACACCAGCCCATCAAAATCACTGCGGGTGACCAGCCGGTACTTCTGATGTGCCATGGGAAGACTCTCCACAAAGGGGTTGAATGACAAATCATTCTAGCCCTGTGGAATACCTCTGCGGCCTGCGCAGAGGCGTGTTTTTAGCGGGCGGTGCGCGCCTGGACGATCAATGCGTCCACGATCTGCAACGCGCGCTGCATGTTGCCGGCAATGGAGCCATCGGTGTAGTAACGGCCGGCCACGCCCAGGGCAGGCACGCCTTCCACCTTGTAGGCGTTTTGCAGCTGGGCGGCCTTGGTGGCCTTGGTGGCCACGCTGAACGAGCCGTACTGCTCAACAAACTTGGCCTTGTCCACGCCCTGCTTGGCCACCCATTCGACGATGGCATCGCCACCGCTGAGGTTTTGCTTCTCGGCGTGGATGGCGGCAAACACCTTGGCGTGCAGCTTCTCCACCAGGCCCATGGCTTCCAGCGCGTAGTACAGGCGCTGCTGGGGCACAAAGCTGTCCTGGAAGGCCACGGGCACGCGGCGGAAGGACACGTCTTTAGGCAGCTTGGGGATCCAGGCTTGCAGCGTGGGCTCGAACGCATTGCAGTGCGGGCAGCTGTACCAGAAGAACTCAACAACCTCGATCTTGCCGGCGGGTGCTTCCACCGGGGCACGGGGGTCCACGGGCTGGTAATCGGTGCCGGGCTGCGGGCCTTTGGCCTGGGCCTGGGCGCTGCTGGCCCACAGGGCGGAGGATGCAAAGGCGGCGCCTGTAGCGGCTTGGGTAAATTCGCGACGTTTCATGGGTTCAAAAGCTCCAAAGTGCTCGGATGTGAGTGGAGGGGGTGGAAAAAAGTTCCAGCGCGGCCTAGCGCTGCACGCGCACCAGGGCGGTTTCCAGACCGCTCTTGTCCAGCTTGTCTTTGGCCTTGTCGGCATCGTCCTTTTTGTCAAACGGTCCCACGCGCACGCGGAACACCGGGCGGCCCGACTGTTCGCGTTCGGAAATCTTGGTCTCGATGCCGCTCAGCGACAGCTTGGCGCGATGGGCCTCGGCGTCTTCGGCCGTGCGGAAGGCGCCCACTTGTACAAAGTAGGAGAACGCGTCGCCTTCGGTGGCGGCACCTGCCTTGGCCTTGGCCAAGTCACCCAGCGGATCGGCCGACACGGCAGGCTTCAACTCGCCCTTGGCATCCGGTTTGACGGCGGTCTTGGCGTCTGCCTTGGGGTCGGTTTTGGCTTCCGCCTTGGGGTCAGTCTTTGCGTCAGGCTTGGCAGCCGTTTTGGCGCCGGACGCGGCAGACGCCGGTGCCGTGGCCGTGGGCACGGCGGGGGCCGGGTTCTTGCCGTAAAGCAGCGCGTTGGGGTCCCAGTTCTTGTTCTTCTGGGCTTCGGCTGCGTCCTGGTCGGCGCTGCGGCTCTGGCTCTTGTTCATGAACGGCACGGGCACCTTGGTGACGTACACCGCCACCGCCAATGCAGCCCCCAGGCCCACCACCACGCCCACAATGAAACCCACAATGGTTCCGCCACGTTCAAACTTCATGCGCTGCTTTCTCTCTCTTAATCAGTCTTAATTCGTGGGGGTCAGAGCACCTGCTACGCAAGTGGTCTGACCCCCAGACCTCACATTTTTTGCGGGGCACTCACGCCCAGCACAGCCAGGCCATTGTGCAACACCTGCGCCGTCGCCGCGACCAGCGCCAGGCGCGCCAGCTTCACCGCTTCGTCATCCACCAGGATGCGCTCGGCATCGTAGTAGCTGTGGTAGCTGGCGGCCAGTTCACGCAGGTAGAAGGTCACATCGTGCGGCGCCTCGTCGGCGGCCGCTGCGGTCAGCATCTCGGGGTACTTGGCCAGCAGGAGCATCAGGGCCTGGGCCTGCGGGCTTTGCAGCGCCGACAGGTCCACGCTCTTCAAGCTGCTCACGTCGCCACCCCAGGTCGCCAGCACCGAGCAGATGCGCGCATGCGCGTACTGCACGTAGTAGACCGGGTTGTCGTTGTTCTTGGCCACAGCCAGGTCCACGTCAAACGTGTATTCGGTGTCGGGCTTGCGCGAGAGCAGGAAGAAACGCACGGCGTCCTTGCTGGTCCACTCGATCAAATCGCGCAGCGTCACATAGCTGCCCGCGCGCTTGCTGATCTTGACCTCTTCACCGCCCTTGACCACGCGCACCATGGTGTGCAGCACGTAGTCGGGGTAGCCCTGGGGAATGCCCACGCCCGCCGCCTGCAGGCCGGCGCGCACGCGCGCGATGGTGCCGTGGTGGTCGGTGCCCTGGATGTTCACCACCTTGGTGAAGCCTCGCTCCCACTTGGCGATGTGGTAGGCCACGTCGGGCACAAAGTAGGTGTAGGTACCGTCCTGCTTGCGCATGACGCGGTCCTTGTCGTCGCCATATTCGGTGGACTTGAGCCACAGCGCGCCGTCCAGTTCATAGGTCTTGCCCGCGGCCTGCAAGCGCTTCACGGCGTCGTCCACGCGGCCGCTGGTGTAGAGGCTGCTTTCCAGGTAGTAGTTGTCAAACTTCACCGCAAAGGCTTGCAGGTCCAGGTCTTGCTCGTGGCGCAGGTAGGCCACGGCGAACTGGCGCATGCCGTCCAGGTCGTTGATATCGCCGCTGGCGGTGAACTCGCGGTCGTCGGACTTGACGGTCTTGCCCGCCAGGAAGTCGGCCGCAATGTCGGCGATGTAGTCGCCGTTGTAGGCCGCAGCCTTCTCGCCGCTGGGCCACTGCTCGTCACCGGGCTTGAAGCCTTGGGCGCGCAGGTGCGTGCTGCTGGCCAGCGTGCCGATCTGCACACCCGCGTCGTTGTAATAAAACTCGCGGTACACATCCCAGCCCTGGGTTTCCAGCAGGTTGCAGATGGCGTCGCCCAACGCGGCCTGGCGGCCGTGGCCCACGTGCAGCGGACCCGTGGGGTTGGCCGACACAAACTCGACCAGCACGCGCTGGCCGTTAGATTTTTGCGTACCGAACTGATCCGCCTGGCCCAGCACTTCGCGCACGATTTCCTGCTTGGCGGCGGGCTTCAGGCGGATGTTGATGAAGCCGGGGCCGGCGATTTCCACCGCGTCCACCCAGGCCACATAGGCGGGGTGGGCCAGCAGGGCATCACGCAGTTGCTCGGCCAATTGGCGCGGGTTGAGCTTCAAAGGCTTGGCCAGTTGCATGGCGGCCGTGGTGGCCAGGTCGCCATGGGCGGCCACTTTGGGGGATTCGAAGGCGGCTTTGGCACCTGCGCCGGGGGAGAGGGTGTCCAGGCAGGCGGCCAGCGCCTGCAGGAGTTCGTGTTTGACGGTGAGCATGGTCCGATTTTACGGGGCGTGCCCGAAACTCTGGCCCGCGGTCAACGGCGCTGACATCTTTTCGTTATAAGCTTTCAACCGGTGGGGTTTTTCTGCAACGGCAGCCTGGCTGCCCTCTTTTTGATTGGACGACTGATGAAACAACTGATCTCCCTCATGGCTCTGGGTTTGGCATTGGCGGTTGGTGGCGCACACGCCGCTGACGCAAAGGCACCTACCGCGCAGCAAAACAAGATGAAGACCTGCAACGCCGATGCCAAGACCAAGGCCCTTGCAGGCGATGAGCGCAAAGCCTTCATGAAGAGTTGCCTGAGTGCCAAGGCAGAAGCCGCCCCCGCAGCGGATGGCGCAACGGCCCAGCAATCCAAGATGAAGACCTGCAATGCCGACGCCAAGACCAAGGCCCTCAAAGGCGATGACCGCAAGAAGTTCATGAAAGAGTGCCTGAGCGCCAAGTAAGCAGCCTAGCCGGGCCCCGCTAGCGCGGTGGCCCCCAAAGCCCGCCCGGCTTGCCCGCGCGGGCTTTTTTACGCCCCGATGGCCAACACCAGGCCCACAAACACCGCAAAGCCGACCCAGTGATTCAGGCGAAAGGCCTTGAAGCAACCGTCACGCCCGCGGTCGGCAATCAGCGTACCGTGCCACACCACCTGGCCACCAGCCACGGCCACGCCCAGCCACCAGGCCCAGGGGCGCATCAGCGCAGGCTGCACCAGCCAGGACCACAGGGCCAGGTAGACGACATAAAACGTCAGCACCGCCGGCACGTCCCAGCGCCCCAGCGTGATGGCCGAGGTTTTCATGCCGATTTTGAGATCGTCGTCGCGGTCCACCATGGCGTATTCGGTGTCGTAGGCCAGCACCCAAAACAGATTGCCCACCAGCAGCGCCCAGGCCTGCCAGGGCACGGCCCCAAGCATGGCGGCGAAGGCCATGGGAATGCCGAAACTGAAGGCCACGCCCAGCACCGCCTGCGGCATGGAGACATAGCGCTTGGCATAGGGGTAGACCAGCGCCACGGCCAGGGCGGCAAATGACCAGGCAATAGTGACCGCATTCGTCGTCAGCACCAGGCCAAACGCGGCCAGCGCCAACACGGCACCGACCAGCAGCGCCTCACGCGCGGAGATGCGCCCGCTGGTGACCGGACGCTGGGCCGTGCGTTTGACGTGTTTGTCGAACTCACGGTCGGCCACGTCGTTGATGCAGCAGCCCGCGCTGCGCATGAGGATGGTGCCCAGCGTGAACACCACGATGAGGTGCCAGCCAGGGAAACCGTCGGCCGCCAGCCACAGCGCACTGAGCGTGGGCCACAGCAGCAGCAGCCAGCCTGCGGGGCGGTTCCAGCGGATCAGATCGAGGTAGCGCGAGAGCTTAGTAGAGACAACAGAAGGCACAGAATTGCTATAAATAAAGGAGCTGCTTGCGCAATGAATACGGGGCTAGTGGCCTATTTGGCTCAAAAATCAGGACAGCCGCGTGACACCGGGCAGTGCGCAGCCATAGACTGCATTGCGCAGCGCGGCGATGGCCTCGTAGCGCGTGAAGCTGCGCCGCCACGCCAGCACCACGCGGCGCGTGGGCGGGGGCAGCTTGCCATCTTGCACCGGCAAGTACTTCACAAAGGGCTCATCGCCACGGCGCTTCTTGGTCTCGAACGCGTCCTTGGGCACGGAGAGGCGCGGCACCAGCGTGATGCCCATGCCCGCAGCCACCATGTGCTTGATGGTCTCCAGCGACGAGCCTTCAAAACTCTTGCGGATGCCCTCGGCGTCGCTGGAGAAGCGCGCGAACTCGGGGCACACCTCCAGCACGTGGTCGCGGAAGCAATGGCCATTGCCCAGGAGCAGCATGGTCTCGCTCTTGAGCTCTTCGGTGGTCACGCTGTCCTGCTTGGCCAGCGCATGGCTGGTGGGCACAGCGGCAAAAAAGGGTTCGTCGTACAGCGGCGCCAGCGCCAAGCCCGTGTCGGGGAACGGCTCGGCCAGGATGGCGCAGTCGATCTCGCCGGTGCGCAGCATTTCCAGCAGCTTGACGGTGAAGTTCTCCTGCAGCACCAACGGCATTTGCGGGCTGTGGGTGATGACCTGGCGCACTAGGTCCGGCAGCAGGTAGGGGGCAATGGTGTAGATCACGCCCAGCTTCAAGGGCCCTGCCAGCGGGTCCTTGCCGCGCTTGGCAATGTCCTTGATGTTGGCGGCCTGCTCCAGCACGGCCTGCGCCTGGCGCACGATCTCTTCGCCCAGGGGTGTCACCGTGACTTCGTTGGCGCTGCGCTCGAAAAGTTTGACGTCCAGCTCTTCTTCCAGCTTCTTCACCGCCACCGACAGCGTGGGCTGCGAGACGTAGCAAGCCTCGGCCGCCTTGCCAAAGTGCCGCTCGCGCGCCACGGCCACGATGTATTTGAGTTCGGTCAGGGTCATGGCGCTATTGTCCTCCCACCCGGCCCGTGGGCTCCACAATCACCAGCGCAATCCCACACACCAAGAGGCCCGCGCCCAGCCAAAAGGCCACATCCGGCGCCTCGGCAAACAGCAGCCAGCCCAGCGTGGGGCTGAACAACAGCAGCGAGAAGCTGCCCGCCTCCACCGCCGAGGCATCGCCCGCGCGGTAGGCAAAAAAGTAACTCAGGTAAATGCCCGCCGCCGCCACGCCCACCACCGGCAGCAGCGGCCACAGCGCCACGGGCACGCTGGGCAGGCTGAACCCGGAGAACACACCAAACGTGAGCCAGCAGGCCACCTGGCTCCAGGTCAGCACGGCAATCGGGTGCTCCTGGCCTGAATACTTCTTGAGCACCACGCCCAGCATGGACTCCATGAGGGCGCCCAACAGCGCCACCAGGGCGGCCGGGTGAAACGCCTCCGCCCCGGGTTGCAGAATGACCAGCACCCCGCCAAAGCCCACCACCACACCGCTCCAGCGCAGCCAGTGCGGCCGCTCGCGCAAGAACCACACGCCCATGGGCAGCATGAAGAGCGAGCCCGTCATCAGGTAGGCACTGGCTTCGGCCAGGGGCAGGTGCGACACCGCGTAGGCGGCACACCAGGCCGAGGTAACGATGAACACCGCACGCAGCAGGTGGATGCGCGGCTGGCGCGTGGCGATGATGCGCCCGCGCGTCCACGCCACCACGGGCGCCAGCATGGCCAGCACGATGGTCGCTTGCAAAAACAGCACCTGTTTGGGCGCAATGCCCTGGGCCATCAGCCGCTTGTTGCAAGCGTCCAGCACGGCCCAGCAGGCCATCGCCAGTACCACCAGCAACACACCCCGCGTATTGCCGGCCAGCGCCAGCCAGCGCGCACGTAACCTGAAACCCATGCCTGCCCTAACGACAGCCGATCTGGTCTGCCGATGCGGAACACGGCACATGTCGCTCGCGGATGGCCTTGAAGCTGCCGTCCGACAGCATGCTGGCCAGGGCCTTGTCAAAGGACTCTGCGAACTCGGCGGTGTTGGAGGCCCTGCCAATCGCGATCAGGGCGGGCTCTGCGGAGGTCACCACCTTGGTCTTCACCATGGTCTGGGTCAGGCCCAGCTGCTGCAGTTCGACCAGGCCCGTGGTCTCGTCGGCAATCAGCCCATCCAGACGGCCCAGCTCGATCATGTTCCAGGCATTGCGGCGCAGCGTAATCGGGTTCAGGCGCGCCTTGAACCATGGGTTGTCCAGCAAGGCTTTGTACTCCGGGCCATACACCACGCCCAGCTGCACGCCAAGCCGAAAGTCGGTGTCGATGACGTCCGCCAGGCGCTGAATGCGGTACTTGCCGGCCGCAGCCTTGCTGATAAACAGCACGTTGGGCGACCGGGTCACGGGCCGCGAGAAATAGGCAAAGCGCTCGCGCTCTGCCGTTTTCAGGGCGCCCGGCAGAATGTCCAGCCGCCCGGCTTCCAGCTCCACCAGCGCACGGGCCCAGGGCAGCTCCACAAAGCGTGCCTCACAGCCCAGGCGGCTCAGCGCCTCGCGCACCAGGTCAATGTTGAGGCCGGCCAGTTGGCCATCGGCCGCGCGGTAGGAGTACGGCACGTCGTCGTACCAGCGCACCGATTTTTGGCACGGCGCAGCTTGCGCACCCATACCCAGCAGCGCCAGCGTAACCGCCAGCAGCGCAGACCGCAGGGCAAACGTCTGCATGCGCTCAGCGTACCGAAATTTCACCGCTGCGCAGCTTGTCGCACAAAATCTCGATGCGCTCTTTCCAGGCCCGGCGCACATCGGAATGCGCGCCCTTGAACAGACGGAACACCTGCAGCTCGGGCTCGGCCTCCGACCAGTATTCGTCGCGCACACCGATCTCCAGCTCGGCGCCCAGCGCCGTCACCTTGGCCCCCAGCAGGTTGGTGTGGATCACCAGCTTGTTCGCATACAAGGTGATGCGGCCGCGCGTATCGAGGTCAATGAACCAGTCAATCTTGCCGTCGGCCGTGTAGCCCACTTCACTGGTGCCGCTGAAGCCAGCGGTCTGGCGCCACTGCGCGATCTGGTCTGCGGGCTCCATCTCGTTCATCGGGCCCTGCGCCGCGGCCTTTTGGGCACGGGCGGCGCGCGCGATGTCGGCCGCCTCGGCGTCCAGCTTCTGCTGCGCCAGCTGGGCCTGGTGCGCCAGGTTTTTCTCCAGCTTTTCTACCCACATGCGTACCTGGCCAGCAAACTGGTTGAAGCCCATGGCGATTTTTTCGTGCACATGGTCCATGCGCAGCGCCGAGCGCTCGCCACCCGCCTTGCCCTGCGCCGTGAAAGCCATTTCGTCAGAGGCGTGGAACTCGATGGTGCACAGCCCGGTGGGTTGGGCCTCTTCCTGGTCGGGCAACTTGCGCATGGCGCGCGACACCTCGATGCGCAAACCCGGCGCGGGCAAGGTCACCGTCAGGCTGCCGTCCTGCTCCTGCTCCTCGCCCCCTTCCAGCGACTGGTGCACATAGCGCCCGCGGTCGGTTTGCACCACCACCTGCTGGGCGCCACGGTGCACCTCCACACTGAAGCCATGGGCGCTGAAACGCAGACCACCGGGAATGGCAGTGGTGCGGGTTTTCAGCAAGGAGGCCTGGTACTCCAGGTAGCCATACAGCCCCCCCACCATGACGGCGGCGGCGCCCACCAGCCAGATGATCCATTGCCAGGGTTCGCTCATGCGCGCAGCCCCTGCATGTAGGCGACCAGCTGGTCCAGCGCGGTGCTCCAGCCGTGGGCGAAGCCCATGGTCTCGTGCTGCTGGCGCGTAGCCACATCTTTGTGCTGCACCAGGGCGGTGTAACGGGTACCGCTGCCCTCGGCCTGCAGGGTGATGCTGGCGGTGACAAAGGGGTTGTTGGCCGGGCGGTAGCCCGGGCCCAGGGCGTCGGTCCAGACCAGGCGCTGGTGCTCCACCACCTCCAGGTAGCAACCGGTGTGGTCGTTGTCCAGGCCTTCGGGAGAGCGCATGGTGGTGCGGAAGATGCCACCGGGACGCAGGTCAATCTCACAGTCCACCGTTTGCCAGGGGGCAGGGGTGAACCAGTGCACCACATGTTCGGGCTGGGTCCAGGCGGCCCAGACCAGCGCGGGGGCAATGGGCACCACACGCTCCAGCAACAGATCAAGCTCGGGATTGAACGCAGGAATGGCAGTGGAAGGCATGAAGGGACTTTCTGGACAACGACTGTTCGCTATTATTTCAGGAGCTACCGGCGCAATGGGGACGGGGGCTGGACTCCATTTTGCTTACAAAACGTCGTGCCTGCCACCGGGATAGCCCTGACCCAGAATATCAGGCCTTGAGGTACTCCGCCTTGCCACCCAGCCAGCGCGCCACATGCTTGTGGGCCAGGTGGGGGTAGCGGTCCAGCAGCATGGGAGCCTCGGCGCGGGCCCATTCCAGCAGCGCCGTGTCCTGCGCCAGGTCGGCAAAGCGCAGCATGGCCTCGCCGCTCTGTCGGGCGCCCAAAAATTCTCCGGGCCCGCGGATCTCCAGGTCGCGCCGCGCGATCTCAAAGCCGTCGTTGGTCTCCGCCATGGCGCGCAGGCGTTCGCGCGCCGCCTCGCCCAGGCGCGGCGCGTCGCCCGTTGAGTACAGCAGCACACAGGCCGACGCCGCCGCACCGCGCCCCACGCGCCCGCGCAGCTGGTGCAGCTGGGAGAGGCCAAAGCGCTCGGCATGTTCGATCACCATCAGTGAGGCATTGGGCACGTCCACGCCCACCTCAATCACCGTGGTGCTGACCAGCACCGACATCAGCCCGGCGGTGAAGGCCCCCATCACGGCCTTTTTGTCATCCACGTGCATGCGCGAGTGCAGCAGGCCAATCAGCACGGGCTGGCCGTCGGCCCGTGTGGCGCCCTGCAGCGCCTCGGCCAGGTCGGCATGGGTTTGCGTGGCATTGGTCAGGTCCAGCGCCTCGCTCTCTTCGATCAGCGGGCACACCCAGTACACCTGCCGGCCTTGGGCGATCTGGCCGCGGATGCGCTCTACCACTTCGTCGCGCCGATGGTCACTCACCACCTTGGTGACGATGGGCGTGCGCCCGGGGGGCAGCTCGTCCAGCGTGGACACATCCAGGTCGGCGTAGTAGCTCATGGCCAGGGTGCGCGGGATGGGCGTGGCCGTCATCATCAGCATGTGCGGCTCCATGGTGTCGTGCTGCAGCTTGTTGCGCAGCGCCAGGCGTTGCGCCACGCCGAAGCGGTGCTGCTCGTCGATGATGGCCAGGGCCAGGTTCTTGAACTTCACCTTCTCCTGGATGATGGCGTGCGTACCCACCACCAGCTGGGCCTCGCCGCTCTCGATCAAGGCCAACATGGCGCGGCGCTCCTTGGTCTTTTGCGTGCCAGTGAGCCAGGCGGTGGTGATGCCCAGCGGCTCCAGCCAACCCAGCAGTTTGCGAAAGTGTTGCTCCGCCAATATCTCGGTGGGCGCCATCAGCGCGCACTGCCAGCCCGCGTCGATGCAGGTGGTGGCGGCCAGCGCGGCCACCACGGTCTTGCCCGCGCCCACATCGCCCTGCAGCAGGCGGTGCATGGGGATGTGGCGTGCCATGTCGTGCGCGATCTCGGCCCCCACCCGCTGCTGCGCGCCGGTCAGGCCAAACGGCAGGGTGGCCAACAGGCGCGCATGCAGCGTGCCGCCCAGCACCGCCTGCAGCATGGGCGCCCGCAGGGCGGCGCGCTCGCGGCGGCTTTGCAGCTGGCTCAGCTGCTGGGCCAGCAGCTCCTCGGCTTTCAGGCGCTGCCAGGCCGGATGGCTGTGGTCCTGCAGCGTGTCCAGTGACACATCCGGCGTGGGGTGGTGCAAAAAGTGTAGCGCCTGGCGCAGTGTCCATAAGGGCTGGTGGCCGATTCCCTGGTGCAAGACCTCGAGATCACCGGGCGCAAAGGTGTCCGACAAGTCCGACCGCGCCAGGCCCGAGAGCACCGCCTTGCGCAGGTAGGGCTGGGGCAGCCCCGCCACCGTGGGGTAGATGGGCGTGAGCGCGGTAGGCAGCTCGCCACCAGCCGCCCGAAAGCTGGGGTGCAACATGGTGCGACCCATGAAGCCGCCTTTGACCTCACCCCGCACGCGAATGCGGTTGCCCACGGCCAGCGCCTTTTGCTGCGAGCCATAGAAGCTGAAAAACCGCAGCATGCAGGTGTCCGAACCGTCGTCCACCGTCACGATGAGCTGGCGGCGCGGGCGAAACGTCACCTCCTGGTGCGTCACCACCGCCTCGATCTGCGCCTGCTGCCCGTCGCGCACCTCTGTCAGCTTGACGATGCGGGTCTCGTCCTCGTAGCGCAGCGGCAGGTGCAGCGCCAGGTCGATGTCACGCTTGAGGCCCAGTTTCTCCAGCGCCTTTTGCGCGGGGGATTTGGTGTCCCCGGCCCCGCCCGCCGCGCCTTCCTTGGCGGCGTCATCGGTGTGGGGGGCGGGTTTCTTGGGCATGGGACAATTCTGCCCTGTCTTTTTCCCTTGGAACGGGCCCGTCCGGCCCTCAAGCACCATGCAAGCTTTCTTCCCTGGCACCGAGCGTGCCTTCGCCTTGAGCGACTTTGATTTCGAACTCCCCGAAGCCCTGATTGCCCAGCACCCCGCGGCGGAGCGCTCGGGCTCGCGCCTGCTGGACGGCACGGGCGCTGCGTCGGTAGACCGCATCTTCCGTGAGTTGCCCAGCCTGTTGAAAGCGGGTGACCTGCTGGTGTTCAACGACACCAAGGTCATCAACGCCCGCCTGTTTGGCGAGAAGTCCACGGGGGGCAAGGTCGAACTGCTGATCGAGCGCGTGCTGGGCGGCAACCAGGTGGCGGCCCACATGCGGGTGAGCAAAAAGCCCGAGGTGGGCGCCACCATCAAGATGACCTGCGCACCCGGCCATGAAGACGGTTTGAGTGCCACGCTGCTGGGCCGCTGGCCCAATGTGGATGGCCCCATCTACCGCTTTGTGCTGAGCAACGACCGGGGCGATGACCCCTACACGCTGATGGAGCGCCACGGCCATGTGCCACTGCCCCCCTACATCACGCACTCGGACTCACCCGAAGACGTGCAGCGCTACCAGACTGTGTTTGCGAAAAACCCCGGCGCCGTGGCCGCGCCCACGGCCGCGCTGCACTTTGATGAGGCCTTGTTTGCACAGCTGGACGCCATGGGCGTGCAACGCGCGCATGTGACGCTGCATGTGGGCGCGGGCACCTTCCAGCCCGTGAAGACCGAGAACCTGGCCGAGCACCACATGCACAGCGAGTGGTACAACGTGCCCGCCGAGACCCAGGCCGCGATAGCCGCCTGCAAGGCCCGTGGCGGCCGTGTGGTGGCCGTGGGCACCACCACCGTGCGCACGTTGGAGAGCTGGGCCAAGACAGGCCAAGCCAGCGGCGACACCACCATCTTCATCACCCCGGGCTTTGAGTTCCAGCTCATTGACGTGCTGGTGACCAACTTCCACCTGCCCAAGAGCAGCCTGATGATGCTGGTGAGTGCCTTTGCGGGCTACGACCACATCATGGGTCTCTACCGAGAAGCCATTGCCCGCGGCTACCGCTTTTTCAGCTATGGCGATGCCATGCTGCTGCAGCGCGCGGCCTGAAACCCGGGCTGCCAGCACCAAGCCCCACCGCCCAAGGTATCGCATAGCGATACTTGACAGGCAATTGACCGCATTTAACGCTTAGTTTTCGACACTCGCCTTCGTTGTCGGGGCCGTCGCCCTGACCAGGAGCGATGTATGTGGGTGTTGCAAGTGGTGGTGGGTGTCATGGTGGCGGATCTGGTGTCGGGCCTGGTGCATTGGTTTGAGGATGCCTATGTGCACGCCGACATGCCACTACTGGGCAAATGGCTGGCACGCGTGGCCAAGGACAACCGCCTGCACCACCACAAACCGCGCGCCTTTCTAGCCAAGACCTGGTGGCAAAGCTCGTGGGATCTGGTGCTGCTTTCGGGCCTGGTGCTGGCCCTGGCCTGGGGGCTGGATTGCCTGAATGCCGGCGTCTGGGTGTTTGCCCTGCTCACGGCCAATGCCAACCAGCTGCACAAGTGGACCCACCAGAACCGGCAGGAGAAAGGCGCGCTGGTCCACACCCTGCAGCAATGGGGCATCCTGCAAACACCACGCGCCCATGGCCGCCACCACAGCGGTAACCGGGACTCGGACTACTGCGTGGTCACCAATGTGCTGAATCCGGTGCTGGAAACCCTGCGCTTTTGGAGGCGGCTGGAGTGGCTCATCCAGCACGCCACGGGCGTGCGGCGGCTGGCCTGATCCACTCAGATCGGGTTCGCTACGGGTTCGGTGCGGGTTCGGGGACAATACCCGGTCTCGCTTTGCCTCTCTGAACCACGCGCCATGACTGCCACCTCTGCCCTGCCCCGCCTGAAATTCGACCTGCTGAAGGACGACCCCGCCACCGCCGACGGCGCCTACCTGGGCAGCCACGCCCGCCGGGGCCGCCTGACGCTGAACCATGGCGTGGTCGAAACCCCCATCTTCATGCCCGTGGGCACCTACGGCACCGTCAAAGGCGTCACACCCCAGAGCCTGAAGGACATGAAGGGCCAGATCATCCTTGGCAACACCTTCCACCTGTGGATGCGCCCGGGCCTGGACGTGGTGGAAAAATTTGGTGGCCTGCACCAGTTCGAGAAATGGGACAAACCCATCCTGACCGATTCGGGTGGTTTTCAGGTCTGGTCTTTGGGCGAGATGCGCAAGATCAGCGAAGAAGGTGTGAAGTTCGCGTCTCCGGTGAACGGCGACAAGCTGTTCCTTACGCCCGAGATCAGCATGCAGATCCAGACCACGCTGAACTCCGACATCGTGATGCAGTTTGACGAATGCACACCGTATTTGTCGGTAGAGACCAAAACCAAGGGCCAGGTCACCACCGAGAGCGAAGCGCGCAGCTCCATGGAGCTCTCTCTGCGCTGGGCCAAGCGTTGCCAAGATGAATTTGCGCGCCTGAACAACCCGAACGCGCTGTTCGGCATCGTGCAGGGCGGCATGTTCGAGCACCTGCGCGACGAATCGCTGGCCGGTCTGGAAGCGTTGGACTTCCCTGGCATCGCCGTCGGCGGTCTGTCGGTCGGCGAGCCCAAGGAAGACATGATGCGCGTGCTCAAGCACATCGGCCCCAAGTTGCCCAAGCACAAGCCGCACTACCTGATGGGCGTGGGCACACCGGAAGACCTGATTGCCGGTGTGCAAAACGGCATCGACATGTTTGACTGCGTGATGCCCACGCGCAACGCGCGCAACGGGACACTGTTTTCCCGCTATGGCGACCTGAAGATCCGCAACGCCCGCCACAAGAGCGACGAACAGCCGCTGGACGTGACCTGCACCTGCTATGCCTGCGCAGGCACCGGTGGTGTTGCTTGGGCCGATGGCGGGCGCGAAGGCTTTAGCCGCGCCTACCTGCACCACCTGGACCGCTGCGGCGAGATGCTGGGCCCCATGCTGGCCAGTGTGCACAACCTGCACTACTACCTGAACCTGATGCAAGAAATCCGTGACGCACTGGACGCGGGCCGCTTTGGCGCCTTCATCCAGCAGTTCCACGCCGACCGCGCACGCGGCGTGTAAGCCGTTTCTCGCTCAGGCCAGCCGTGGCTTGAGCGCCAAGCCCAGTTGGGGCTTGGGCTTTCCCGGAGCAAGCGCACGGGACGCGGGCTGAGTGCCCGTATCTCCCGCCAAGCGGAACACCGCCACCACCTCCACCAGATCGCCGGCCTGGCTCTTGAGGCTACTGGCGGCCGCGGCCATTTGCTCCACCAAAGCGGCATTTTGCTGCGTGGTGTGGTCCATTTGGGTCACGGCCTCGCCCACCTGGGACACGCCCGCACTCTGCTGGTGGCTGGCAGCTGCAATCTCGCCCATGATGTCGGTCACGCGCTTGATGCTGCTGACCACTTCGCTCATGGTGGCACCGGCCTTGTCCACCAGGTGGGTGCCCTGCTGCACCCGCTGCACGCTGGTGCTGATGAGGTGCTTGATTTCCTTGGCGGCCTCTGCCGAGCGTCCTGCCAGCGAACGAACCTCGCTGGCGACCACCGCAAAGCCTCGCCCCTGCTCACCGGCCCGGGCGGCCTCCACCGCGGCGTTCAGCGCCAGAATGTTGGTCTGGAACGCGATGCCATCGATCACGCTGATGATGTCGCTGATCTTGCGCGATGCGTCGTTGATGCCTTTCATGGTTTCCACCACCTGGCCCACGACTTCACCGCCCTGCACCGCCACAGAGCTGGCGCTTTGGGCCAACTGATTGGCCTGGCGGGCGTTGTCGGCGTTTTGTTTCACCGCGGAGTTGAGTTGCTCCATGCTGGCCGCGGTTTCTTCCAACGCGCTGGCCTGTTGCTCGGTGCGCGCGCTCAGGTCGTGGTTGCCCTGGGCAATCGCGGCACTGGCAGTGGACACAGATTCGGAGCCGCTGCGTACTTTGCTGACCACCAGTGCCAGGCTGTCGCGCATGCTTTGCAGCTGCGCCATCATGCTGCTGCCGTCGCCCGGCTTGAGGGCGATGTGCACGGTCAAGTCCCCCTGGGCCACGCTTTGGGCCAGGCTGGCGGCGGTGGCAGGCTCAGTGCCCAGCTGCGATGTGATGGACCGCGTGACCCGCCACCCTAAAACCACCGCCAGCACCACGCACAGCAGATTCACGCCAATCAGCGTGTTGCGGGTGTGCAGGTAGTCGGCCTCGGCCGCCTCAAACTGGTCGCGGTTGGCGGCCTGCTGCAGCGCACTGTTTTCTTCCAGCGCCTCCTGCCATTTGATTGTGAGCGGGTTGGCCTCCTTGAACAGCAACTCGATCGCCTCGGGCGTTTTCCCCTCGGCGTTCAAGGCCGCCACCCGGTCGTTCATGGGGCGGGAAGCCACCCGGGCCGCTTCGATGTTGGCGCGTATGCGATTGCCTTCCGCGTTGGCCGGCATTTTTTGCAAGGCATTCCAGGCATCGTCATACGCTTGGCGGGCCTTGACGATCTTTTCCCCCTCCACCGCACGGGCAGCGGGATCGGAGAGCAACATCTGATTGCGCACCGCCCGCACCACCATGTGCACGGCCTGCGACATCTCGTTGCTCAGGCGGATCTTGACGTTGTTGTCCAGCTGCATATCTTCCAGGTTGTCCTGAATAGCGCCGAGCTTGTGCAGCGTGAACCCGGCCGACAACAGCATCACCACCAGTACCACGCCAAAGGCCCATGTTAGGCGTGCGGCAACGGACATCCGATTGAAGCTCATTCTCTTCTCCTACAAATCATCAACTTCACACCTGCCAATCTGCTCCTTAATTAGGAGCATATTGCGCAATATCGATGGGGGCCAGAGGCCTTTTCCGCTTAAAAAGTCTCCCAGTCCTCGTCCCCACCGGCGGGCACCAGGCGGGCGCTGGCTTTGGGGGCAATGGTCGCCATCACCAGGTTTTTGCCCGCCGCTGCGGCCTTGGGTGCTGCAGCGGGCTTGGGGGCCGCAGGCCGTGCAATCGCCTTGACCGGCGCAGCCGCTGCGGGCTTGGACAGCTGCGGCGCTTTCACCGGGCTGGGCAAGGCCGCATGGGGGGCGCCCTGGTCGGCCGCGAGGCGGAACACAGCCACGGTCTGCACCAGGTCGCCGGCCTGGCTCTTGAGACTGCTGGCGGCCGCGGCCATCTGCTCCACCAACGCGGCGTTTTGCTGCGTGGTGTGGTCCATCTGGGTAATGGCCTCGCCTACCTGCGCCACCCCATCGCTCTGCTCGTTGCTGGCGGCGCTGATCTCACCCATGATGTCAGTCACGCGGCGGATGCTGGTGACCACTTCGGTCATGGTGGCGCCGGCCTTGTCCACCAGCGTGGTGCCCTGTTCGACCCGTTCTACGCTGGCATTGATCAAGATTTTGATTTCCTTGGCGGCCTCGGCACTGCGGCCAGCCAGGCTGCGCACTTCCGACGCCACCACCGCAAAACCACGGCCCTGTTCGCCGGCCCTTGCCGCTTCAACCGCCGCGTTCAGCGCCAGGATGTTGGTCTGGAACGCAATGCCATCGATGACGCTGATGATGTCGCTGATCTTGCGCGATGCGTCGTTGATGCCTTTCATGGTTTCCACCACCTGGCCCACGACTTCACCGCCCTGCACCGCCACAGAGCTGGCGCTTTGGGCCAACTGATTAGCCTGGCGTGCGTTGTCAGCGTTTTGTTTCACGGCGGAGTTGAGTTGCTCCATGCTGGCCGCGGTTTCTTCCAGCGCGCTGGCCTGCTGCTCGGTGCGCGCGCTCAGGTCGTGGTTGCCCTGGGCGATTTCAGAACTGGCGGTGGAAACGGACTCGGAGCCAATGCGCACGCTGCTCACCACCTTCACCAAGCCATCCTGCATGGTGCGCAGGGCGCGAAACAGCTGACCGGTTTCGTCACTGCTGCGGGTGTCAATGCGCGAGGTCAGGTCACCCGAAGCCACCGTCTCTGCGATCGTGACGGCCTGGGAGAGGGGACGCGTGATCTTCTTCGTCATCACCGCGGCCAGCACGGCGGCCACCACAATGGCCACCGCAATCGCCAGAAACATCTGCACGCGCAGGCTTTGGTTTTGCGCCAGCGAGTCAGCCACATCGTGCTCGCTGATATCGCGGATCTCTTTCTTGGCCACCTCGACCGCGGACACCAGCGCCATGAGCAGCGGACGGCAGTCGGAGGCGATCTGCTTGGATGCACCCTCACGGTCGCCAGCGAGTGCCTTCTTCACAATTTCAGTAGCCACCGGGGCGTATTTGGTCTCGATCTTGTCAATCTCTTCGACCTTGCGCAGCAGCCCTGCCGTATTCGCATCACCACTGGCCAGCATGGACTTCAGCATTTTCATGGCGCTGTTGATGCGCTCAAAGGCCACATCAATGCTTTTCTTTTCGATGGCGATTTGTGCGGCATCGTCCAGCAGCACGATGTTGCGGGCAGCGACGGCCCGCGCGTTGACGGCGTCGAAGAGTGTGACCAGCAACGCATCCTCTTTCTCAACCACGCTGACCTGGTGTTCAAAGTTTGCCTGCGCGCTGGCCAGGTTGCGAATGGCCATCACCGACACCAGCACGACGGCGAGTGCCAGTATCAAATAGCTGAAGATGAGGCGCGCCTTGATGGTTGAAAGGCTGAAACCGGATTTGGCTTGACTATCCATGGTGATTCTCTCCCTTGATTGACAGTGCTCTTGCATCCCACTGGCTGGGCTAAATGCCCCCAACGACGGATTCCACAGTGCTTCCAGGAAGGCCCTGGCCCTGCGGTTTTGAAGATGTACGGTCCCTGCCAAATGTTTGGCATCCAAGCGACGTGATCGCTGTTGTTCTCCGCACGGATTCCCTTTGTCAACCCACCGGCTTCGTTGCCGCAGGAGGTGATCACATGCTATTTTTCGAGCACTACAAAATACTACCCAACAAAGCCCAACCCAGGGGACTTTATTTATTCAGGTACTACGGCTGGGGCGTGAGTTTGAACACCGCCACCACCTGCACCAAGTCTTGCGCTTGGCTTTTCAGGCTGCTGGCGGCGGCGGCCATTTCTTCCACCAGCGCCGCGTTCTGCTGGGTCGTTTGGTCCATCTGGGTGATGGCCTCGCCCACCTGGGCCACACCGGCGCTTTGCTCATTGCTGGCGGCGCTGATCTCGCCCATGATGTCGGTCACGCGTTTGATGCTGCTGACCACCTCGGTCATCGTGGCGCCCGCTTTGTCGACCAAGCTGCTGCCCTGCTCGACGCGCTCCACACTTGCATTGATCAGGATTTTGATTTCCTTGGCCGCTTCGGCACTGCGCCCGGCCAGGCTGCGCACCTCGCTGGCGACCACCGCAAAGCCGCGACCTTGCTCGCCCGCCCGGGCCGCTTCCACGGCCGCATTCAGCGCCAGGATATTGGTCTGGAAGGCGATGCCGTCGATCACGCCGATGATGTCGCTGATCTTTCGGGATGCATCGTTGATGCCCTTCATGGTCTCCACCACTTGACCAACAACTTCTCCCCCATGTATGGCCACCGTGCTGGCGCTGTGGGCCAGTTGGTTGGCTTGGCGCGCGCTGTCGGCATTTTGTTGAACGGCAGAGTTCAGCTCTTCCATGCTGGCCGCGGTTTCTTCCAGCGCGCTGGCCTGGCTTTCAGTGCGCGCACTCAGGTCGTGGTTGCCCTGCGCAATCTCCGCGCTGGCGTTGGACACCGACTCCGAACCTCCGCGCACACTGCTCACCACATTCACCAAGCTCTCCTGCATGGTTTGCATGGCCTGCAGCAGTTGGCCCAGCTCATCCGTGGAGCCCACCTCGACATGCCCTGACAGGTCTCCCGCGGCCACTTGCTGGGCCACCGCCAGGGCGCCCCCCAGCGGACGGGTGATGGAACGGGTAATCAGGGCGGCCCCCAGGCCCGCCAGCAGCAGCGCCAAGACCACCGCCCCCACCATGATGCCGCGCGCAGAGACATAGGCCGAGGCGGCCGACTTGGCCGACTCGTCGGAACCGTTGTGGTTCAGCAGGACGATCTTGTCCAGCGTTTCACTGGCTTGGTTGTATTGCTTTTTGGATTCGCCTTCCAGGATGGTGCGGGCGATGGCCTTGCTGTTGCGCTTGGAGGCTTCAAACAACTGCTCATGCAGCTTCATGTACTGTTGCCAGCCCTCGCCAAAGCTCTGGTACAGCGCCCGTTCTTCGTCGGAGCTGGTCCGCGCCTCGTAGACCTTGCGCGCCTCGTCCAGCCTGGCTTGGGCTGTGATCAGGGATTTTTCGACCTCGGCCATCCCCGCCTCGCTCGGATTGGTCACGTGCTGCATTTCGAAGATGCGGAAATTCGCCACCGCCGTGTTGATCTTGTTGGCGCTTTCCACGCCGGGCAGCCAGGTGTTGGCAATCTCTCTGGAGCTGGCATTGATCGCGGCCATCTGCATGAGGGCCAGCACCGCAATGGCCAGCAACACCGCGGTCAACGCACCAAACCCGCCATACAGGCGGGTGGCAATTTTCAAATTCCCCATCCAGCTCTCTCCTCTTTATTATTCCAACCGGCAAAATCTTGGGCCCTTACCCCGGCGCGGTGAACACCGTCAGCACGCCGGTGTAGCCAAACACATGGCGATGGCCAATCTCGCCACCGGCAAAAAACCCCACCAGCGGCACATCACCCAGCGCGCGGCGCACGATCTGCATCTCCGCGCTGGGTCCGCCAAAGTGCGGGCCTCCGCGGCCCGAGCAGCTCACATACAGCGCCCCGGCAATGCGGCGCGCCGGATGGGGCGCGGCCTCCAGCTCGCTTTGTTGCAGGGCGGTGGCCACTTCCAGCGTCTGCTCTTGCGGCTCCAATTCTTCGCGCACTTCGGCGCAAATGCGCATGAGGTCCGCTTTGGCGGCCTGCATGTTGCGTTGGCAAAACGCCAGCTGCGCCCCCACCTGCACCTGGTCGGCCACGGCAATACCGCGGCGGCCGGGGTCCAGGCCAATGATGTGGCGCACGACCACGTCACTGCCAAAGTTACCGGTCTGGCGCACCATGGCCGCATCGTGGGCGGCGCCCTCCTGCGGCTGCACCAGGCCTACCAGCGTGGCACGCACCACCTCCAGCGCCTCCTGGGGCCGCTCCAGCGACACCCCAAGGTCGCGCAGCATCACGTCCAGCGCGGGTTCACCATCCAGCGCCACCACCACGTTGTGGGCCGCCTCGGTGACCACATGGGTGGGCGACACAGGCTTGCAGCCTTGGGTGACGCGCGACACCAGGTCCACGCCCTCGCCAAACGCCACGCCGCTCAAGCCCCCCGTGAACACGCCACTGGCGGCGCCATGTCCGCTCAGGTTGCCATCGGCCGCCACGGCAAATTGCACGCTCTGGCTGCGGCTGCTAGAGAGGCCGCCGAACAGGTAGCCGCTGTCGGTGCGCCGGGCCATCTCGTCGATCAGCTCGGCCAGGTCGGGCGTGTCGCCATCGGCATGCACCAGCGCGGTATGGGCCTCAAAGCCCAGCCCCAGCGGCGCAATGCCCGAGAACACCCGGTACTGGTGGCTGGGCAGCTCCAGCAGCATCACAGCCAGGGCAGGTTCGTCAAAGTACTCCACGTTGTTCGACGCAATGCCAATGCCCACGGTGCCCGACCAGTCGGTGACCAGCGGCAGCTCGCCGCTCAGGTGCTCCAGAATGTCCTGGGCATGGGGCGCGTAGTGGTCGGTGATGTAGAGCAGAGCCAGGCTGGGCGCGGTGGCGTAGCCTGGCAGCGTCATCTGCGCGCGCAGCTGGGCCAACACCAGAGCCGCGGCCATGGGCCACTGGGGATGGGTTGCGTGGGCGTACGGAAACAGGGACATGCGCCTGCGCCTGGACGACGGGCTGGGCGCTCAGCGGCCCGTGGTCTTGCGGGCGGTAGTTTTGCGCGCTGCGGGCCGCTTGCCCACGGCCTTTTTGCCCGCGGCGGTGGCGGACTTCAGCGCCTCCTTGGCCAGGCCAGTGGCCATGTTCTTGGTCATGTCCACCGCGGTTTTGGTGGTGGCCTCTTTCATGGCGCTGGCGGCAATGTTCTGGAACTGCTGGGTCAGCGACCCCCACAGCTGCAGCGGGTCTACCAGCCCGGTAGCGCTACCCGCCTTGGTGGACTTGGTGGTGCCGGCCACGTCAGACAGGGTCTTGGCGGTGGAGGCTGCTTTTTCGGTCACACGCTGCACGCTGCTGGCCACCGAGTCGGCGGCCTTGAGCTTGAGCGCGTTGGCCACGTCGCCGATATTGAAGTTCATGCCCTTGAGCGTGGCCAGGGTCATCTTTTGCACTTCGAGCGCCTGGATGGTGGCACCCAGGGCGCGGGAGTTTTGCTCCAGCCAGAAGTGCACGTTTTTGAGCTCTTCGATGCGTTTGTCCAGCTCTTCCACATTCAGCGTAGGCGCCACCCAGTTGGCCAGGTTGGGCATTTGCGGAATGTTGGTGGCGGCGCCTTTGGCCAGGTTCTGCAAGAAGTCAAAACCCGGGACAAATTTGCCAAAACCGGAGGTGTCTGCATCGCTCATGGTTGCTCCAATGGGCCTGTGAACCAGGCCACTGCGTACAGCTTACACCCAATGCACAGGCCGCGGCCACAAGCGAGTTACAGCCTCAGGGTTTGCCCTGCGTTGGCGCGGTTGTGGCCACGGGCACCTGCAGCTCCTTTTTGCTCTCCACGCCCTTGGCGTCCTTGAACACCAGCGTCAGCGGAATGGTGGTGTCCTTGCGCAAGGGCAGCTTCAGGTCCATCAGCATCACGTGGTAGCCGCTGGGGCTCAGCGCCACGGGTTTGCCCGCAGGCAGCTCCAGGCCGCCCTGGACGGCGCGCATCGTCATCACATCGCCCTCCATCTTCATCTCATGCACCTCGGCCACGCCAGCCACCGGACTGGTGACGGCCACCAGGCGGGTGCCGTCTTTGGCGGTGAGCTGCATAAAGGCGCCGCTGGCCTTCTGGCCCTGCACGGTGGCGCGCGCCCAGGCGCCGCTGACGTCCACGGTCTGGGCCCACAGCGGGGCGGATACGGTGGCAGCCAGCACGGTGGCAATCACAAGTTTCAAGGATTTCATGGGGGACTCCGTTGGTTGATGGGGCCGGATCAGTGGGCGTGGCCGCCTGCGGCCTGCACGTCCAGCACGTCCAGTGCAGCGGCGGGGGACTTCAGGCTGTGGGCGTCCTGGCCGGCAGCGGGGATCTCTACCCACTCGTTGCGGCCCACCTCACACAGCTGCACCACCTTGAACCACAGCGTGCCGGGCTTGCGTGGTGTGGTGCCGCGCAGCACAAACTCGTCGTACAGCGCGCTGGGCAAGGCGTTCTCAGCGCCCTTGGCGGTCCAGGTGATTTCCTGCACGCCTTCGGTGTAGCGGGTGCCGTGCATCTCATAGGGCTGGGCCAGCGGGCCGACCTTGGTGGACACAGCCCAACCGGCTTTCACCATCGGTTGCGCCGCATTGAAGCCGGCGGGAATGGTGACCTGGATGGCGGTGGTGGCCGAGCCGGCACAGCCGTGGCCCACCTGCAGCACCGCGCGGTAGCCGGCACCGGCGGCAGCGGCCGGGTCTTGCAGGGTTACATGTCCAAAAGAGGCGCCAGCCCCCGTCAACGCTGCGCAAGCAGCTACAAATTGAATAGCAAATTTTGAAATCATAAAAGCATACCTGAGATACGCAGCCCGATGGCGGGCCCACGCGGGCGAACCACCGCCCAGCGGACGGCACTTCGCAAAAAAGAGAAGGATGGGGGGGAAGGTCAGGCCAGCGCAGGCGGGCCGCGTGCGGCGGCGGCCGCCACGATGGCGCCTACAGGGCGCTGTGCCAGGGCGCTGCGCAGCACATGGGCCAGGGCGGCAGGCGGTTGAACCACCACGGGGGCCGCGGGCGGCGCACCAGCCACCATGCAAAGCACGCAGTCCAGCGTGTGGCCCATGGGCTGGGGCGCATCGCCATCGGTGCCGGCCTTGAGCTGCACCACGCCAGCGGCGGAGCACACCAAGGTCAGTGCCTGCGGGTTGACCACCGGCGAGGCCACGGCCACGCCCAGCGACAAGGCGAACCACACCAGCATCCAACGGACGAGGGTGCGGGTTTCGCGCAGGGTTTGCAGGGCAGGCATGGGCACAATTATCGCCGACGGCGGTGCGCGACACTGCTATTCTTCGCCGCACACCATGATGAACTACACCTTCGCCTCGGCGACCATTCTGCTGATCCTGATCACCGACCCGATTGGCAATATCCCCATCTTTGCCAATGCGCTCAAGCATGTGGCGCCCGAGCGGCGGCCCAAGGTCATCCTGCGCGAGATCCTGATTGCGTTTGCGCTACTGCTCACCTTCATGTTTGTGGGCGAGAGCTTTTTGCGCGTGATGAACCTCAGCGAGCTGTCCCTGCAAATCGGCGGCGGCGTCATCCTGTTTTTGATTGCACTGCGCATGGTGTTTCCGCCGGCAGCCACGGCCGAGGGCGAACTCACGACGGAGCCACTCATCGTCCCCTTGGCGGTACCTGCCATTGCCGGCCCGTCCGCCCTCGCGACCGTCTTGCTGTTGGTATCTCAGCAGCCCGACAAGCGCATGGAGTGGATCGGCGCCCTGTGCGTGACCATGCTGGTCAGCGCTGTGGTGCTGGTGTCGGCCGAGCGCATTCAGCGCTGGATTGGCACGCGGCTGGTCGTGGCCGTAGAACGGCTGATGGGCTTGGTGCTGGTGTCAGTGGCGATTGAAATGATGCTGCGCGGCATCAAGACCTTTGTGCAACAGGTAGCTGCCGCCACCTGATCACCCCGCGAGGCCCAGCCCCTGCGCATGGTGGCGCAGGTGGTCTTCCATGAAGGTGCTGATGAAGTAGTAGCCATGGTCGTAGCCCGCATGGCGACGCAGCGTCAGCGGCTGGCCCGCCGTAGCGCACGCAGCCTCGAACAGATGCGGGTGCAGCTGCACTTCCAGAAACTTGTCGGCCAGCCCCTGGTCCACCAAGATGCCTTGCGCAAACAGCGGCGTGCCGCGCAGCGCCATCAAGGCCGAGGCATCGTGCGCGGCCCAGGCCGTGCGGTCCTCCTCCCCCAGGTAGCCCGCAAACGCCTTGTGCCCCCAGGGGCACTGGCTGGGTGCGCAGATGGGCGCAAAGGCCGACAGGCTTTTAAACCGTCCGGGATGGCGCAGCGCCAAGGTCAGCGCGCCATGGCCGCCCATGGAGTGGCCGAACAGGCCCAGGCGGTTCACATCCACCGGCAGGCTTTCGCCCACCAGCGGCAGCAACTCCTGCAGCAGGTAGCTTTCCATGCGGTAGTGCTGCGCCCAGGGCGTCTGCGTGGCGTCGAGGTAGAACCCCGCGCCCACACCGAAATCCCAGGACTCGGCTTCACCCGGCACACCGGCGCCGCGCGGGCTGGTGTCAGGTGCAATCAGCGCCAGCCCCAGTTCCGCCGCCACGCGCTGTGCACCGCCCTTGGCCATGAAGGTTTCTTCATTGCAGGTCAGGCCGGCCAGGTACATGACCGCCGGCACCGCGCCCTGCTGCGCTTGCGCCGGCAGAAATACCGAGAAGCGCATAGGCAGGCCGATCGCGCTGGACGCATGCTGGTAATAGCGCTGCACGCCGCCGAAGCAGGCGTGTTCGCTGAGCAACTCCAGCGCCATCAATAGATCACCACGCCGCGAATCGACTCGCCACGCTTCATCAGGTCAAAGCCCTTGTTGATGTCTTCCAGCGGCATGGTGTGGGTGATCAGGCTGTCGATGTTGATCTTGCCTTCCATGTACCAGTCCACGATCTTGGGCACATCGGTGCGGCCGCGTGCGCCACCGAAGGCCGAGCCTTCCCACTTGCGGCCGGTGACCAGCTGGAACGGGCGTGTGGAGATTTCGGCACCCGCTTCGGCCACGCCAATGATGATGCTGCGGCCCCAGCCTTTGTGGGTGCACTCCAGCGCCTGGCGCATGACCTTGGTGTTGCCGATGCACTCGAAGCTGTAGTCGGCGCCACCGTCGGTGAGCTGAACAATCGCATCGACGATGTTGCCACCGGCGGCCTCGATGTCCTTGGGGTTCAAAAAGTGGGTCATGCCGAAACTGCGCGCCATCGCTTCGCGTTCGGGGTTCAGGTCCACGCCAATGATCTTGTCGGCGCCCACCATCTTCAGGCCCTGGATCACGTTCAGGCCAATGCCGCCCAGGCCAAACACCACGGCGTTGGCACCGGCCTCCACCTTGGCGGTGAAGATCACCGCACCGATGCCCGTGGTCACGCCGCAGCCGATGTAGCAAACCTTGTCAAACGGCGCGTCTTCGCGGATCTTGGCCAGCGAGATTTCGGGCGCCACGGTGTAGTTGCTGAAGGTGGATGTGCCCATGTAATGGAAGATGGGATCGCCGTTCAGGCTGAAGCGACTGGTGGCATCGGGCATCAGGCCTTTGCCTTGCGTGCCGCGGATCAGCTGGCACAGGTTGGTCTTGCGGGAGAGGCAAAACTTGCAGGTACGGCATTCGGGCGTGTAGAGCGGAATGACGTGGTCGCCCTTTTTGAGCGTGGTCACGCCGGGGCCCACGTCCACCACAATGCCTGCGCCTTCGTGGCCCAGAATGGCGGGGAAGATACCTTCGGGGTCGGCACCGCTGAGCGTGTAGTAGTCGGTGTGGCAGATGCCGGTGGCTTTGATTTCGACCAGCACTTCACCAAATTTGGGGCCTTGCAGGTCCACGGTTTCGATGGTCAGGGGTTGGCCTGCTTTCCAGGCGACGGCGGCGCGTGTTTTCATTCGGGTGTCTCGGTTGGGGTTTCGGTCGGTGGTTCGGGAGTGTCAGACGTATCGGCAAGAACAGTCGGGGCAGCAGCGGCCACTGCGGGCGCGCGGCCCTTGAATTCGGGCGGCACCACTTCTTGCAGGATGGCGCCAAACACGCTCTGTCCATCGCGGCCTTTGACCTCGATGCGGATGGTGTCGCCGTACTGCATGTATTCGGTGCTGGGCTGGCCGTCCTGGATGGTTTCCATCGCGCGCTTCTCGGCAATGCAGCTGTAGCCGTTGGGCCAGTCGGTGCGGTTTTTGCGCGCCACGCCCTTGTTGCTGATGGTGCCCGAGCCAATGATGGAGCCAGCCCGCACACGGCGCGTCTTGGCCAGGTGGGCCACCAGCTGGCCGAAGTGGAAGGTCATGTCGCTGCCGGCCTCGCACAGGCCGACCTTGCGGCCATTCCAGGTGCACTGCACGGGCAAGTGCACCCGGCCGCGGGCCCAGGCATCGCCCAGCTCGTCCGGCGTCACCGCCACGGGGCCAAACGCCGTGGCAGGCTTGCTCTGCACAAAGCCAAAGCCCTTGGCCAGTTCGTCGGGGATCAGGTTGCGCAGCGTCACGTCGTTCACCAGCACCAGGAGGCGCACGGCATCAATCGCGCGGTCCGGCGGGCAGCCCATGGGCACGTCGCCGGTGATGGCGGCCAGCTCAGCCTCAAAGTCCACGCCCCAGGCGGGGTTGGCGCAGACGATGTCGGCCTGCGGGCCGGCCAAGTCGTCGCTGCCGCCTTGGTACATCAGCGGGTCGGTGTAAAAGCTCTCGGGCACCTCGGCGCCCCGCGCCTGGCGCACCAGCTCCACATGGTTCAGGTAGGCCGAGCCATCGGCCCACTGGTAGGCGCGCGGCAGCGGCGCCATGCACAGCGCCGGGTCAAACGGAAACGCATGGCGTGCGCGGCCCTGGTTCAGGCTCACGTACAAGTCTTGCAGCTGCGGGGAGAGGAAATTCCAGTCGTCCAGCACCTGCTGCAGGCGGTTGGCGATGTGGGTGGCGTAATGCGCCTGGGTCAGATCCCGGGAGACGACCACCAGCTGCCCGTCGCGGGAGCCGTCTTGGTAGGTAGCGAGTTTCATGGCGGCATTTTCGCCGGGTTTGGCCCGGGGTCTCGCCCCATGTCTACCGTACACTGGACTTTTGCGTTCTATCCAGCATGTCTTTGGCTTTGCCACCGGTCGTACACTCCCCCGCCCCTCTCACCTCCAGCCCCCTCAAGGGCCTGGCGTTGGTGTTGGCTGCGGTGCTGGGGACGCACTGGTGGCTGCTGGGTGGGGCACCGCTGCAGACACTTTGGGGCTATTCCGACGCACCGCAAGAAGCGGGCACTGTGGCGATGCAGACCCGCGTGTTGCCACCCGCGCAGCCCAAGCCGGCAGAGCCAGCCCCCGTACGCACCACAGCCAAGCCCGCCCACCGGCCTGCGGGCGCAGCACAGGGGGCATCCATACCTTTTACGCCTCCAGCCCCTGTAGACATTGCGCCAGCAGCTCCTGAATTGGTAGCAGAACCCACACCCCTCCCCCCTGTTGAGGCCCCTGCCGTGACCGCGGCTGCGGCGCCCGCAGTCCAGGAAAGCCCGCAGCGCTATGCCTTTCCGCCCCCGGTGCGGCTGAACTACGACGTGTCGGCACTGACGGGCGGCAACCGCAACACCGCGGGCGCCCAAATCACCTGGAAGCACGATGGAACCAGTTACCAGGCCAACCTGATGGTCACCAAGTTCCTGGTCAACATGCGGCAATGGACCAGCAAGGGCGCGCTGACGGATACGGGTCTGGCCCCGCTGCGCTTTGGCGACAAAGGGCGCAGCAGCGAAGTGGCCGCGCATTTCGTGCGCGACGAAGGAAAAGTCATCTTCAGTGCCAACACGCCCGAAGCACCCCTGCAACCTGGCGCCCAGGACCATCTCAGCGTGTTCATGCAGCTGGCCAGCATCTGGGCCGGCGAGCCACAACGTTATGCGGCAGGCGACAGCATTGGTTTCCAGTCGATTGGCCCGCGCCAGTCTGAAAGCTGGACCTTTGTGGTCTCACCCGAGGAAACCATCACCGTGCCGGGCGGTACCTTCACCGCGATCAAGCTGACGCGCGAAGCCAACGGCGACTACAGCACCAAGGCCGAACTGTGGCTGGCCCCCAAGCTGGCCTACTTGCCCGCCCATATCCGCCTGTCCGAAAGCAATGGCAATGTGCTGGACATGGTGTGGACGGACAGCGAACAACCCTAACCTCTCTTTATGCCCCTCACCCAACTCCGTCACCTTCTGACCGCCTCCCTGCTCGCCTGCACGTTGGCCGTGCTGCCGTCGCTCTCTGCCGCGCAAACCGTGAGCGTGCCCGCTGCCGTGCGCCTGAACTATGACTTTGAGGGCGTGATCTCATCGCCCTACACCGGCAGTGCCGAGCTGCTGTGGCAGCGGGAGGGCAACAGCTACACCTCGCAACTCGTGGTGCGCAAATTTGGCCTGAGCCTGCAGACCTGGACCAGCAAGGGCGCGCTCACCGCACAGGGCCTGGAGCCGTTGCGCTTTGTCAGCAAGCGCCTGGGTAAGGACGAGATCAGCGCCAACTTTCTGCGACCCCAGGGCAAGATCACGTTCAGTGCCAACACGCCAGAAGCCACCCTGGAATCCGGCGCGCAAGACCAGCTCAGCGTCTTCATGCAACTGGCCAGCGTGCTGGCGGGCGAGCCCCAGGATTGGACGGCGGGCAAAACCGTGACCTTTCAGGCCGTGGGCGACCGCTATGCGGAGAACTGGACCTTCAAGGCAGGTGCGCTGGAACCCATCAAGGTGCCAGGCGGTACCTTCCCCGCCATCAAGCTGACGCACGAGCCCACGGCCGAGCGCAGCCAGAAACTGGAACTTTGGTACGTGCCCAGCGTGGGGTATTTGCCACTGCGCATCCGCATTACGGAATCCAACGGCGACTTTCTTGATTTGTTGTGGGCCAGCAGCCAAAAACCCTGAGCTTTGCACAGCCGGGCACTTTTCCTGCTACTCTTGAAACCGTAAAGATGACACCCATTTGGCATGTATCTCTCGTTGGAAAATACTATGCACACCCTGTACGACTCTGAAACCTTCTCTGTCACCCACATGCTGGCCAATGGCGAGCCCGAGGGTTTTGTGGTCGAAAAAACCGAGCGTTACCCCATGGGCGTGCCCACCCTGGCCCGCCACGGCTTTGAGATCGTGGACAAACGATCCGGCAAAGAGGTGTACCTCGATGGTTCCTGGGCCGAGCTGTTCCAGCAACACATCCAGGCCTGGCAGGTGAACACGCCCACCCAGGAAGAAGTGGAAGACACGCTCGAAGGCTACGCCGAGCTGGCGCAAAACCCCGTCATCGTGCACTAATCCCCCACCTTCTCCCGACAAAGGCCGCTCCCCGAGCGGCTTTTTCATGTTCGGGGAACTGCGACAATCCATGCCCATGAGCCAGACCTACATCCTTACCTTTTCCTGCCCCGACCGCCTGGGGCTGGTGCACGCTGTTTCGGGCTTCTTGCTGGAACGTGGCGGCAACATTGAAGAAGCCGCCCAGTACAACGACCCTGACACCGGCCTGTTCTTCATGCGCGTGCAGTTCAGCTGCAGCCAGCTCAGCCACGCCGAGCTGCGCACCCAGCTGGGCAACTTTGCCGAGCCGCTGCAGTTGCAATGGAGCCTGCACGCCACGGCCCAGGCCATGCGCACCGTCATCATGGTCAGCAAGGAAGGCCATTGCCTGAACGATCTGCTGTTCCGCTGGAAGAGCGGGCTGCTGGCGCTGGACATCCGCGCCATCGTCTCCAACCACCGCGAGTTCTACCAGCTGGCGGCCAGCTACAACGTGCCGTTTCACCACATTCCGCTCACCGCGGGCACCAAGTCCCAGGCCGAGGCCAAGCAGTACGAGGTGATTGAGTCCGAAGGGGCCGAATTGGTGGTGCTGGCGCGCTACATGCAGATCCTGAGCGACGACCTGTGCCGCAAGCTGTCAGGTCGCGCGATCAACATCCACCACAGCTTTTTGCCCAGTTTCAAGGGCGCCAAGCCCTACTACCAGGCGCATGACCGCGGTGTGAAACTGATTGGCGCCACCGCCCACTACGTGACGGCGGACCTGGACGAAGGCCCCATCATTGAGCAAGACGTGGCCCGCGTGGACCACAGCAAGACTGTGGAAGACCTAACCACCCAGGGCCGCGACACCGAAAGCCAGGTGCTGGCCCGCGCGGTCAAGTGGCACAGCGAGCACCGGGTGCTGCTGAACGGCCACAAGACCGTGATCTTCAAGTAAGCCGGTTCAGCGCAACATCGGCAGGGCGCTGTCGCCCTGCAAGGCAAAGCGGCCGACCAACTGGTCCAGCGACTGCGCCTGCTCGTCCAGCGACTGGGCGGCCGCTGCAGCCTGCTCCACCAAAGCAGCGTTTTGCTGCGTGCTGTCGTCCAACTGGGCCACCGCGCGGTTGATCTCTTCGATGCCCGCGCTCTGCTGCACCGAGGCGCCCGAAATCTCCTCCATCACCGTGCTCACCTGGGCCACCGTCTGCGCCATTTCGCGGATGGTTTGACCTGCGCGCTGCGCCAGCGCCGCACCGTCCTTCACTTGGCTGGACGAGGCTTCGATCAGCGCGTTGATTTCGCGTGCGGCCTTGGCGCTGCGCTCGGCCAAGGAACGCACCTCCGCGGCCACCACGGCAAAGCCACGGCCCTGTTCACCGGCGTGCGCCGCTTCCACCGCGGCGTTCAGCGCCAGGATGTTGGTCTGGAACGCAATGCCTTCGATCACACTGATGTTGCCGTGGATAGCGTCCGTGCTTTTGCTGATCTGCTCCATGGTGGAGACCACGCTGGCCACCACGTCGCCGCCCTGTTGGGCCGAACGCGTGGCAACACCCGAGAGCTGGGCCGCGTGGGTGGCGCTGTCGGCGTGGCGCTTGGCAATAGCGGCCATCTGCTCCACGTTGGTGGTGGTTTTTTCCAGCGAGGCAGACTGCTGTTCGGTCCGCTGTGACAAATCCAGGTTACCCATGGAAATCTCGCGCGAGGCATTGGCGACCTGTTTGGAGCTGCTGGCAATCTCACGCATGGTGTCGGCCAGCTTGCCCTGCATGTCGCGCAGGGAATACAGCAGACTCTCGGTGTCCTTGGGGTCCACCGCAATGTGCATGGACAGGTCGCCCTGCGCAATGCGGCTGGCAATCGACTTGGCGTAGGCCGGCTCACCGCCCAGCTGGCGCACCAGGCGCCGGGTCACCCATCCGCTGATGGCCAGGGACAGCACAAACAACAGCACCATGATGCCCACCACCCAGGTTTGCGAAGACTGGTAAATCTGCCCGGCGTGCACGATGGTGGCCTCGGCCGATTTGGAGCGTTGCTCCACCAGCAGGTCCACAATCTTCTCGAGCTTTCGCGTGTCGTTGAGCAGACGGGCGTCTTCGGTGGGCACGTCGGGGCTGATCTGCATCAGGTCCAGCGGCTGCTCTTTCACCAGGGTGATGTAGGCGCGCTGGCGTTTGGTCCAGCTCGTCATCGCGTCAATCAGCTGCTGGCTGGAAGCGCTGCTTTCCTCGGTGCGGGAGAGGCCCTTGATGGTCTCCAGGCGCTGGCCGATCTGGGTCAGGCTGGCTTCAATATCGGTGCCCAGCGTGTTGCGCTCAGCCGCGGTCGTGGCGGTCAGCAACTGGGTCTGGGCGCGGCTGGCACGCAAGATCAGACCGCGGGCCTGCTCGGCGGCCTGGCCGGCGGCGTACTCTTGCTCGTAAATGGCCTTGGTGGATGCGTTCAACCGCCCCATCTGGAACAGCGAAAACACGCCAATGACCACGGCCCCGGCGAGCACACTGGCAAACGCCAGCCACAGACTGGCTCGCACTGACAAATTTTCCAGCATCGCCCTTTTGGGACGTTTGCGAGTGGCCTGCTCCTGATCGTTTGAATCTTCCAGGGCCAACGCGCTGTGTGTGGAAAGGCTATCCATTTATATCCCCCAACATGGGTTTTTAAGTTTTCAGGATACCGCTTTTCCCCGAGGGCTAGCGGTCTAAACACCCATCTTTTCGCCCAACTGCACCGGTTTGGCCGGCGCCCATTGCGGCGAAAAGTCGAGCGCGCCCTGCCCAAATAGCAGGACGACAGTGGAACCAAGCAAGAAGCGTCCCATCTCTTCACCCTGGCGCAGTATGACCTTGCCAGCGTCGTAATGCCATTCGGTGATCTGGGGCAGGCGCGGTGGGTTCACCAGCCCGTGCCACACCGTGGCCATGCTGCCGACCACCGTGGCCCCCACCAGCGTCAGGACAAACTGGCCATGGTCGGAGTCGAACACACACACCACCCGCTCGTTGCGCGCAAACAGGCCCGGCACGCCACGTGCGGTGGTCGGGTTCACCGAGAACAGGTCGCCTGGCACATACACCATGCGGCGGAGCACGCCGTCACAGGGCATGTGGACGCGGTGGTAATCGCGCGGGCTCAGGTAAATGGTGGCAAACGTGCCGTTGTCGAACTGCGCGGCCAGCTGAGCGTCGCCCCCTACCAGCGCCGTGGTGCTGTAGTGGTGGCCCTTGGCCTGAAAGATCTGGTCCTTCTCAATGGCGCCAAACTGGCTGATAGCGCCATCCACCGGGCAGACAAAAGGCGCAGCAGCAAGTGGGCGCGCACCTTCTTTGAGAGCGCGGGTGAAAAACTCGTTGAAGGTGGCGTAGGCCGCGGGGTCGGGGTTGGCGGCCTCGGCCATGTTGACTTGGTACTTGCCAATGAACCAGCGGATCAGCGCGGTGGTGGCTTTGCCGCCCCGGGTACCCGCCACCAAGCCGCCAAAGGCGGTCAGGGCTTTTTTAGGGAGCAGGTACTGGGGGAGTACGGCAAGGGTGTCAGACACAGGGCAACTCCCGAAGGAAAAAGATCGCCATTCTACTGAGCGCCCCGCGTGGACACAGGCGAAAAATTGCCGCGCATGCAGAGAGTTGCCAGTCGGTCGTGGCAAGCGATGCGGGACTTTAAGCGCAAGTCCTCATCATTGCGCTGGTTTGCTGAGGGAGGCCGCTATTTCAGCGGCAATATTAGTTTTGCTGACGGCAGGCTGTCCGGACAACCCGTGGGTTGCCCTTGCAGTTCAGCCTGCCAACGCCCCCTGTCAGTTATGCGGCGTTCAACAAGCCCATTTTTGAAGGCGGCAAGATCTCCGCACTGTTGGCTGCGCCAAACTGGATGTCTCCCATCAGCTGACCACCTTCCTGAATCACCACCTTGCCGTAGCGAATCTTGCCACTCACCCGCCCAGTGGAGTAGATGACCAGCTTCTCGCGCACCGTCAAATTTCCGTTGAATTCACCGTGTATCTCGGCGTAGTCGATGTCTGCTGACCCCTTGAATGCACCGATCTCGGTAATCTGCATCACGCGGGAATCCATGGTCGCCTCCACCGTGCCCTCCACCACCAGCGTGTCGCAATCGGTGATCTCCACCCCCTTCAGTTTGATATTGGGGCCTACTGTCAGCTTGCTGCCGCCTTCCTTGGTGGGGGCGCCCGAAGGGGGCGATGCCGTCGTGCTGACGGTGGGTGGTGCGGGCACAGGCGCCAGTGCCGGGGCAACTGGTGCGCTTCCCACGCTGTTTGTCGCGGAGCCAGACACTCCACTGGGCTGGCTAGGAGTCGGACGAGGGTTCACCGGATCTGCGGGGCGTTTGCCAAAAAAAGGAGGCTGCATCGTCATCGGAATTCTTTCGAGTTGAAGAGAATTCATACTAGCCCCGCCACCCTGTAGAAATCTTTAGTCAATTGCAACATCCCTGACTCAAATGCCCCTAAATGTTGCAAGCGTCAATGGCATCATCCACCCATGAGCGCGTCCCGCATTCCCCCCATCCAATGCCTGCTGACTTTTGAGGCGCTGGCGCGGCTGCGCTCGGTCACACTGGCGGCAGAAGAGCTGTTTGTCACGCCCAGCGCGGTGAGCCACCGGGTACGGCAACTGGAGCAGATCATTGACACCAAACTGTTTGGCCGGGCCGATTTTTCGCTGACCACGGAGGGCAGCGAGTACTTGGCCCATGTGCGCGAGGGCCTGGCCATCCTGCAGAAGTTTCCCAGCGCCTCGGCCGCGCCGGGCAAGCGCAAGTTGCGCCTGGCGGTCACGCCCACGTTCTCGCGCTCCATCCTGATTCCGCGCCTGCGCCAGTTCACCGACGCCTACCCCGAGATTGACCTGACACTGCAGGTGTCCATCCCCCTGCTGGACGTGGTGGCCGAGGACGCGGACCTGATGGTGCGCTTTGGCCCGGGCCGCTATGCCGACATGGAACATGCGCTCTTGATGAAGGACGAGGTGACGCCACTGGCCTCGCCCGCCTTTGTGCGCGAACACGGCCCGTTTGAAACGCCGCAGGACTTGGCCAACACCCCCTTCTTGCGCAGCCCGCTGGAGCCCTGGCGCACCTGGTTTGCGGCCAACGGGCTGGACTGGCCCGAGCCAGTAGAGGGTTCGCAGTTCAACGACATTGGGCTGATGTGCGACGCCGCGGCCGCCGGCATGGGCGTGGGCCTGGTGCGCCTGAAGCTGGGTGCACCGTGGCTGGAGAATGGCTCGCTGGTGCGGCTGTACGACAACAACGTGCCCAGCCCGCATGCCCACTACCTGTGCTGGCGTACCGGCGCCATGGACCGCTGGGAAGTGACGGCCTTTGCCGACTGGTTGAAAAAAGCGGTGGGCTAGGCCCGCAATTTCTTCACGCCACTGCGCCCGGCTTTCACCTAGAGTGCAGACTACGCCGCCCGAAAGCCCCGCCATGAACGCCCCTGCCACCACCAGCACCACCGAATTGCTATCAAAAACAGAGCTGCTTGCGCATGTTCTGCGGGGGCTAGAGCCTCATTTACCCAAGCATGCGCTGCTGTACCAGACCGAAGACACCACACCCTACGAGTGCGACGGGCTGACCGCCTACCGCCAGCGCCCGCTGCTGGTGGCGCTGCCGGAGACCGAAGACCAGGTGGCGGCCGTGCTCAAGGTCTGCCACGGCCTGAATGTGCCGGTGGTGGCGCGCGGTGCGGGCACCGGCCTGTCCGGCGGCGCCATGCCGCATGCGCTGGGGGTGACGCTCTCGCTGGCCAAGTTCAACAAGATCCTGAAGCTGGACCAACGCAGCCGCACGGCAGTCGTGCAGTGCGGCGTGCGCAACCTGGCCATCAGCGAGGCGGCTGCGCCGCTGGGCCTGTACTACGCGCCCGACCCGTCCAGCCAGATTGCCTGCACCATAGGCGGCAACGTGGCCGAGAACTCGGGCGGCGTGCACTGCCTGAAATACGGACTGACGCTGCACAACGTGCTGAAAGTGCGCGGCTTCACCATGGAGGGCGAGCCCATCGAGTTTGGCGGCGACGCGCTGGACGCGCCGGGCTACGACCTGATGAGCGTGGTGGTGGGCAGCGAGGGCATGCTGGCCGTGACCACCGAAGTGACCGTGAAGCTGGTGCCCAAGCCGCAATTGGCGCGCTGCATCATGGCCAGCTTTGACGACTTGCGCAAAGCCGGCGACGCGGTCGCGGCAGTCATTGCGGCCGGCATCATCCCCGCCGGACTGGAGATGATGGACAAGCCCATGACCGCCGCCGTGGAAGACTTTGTGCACGCGGGCTACGACCTGACGGCCGAAGCCATCCTGCTGTGCGAGAGCGATGGCACGCCCGAAGAGGTGGAAGAAGAAATTGGCCGCATGACCGAGGTGCTGCGCAGTGCGGGGGCTACGGCCATCTCGGTCAGCAACAGCGAGGCCGAGCGCCTGCGCTTCTGGAGCGGGCGCAAGAACGCCTTCCCCGCCAGTGGCCGCATCAGCCCCGACTACATGTGCATGGACAGCACCATCCCCCGCGCACGGCTGGCCGACATCCTGCTGGCGATTGCCGAGATGGAGAAGAAATACCAGCTGCGCTGCGCCAATGTGTTCCACGCGGGCGATGGCAATTTGCACCCGCTCATCCTGTTTGATGCCAACGACGCCGATCAGCTGCGCCGCTGCGAACTGTTTGGCGCTGAGATTCTGGAGACCAGCGTGGCCATGGGCGGCACGGTGACCGGCGAGCATGGCGTGGGTGTGGAAAAGCTCAACAGCATGTGTGTGCAGTTCAGCGCGGAAGAAAACGCACAGATGTTTGCGCTCAAGGCCGCGTTTGACCCGCTGGGTCTGCTGAACCCTGGCAAGGTGATTCCCACACTGCAGCGCTGCGCCGAATACGGCCGCGAGCTGGTGCGTGGCGGCCAGGTCAAGCACCCGGACCTGCCGCGCTTTTAGCAGGCCGCGACGACGGCCTAGAACCGGGAACTGATCTGGAAGTTGACGTTGCCCGATTCGCCCACAAAGGCGCGGTACTCGAAGCGCAGGCCTGAAGTGACGGTCTGCCCAAAACTCACCTGCGCCACCATGCTTTTGCCGTCGGGGTCATAGGCCAGCGCCAGCGGGCTGCCCGAGAACGAGGTGAGGGTCAGGCCGACCTTTTTGCGCGAACCGTCGTAGCGGGTGTCAAAGGCCAGCAAATAGTCCTTGAGCGAGGCCTCCAGCTTTTTGCGCTCGCCGTCGGCCTCGATCAGCATCGTGCGGTCTTTGCTGCCCATGGCTGCGAGCGGTACCAAGCTGTAGCTCACCGGCTGCAGCACCTCTTGCCCATGGGCCTGCCCACCCACCAGGGTGAAGGCAGCAAGGGCGAGGGCAACAGACTTCAAGGCGAACTCCTTGGAATGGGAATTCACTATGGCATGCAGGCCCGCGCTTGAAAAGATGGAAAACGCGGGCTTCCTATCACCATTTACCGAAAGTGTGTGCGCCACACCACAGACTTGGTCAAATTTTCAACCCCTCAAACTCGATACATAATGACTCCGCCTCATGCCGAGGCACAACATCAATTTTTCAGGGAGTATTCGGTATGTTCAAACCCGTTCTGGCGACTATGGTTGCAGTGGCTCTGTTGGCTGGCTGTGCCAACCAGCGTTTCAATGTTGCTGGTGAACTCTCGCCCACCCCCACTGCTAAGTCGGAAGACAGCCAGGCCTTCTTCGTCAACGGTATTGGTCAGAAGCAAACCGTCGATGCTGCCAAGGTGTGCGGTGGCGCCAGCAAAGTCGAAGGCGTCGCAGTGGAACAGTCCGGCATGGATGTGCTGTTGGGCCTCGTGACCTTTGGCATCTACACCCCCCGCACTGCACGCGTGTACTGCAAATAAGCAGACACGACGCTTCAATAAAAAGCCCCTCGTCGAGGGGCTTTTTCTATGGGCGCTACCAGGTGTCTATCGCCGGACCCGTGAAGTCCTGCACCTTGCCAGCCTCCACCCCCGCCACCAGCCAGTCGCGCGTGTCCGCGGGGTCCAGCACCGCATCGATCTCCAGCGTGGCGGCCATATTGAGGCCGCTGCCGGCGGTGTATTGTTGGGCCAGCAGGCGCTGGAACAGGGCTTCCCGCTCAGCGCCTTCGGGTACGGCTTCTAGCTCTTTCTTGAAGCCCAGGCGCACCGCGCCCTCCAGCCCCATGGCGCCAAACTCGCCCGTCGGCCAGGCCACGGTCAAGAGCGGCGCATGGAAGCTGCCCGCCGTCATGGCCATGGCGCCCAGGCCATAGCCCTTGCGCAGCACCACACTCAGATACGGCACACGCAGATGCGCCGCAGCAATGAACAGACGGCTCACATGGCGCACCTGCGCCGTAGCCTCCGTGTCCGGCCCGACCATAAAGCCGGGCGTGTCCACCAGGCTGACCATGGGCAGGCCGTGTGCGTTGCACAGCTGCAAAAAGCGCGCGGCCTTGTCAGCCGCATCCACATCAATCGCGCCGCCCAGATGGGCTGGGTTATTGGCCAGCACGCCCACCGGCCGCCCGGCAATGCGCACTAGCGCGGTGTGGATACCCAAGCCAAAGCCCGTGCGCAGGTACAGCACGCTGCCCACATCGGCCAAGCCCTCCACAGCGGCACGCGTGTCGTAGACACGCAGGCGATTCTCGGGCACCACGTCGCGCAGCACCGCCGCATCGGGTGCGGTCCAAGTGGCAGCCGCTCCCTGGAAGAAGGACAGGTAGTGGCGCGCCGCGGCCACGGCCTGCGCTTCGTCGTCCACCAGCACGTCGATCACGCCATTGGCGTGCTGCACGGCGCTGGGGCCAATCTGCTCCGGCTTGAAGCTACCCAGGCCGCCGCCCTCCACCATGGCCGGGCCACCCATCCCGATGTTGCTGACGCGTGTGGCAATCACCACATCGCTGCAGCCCAGTAGCGCCGCATTGCCCGCAAAGCAGCGGCCCGCCGCAATGCCCACCACCGGCACTTGGCCGTTCAGGCGCGCAAAGCTCGCAAAGGTGGCTACATGCAGGCCGGCGACGATGGGCATATCGGTGTCACCCGGGCGGCCACCGCCGCCCTCGGCAAACAGCACCACGGGCAGCTGGTGCTGCAGCGCCAGACCCAGCATGCGGTCGGTCTTCTGGTGGTTGCGCATGCCCTGGGTGCCGGCCAGCACCGTGGCGTCATAGGCCAAAACTACGGTGCGCTGGCCGTTGACCGTGCCAATACCCGTCACCATGCCGTCGGCCGGCGTGTTCTGGATGAGGTCTTGTTCTGTACGGCGGCTGCGCTGGGCCGCCACAGCGAGAGCGCCATACTCCACAAACGAGCCGGGGTCGCACAGATCCGCAATGTTCTCACGCGCGCTGCGCAGGCCCTGGGCATGGCGCTTGGCCACCGCCTCGGGGCGGTTGGCATCAGCGGTGAAAGCCAGGCGGTCGCGCAGCGCCTGCAGGTCGGCGCGTACGCCGGAGGAGGTTGCGACTAGAGCTTCTACTGGTGCGGGTTGCGGGACTGTTTTTGATGTCGAATCAGCCTCAAGCCCTCGTGGAATCTGCGCAAGCAGCTCCCAATTCAATAGCACATCTTTGTCCTGCACCAGCTCGCCCACCGCAAAACACAGGTGGGTAACGCGGCCCGCAGCGGGCGCCCGCACCTCGTGTTCCATCTTCATGGCTTCCAGGATGGCGAGCACATCGCCAGCATCCACCGTCTGGCCGGGTTGCACCAGCCACTGGACGACGCTGGCTTGCAGAGGGGAGAGGATGTCGGGCATGGCGGCCATTGTGGGCCGCCTGGGGCTAACCTGCCGTCAATTGCGGGACAACACTAGGTCAGGCGACCGTCGCCCGCGCCAGCATCCGGCTCACCGCACGCGGGTCCATGCCGTACATGTCGGCAAAGACTTCCACCGTTTTTCCACTCGCTTTGAACGCCTTTGTCAGTGCTTCGGTCTTGGCGGCTTGGGCGCTGGCTTCTGCCATGGCCTCGTCGAGCACGGCGTTGGCGGCTTCGTCGCGGCTGCTTACCAGTTCGCTGTAGGCCTGGGGTGTCAGGCCCGAGGCCTCATAGGCCACCACGATGCGCTGCAAGAGCTTGGGGCGCAGGTCTTCCTTGCTGCGGGTTTGGCGGCGGCGAAAGACTTCCAGCAAGGCGTGGTGCACATGCTCGGGCGCCATCGCTTCGGTGGGCTTGCCTTGCAAGTCGTACCGGTCTTCGCCGGAGGCCACGGCCGTCAGGTAGCGGGTGGACCGCGTGTGGTGGGAGAGCGCCGCCTTGAGGCTGTCACGCTCAAACGCGTCAGGGTGTGCGTCCAGCAAGTCCTGGAAAATGCCGCGCTTCATGGGCAGAAAGGTGGCGCCAAACATGTGGGGGTACAGCGCCGCCATTTTTTCCAGCACCGGGAGAACATCCGGTTTGACCGCGCGCTTGGGAGCAGCCACGGGGGCATCGGTGGCGAGCGTTTCGGGTGCGGTAGGCAAGGTAGCTGTCATGCAAGTATTTCAAAGAGGCTGGGAAAAGCCTTCGATCATGCCAGCACAAAGCCGCGCACCGGATCTTCCGCTCCGCGCTGCAGCCAATTGGTCGCTGCGTACGCCGTACCCGCATCCGTCGCATGCAGGGTGTACGCATGCCGCGAAACGGCAGACCGGTTGGGTGCACTGTAGTGCGGCAGCAGCCCGTGGAAGACCACCAGTGCCCCCGCCTTTACCTCCAGCGGAATCGCGTTGACATTGCTGGCGGGCCAGGGCGTGGCGTCCAGTTTGTGCATGGTGATGGCATCGCCATGGCGCTCAAAGCGCTCGCGCAGCACGCCACGCGGGCCGCGGTGTCCGCCGGGTTCGGTCCACAGGCAGCCGTTGTCCAGCGTGGCGTCTTCCAATGCGAACCAAAACGTGGTGACGCTGATGGGCGTGGTGTCAAAAAACGTGGCGTCCTGGTGCCAGCCCACCTCGCCACCAATGCCGGGCTGCTTGAAGATGTACATGGACTGCCAGACCTGGGGCCGGGTTAGCCCCACATCGGCGGCCACCGCGGCCAGCGCAGCGCCGTGGCTGAAGGCCTCGAACACCGGGTCCTGGTCGTGCAGCGCGTGGCCGATCTTGTTGATGGACAGGGCCTTGGCCTGGCGCAGCTCCCCATCGGGCCCAAACGCCTCTTCTTCAAAAAAGCAGCTGATGCGGTTGGCCGAATCCAGAAAGTAGCGGTCCACCTGGCGTACCTGGTCGTTGGTGGTGAAGATGGTCTTGCTCTCGTTGGGGTCAAAGGCCTGGACGATGGCCTCGGCCCGTGCGCGCACAGCGGCAATCTCGGCAGCGGACTTGAAGTTCGGCAGGATGAGGAAGCCGTCTTCCTGGTAGCGGGTTTTCTGTTCGGGTGTCAGCATGGGGCTATGCAAAGTTGGGCTGTGGCCATAGCGTTTCAGTATAGACAGCCTTGGCACACCAGCAGCCAAATCGGATACGCTTGTCCGCAGGAGAACCCGACCCGTGAACCTTGCCCCCCTGATCCAGCTCACCCGTGGCGGCACGCCCGAATGCCTGCACTTTGGCGCCGTGGCCGTCGTCAACCGCACTGGCCAACTCCAAGCCTTTGCGGGTGACCCGCACCTGGTTACCTTCACCCGCTCGACGCTGAAGGCGCTGCAGGCCCTGCCCTTTGTGGAAGCTGGTGGCCCCGCGCAGTTTGGTTTTACGCAGGCCGAGAACGCGTTGCTGTGCGCCAGCCACAACGGCGAGGCCATGCATGTGGATGGTGCGAACAGCATGCTGGCGAAAGCCGGTCACAGCTACAAAACCCTGCGTTGCGGCTGCCATGTGCCACTGCTGTTCAGCTACTTTGACAAGGGTGCGCCCGAGGGCGCCACCTACACCGAGGCGCACAACAACTGCAGCGGCAAGCACGCGGGCTTTGTGGCGTACTGCGTCCAGCACGGCCTGCCGCTGGATGACTACACAGCGGCTGCGCACCCGCTGCAGCAGGCCATTGCCCGCGATGTGGCGCGTGCCGTGGGCATGGACGTGCAGGACATGCCACGTGGCATTGACGGCTGCTCGGCACCCAACTTCGCCATGCCGCTCTCCAACTTGGCGCGTGGTTACGCGCGCCTGGCCAGTGGCGCGCAGGATGCGGAGTTTGGCGCCAGCTTTGCATTGCTGAGCGAGGCCATGACCGCCCACCCCGAGATGGTGAGCGGCACGGGCCGCAACGACCTGGACTTCATGCGCGTGGGCCGGGGCGACTGGGTCAGCAAGGTGGGCGCCGACGGCGTGCAGGTGGTCGGCAGCAAGAGCCGCGGCGAGGCCTTTGCGCTCAAGATCATCGACGGCAACAAGCCCGCGCTGTTTGCGGCCAGCGTCGAAATACTGGACCAGCTGGGCTGGCTGGACGATGCCCAACGCGCGGCGCTGCAACCCTGGCGCGCGGCCGAGATTCGCAACGCCCGCGGCCTGCTGGTGGGCGAGCGGCTCCCTGTTTTCCAACTGGAAACCCCATGAACACCCACATCAGCCTGATTGGCGCCCCCACCGACATTGGCGCGGGCAGCCGCGGTGCCAGCATGGGGCCCGAAGCCCTGCGCGTGGCGCACATTGCCCAGGTGCTGCAGGGCCACGGGCTGGAGGTGCAGGACCGCGGCAACCTCAGCGGCCCCAACAACCCCTGGCTGCCGCCGGTGGACGGCTACCGCCACCTGGCCGAGGTGACCGCCTGGAACCGCAGCCTGCACGACGCCGTGTATGCCGAGCTGCAAAGTGGGCGCCTGCCTATCGTGCTGGGCGGGGACCATTGTCTGGGCATAGGGTCGATTAGCGCCGTGGCGCGCCACTGCCGCGAGGCCGGCAAAAAGCTGCGCGTGCTGTGGCTGGATGCGCATGCCGACTTCAACACCAACACCCTCACCCCCAGCGGCAACATCCACGGCATGCCCGTGGCCTGCCTGTGTGGCTTTGGCCCGCAGGAGCTGATCGAGATTGGTGGCCACGTGCCCGCCATTTCGCCCAAGTGGGTGCGGCAAATCGGCATTCGCAGTGTGGACGAGGGCGAGAAGCGCTTTGTGCACGAGCAGGACCTGGAAGTCTTCGACATGCGCTACATCGACGAGATGGGCATGCGCGCGGCCATGGAGTTGGCGCTAGCCCTGATCGACAGCAACACGCATCTCCATGTGAGCTTTGACGTAGACTTTTTGGACCCCGACATTGCACCCGGCGTGGGCACCACCGTGCGTGGTGGCCCCACCTACCGCGAGGCGCAGCTCTGCATGGAGATGATTGCCGACACCGGCAAACTGGCCAGCCTGGATGTGATGGAACTCAACCCCGCGCTGGACGAACGCAATCGCACGGCCGAGGTGGCGGTGGACCTGATCGAGTCCCTCTTCGGCAAAAGCACCTTGATGCGCAAATAGGCCCGCGGCCTAGAGCGGGATGCTGCGCGTCTCGCCCTGGCGCAGCAACCACACCCGGTCTTGCGGTAGACCGCGCTGCGCCAGCGCGGCGGCCAAGTCCTTGGGCGGCTGGTCAAACGCTTCCTGCGTCAGCATGAAGGTTCCCCAATGCACGCCCATGGCCTGCTTGGCCTCCAGGTCCAGCATCAGCTGCACCGCATCCTCGGGGTTCACGTGCATGGGCTTCATGAAATCGCGCGGCAGGTAGGCGCCTATGGGCAGGGCCAGAAAGTCGATGGCGCCTATGCGTTGGCGTATGGTTTTGAAGTCATTGCTATAGCCGGTGTCCCCTGGGAACAGAAAGCGCCATGGCGCCTGCGCGGGCCGCAACCACTCCAGACAGTAGCCACCCCAGCGGGACGCATTGGTGTCCCATGGCGTGCGCCGGCTCCAGTGCTGGGCGGGCGTGAAGTGCACGCGCAGTTGGTGCGGCAGGTCAAAGGTTTGCCACCAGTCCAGCTCGGTCACATTGGCGATACCGCGCTTGTCAAACCAGGCCTTCAGGCCCAGGGGCACGATGAACTCTGGCGTTTGCCCGGCGGCCAGCAGACGGCGGATGGTGGCATCGCAAAGGTGGTCATAGTGGTTGTGCGAAATCAGCACCACGTCAATGCGCGGCAGCTGCTCCGGCGTCAGCGGCGCGGGCACCTTGCGTGCCGCGCCCACCTTGCCCATGGGACCGGCAAAATCGGCCAGCGTGGGGTCCATCAGCACGTTCAAACCCGCCACCTGCAGCAAAACGCTGACATGGCCCAGCCAGGTCACGGCTGGTACCGCCGGCTGCTGCAGCAAGCGGCCATGGTCCACCGGCACCGACCATTCCCGTGCAAACGCGGCGTAACCGCCCGCAGGCTCCGATTGGGGTTTGAAGTCTCCGCGCAGTGAACGCCAGACCATCTCGTACCAGGGGAAGTTGCCAATCACCACCGCGGGGTCGGTGTTGCCAAAGCGGGGGGTGCTGGGTGGAGAAACAGGAGTCATGGGGTGCGCAAGGTTGGGGGCATGAGCCCCCCATAATGCCGCAAGCTACAACAAGGAGACATACCCATGGCTGCAATTCACGCCCTTTTGGGCTTCACTGGCTGGACTCTGCTGCTGGTTACCGCGGTTTTTTTGTACCGCGGCATCCGCTTTCTGGGCGGCACACCCATCAACTCCTGGCCGCGCGGCGCCAAACCTGCAGATGACCCGGGCTTCATCAAACGCCTGGAAGACGCGCATGCCAACTGCGTGGAGAACCTGCCGCTGTTCGCAGTCATCGTGCTGGCCGCGGCGGCCCTGGGCAAGCTGGATGCGATTGCCGCGCTGGCGCCTTGGGTGCTCTATGCACGGGTTGTGCAAAGCCTGGTGCATCTCAGCGGCACAGGCCGCCTGCAGGTGCTGGTGCGTGCCAGCTTTTGGGCTACACAGGTCGCACTGTACTTCTGCCTGCTAGCAAAGCTGCTGGCTTAACGGCGAATCCGGTAGCCAGTTTTAAACACCCACCACACCACCACCAAACACGCGGCCATAAAACCCAGCGTCATGCCAACGCTGACGCCGATATGGACGTCGGCCTGGCCGTAAAACGCCCAGCGCAAGCCGCTGATGAGGTAGACCACGGGGTTAAAAAGCGACACCGTTTGCCACAGCGGCGGCAGCATGTTGATGCTGTAGAACGCGCCACCCAAAAAAGTGAGCGGGGTGATGACCAGCAGCGGGATGACCTGCAGCTTTTGAAAGCTGTCTGCCAACAGGCCGATGATGAAACCGAACAGGCAAAACGTGACCGCCGTGAGCACCAGAAATCCCACCATCCACACGGGATGCGCGACTTCGTAGGGCACGAAAAAACGCGCGGTCACCAAAATCAGCGTCGCCACCAACAAGGACTTGGACGCCGCAGCACCCACGTAGCCGAGCAGCACCTCGACCCAGTTCACCGGCGCACTCAGCAGCTCGTAAATGGTGCCCGACCACTTGGGCATGTAAATGCCAAAGGATGAGTTGGAGATGCTCTCGGAGAGCAGCGACAGCATCAGCAGGCCTGGAATGATGTACGCCCCGTAGCTCACGCCACCAATGTCGCCCATGCGCGAGCCAATGGCCGACCCGAAGACGATGAAATACAACGCGGTCGAGAGCACCGGCGCGATCAAGCTTTGCATCCAGGTGCGAAAAGCGCGGTGCATCTCAAATCGGTAGATGGCGCTGACGCCATACAAGTTCAGGCCGGTCATGCGGTGGGTGCTTTCGGTTCATTTTTATCTTGGTGCACCAGGCTCACAAAGATGTCTTCGAGCGAGCTTTCGCTCGAATGCAGGTCTTTGAAGTCGATGCCGTGCCCAGCCAACACGCGCAAGAGTTCGGCAATGCCGTTGTTTTCTTGCTGGGTGTCGAAGGTGTAGGTCAGGCAGGTGCCGCTTTGGCTCAACACCAACGACCACGGTGCCAATGCCTCGGGGAGGCTGTCCATGGGGTGCTGCAGCGTGAGGGTGAGTTGCTTTTTGCCGAGCTTGCGCATCAGCACGTCTTTGTCTTCCACCAGGATCAACTCGCCGCCACGAATCACGCCAATGCGGTCCGCCATGTCCTCGGCTTCCTCAATGTAGTGGGTGGTCAAGATGATGGTGGTGCCCGCGTCGCGCAGTTCGCGCACCAGGCGCCACATGTCGTGGCGCAGCTCCACATCCACGCCAGCGCTGGGCTCGTCCAGGAACAAGATTTTTGGCTCGTGCGACAGCGCTTTGGCAATCAGCACACGGCGCTTCATACCGCCCGACAGCGCCATGATTTTGTTGTCCTTCTTGTCCCACAGCGACAAGTCTTTGAGGATTTTTTCAATCAGAGCGGGCTTGGGCGGCTTGCCAAACAGGCCGCGGCTAAAGCTCACGGTGTCCCACACGGTCTCGAACGAATCGGTGTGCAGCTCTTGCGGTACCAGGCCAATGGCGGCGCGGGCCGCTCGGTAGTCGTGCACGGTATCAAAGCCGTCGGCGGTCACCGTGCCGGTGGTGGCATTGCACATGCCGCAAATCACGCTGATGAGCGTGGTTTTACCCGCGCCGTTGGGGCCGAGCAGGGCAAAAATCTCGCCCCGGTGAATGTCCAGATCGACGTTCTTCAGCGCCTGGAAACCGCCAGCGTAGGTTTTGCTGACGCCGCGTACACGCACGATGGCGTCCACGCCGGGCGATGCCGATGGGGGTGACACGGTGGCCCGGCCAGCGTGTGGGGTGGAGAGAGGTGGGGTGTGCAATTCAGGGTGCCTGTAAAGTAAATTCAAGTATCCCACCGAACCCCACCAACGCGCAGGCGACCCCATGAGCAACCCTGCAAGCAAGTGACCTCAGTGCATGCTGGCCAGCAACGCGGCGTTACCACCGGCAGCCGTGGTGTTCACCGTCACCGTCTGCTCCGCGCAGAAGCGGTACAAATAGTGCGGGCCGCCGGCCTTGGGTCCGGTGCCGCTCAGACCCTCGCCCCCAAAGGGCTGCACGCCCACCACGGCACCGATCATGTTGCGGTTGATGTAGATATTGCCCACGTGGGCCGCGCTAGCCAGCGCCTGGGCGCGGCTGTCGATGCGGGTCTGGATGCCCAGCGTCAGACCATAGCCAAGCGCGTTGATCTGGGCAATCACGTCCTCCGGATTTCCATCCCAGCGCACCACCTGCAGCACGGGGCCGAAGATTTCAGCCTTCACGTTGGCAATGTGGTCCACCTCAAACGCGTGCGGGGCAATCAGATTTGCTATCGAAATGGTAGCTGTTGGCGCAGAATCTGCGGGGGCTAACAGCACTTTGGACTCGAACTTCAGGCGCGCAATGTGACGCTGGATGTTGTCGTAGGCCTCCCGGTCAATCACCGGGCCCAGGTCGGTGGCCAGGTCGGCCGGGTTGCCGGCCTGCAGCTCCTTCGCTGCGCCTTGCAGCATCTCGATCACCCCATCGGCAATGGCACTGTGCACCACCAGCAGGCGCAGCGCGGAGCAGCGCTGGCCGGCGGAGCGGAAGGCGCTTTGCACCACGGCATCCACCACCTGCTCGGGCAGCGCGCTGCTGTCCACCAGCATGGCGTTGATGCCGCCGGTCTCGGCAATCAGCGGGACGATGGCGCCGTCCTTCGCCGCCAGCGCGCGCTGGATGATCTTGGCCACCTGGGTGGAGCCGGTGAACACCACGCCCGCCACACCGGGCTGCGCCACCAGGGCCGCGCCCACGGTCTCACCCGCGCCGTGCAGCAGCTGCAGCGCATCCGCCGGCACACCGGCGGCCACCATCAGGTCCACCGCGGCCTTGGCCACGCCCGGGGTTTGCTCGGCCGGCTTGGCCAGCACGGTGTTGCCCGTGGCCAGGGCCGCGGCCACCTGGCCCACGAAGATGGCCAGCGGGAAGTTCCAGGGGCTGATGCAGACCCAGACACCACGCGCGGTAAGGCGCAGGGTGTTGGTCTCACCGGTCACACCGTACTGGTAGCCGGCCTGCGCATGGGCGACGACGGGACAGCTGATGGGCTGCATGATGCGTTGTGCCTCGTCCGCGTAGTAGCGCAAGAAGTCCACCGCCTCGCGCACCTCGCTCACCGCGTCGCCCCAGGTCTTGAAGGCTTCTTTGACCAGCAGCGCGCAGAACTGCGGCATGGCGGCCTGCAGCGCGTCGGCCGCGCGGCGCAGCACCACGGCGCGCGCTTCCACCGGCACCTTGCTCCATTGTTGATAGCTGCTGGCGCAGGCTGCATAGGCGCCGGGGATGGTTTTGACATCCGCCTCGGGCACCACGGGCACGGGGGTGGTGTTCAGCGCGCCCAACAGCGGATCGCGGTGGGCGGGCACGGTCAGGTCCAGCCCCGTGCTGTTGGCGCGGGCACCGGCGTGGCTGCCAAACAGGTCGGCCGGCAGCGGCAGGCTGGGATGGGGCTCCAGGCGCAGCGGCGAGATCAGCAGCTCCTGCATGCCCACCGATTCGTCGGCCAGCTGGTGCACAAAGCTGGAGTTGGCGCCGTTCTCCAGCAGGCGGCGCACCAGGTAGGCCAGCAGGTCGCGGTGTGCACCCACCGGGGCGTAGATGCGGCAGCTGATCAGCGGGTTCTTCAGCACCTCGCGGTACACGCCTTCGCCCATGCCGTGCAGGCGCTGCAGTTCAAAGGCGGCGCCGGTCCGGGCACCCATCTGGAGGATGGCGGCGATGGTGGCCGCGTTGTGCGTGGCGAACTGCGGGAAGATGGCATCGGACACAGCCAAGAGGGCGCGCGCACAGGCCAGGTAGGACACATCGGTGTGGTGCTTGTGGGTGAAGACCGGGTAGTGCGGCAGGCCCAGCTCTTGGGCGCGCTTGATTTCGGCGTCCCAATACGCGCCCTTGACCAGGCGGCACATGAGCTTGACCTGGTGCTTGCGCGCCAGCGCGGTGACGTGGGCTATTAGTTCCAGCGCCCGCGTCTGGTAGGCCTGCATGGCCAGGCCCAGGCCGGTCCACTGCGGGCAGTGCGCGGCCACGCGCACCAGCAGGGCTTCGAGCACGTCCAGCGACAGCTCCAGGCGGTCCACCTCTTCGGCGTCGATGGTCAGGTTGATGTTGGCGTTGGCCGCGGCCATGCACAGCGTCCACACGCGTGGCACCAGATTGAGCAGCACGGCGTCGCGGTGCGCGTCTTCGTAGCGCGGGAACAGGGCGCTGAGCTTGATGGAGATACCGTCATTCTTGGCCAGAGCCCCCGTCTTGCTTGCGCGACCAGCTATGAATTCAATAGCATCGGCGTAGCTTTTGAGGTAGCGCAGCGCGTCCGCATCGGTGCGCGCGCCCTCGCCCAGCATGTCGTAGCTGAAGCAGACGTTGGCTTTTTTGCGCGCAGCGTCGGCCTCTTTCATCGCCTCCGGCATGGTCTGGCCCAGCACAAACTGGCGGCCCAGCAGCTGCACGGCGCGCAGTGTGGCTGCCACCACGGTGCGCGCGCCCAGCTTGGCCATGATGCCGGGCTCGTGCTGTGCGTCAGGCAGAAAGTGTTTGGACAGCGCAATGGCGGTGCTGGACAGGCGCGAGAGCACCTTGTCCCCGCTGGCCTCGAAGTCGGCGCGGCCCAGCTGGTCGGTGGTGAGCGCGATGGCGGTCTCGGCATCGGGCACGCGCAGCAGCGCTTCGGCCAGGCGCATCAGGGCCAGGCCCTCGGCGCTGGAGATGGGGTATTCCTTGAGCAGGCTTTCCATGGCCCAAAAGGGCGGCGGGTTGTCGCGCACAGCCTGCACCCAGGGCGCGGCCACGCGGGCGGCATCGGCCCAGTCCAGCGCAGCCTCCAGCGACTGCAGGCGGTGTGACACGGTTTCGCCCTCGGGGCGGTAGGGGTTGGGCAGGCGTGAGGCTGAGGACATGGAGAACTCCAACAAATTGATTCAATGCGCTATGGTTACGGTTTTTAAGATGAATTAATCGCTATATTCATTGCCATTAATAGCGAATAACTCAAAAATGCTCACCGCCCCCGACCTGGACCGTACCGACCTCAAGATCCTGGCCTGCCTGCAAGAGGACGGCCGGGTCTCCAACCTCAAGCTGGCCGAGACCGTGGGCCTGTCGCCCACCGCCGTGCTGGCGCGCGTGCAGCGCCTGACCAAGGACGGCTACATCCTGGGCTACGAGGCGCGGCTGAACCCGCTCAAGCTGGGCGCGGGGATGATGGTGTTTGTCGAGGTGCTGCTGGACAAGACCACGCCCAACGTGTTTGACGCCTTCAAGGCCGCGGTGCAGGTGCGCGCAGAGATCATGGAGTGCCACATGGTGGCCGGTGGTTTTGATTACCTGCTCAAAACCCGCATGGCCGACATGGCGGCCTACCGCCTGTTTGCCGGCACCGTGCTGTGGCAGCTGCCCGGCGTGCGCGAAACGCGTACCTACGCGGTGATGGAAGAAGTGAAAAACTCCACCCACCTGGCGCTGGGCTAAGGCGCTTGCCGGGCCGCTTTGCAAACGCGCGCGGCGCGCTCACAATGGGCCCCTTCCACCGCCACCGGAGCCCTCCATGAAACTCCCCCTCCTGGCCTGCGCCACCCTGCTGGCATCGCTGGCCGCCCACGCCCAGAGCATGAAACCCGGCCTGTGGGAGATCACCAACCAGATGCAGGGCGCCCCCGGCAGCAAGGCCGATGCGGCCATGGCCCAAATGCAAAAGCAGATGGCAAGCATGTCGCCCGAGCAGCGCAAGATGGTGGAAGACATGATGGCCAAGAAAGGCCTGCAGATGGGCGCCGCGCCGGGCGGCGGCATGGCGGTGAAAGTATGCGTAACGCCGGAGATGGCGGCGCGCAACGACGTGGCCCCCCAGCAGCGCGGCAGCTGCACCCACACACCCAGCCCACGCACCGGCAACACCCAGAAATTCAGCTACGTCTGCACCCAGCCCCCCAGCCATGGCGAGGGCCAGATCACCTTCACCAGCGCCGAGGCCTACAGCATGGCCATGAAGACCGTGACCACCCTCAAGGGCCAGGAAGAAACCATGGACATGCAGGCCAATGGCAAATGGCTGGGCAGTGACTGCGGCACGGTGAAGCCGCTGGCCGCACCCAAGGGCTAGGCAGCGGGCGCAGGCGGATAGGGGCGCCCGCCGAAGATGGCGGTGCCCACGCGCACCAGCGTGCTGCCGCTGGCCACCGCCGCGTCCAGATCCGCACTCATGCCCATGGACAGCGTGTCCAGCGCCAATCCCGCCGCATTCAAGGCATCAAACAGGCCTCTAGCCCGCGCGAAGACTGCGCTAGCAGCTACAAAATCAGGAGCAGGCTCAGGGATGCACATGATGCCGCGCAGACGAAGCCGCGGCAGCGTGGCCACCGCCCGGGCCAAGGCCAGCGCCTCGTCCGGCACCACGCCCGACTTGGTGGGGCCACCGTCCACATTCACCTGCACACAGACCTGCAGCGGCGGCAGGTGGGCCGGGCGCTGTTCACTCAGGCGCTGGGCGATCTTCAGGCGGTCCACCGTGTGCGCCCATTGAAAGTGCTCGGCCACCAGGCGCGTCTTGTTGCTCTGGATAGGGCCTATGCAGTGCCACACCACGGGCAGGTGCTCCAGCGTGGCGATCTTCTCCACCGCCTCCTGGATGTAGTTCTCGCCAAAGGCGCGCTGGCCGGCATCAAATGCCGCCTGCACGGCCTCAGGCCCAAAGGTCTTGGAGACAGCCAGCAGCTGCACCGCGTCCGCCGAGCGGCCCGCCGCAGTGCAGGCCTGGGCGATGCGGCTGCGAACAGCGTGGAGATTGTCGGCAATCATCGTCATAATCCCTCAAGCGTACCAAACCCATCTGACCCAAAGAGGATCCCGTGGACATTACCCAGCTGCTGGCGTTTAGCGTCAAAAACAAGGCTTCCGACTTGCACCTCTCCGCAGGTCTGCCACCCATGATCCGCGTGCACGGCGATGTGCGCCGCATCAACGTGGAGCCGCTGGACCACAAGCAGGTCCACGCCATGGTGTACGACATCATGAACGACACCCAGCGCAAGATGTACGAAGAGTTTCTGGAGATCGACTTTTCGTTCGAGATCGACGGCCTGGCACGTTTCCGCGTCAATGCCTTCAACCACAACCGCGGCGCCGGCGCCGTGTTCCGGACGATTCCGAGCAAGATCCTCTCGCTGGAACAGCTCAACGCCCCCAAGATTTTTGCCGACCTGGCCCTCAAGCCCCGCGGCATGGTGCTGGTGACCGGCCCCACGGGTTCGGGCAAGTCCACCACGCTGGCGGCCATGGTCAACTTTTTGAACGAAACCGAGTTCGGCCACATCCTGACGGTGGAAGACCCCATCGAGTTCGTGCACGAGTCCAAAAAATGCCTGGTCAACCAGCGCGAAGTGGGGCCGCACACGCTGAGCTTTGCGGCCGCGCTGAAGTCCGCCTTGCGGGAAGATCCGGACGCGATTCTGGTGGGTGAAATGCGCGACCTGGAAACCATCCGCCTGGCCATGACAGCGGCGGAAACAGGCCACCTGGTGTTCGGCACGCTGCACACGTCGAGCGCCGCCAAGACCATCGACCGGATCATTGACGTGTTCCCCGCCGAAGAAAAAGAAATGGTGCGGGCCATGCTGTCCGAATCGCTGCAGGCCGTCATTTCGCAAACCCTGTGCAAGACCAAGGACGGCCAGGGCCGGGTGGCAGCCCACGAGATCATGCTGGGCACCAGCGCCATCCGCAACCTGATCCGCGAGGCCAAGGTCGCGCAGATGTACTCCTCCATCCAAACGGGCAACAGCGTGGGCATGCAAACGCTGGACCAGAACCTGACCGATCTGGTGAAGCGCAACGTCATCAGCGCGGCCGAAGCCCGTACGAAGGCAAAAATTCCCGAAAACTTCCCCGGCTGACCGAGACTCACCCTCGCGTTCCTCTGCGTCGATTTAAAGAAAGGTAGGTGCTCTCATGGAGCGCGATCAAGCCACGAAATTTATCAACGACCTGCTCAAGCTGATGGTCAGCCGCAATGGCAGCGACTTGTTCATCACTGGCGACTTCCCGCCCGCCATCAAGGTGGACGGGAAGGTGACCAAGGTGTCGCCGCAGCCGCTGAACGCCGCCCACACGCTGGCGCTGGCGCGTTCCATCATGAACGACAAGCAGGTGGCCGAGTTCGAGCGCACCAAGGAAAGCAACTTCGCCATCTCGCCGGCCAACATTGGCCGTTTCCGCGTGAATGCGTTCATCCAGCAGGGCAAAGTGGGCATGGTGCTGCGGGTGATTCCGCAGGTGCTGCCCACGATTGACGGTTTGGGCGTGCCCCAGGTGCTGAAGGAAATTGTGATGGCCAAGCGCGGCCTGACCATCATGGTCGGCGCCACGGGTTCGGGCAAATCGACCACGCTGGCAGCCATGGTGGACTGGCGCAACGACAAGTCGTTTGGCCACATCATCACCATCGAAGACCCGGTGGAGTTTGTCCACATGCACAAGAACTGCGTGGTCACGCAGCGCGAAGTGGGCCTGGACACCGACAGCTGGGAAGCCGCGCTGAAAAACACCCTGCGCCAGGCGCCCGATGTGATTCTGATGGGCGAAATCCGCGACCGCGAAACCATGGAACACGCCGTGGCGTTTGCCGAAACCGGCCACCTATGCCTAGCCACCCTGCACGCCAACAGCGCCAACCAGGCGCTGGACCGCATCATCAACTTCTTCCCCGAAGAGCGCCGCAGCCAGTTGCTGATGGACTTGTCCTTGAACCTGAAGGCCCTGGTTTCGCAGCGCCTGATCCCCAAGCAGGACGGCAAGGGCCGCGTAGCCGCGGTGGAAGTGCTGATCAATTCGCCGCTGATTTCCGACCTGATCTTCAAGGGCGAGGTGTCCGAGGTCAAAGAGATCATGAAGAAGAGCCGCCAAGCCGGCATGCAGACCTTCGACCAGGCACTCTTCGACCTGTACGAGGGCAACGCCATCACCTACGAAGACGCGCTGCGCAACGCCGATTCGCTGAACGACCTGCGCCTGCAAATCAAGCTCAACAGCGCACGCGGCAAGTCCACCGACCTGTCCGCCGGCACTGAAAATTTCGCCATCATGTGAGTCCAATGTCTGCCATCAACGCCAAAACCTACGAACCTTCTCCCGCCTACTCCGTCGCCTTTCTGGGCCTGGGTGTCATGGGTTACCCCATGGCCGGCCACCTGGCCAGCGCTGGCCACCAGGTCACGGTGTACAACCGCACCGCTACCAAATCCATAGCGTGGCGCGCAGACTTTGCGGGGGCTAGCAGCCAAAATGGCCCGCATAGCCATGCCAAAACTCCGCGCCAAGCCGCGCAGAACGCCGACATCGTGTTTTGCTGCGTGGGCAATGACGACGACTTGCGCAGCGTGACGCTGGGCGCCGACGGTGCCTTTGCCGGCATGAAGCCCGGCGCCATCTTTGTGGACCACACCACGGCCTCAGCCGATGTGGCCCGCGAGCTCAGCGCCATAGCCCGGGCCAAGGGCTTGCAGTTCATTGATGCCCCAGTATCTGGCGGCCAGGCCGGCGCACAAAACGGCCTGCTGACCGTGATGTGTGGTGGCGATGCCAATGCGTTTGAGTCGGTAAAACCCGTGGCCATGGCCTTCTCACGCGCCTTCACCTTGCTGGGTGAGAGTGGTGCTGGCCAACTCGCCAAGATGGTGAACCAGATCTGCATCGCCGGACTGGTGCAGGGCCTGAGCGAGGCCGTGGCCTTTGGCCAGCGCGCTGGGCTGGACATGAACCAGGTGCTGGACGTGATTGGCAAGGGCGCCGCGCAAAGCTGGCAGATGGACAACCGCGGCAAGACCATGGTGGCCGACAAGTTCGACTTTGGCTTTGCGGTGGACTGGATGCGCAAGGACCTGGGCCTGGTGCTGGACGAGGCCAAGCGCAACGGTGCACGCCTGCCGGTGACCGCCTTGGTGGACCAGTTCTACGCCGATGTGCAGCAGTTGGGCGGTAACCGCTGGGACACCAGCAGCCTGATCAAGCGCCTGAAGTAGGCAGCAGTACCCGCCAATAAAAACGGCCCCGAGGGGCCGTTTTTCGTTACTTGGTGGCGTCTGAAGCCGGCTTCTGCGGCAGGGTACGCGCCAGCTCGTCTTCCGAGATGATTTCCAGAATCCGCACCACGCGCTGCACGCCCGAGGTGCTGCTGATCACGGTGGTGGCGCGCTTGGCTTCACGCTCGGTCACGCGGCCCATCACATAAGTGGTGCCACGCTCAGTCACGATCTTGAAGGCATTGGCAAACAGGTCCTTGGCGTCCACCAAAGCGGCCTTCACGCGGCCCGTCACCAGCGAGTCGGACGAACGCTGCGTCAGCGTGGCGTTGCCCATCACTTCCAGCTCATTGACGATGTTGCGCACGTTGTCCACGCGGGACACCACTTGCTCCACCAGTTGCTTGTCTTGCGCGGTGGGTACTTCGCCGGTCAACAGCACCTGGCGGTTGTAGCTGGTCACGTTGACGTGGGCGCGGTCACCCAGGCTCTCGCGCAGGCGGCTGGCCGCGCGTTGCTCAATGCCTTCGTCTTCCAGCACCGAACCCGAGGTACGGCGGTCTGTGGCCACCAAGGTGCCCCCCACCATGGCGCCGCCCACCAGCAGCGGGAAGCAGGCCGACAGGCCCGCCAGGGTGCCGGTCAGTGCAGCGGCCAAGGCCAGACGTTTCAAAATGCGATTGTTCATGGGTTGGTTTCCTGTTCGCCCAAAAGCTGGGCATCAACCGCATCGCAAATGCAATGCAGCGTTAAAAGATGGACTTCCTGGATACGGGCCGTGCGCTCGTGCGGCACGCAGATGTGCACATCGGTGTCCCGCAGCAGCTGCGCCATTTTTCCGCCGTTGCGGCCTGTCAGTCCCACCACCACCATCTCGCGCGCATGGGCGGCTTCGATGGCGGCCAGCACATTGGCCGAATTGCCACTGGTGGAAATGGCCAGCAGCACGTCGCCAGGTGAACCCAGGGCACGCACCTGGCGCGAAAAGATCACGTTGAAGTCGTAATCGTTGGCAATGGCTGTGATGATGGAGGTATCGGTGGTCAGCGCAATGGCGCCCAACTCGGGGCGTTCGCGCTCAAAGCGGCCGACAAATTCGGCGGCGAAATGCTGCGCATCGGCGGCCGAACCACCATTGCCACATGCCAAAACCTTGCCGCCACTGGTGACGCAGGCCAGTATGGCTTGCACCGCCGCCGCAATCGGCTTGCTCAGGGCTTGCGCCGACTGGTATTTCAGGTCCGCGCTGTCAATAAAGTGTTGTTGAATTCGTTGTTCCAGCATGGCCCGGATGATACCGCGGGCCTCAAAGGCCCTTTTGGCTGGCACGTCAAGGCCTGTATCAAGATGCGTCGAAGGCCGCTTGCAGCCACTGCACCTGGTCACCGTCCAGCACCATGACGTCAAACCGGCACGGCGGCAGCGTGCGCAGCCGCAGCAGGTAGTGCTGCGCCGCAAAGATGATGCGCCGCTGTTTGGTGGCGCTTACGCTGGCGGCACCGCCACCATGCGTGGTGGAGGCCCGTTTGCGCACCTCCACAAACACCAGCGTGCCATCGGGCGCACGCATGATCAGGTCGATTTCTCCGCCACCGCGTCCGGGGGTTCGATAATTGCGCTCGACCAGTTGCAGTCCCTGCGCCTGCAGATGCCGCAGCGCCGTGGCTTCCCCCGCGTCCCCCAGTTGTTTGGTGGTGACGGATGCTGATGGTCGTGTTGGAAAGAAACCCATATGAGTGCGTCTTTTATCTCTGCCCTGTCCGCTGCCAAAGAGGCCGCCGGTGCGCAGCATTATCCGCAGGGCGCGCTGTACCTGGTGGCCACCCCGATTGGCAACCTTGCCGACATCAGCCTGCGCGCGCTGCATGTGCTGGCGCTGGCCGACACCATTGCCTGCGAAGACACGCGCCACACCCAGCAACTGCTGCGCGCCTACGGCATCGACAAATCATCCGGCCAACTGCTGGCAGTGCACCAGCACAACGAGGCCCAGGCCGCAGAAGTGGTGGTGGACCGCCTGCGCCAGGACCAGCGTGTGGCCTATGTGAGCGACGCGGGCACCCCGGGCATCAGCGACCCCGGCGCACGGCTGGTGGCCCAGGTGCGTGCCGCGGGCCTGCGCAGCATCCCCTTGCCGGGCGCCAGCAGCGTGACCACCGCCTTGTGCGCAGCGGGTCTGGCCGAAGGGGGCGAGGGCCACAGCGGTTTTGTGTTCCGGGGTTTTTTGTCCTCCAAGGCCACCGAGCGGGCACACGAGGTGCAGGTCCTGTCGGAAGAACGTCGCGCCGTGGTGCTGCTGGAGGCACCCCACCGCATTGAGGCGCTGGCCCTAGCGCTGGCACCGCTAGAGGCGCGCCTGGTCACGATTGGGCGCGAATTGACCAAACAATTTGAAGAAATTGCCACGGTAGCGGCCAGCGATTTTACCGCCTGGCTGGCTGCCGATGCGAACCGGTTGCGGGGAGAGTTCGCGCTGGTGATTCATCCTGCACCGGCCAGCGCGGCGCAGGCGCCGGACGACCGGGTGCTCAAGCTGCTACTGGAAGAGTTGCCACTGAAAACCGCGGTCAAACTGGCTGCAGATATCACCGGCGAGGCCCGCAACGCGCTGTACGAGCGGGCCCTGGCCCTGAAGCAGGGCTAAACGCTTCAGGCCTGCTGCCAGGCCTGCACGTAGGCACGCCCCCGCACCAGCACATCGGCCGCGGAGGTGCCCGGCGCAAACAACTGGCTGCCAATGCCGAAGCCGGTAGCGCCAGCCTTCTTCCAGGGGCCCATGCTTTCAGGGGTGATGCCGCCCACGGGCCACAGGTCGGTCCCGGCGGGCAGCACCGACTTCAACGCCTTGATGCCGCCATGGCCCACCATCTCAGCAGGGAACAGTTTGAGCGCGTGGGCACCCGCCTGCAACGCGGCAAACGCCTCCGTGGGCGTGGCCACACCGGGCGCGCACAGCATGCCCAGCTCGACCGCACGGCGGATCACCGCCACATCGCAGTTGGGCGAGACCATCAGGCGGCCGCCGGCGGCGTGCACGGCCTCCACATCGGCCACGGTCAGCATGGTGCCGCCGCCCACGATGGCGTCGGCCGGCAGGGTGCGCGCCAGCGCGGCAATGCACTCCAGCGCGCCGGGGCGGTTCAGGGGCACCTCCAGCGTGCGAAAGCCGCTTTCAACCAGTGCTTCACCCACGGCCTGCGCCTCAGCGGGCAACAGCCCGCGCAGGATGGCCACCAAGGGGGTGCGGCGCGCACGCGCCAACAGGTCCAGGGAATCGCTCATAGGGGTTTCCAGTTCAGGTGAATGTGGTGGATGGCCGCCACAAAGGCGGCCTTGGCATCGAGGATGTCGAACGACAGGCCCAGATGCTGGGCCGCGGTTTGGTAGTGGGCTGCCAGCTGCGGCGAACCCAGCAGCTTGAACGTGCCCTGGGGGCCCGTGCCTGCGCTGCCCTGCAGCACGTCTTTCAGTTCGGTGCCAATCAGCAGGCCGCTCAGGTATGCGGTGGTGCTGGAGGCCGGCATGTCCTTGCACACCACGCGCGCCCGAACACTGAAAATCTGGTGGCTCAGTGCGTGGTGGCCTGCGGCCTTCACGCCCTCGGCAAAGGCTGTCTCGTCCCACACGGGAGTCGCACCACCGGCCGCCGCGGCCACCGTGCCATGTTTGCTGAGCAAGTCGAACAATTCACCCGTCATGTAGGTGCGCAGTTGCACCACGCGGCCTTCGTCCAACTCCACCCACTTGCTGTGCGTGCCTGGCAACACAAACCAGCCACTGCGGTGGCCGAGGGCCCAGGCGCCCAGCAGCTGGGTTTCCTCGCCGCGCATCACATCGGGTACACCCTGCGCATTGCGCACACGGTAACCCGGAATGATGATGGCCGACACGCCTGGCGCGGCGTCAGACACCCGCATGGCATGGGCGGCCAGGTCTTGCACGGGCACGCTGCTGTCTACATACGGCACCTCGTGCCAACCCAGCGCGCTGCCCACCATGCCGGCCAACACCACGCCCGTGCCCTGCACCTCCAGCGCTTGCAGCGCGGCATCCAGGGCTGCGGGGAAGCGGCCTTTGCAGGCCAGGGCGCCGTCGGAATCGGAGATTTCACGCGCGCACAGGCCGTCGCCCGTGATGGCGTAGGCGCGGCGGTGGGTGGTACCCCAGTCCACACCGACAATCGAAACAGCAGGGTTGGCGGCCATATTTTTGGAGTTCACAGTGGATGTTCAGGTGAATTTAAACATATGATGATTAAACTCGATTTTGCCGCAAAACACCGTCGCCCTGCCCAATGAAGCCTTCCGCAACCCCCAACCACGCCACCTATGCCGGACGCAACCTGCATGGCCAGGTGGTCAACGAGTTGGGGCGCCGGGTGGTCGGTGGCGTCTATGCGGCGGGGGCCTTGCTGCCCAATGAGGACCAGCTCTGCGCGGAGCTGGCGGTCAGCCGCACCGCGCTGCGCGAAGCCATCAAGGTGCTGGCTGCCAAGGGCCTGCTGGAGCCCCGCCCGCGCATTGGCACCCGGGTCCGCCCCACTGAGCAGTGGAACCTGCTGGACCCCGACATCCTGGCCTGGCGCTGCGCCACGGGCGCGGATGCCGAGTTTTTGCAGCACCTGACCGAGTTGCGCGAGATCATCGAACCATCGGCCGCCGCCCTAGCCGCCACCAGCCACCGGCCTGAACAGCTAGCCGACATTGCCAAGGCGCTGGACGCGATGCAGGACGCCCACCAGATCAGCGAATGGGTGCAGGCCGACCTGGCCTTTCACACCGCCGTGCTCAAGGCCACGAACAACCCGCTGCTGATGCCCTTGGCCGCCATCATTGGTAGCGCACTGGAGTCGCTGCTGGCCGTGAGCGCCCGCACTTCCGAGAATTTCAAACAGGCCCTGCCGGACCACCAAAAGGTGTTTGAAGCCATCCAGGCCCGCGACGCCCAGAGTGCGCTGCACCGCATGGCGGGCATGCTTTCGGACACCCGGTCGCTGATGAAACGGGCGGTGATTCCACCGTCCGTGTGATTTGCTCGGGATTCGGGTTTATTTGTATGATGATTTAGGCATTCCCATTACAATTTGTAGGCAACTTCCCACCCTCCTATGCAAACCCCATCCCTTTCCACATTTGCGACCTACCCCAGCCTCGCTGGGCGCACGGTCTTTGTCACGGGCGGCAGCTCCGGCATTGGCGCGGACATCGTGATCGCCTACGCCCGCCAGGGCGCCCAGGCGGCCTTCACGGGCCGCAACGCCGAGTCGGCCGCGCAGGTCATCGAAGCCGCGTCCGCATTCGGCCCCACCCCGCTGTTTTTGCAAAGCGATGCCGCCGATGTGGCCGCGCTGAAGGCCGCCATTGCGACCACGGCCGAGCGCTTTGGTGACATCAGCGTGCTGGTCAACAACGTGGCCAACGACCAGCGCCACGACCTGGCCGATGTGACGCCCGACGACTTTGACTGGCGCGTGGCCATCAACCTGCGCCCGGCCTTCTTTGCGGCACAGTCCGTGGTCGAGGGCATGAAGCGCCTGGGCGGTGGTTCCATCGTCAACCTGGGGTCCATCAGCTGGATGATCAAGGGCGCGGGCTACCCCGTGTACGCCACCTGCAAGTCGGCCACTGTGGGCCTGTCGCGTAGCCTGGCCCGGGACTTGGGCAAGCTCAATATCCGCGTGAACACCCTGTCGCCCGGCTGGATCATGACCGAGAAGCAGCTCACCATGTGGGTGGACGAAGCCGGCGAAAAAGCCATGGACGAGAACCAGTGCCTGCCCGGCCGCATTGTGGGCAGCGACGTGGCCAATATGGCCCTTTTCCTGTCGGCGGACGACAGCCGCATGGTGACGGCGCAAGACTTTGTGGTGGACGCCGGATGGACCTGAGCACGCCCACCATTCCCACCGTCTGGCCTGCGAACCTGCAACTGGGCGAAGGCCCGATGTGGCACGCCACCAGCCAACAGTTCTATTTTGTCGACGTCCATGGCAAGGCACTCCATGTCTGGAACCCCGAGACAGACACGCGCCAAACCTGGGCCATGCCCGAGCGCATTGGCTGGTTGATCCCGCGCACCGACGGTGATGGGTTCATTGCCGGCCTGCAGTCGGGCTTTGTTCGCCTGTGGCTGGAGCCCAGCCTGCGCATAGAACCCATCGGCACGCCGCACCCGGGCGAACCGCTGGTGCGCCTGAACGATGGCAAGGCCGACTGCCATGGCCGCATCTGGGCTGGCTCCATGCGCAACGACGAACCCGGTTTGCGCCAGGGCCGCCTGGCCCAACTCGCACCATCCGGGGAGATCAGCGTAGTCGAAAGCGGTATCTACATCGCCAACGGCCCGGCCATCGCGCACGACGGTCGCTGGATGCTCCACACCGACTCGTTCCTGGACACCGTCTACCGCTACGACCTCTCCCCCCAAGGCGTGCTGACGGGCAAGACGGTGTGGAACAAGTTTGGTGGCGAAGACGGCACGCCCGATGGCATGACGCTGGACCGTGACGGCAATGTGTGGGTGGCATTTTGGGGCGGCAGCTGCATACGGCAGTTCGCGCCACAGGGCACCTTGCTTCGCACCATTCCCCTGCCTGCAACGCAGATCACCAGCATGGCGTTCGGTGGCAAGAACCTGGACCAACTGCTGGTGACCAGTGCCCGTGTTGGGCTGGACGATGCCACGCTAGAACGCTACCCGCTGGCGGGCAGCATCTTTGTGCTGGAACCCGGTGTGCAAGGCGTGCTGCCCTGCACGTTTGGCTGACCCTGCCTACTCGCCGGCGCGCAAGCGCCGGCGACTGTCGCGCGCGTTGGGCAACCAACCGCGCCACAGCCAGCGGGCCAACAGCAACAGCCCCCGAATCCATTCATCAATGGCATAGGCCATCCAGATACCCGGCAGGCCAAACAGCCGGCCCAGCCAGAACGACCCCACCCCCAGCACCAACACCAACGACGCCACGCTGGACGCAGCGGGGTACAGCGCATCGCCGGTCGCGCGCAGGGCTCCATTCAAGATCAAGTTGAACACACGGCCGGTTTCCAGCAATAGCGACAACCACAACAGCGTTTGCGCCGCATGGATCACGGCCGGGTCTTTGGTGAAGATGCGCATCAACCACGGCGCACCCAGTGCCGCCAACAATGCCAGCGAGCCCGATGCCAACAGCCCGTTACGCACAGCCTTGCGCACCAGCACATTGGCCACACGCAGGTCGCCCGCCCCCACCAGTCGGCCCACCATGATTTCGCAGGCCCAACCAATCGCCATGCTGGTCAACAGCACGTACTTCAGCAACTGCAGCGTGTACGAGTGGGTGGCCAGCGCGGTGACCCCCAGGCGTGCGGTCGCAGCCAGCGACACCATGAAGGCGCCACGGTAGGCCACCTCCACCCCCGCACCGGGCAGCCCCACGCGCAGCACGGGTGCCAGGTCCTTCCAGGAGGCGGCCCACCAGTCGCGCCAACGCGGTACCAGCTGCATGCGAATACGCCAGAACCACAGGTGCATGACCAGCCCCAGCGCACGGCTGATCAGCATGGCAATCGCATAGCCCTCCAGGCCCATGCCATCCCATTCGCCCCAGTCGCGCATCAGCAGCGCGGCCAGCAGCAAATGGCTGCTGTGCATGACGATCATCACTTTGAGCGAGTCCCTGGAGTGCAGGTGCGCGCGCAACACCGAGGCCATGCTGAGGTTGTAGGCCTCCAGCATCAGGGCGGGCGCAAACCACTGCAGATAGGGCGCCGCCAGCACCACGATCTGGTCGGGCGCGTTGAGCCAATCCAGCACCAGGTCGTTGCCCGCAACCACTATGCACACGACCAGCGCCCCCGCCCAGGTGCTGGCGCCCAAGGCCAGCAAGGCCGCGCGGCGGGCCGCCGCAAATTGCTGGCCGCCCAAGTACTGCGTGACCACGACACCCAGACCAATGGCCAGCACGCGGAACACCACAAACAGGGTTTCCAGAATCTGGTTCACCAGTCCGAAGGCGCCGGCTGCGGCGTCGGAGGTATGCGAGGCCAGCCACAGGCCGCCCATGGCCACACTCATGCCCAGCAAAAATTCGCCCAGCAAAGGGCCCGCGATCATGTTGAGGCGGGGGCGGTCGGGCGCAGTCATGGCCACGAACCTTAGCGCAAAGCGAGCATCCGTGCTTCGAAAGCTCGCAGCGTGAAGCGGCGTGCGCTCTCTGCGGGGTCCACCGCATAGTTGGCCATCAACAGCGCCTGCGTTTCAAATCCGACATGGGCTGGCAGCACAAAGTCCTGCTCACTGGCCGTGAAGTTGCAGACCACCAGCACCGTGTCTGGACCTAGCGTGCGGGTGTAGGCGTACACCGCAGCATCGTCCGGCAACAACAGCGCGTAGTGCCCCTGCACCAGCACCGGCGTGCTCTTGCGCAGAGCAATCAGGCGGCGGTAGTAGTGCCACACCGAGTCCGCATCCGCCTGGGCCTGCGCGGCATTCACCGTGGGGTAGTTCGGGTTGCTCTGGATCCAGGGCACGCCAGTGGTAAAGCCACCATGTGCAGAGGCGTCCCACTGCATGGGCGTGCGTGCGTTGTCGCGGCCCTTGGTGTGGATGCGCGCCAACACGTCGGCTGGGGCCTCTTTGCGCTCCTGCACCGCTTCGCGGTACATGTTCAGCGATTCGATGTCGCGGTAGTCCTCGATACGCGCAAAGCGCACATTGGTCATGCCCAGTTCTTCGCCCTGGTACACATAGGGCGTGCCCTGCAGGCCATGCAACAAGGTGGCGAGCATCTTGGCCGAAGCGACACGGTGCACACCGTCATCGCCCCAACGCGACACAGGCCGCGGCTGGTCGTGGTTGCTCAGGTATAGGCTGTTCCAGCCGGTTTGCCACAGTGCGTCCTGCCAGCGCGACATGCTGGCCTTCAGGTCGGTCAGCGCCAGGGGTTTCAGCGCCCATTTGCCACGGCCATCCCCGGGAATGGAATCCAGGTCCATGTGCTCAAACTGGAACAACATGTTCAGCGCGCCGGTCTGCGCATTGGTGATATCTATGCCTTGCTGGATGGTCGCCAGCGGCGCCTCACCCACCGTGATCGTGTCGTAGCCGTCCAGCGCCTCTGCTTTCATTTCGCGCAGGAATTCCAGCAGGCGTGGGCCATTGGTCACCATGCCAAAGCTGGGTTGCAAGTGGCCGCCCCGAATCACGGGCGCATCGGGCAGTCCCAAGGGCTTGGAGATCATGTTGATCACATCCATGCGGAAGCCATCCACCCCCTTGTCCAGCCAGAAACGCATGAGGGCATAGACCTCGTGCCGCACCTTGGGGTTCTCCCAATTCAGGTCGGGCTGCTTCTTGGAGAACATGTGCAGATAGTACTCACCCGTGGCCGGGTTGGGCTCCCACACCGAGCCGCTGAACGCGGCCTCCCAGTTGTTGGGCAGGCCGCCATCAGCGGGCATATCGCGCCAGAGGTAGTAATCGTGGTACGGGTTGTCGCGGCTCTGGCGGGCCTGCTGGAACCAGGGGTGTTCGTCGGATGTATGGTTGACCACCAGGTCCATCATCAGCCGGATACCGCGTGCGTGCATAGCCGCCAACATGGCGTCGAAGTCGGCCATGGTGCCGAACTCCGCCATGATGGCGCGGTAGTCACTGATGTCGTAACCGTTGTCGTCGTTGGGCGAACGGTACACCGGCGAGAGCCAGATGACGTCCACCCCCAGCGCCTGCAGGTAGTCCAGCTTGGAGGTGATGCCGGGCAGGTCGCCGATCCCGTCACCATTGCTATCGCAAAAGCTGCGCGGGTAGATCTGGTAGACCACCGACTGTTTCCAGTCGGCGTCGGGCGGGCGCGTTACAGAAGAGGCAGCCATGGTGCGACTGCCGGGCTTAACCCAGGCGGTAGTAAGCCCCACCCCAAGGTGCCAGCTGCAGCGTGTTGCCAGCACGGGGTGCATCGGCCAGGCCACTGCCTGCCAGCGCTGTGGACGCGGCATAGACCGCCGGAATGTCCCACTGCGCCGCGGTGTCGCTGAAGTTGAACACGCACAGCACTTGCTGGCCTTCATACGCACGCACAAAGGCCAGCACTTGCGGATGGGCCGGCAGCACGGTGAGCGTGCCGTTGACCAACGCTGGTTGGGTTTTTCGCCAGCGCAGCAAGCCACGGTAGAAATGCAACAAAGAACCCTTGTCGCGCTCCTGCACATCCACCGCCAGCGCGCGGTGCGGCTCGATCACCGGCAACCAGGGGGCAGCCGGCGTGGCCGCGCTGGAGAAGCCCAGGTCGGCCGAGTCCTTGGCCCATGGGTGGGCCGTGCGGCAACCGTCACGGCCCTTGAACTCCGGCCACATGGTGATGCCATAGGGGTCTTGCAGGTCTTCAAACGCGATGTCGGCTTCGGGCAGGCCCAGCTCGTCGCCCTGGTAAATGCACGGCGAACCGCGCAAGCTCATTTGCAGGGCCGCGCCCAGGCGCAACAGGTCGGGGTGGGCGGCCTTGTCCGCACTGCCCCATCGGCTGGCTACGCGCACCACGTCGTGGTTTGACAGCGCCCAGCAGGGCCACCCCCCGGGTGCCACTTCTTCAAAGCGCTGCACAAAGCCGCGGAAGTGCGCTGCGCTGTGCGCCGTGCCCAGCAGGTCAAAACAGTACGCCATGTGCAGCTTGTCGCCGCCGCTGGTGTATTCGGCCACACGGGCCAGGCCGTCGTCGTCGCCAATCTCGCCCACCATGGTGGTGTTGGGGTACTGGTCCAGCAGCGCGCGCAGGCGGCGCAGGAAGACCAGGTTCTCGGGCTGGCTCTTGTCGTGTTGGTGCCACTGCCAGCCGTAGGGGTTCACGGCATTGACGGCAGGGTCTTCGCCATCAGGGCGGCCACGGGGCGGGTTGCTGCGCAGCTGCGCGTCGTGGAAGTAGAAGTTGGCGGTGTCCAGGCGGTAGCCGTCTACCCCCAAGTCCAACCAGAACTTCACGGTGTCCAGCAAAGCGTTCTGCACGTCGGGGCTGTGGAAGTTCAGGTCTGGCTGGCTCGTCAGGAAGTTGTGCATGTAGTACTGGCAGCGGCGGGTGTCCCACTGCCAGGCGCTACCGCCGAAGATGGAGAGCCAGTTGTTGGGGGGCGTGCCATCGCTCTGGGCATCGGCCCACACATACCAGTCAGCCTTGGGGTTGGTAAGGCTGGAGCGGCTCTCGACAAACCAGGGGTGCTGGTCCGAGCTGTGCGACAGTACCTGGTCGATCATGACCTTCAAACCCAGCGCGTGGGCACGGTCCACCAGTTTGCGGAAGTCGGCCACGGTACCGAACATGGGGTCCACGTCGCAGTAGTCGCTGACGTCGTAGCCGAAGTCCTTCATCGGGCTCTTGAAGAAGGGCGAGAGCCAGATGCCGTCGGCACCCAGCGCAGCCACGTAGTCCAGCTTGGCGGTGATGCCGTCCAGGTCACCGATGCCATCGCCATTGCTGTCGGCAAAACTGCGGGGGTAGATTTGGTAAATGACGCCGCCGCGCCACCAGTTGTCGTTCGATGCTTTGGTCATACAGAAAAAAGAGAAGAGAAAACCGTTACTTGACGGAACCGGACAGCAGGCCGCGCACAAAGAAGCGCTGCAGCGAGAAGAACACCGCCACAGGCACCGCAATAGACACAAAAGCGCTGGCCGTCAGAATTTCCCAGCTCTCGCCGCGGGAACCCAACAGGTCATTGAGCTTGATGGTCAGCACGATCTGGTCGGGTGCCTTGCCCAGGAATACCAGCGCGATCAAAAAGTCATTCCACACCCAGAGGAACTGGAAGATGGCAAAACTGGCCAGCGCAGGAATCGACAGCGGCAGCACGATGCCCAGGAAAATCTGGAAGTGCGAGGCGCCATCCATGCGCGCGCTCTCGATGATGTCGCGGGGCAAGGAGGCGATGTAGTTGCGCAGCAGGTAAATGGCCAGCGGCAGGCCAAAGGCCGAGTGCGCCAGCCACACCCCCATGTACGACTTGCTCTCCACCCCCAGCGCCTCACCCAATTGGTTGTACAGACGCAGCAGCGGGATCAGCGACATTTGCAGCGGTACCACCAGCAGGCCCACCACCACCACGAACAGCCATTTGCGCCCCGGGAACTCCATCCAGCTGAAGGCATAGGCCGCGAAGGCCGCGATCAGGATCGGAATAAACGTGGCGGGAATCGTCACTTTGAAGGTGTTGAGAAAGGCCTGGCCCACGCCCTCGGACGCCACCACCTTTTCGTAGTTCTGCGTCAAAAACACCGGGGGCGATTCGGCCACATAGAACACCCGCACACCGCGGTCCTTGTCGTAGTTCTGGCTCAGCTCCAGGCGGTAGCTGCCATCGGCCTGCACGGTCAGCGTGCCATCGGGTTGGCCATCTTCTTCGTCGAACACCTGGCCGTCCGCCACCTCAGCCGCCGTGCCCACGGCAAACTCGCCGGGGTTACCCGACTTGAGGGAGAACTTCTTGATCTTGATCCCCGACTGCTCGGGGAACAGGCGGCCGCTGATCACATAGCGGTCGCCTTCCTTGACCAGGCTTTGTGCGCCAGCCGTGCGGCGCATGTCGGCACGGGTTTGGGTGGACAGGGCCGTCCACCAGCCGCTGGAGGCCAGCTGCTGCTTCTCGCGGAAGCTGGACACCAGCAAGCCGAAGGTGGGCAGCACCCACAGCACCACGATGGCCAGCAGCAAGAGCTGCGCGGCGATCGAGGGAAAGCTGAAGTATTTTTTCATCGCTGGGCCTCCTCGGTCCGGAACCGGCGGATATTGAACGCCATGACAGGCACCACCGCAAACATGAGCACCATGGCCAGCGTAGAGCTGCGCCCGTAGTCGCCACCGCCGCGGAACATCCAGTCGTACATCAGGTTGGCGAGGACGCTGGTGTCCCACTGGCCACCGGTCATGGCCATCACGATGTCAAACACCTTGAGTACGGTGATGGTGATGGTGGTCCACACCACAAGGATGGTGGACATGACCTGGGGCACCATGATTTCAAAGAAGATCTGCAGCTCGCTGGCCCCGTCGATACGGGCGGCTTCAATGGTTTCGTTCGGCACGCCGCGCAGTGCGGCCGACAGGATCACCATGGCAAAGCCGGTTTGGATCCAGATCAGGATGGCCATGAGGAAGAAGTTGTTCCAGAACGGCACGGTGACCCAGGCCTGCGGCTGGCCGCCCAGCCCGACGACGATGGCGTTCAGGATGCCGATCTGGTCCGACTCTGGCCCGCGGAAGTCATAGACAAACTTCCAAATCACGCTGGCGCCCACAAAGCTGATGGCCATGGGCATGAACACCATGGACTTGGCAAAGCCGCCCCACCACACGCGGTCGGCCAGGACGGCCACGATCAGGCCCAAGCCCGTGGCGGCCGCAGGCACCACCACCAGCCACAAGAAGTTGTTGCGGATGGTGAGCAGGAAATTCTGGTCTACCAACACCCATTGGTAGTTGGCCAGGCCGACGAACTGTTCGCCGGTGGCATCGAAAAAGCTGAGACGAAAAGTCTCGAACAACGGATACAGCAGGTACGTGCCAAGTAGCAGCAACGCAGGGGCCAAAAACAGCCAGGGTCGTATGCTGGAACGCACCCGCTCGCGCTGGTGCTTTTGCCCCAGGGGGAGGTGCACAATTTTGTCCAACAGAAAGTTGGAGCCAGCGAAGTACAGCAGGCAAAACGCAATGCTGACCACCACGGCGGTTATGGTCTGGAGGATTTGATCGGTCATGGGATCAACTCTTTTGCGTATCGTGAAAGGGTTTCAAAAAGGCCGGCAGCACGGAGCCGCCGGCCTGAAGACGCGCCACCAGGGCAACGTCAGAGGAGATGCTTACTTGATCGCGTCCCAGCTCTTCTGGATTTCGTCTGCCACCTGCTGTGCGCTTTGACCGCCAGAGTAGTTGACCATGCCCTTCCAGAAGCTGCCAGCACCCACGGCGCCAGGCATCAGGTCGGAACCGTCAAAGCGGAAGGTCGTTGCGTTGAGCAAAATCTCGCCTTGCTTCTTCTGGGCCTTGGTCTTGTACTTGTCCAGGTCCACACCCTTGTGCGGTGTCAGGAAGCCGGGGCCGTCAGCCATCCAGATTTCATGCGCTTGGGGGCTTTGCATGTAGTCCATGAAGGCATGTGCAGCCTTGCTTTCCTTGGTGATGGTCAGGATCGTGCCGCCACCCAGAACCGGGTTGCCCAGCTTCTTGCTGGCAAACGAGGGGAAGTAGAAGAAGTCAGCGTCATCGGCCTTGCCTTCGGGGAAGAACGCAGGGATGAAGGACGCCTGGCGGTGCATGTAGCACTTGGGTGGCGAACCGAACAGACCCTTGGGGCTGTCCTTGAAGCTCACGGTGGCCACGGCCTTGGCGCCGCCATCCACATAGGCGTCGTTCTTGGCGAACCAGCCGTACGCTTCGATAGCCTCGACCACGCGCTTGTCGTTGAATTTGACCTTGTTGCTCACCCAGCCGTCATACACCTCAGGGGTTTGCGTGCGCAGCATGAAGTCTTCCACCCAGTCGGTGGCAGGCCAGCCGGTGGCGGCATCCGAACCCAGGCCGATACACCAGGCTTTGCCGCCGTCAGACGCAATCTTCTTGGTCAGGGCTTGCAAGTCTTCCATGGTCTTGGGCACTTTGTAGCCCTTTTCCTTGAAGTTCTCGGGGATGTACCAGACCAGGCTCTTCACGTTGACGTTGTAGAACAGGCCGTAGAACTCTTTCTTGCCCGCCTTGTTGGCGTAGGTGCCCAGGTCTGCCCAGGAGGTGCCGGCGGCGTAGTTCTTCTTCACCCATTCTTTGGACTTCTCGCCCAGGGGCACCAGGCCACCGATGGCAGCCATGTTGGCGGCCAGACCGGGCTGGGGGAACACCGAGATGTTGGACGGCGAACCGGCCTTGATGTCGATCACGATTTGTTGCTCGGAGCTTTGTGAGCAGGAGTGCTTCACGGTCGCGCCGGTGGCTTTTTCAAAGCCATCAATCACCTTTTGGAACGACACCTCTTCGGCGCCCGTCCAGGGGCAGGTGATGGTGACCACTTCACCCTTCAGATTCGGGCCTTTGTAGTCGGCGGCGGCCATGGCCGGGCTGACCAGCGTGCCCAGTACCAGAGCGGACGCTCCGGCGATTACGGTTTTCTTGAACATCGTCTCTTCTCCTCTTGGTGCGCCACGGCCCATCCGTGGTGCTTAAAAAATGGGGGAGCGGTGCGTCAGTCGACGCGCCGACCCTCGGCGTTGAAGCGGTACAGGTGCTCGGGCGAAAAGCCCAGCTCAATGGTCTTGCCAGGCTCCAGCGCCAGCGTGCCATCCATGCGTGCGGTGATGTCGCCATGCGCGCCAGCGGTGACGTAGGCAAAGGTTTCGTTGCCCAGCTGCTCGGAGTGCTTGAGCGTGCCCTGGATGGGACCGCCCGCCTGCACCTTCAGGTGCTCGGGGCGCAGGCCGACGGTGGCCACGTTGTGGCGGGCGGCGAACTCGCCGCCAATCAGGTTCATCTGCGGCGAGCCGATGAAACTGGCGACAAACAGACTGGCAGGCTTGTTGTACAGCTCCAGTGGGCGACCAACCTGCTCGACCTTGCCCCTGTTCAGCACCACGATCTTGTCGGCCAACGTCATGGCCTCGACCTGGTCGTGCGTCACGTAGACCATGGTCGCACCCAGGCGGCGGTGCAACGTGGCCAGCTCCACGCGCATCTTGGTGCGCAGGGCGGCGTCCAGATTGGACAAGGGTTCGTCAAACAAAAACACCTTGGGGTCGCGCACGATGGCACGGCCAATGGCCACGCGCTGGCGCTGGCCACCCGACAGGGCTTTGGGCAGGCGGTCCAGGTATTCGGTGAGCTGCAGGATCTCGGAGGCCTCGCGCACGCGGCGTTCGATTTCGGCCTTGGGCGTCTTGGCAATCTTCAGGGCGAAGGCCATGTTGTCGTACACGGTCTTGTGGGGGTAGAGCGCGTAGCTCTGGAACACCATGGCCACACCGCGTTCGGACGGACCCAGTTCATTGACGCGCACACCACCGATATTGAGGTCGCCGCCAGAGATGTCTTCCAGGCCCGCAATCATGCGCAACAGCGTGGTCTTGCCGCAGCCCGAGGGGCCGACAAACACCGTGAACTCACCCGGCTCAATGTCCAAATCGATGCCATGGATGACATCCGCTTTGCCGTAGTTTTTAACGATTCCGCGCAAACGGACATCGGACTGACTCATATGCATGCTCCTTGCGGTTGACCTGCGGCGCCTCGCCACGCAGCAGAATGTAACCAGATTACACATACAACCACTCAGGGAAAACCCTTGAAAATCCGGTTTTCCATCAGTTTTCAAAACCGATTTTGTCCAATGAAGCGTCGAAAGCACCTTTCGATACAATTTCCCGGATTCAGGTAACCAAGTTACCAACCGGTTACCGATTTTCGGTAACCCACTGGGGCAGGGCCCAGTCCAGCAACTCGGCCAGACGGCTCACCACCCACTGCGCCTCCGTGGGCGTCACCACGGCGGCCTCGCCCAGCAAACCCTGGTGGCAGCGCGTCAGCACATCCCCGTCAGTCAGCCCCAGGCCGAACTCCATGTCGCGCGCCGTGGTGGTCAGCAGGTTGGCCAGGTCTTCACACAGCTCGTAGCGCTGGGCCACCTCTTGCCATGGCGTGTGCAGGCGGTTGCGGCGGGTGTCGGTGTAGAGCGCCAGAAAGCTCTGGGGGATTTCGATTTGGTAGTCGTCGGACATGGGGGGGGGGAGACGGTGAAGGGAGGTCAGCGCAGCTGGCGCTGCACATGCAGCAGCAAGCCGTCGCACGCATCTTCCACCAAATCGAGCACCGCGTCGAAGCCGCCTGCCCCACCGTAGTACGGGTCAGGCACCACGGGGCTGTCGTGCTGCTGGCAAAACTCGGTCAGGCGGCGCAGCTTGGCCTGGTGCGCGGGCGGGCACAGGTCTTGTGCCAATGCCAGGTTGTCCCAGTCCATGACCAGAATCAGGTCCGCGCGCGCAAAGTCGGCCGCGGCCAGCTGGCGGGCACGCAGGTCAGAGAGGTCGTAGCCACGCCGGGCTGCGTGGGTTTGGGAACGCGGGTCCGGCGCCTCGCCCGGGTGGTAGTTGTGGGTGCCGGCCGAGTCCACCTGCACACGGTCTTGCCAGCCCCGCTGCTGCACCTTGTGGCGCATCACGCCATGGGCCGTGGGGCTGCGGCAGATATTGCCCATGCACACAAACAACAAACGGTAGTCTGGCATTCGCGCCCCTGTTTTAAGTCAAATCAGCCTCTAGCCCCCGTATCCATTGCGCGAGCAGCTCTTGTTTTCATAGCAATCAGGCCAGAGGTGGCAGCAGGCCAGCGGCGCGCAGCTTGTCTTTCTTGCTGGGCCGCAGGCCCTTGATACCGCCACCCGCGGTGCCGCCCGGCGCATCGCTGGCACGCGGCGCGGGCTCAAAGCCGGCCACCTGCTCGCGCGGCACGGGCTTGCGGTGGCGCTTTTCGATCAGGCGGAAATGTGCTTCCATGTCGGCGGTGACAAAGCTCACCGCCAGGCCGCTGGCACCGGCGCGCGCGGTGCGGCCAATGCGGTGGGTGTAGTCGGTGGCCGAGCGTGGCAGGTCGTAGTTCACCACCACGGGCAGGTCGCTGATGTCGATGCCGCGCGCGGCCACATCCGTCGCCACCACCACGCCAATGGCCGAGGCCTTGAAGTCCATCAACACCTGGGTGCGCTTGCCCTGGCTGAGCTGGGCATGGAAGGGCTCGGCCAGGAGGCCCGCGCGGCGCAGCTTGTCGGCCACCATCTCGGCGGCGTATTTGGTTGCCACAAACACCAACACCCGGCTCCAGCCCTGCTCGGCGATCAAGTGACGCAGCAACTGGGTGCGCTGGCTGCCATCCACCTCGATGGCGCGCTGGGCGATGTCGGGCTGCTCGCCCTCTTCGGCCACCACATTCACCTCCACGGGGCTGTGCAGGCTGGCCTGCGCCATGGCGCGCACCGCGGCCGGAAAGGTAGCCGAGTACAGCAGGCTCTGGTGGCGCGCCGGCAGCAGGCTGCGGATGCGATCAAGCTCCTGCGCAAAGCCCAGGTCCAGCAGGCGGTCTGCCTCGTCCAGCACCAGGGTCTGCACTCCGCCCAGCGTGAGGGCGCGGTGGTCCACCACGTCCAGCAAGCGACCCGGCGTGGCCACCACGATGTCGGTGCCACCGCGCAGGCCCATGAGCTGCGGATTGATGGACACCCCACCAAAGAGCACCGTCACACGGGCCGCCTGACCGGCGTGCTGGGCCAGGGTGCGCAACGTGTCGCCGACCTGGGTCGCCAACTCACGCGTGGGCACCACCACCAGCGCGGTGGCCTGGCGGGGCTTATGCGGCGTACGGCTGGCCAGTTGCGCCAGCAGCACCATGGCGTAGGCGGCGGTTTTTCCGGAGCCGGTTTGCGCACAGGCCAGTACGTCCTGCCCGTCCAGGGCCACGGGCACGGTCTGCGCCTGCACAGGCGTGGGCAGGACATAGCCCTGAAGCACCATGGCATGCGCCAGTGCGGGGGGAATACCGAGGTCGGAAAAGGGCATGGCGTGGGGAGCCCGGTGGGCAGTAAACGGAACGTGGAAGAAGAATAGGAGGGACGAGTCAGCCGCAAGCCGGGAGATCAGCCGGCGTAGCCCATCACAGCGAAAAAGTGGCAACCAGTACCAGCCACCACAAAGCCGTGCCAGATCGCATGCGCATAGCGGATACGCGAATCGAGCACAAAGAACACCACCCCCAGGGTGTAGGCCAGACCACCGGCCACCAGCCAGACCAGGCCCTGCAGCGGCACGCGCTCCACCAACGGCACAGCGGCAATCAGCACCAGCCAGCCCATGCACAGGTACAGGCCGGTGGAAACCCAGGGGTGCGAAAGCTTGTCGGTGGACTTGAGGATGACGCCGACGACGGCCAAGGCCCACACCAGGCCAAACAGAGTCCAGCCCCAGGCGCCGGCCAGCGCGCCCAGCGCGAACGGGGTGTAGCTGCCGGCGATGAACAGGAAGATGGCGCAGTAGTCCAGCCTGAGAAATACCCGCTTGGCACGTCCGTTGGGCAGCGCGTGGTAGAGCGTGGAGGTGAAATACAGCAGCACCATGGTCACGGCAAACACAACGGCCCCAATCTGGCTGGCCGTCCCGAGGTCGCGCGCCGCCGCAATCAGAAAGGGCGCAGCACCGATGGCAGCCAGCAGCGCCAGCCCGTGGCTGACACTGTTGGCGATTTCTTCACCCAGGCTTTGGAGTCGTGCGGTCATGCCCCGATTGTCGCAGCTTGGACCTATAAAAGCGGGCGCAGCTCCCGCGCGGCATCCAGCAGCACCGGCAGCAGCTCGCTCTGCAGGGTCTGCGGCGTCCAGCGGTGCGGTGCGGCCACCACATTGAGGGCGGCCACGGTGTCCCCCTGCACATTGCGCAGTGGCACGGCCAGGGCTTGCACACCCAGCTCGTGCTCTTCGCTGGCCAGGTAGAAGTCTTGCCGCCGCGCGGCGTCAATACTCTGGCGCAGGGCCTTGGTATCGGTCACGGTGTGCGCGGTCAGGCGCCGCAGGGGCTGCGCCTTGATCCAGTCGCTGAGGGCGGGCTTGGGCAGGGCCGCAAGCAGCAGGCGCCCGGTGGAGGTGGCGTGCGCCGGCAGGCGTGCCCCTAGGTGCAAACCGTAGGCCAGCACCTGGGCCTTGCCCGAGGGTGAGCTGCGCCAATCATTGCCGCTGCGGGCCACGATGACCACTTCGTGCCCGTCCAGCACCACGGCCGAAAACGACTCTTGCGTTTGTGCCGCCAACCGGTTGAGTGTGGGCTGCAGCACACGTGGCATGCGCGCCGAGGCCAGGTAGCTGCCCGAAAAGCGCAGCACTTTGCTGGAGAGCCAGTAGTAGCTGCCATCGGTCTCCAGGTAGCCCAGGTAGGCCAGCGTGAGCAGGTGGCGCCGCGCCGCCGCGCGCGTGATGCCGGCGCGCTGGGCCGCCAGCGTGGCGTTCAGGCGCTGGCGCTCGGTGTCAAAGCTCTCCAGCACCGCCATGCCCTTGGCCATGCCGGCGATCAGGTCGGCCGGCGCGATGGTGCTGGGGTGCAAGGGGGTGGTAGGGGTCATGGGGTGGCCTTCAGGCAAACTGGTTTTGTGCGATTGTCGCGCAATCACTCTGTTCATCGCGCAACAGCGTGGCCGGTGGGATGCCAAAACGATGGCGTCTGACTAAGCTGAAGGCTCACCACGAACGCGGAGTTTTCATGCGCACCCAAGTCGCCATCATCGGAGCCGGGCCCTCCGGCCTCCTGCTCGGCCAGCTGCTGCACAAGGCGGGCATTGATGCGGTCATTCTGGAACGCCAGACCGGCGACTATGTGCTCTCGCGCATCCGCGCTGGCATCCTGGAGCAGGTCACCACCGACCTGTTGATTGAGGCCGGCGTGGGCCAGCGCATGCACCGCGAAGGGCTGGTGCATGGTGGCTTTGACCTGCTGTTTGGTGGCGAACGCCACCGCATCGACATGCGCGCACTGACCGGCGGCCGCCAGGTGACGGTTTATGGCCAAACCGAGATGACGCGCGACCTGATGGAGGCGCGCCAGGCTGCGGCACTCCCCACCATTTACCAGGCGGGCAACCTCACGGTGCACGACTTTGACACCACCCAGCCCCGCGTGCGCTACGAGAAAGACGGGCAGACCCATGAGATCGTTTGCGACTTCATTGCGGGTTGCGATGGCTTTCACGGCGTGTGCCGCGCCAGCGTGCCGCAGGGCGCGATCACCGAGTACGAGAAGGTCTACCCCTTTGGCTGGCTGGGCCTGCTGGCCGACACGCCACCCGTGCACCACGAGCTGGTTTATGTGAACAGCCCTCGTGGGTTTGCACTGTGCTCGCAGCGCAGCGCCACGCGCAGCCGCTACTACCTGCAGGTGCCGCTCACCGACAAGGTCCAGAACTGGTCGGACGAGGCCTTCTGGCAAGAGCTGCGCTTGCGCCTGGACCCCGAGGCCCGTGCGGCGCTGGTGACCGGCCCGTCGCTGGAGAAAAGTATTGCGCCGCTGCGCAGCTTTGTGGCCGAACCCATGCGCTTTGGTCGCATGTTCCTGGCGGGTGACGCAGCCCACATCGTGCCGCCCACAGGCGCGAAGGGCCTGAACCTGGCCGCCACCGACGTGAAGTACCTGAGCACCGCCTTCATCGAGCACTACCAGGAGCAGTCGTCCGCAGGCATCGACCACTACTCGCAGCGCTGCCTGCAGCGCATCTGGAAGGGCGAGCGTTTTTCATGGTGGTTCACCAGCCTGATGCACCGTTTGCCCGACGAGGGCGCCATCGGCCAAAAGCTGCAGGAGGCCGAGCTGGCGTACCTGGTGCAGTCCCAAGCCGCGTCTACCGCGCTGGCCGAAAACTACGTGGGCCTGCCGCTGTAGGGCCGAACTTTACGGAGGCTTTACAAAGCCGACAGCGGGCGTGAGGTAAACAGGATTCAAAGTCCTCGTATGGAGCGTTCGCTGCCCAATCGGCAGTGTCGCGCTCCCCGAACTTTTTTATTCCAACGTCGTTGCCGCCCATGAACTTTGCCCGCTCTCCTCTGCTCATTTTTGGCGCCCTGTTGCCCCTGGCCCTGCTGGGGTGCTCGGGCAAGACCGAGGCCCCTACGGCGCAGGCCGCCGCCACCGCGCCAGCACCCACCGCATCGGCCAGTGCTGCGGCCGGAGCACCTGCTACGGTTAGCACCGTCAAAGCGTTGAGCCGCGACTTGTCGGTCACGCTGAAGGCCACCGGAACCGTCGCCCCGCTGACCACGGTGGACGTCAAGTCCCAGGTCACCAGCACGGTGACCCAGGTGCACTTCAAGGAGGGCCAGTTCGTCAAGGCAGGCCAAGTGCTGTTCATGCTGGACGCGCGCACCGATGAAGCCAACGCGGCGAAGGCCCGGGCCCAACTGGCCAAGGACAACGCCAGCCTGGCCGATGCCAAGCGCCAGTTCGAGCGAGCTCAGCAGCTGTTTGCACAAAACTTCATCTCCCAAGGTGCGGTGGACACGGCGCAGGCGCTGGTAGAGTCCGCCACCGCCACCGTGGCGGCCGACCAGGCAGCCATAGACGCTACGCGCGTGGCGCTGTCCTACTCACGCATCACCGCGCCCAATGCGGGGCGCGCAGGCGCCGTCAGCGTGTACCCCGGCAGCGCGGTGCAGGCCAACGTGACCACCCTGGTCACCATCACCCAGCTGGACCCGATCAGCGTGCAGTTCAGCATTCCCCAGCGCAACCTGGGCGATGCCCTGCAGGCACTGCAAGGCGGCGGCGCCAGTGTGACGGCCACGCTGGCCGACGGCGGCGGTGCCTTCAAGGGCCGCCTGCAGTTTGTGGACAGCCTGGTGGACGCGAGCTCAGGCGCGGTCAAAGCCAAGGCCGTGTTTGACAACAAGGACGCCAAGCTCTGGCCCGGTGCCTTTGTAGAAATTTCACAAACCGTGTCCACCATCCAAGGTGCCGTGGTGGTGCCGCAGGCGGCCATCATCCAGGGCGCACGCGGCACCGTGGTCTACGTGGTGGAGGACGGCAAGGCCATACTGCGCCCCGTGAAGCTGGTGTACGCAGAGGCGGGTGATGCGGCGGTGACGGGCATCCAGGCGGGCGACAGCGTGGTGCTGGACGGCAAACAAAACCTGCGCCCCAATAGCCCGGTGGTGGAGCGCGGCAAAGACGCCAAAGACCCGCCCGGCGCCCCCAAAGACAAGGACGGCAAGGCCGTGGCCCAGGACAGCACCAAGCCCGCCACGCCATGAACTTCTCTGAACTGTTTATCCGCCGTCCGGTGATGACGGTGCTGCTGAACCTGGCCATCGTGCTGGCCGGGGTGATTGGTTTTCGCAGCATTCCTGTGTCGGCGCTGCCCAGCTATGACACGCCGGTCATCAACGTGTCTGCATCCCTGCCCGGGGCCAGCCCCGAGACCATGGCCACCTCGGTGGCGCTGCCGCTGGAAAAACAATTCCAGACGGTGCCTGGCCTCAAGACCATCAGTTCCACCAGCACGCTGGGCAGCACTTCGCTGACGCTGGAGTTTGAAGAGTCCCGCAACATCGACGCCGCCGCGGTGGACGTGCAGGCCGCGCTGCTGCGCGCCCAACGTGCGCTGCCGCAGGACATGACCAACCCGCCGTCGTACCGCAAGGTCAATCCGGCGGATGCGCCCGTGCTGCTGATTGCACTGCGCTCGCCCTCGCTCTCGCCCGCGGACCTGCAGGACTATGCCGAGCACCTGATCTCGCCCACACTCTCCACCGTGGATGGCGTGGCCCAGGTCAGCATCTTCGGGGCCAAGCGCTACGCGGTGCGCGTGCGCGTGCAGCCCGAGGCGCTCGCCACCCGCAACATCAGCCTGGACGAAATCAGCGCCGCCCTGAAAGCCGCTAACGTGAACACGCCCGTGGGCACGCTGGAAGGCCCCAAGCAAACCCTGGTGTTACAGGCCAACAAGCAGCTGCGCACCGCGGCCGAGTTTGCCGACCTGATCGTCAGCACACGCGGCGGCACCCCGGTGCGCCTGCGCGATGTGGCGGTGGTGGAAGACAGCCTGGAAACGCTGAAGAGCTGGGCCACGCTGAACGGTGAAACCTCCATCACGCTGGCCATCCAGCGCCAGCCCGGCGCCAATACCGTGCGCGTGGTTGACTCCATTCGCAACGCGCTGCCCGCCCTGCAAAGCCAGATGCCGCAGTCGGTCAGCATGACGCCGATCAACGACCGCTCCGTGTCCGTGCGCGAGGCGCTGCACGACGTGACCCTGACACTGATTGGCACCATCGCGCTGGTGGTGCTGGTCATCTTTTTGTTCCTGCGCCGCTTTGTGGCCACGGCCATTCCGGCCTTGTCGCTGCCAGTGTCGCTGGTGGGGGCGGTGGCCTTGCTGTGGGGCCTGTCGTACAGCCTGGACAACATCTCGTTGCTGGGCCTGACGCTGGCCGTGGGCCTGGTGGTGGACGATGCCATCGTGGTGCTGGAGAACATCATCCGCCACGTGGAGCATGGCGAAAACTCGTTCCAGGCCGCGCTGCGCGGCGCGCGCGAAGTGGGCTTCACCATCGTCTCGATTTCCACCTCGCTGATCGCTGTGTTCATCCCCATCTTCTTCATGCCCGGGGTGATCGGCCTGCTGTTCCACGAATTTGCGGTGGTGGTGGGGCTGTCCATCGTGGTGTCGGCCTTTGTGTCGCTGACGCTGGTGCCCATGCTGGCCAGCCGCTTCCTGACCGACGAAGCCCACATGAAGCCGCCTGGCGCCGTGGTGCGCAGTTTCGAGCGTGGCTTCAACGCGCTGCTGGCTGGCTACACCCGGCTGCTGGACAAGGCGCTGTCCCACCGGGCATTGATCGTGGGTCTGGCCATCGCGACCTTTGTGGCAACCGCCTGGCTGCTGGTGATCATCCCCAAGGGTTTCTTCCCCGAGGAAGACATTGGCCAGATCCAGGTGACCACCGAGGCCAGCGAGGACACCTCCTTCCCCGAGATGGTGCGCCTGCAAGAGCGGGCCGCTGAGATCATCCGCAAGGACAACAACGTGGCAGCCGTGAGTTCGTTCAACGGCGGCAGCGGTGCGCAAAACACCGGCCGCATGTTTGTGACCTTGAAGCCCACGGCTGAGCGCGAGCCCATGAAGAAAGTGGTGGAAGGCCTGCGCAAGCAGCTGCGCGGTGTGGCTGGCATCAACGTTTTCATGCGGCCTACACAAAACCTGCAACTGGGCGGGCGCCAGAGCAAGGCGCAGTTCCAGTACATCCTGCAAAGCGTGCGCGCGGACGAGCTCAACACCTGGGCCACCAAACTGCAGGAGAAGCTGCGCGCCGACCCCGTGTTCCGCGACGTGACCAGCGATGCGCAGTTGCGCGGCTTGCAGGCCCAACTCAAGATCGACCGGGACCGGGCTAACGCGCTGGGCGTGTCCATCGACGCCATCCGCACCGCGCTGTTCAGCGCGTTTGGGGAGCGCCAGGTGTCCACCATCTACCTGCCCACCGACAGCTACCAGGTCATCATGGAAGTGGCGCCCGAGGCCAAGCAAGACGAGCACGCGCTGAACGGCATTTACGTGCGCTCCTCCACCGGCGCGCTGGTGCCCATGTCCAGCTTCACCACGGTGGAACGTGCTGTGGGGCCCTCCTCCATCAACCATGTGGGCCAGTTGCAGGCCGTGACCGTGTCCTTCAACCTGGCGCCGGGTACGGCGCTGGGCGATGCCACAACCAAGATCGATGCGGCGCGCGCAGCCATCCAGATGCCTGTGTCCATCATCAGCACCTATGGCGGTGACGCCGCGGTGTTCAAGAGCTCGCAGGGCAGCCAGACCATTCTGGTGGTTGCGGCGCTGCTGGTGATTTACGTGCTGCTGGGCGTGCTGTACGAGAGCTACATCCACCCGATCACCATCCTGGCCGGCCTGCCATCGGCTGCGGTGGGTGCGCTGGCCACGTTGATGCTGTTCGGGCAGGACCTGACGCTGATCGCCACCATCGGCATCGTGCTGTTGATCGGCATCGTGAAGAAGAACGCCATCATGATGATCGACTTCGCACTGGACGCGCAGCGCCACCAGGGCATGACGCCGGCACAGGCCATCCGCGAGGCCTGCATCCTGCGCTTCCGCCCCATCATGATGACCACCATGGCCGCGCTGATGGGCGCCCTGCCGATTGCACTGGGCATTGGCGCCGGCGCCGAGTTACGCCAGCCACTGGGCCTGGCGGTCGTAGGCGGGTTGGTGTTCTCCCAGGCCATCACGCTCTTCATCACCCCGGTGATTTACCTGATGCTGGAGCGCTTCAGCGGCACCGGCCCAGTGCTAACGCCGGAGACTTGATCCGCCGGCCTCAAGTACCCGTGTTACGCAACTATTGATATAAATTAGGTTTTTATGTAACATCGGTACATTCATGTTGTGTACCGGCCATGGCAACGCCTTCCTCCATTCACGCGAGCTACTTCATCCAGCGCATTGAACATGCGTTGGATGGCCTGCCCGAGTCCGAGCGGCGTGTCATGGCGCTGGCATGCAGCGACCCGAAGGCGTTTTTAGAGATGTCGGCCGAGCAGGCCTCGCTGCTGGCCAAGGTCAGCAAACCGACGGTAGTGCGGGCGTGCCGGCGTGTGGGGTACGAGGGGCTCACCGAGTTCAAGCGGCATCTGGTGCTCTACCTGGGCTCGTCGTCGCACGATCTGCCGTATGTGAACTACTCGCTGAAACACCAGGATGACATCGAGAACCTGGGCGCCAACCTCAGCAGCAACCTGATCTCCGCGATTGACGCATTCCGCAAGTCGGCCGGGTTTGGGCCCATCCAGCAGGCGGCCCAGGCGATCAACGCCACGCTGGACCGCCACGGCCACGTGCTGCTCATGGGGGTGGGCAACTCCGGCATTGTGGCCACCGACGCCCAGCACAAATTCTACCACCTGGGTGTGAACTGCACGGTCTGCCAGGACACGGACCAGCAAGTCATCACCGCCACCATGGCGCAGCCACAAGACTGCTTGATTGCCTTCTCCACCTCGGGCCGCACGGCGGACCTGGTGCATGCGGCGCAGATCGCCAAGCGGGGCAAGGTGAAGATCGTCGCCGTCACCAAGACCGGCTCTCCGCTGGCCCAGATGGCCGATGTGGTGATCCCCGTCGAGCACGACGAAGACAGCAACCTGGCGCTGCCCATGGTTTCGCGGGTGCTTCAGCTGCTGGTGGTTGATATCCTGGTGATGGCGGTGGCCACCAAGCGCAGCCCCCATCTGGCGCCGCAACTCAAGGCGCTGGAAAAGAACATCAAGTACAAACGGGAACATGTGTAGCGTCCCGCTCCGATCACGACCTTCCAACCCCTCTTTTTAAAGGACCACCACCATGTCTGCTGCTTTCGAAACCCGCCCCTGGGGCTCCTTCACCGTTCTGGACGAAGCGCCGGGCTACAAGGTCAAACGCATTACTGTGACCCCAGGTCAAACCCTGTCGCTGCAACTGCACCACCAGCGCGCCGAGCGCTGGGTAGTGGCCGCCGGCAAGGCCGAAGTGACTGTGGGTGAAGAGGTGGTGGAGCTGAAGATTGGCGAAACCGTCTACATCCCCGTGGGCGTAAAGCATCGCCTGGCCAACCAGGGCCCCGACACGCTGGAGCTGATCGAGCTGCAGATGGGCCCATATCTGGGAGAAGACGACATTGTGCGGTTTGAAGACCGCTACGGCCGGGCTTGAACCCTTTCTCTACGACGCGCTCAGCAGCAACGTCATCGATGACGATTGCCTTCCAGAGATCCAAACTGTGCCGCGGGATTTAAAAGTTCTCTCGCCAGAACCGTCAGGCATACAGCGCGTGGATTTGCTTTAAATTTCGACGCTGCTTCCGTGATTTAGTTGCCTCCACTCCCAGCCAGGTAGCCAGTTTTTCGGTATTGGGATCGAGCTTGCTTGAGCTGCCCGCCTTGCCTAGGTGGGCTCAGTCTCATCGGATCGCAGGTACTTCATTAGAGTGTTTTGAGCCCTGCCGGAATTCGCGTTGTCGTGGCGCCCAGTCGACAGTGAACGGAAATTCCAGATGACGCCTCTTTTAGCCAGTCGTGCAAAGAGCACAGAGCAACTCGGCCGTAGCGCTCCGTTTTTTGTGTTGATGAGGCATCACTTGAAATAGTCTTGCCATCCGCAAGAACAGGTATACGATGCTCCCGCGACCAAGACGAAAGTTTGTCCCCAGCTATTTTGGGGAAGAAATTTAAAACAAAAAACATCGGAGCCAGCCATGAAACTGAGCATCGCAAAGCGTCTGTATCTAGTCTGCGGGGTGTTGGTTCTCGCCTTGGTTGGGGTCGCTGTTTCGGCATGGATCTCCTTGAATGAGGTAGCACTTTTGGCCCAGCGAGCGAGCGACAACCGCACGCCGCAATTGATGCGCATGGCGGACGTTCAGCTGGATGTCACGCGAACTTCTCTGCAATTGCGCC
>NZ_JBWMAZ010000005.1:0-98824 GCF_056521335.1 Rhodoferax sp. ZS1R25
GTGTCGATCACTGTGAAGCTGATCAACCCCATCGCCATGGAAGAAGGCCTGCGCTTCGCCATCCGCGAAGGTGGGCGTACCGTCGGCGCCGGCGTGGTCGCGAAAATCATCGCGTAAGGAAAATCTAGGGGTATAGCTCAATTGGCAGAGCGTCGGTCTCCAAAACCGAAGGTTGTAGGTTCGATTCCTACTGCCCCTGCCACCTGGGAATAGGTGGCAACCAAGCCCGCTACGGTGTAGCGGGCTTCAGTGTCTTGAGGATGCTGAAAATTTAGTACAAGTGAAACGCGAATAAAGACTATGGCCACGACACAAGTTCAAACCGTCAACACCGGCGCAGACAAAGCCAAGCTGGCTGCTGCTGCATTGCTGGTCGTTGCTGCGCTGGCTGCCTTCTACTTGCTGACTAAGCAGGGGCAGCTGGTTCAGTGGGCTGCACTGATCGTGGGTCTGGGCTTGGCCGCAGGCGCTTTTTTTACGTCGGAAACCGGGCGCCAATTGATTGCGTTTGGCCGAGACGCTTGGCGTGAAGTCAAGAAAGTGGTGTGGCCTGCCCGCAAAGAGGCAATCCAGATCACGGCTTATGTGTTTGGGTTTGTGCTCATCATGGCACTTTTCCTGTGGCTCACGGACAAAACCCTTGAGTGGCTTTTTTACGATCTGATCCTGGGGTGGAAAAAATAATGACTGATGACGTGGTAATTCCCGTAGCAGAGCAGCCCGCATCCGCGCCTGTGAATCCAGATCTGCGCTGGTATGTGGTGCATGCCTACTCCGGTATGGAGAAGGCTGTTGAGCGCAACATCATTGAGCGCATCACCCGTGCCGGCATGCAAAGCAAGTTTGGCCGCATCCTCGTTCCCATGGAAGAGGTGGTTGAAGTTAAGAACGGCCAGAAGAAAACCACAGAACGCAAGTTCTTCCCCGGCTATGTGCTGGTGGAAATGGTGATGGATGACGAAAGCTGGCATTTGGTGAAGCACACCAACAAGGTGACGGGCTTCGTCGGCGGCGCCAAGAACCGCCCCGCGCCCATCTCCGAAGCCGAAGTGATGAAGATCGTCAACCAGATGCAAGAGGGCACCGAGAAGCCGCGCCACAAAATCGAATTTGTGGTTGGCGAGTATGTGCGCGTCAAGGAAGGCCCGTTCACCGACTTCAATGGTTCGGTGGAAGACGTCAACTACGAAAAAAGCAAGGTGCGGGTGTCGGTCACTATTTTTGGCCGTTCCACCCCGGTGGAATTGGAGTTTTCTCAGATCGAGAAGACCTAAGATTTGCTGGCCAGCAATGGCCGGTGTTGCATTTGCGTTATCCGACTCGGCGCGAATGAATTTCAAGAGTCGTTAACCCCGGGGAGCCGAGGTCTGAGTTGTTCAGCACCAAGGCGTTATTACCCGTAAGGAGAAATCATGGCGAAAAAAATCGTTGGCTTCATCAAGCTGCAAGTGCCAGCTGGTAAAGCCAATCCATCCCCCCCGATCGGCCCAGCATTGGGTCAGCGCGGTTTGAACATCATGGAATTCTGCAAGGCATTCAATGCGCAGACCCAAGGTGTTGAGCCGGGCCTGCCTTTGCCTGTGGTGATCACGGCATTTGCTGATAAGAGCTTCACGTTCGTGATCAAGACCCCGCCTGCGACGGTTCTGATCAAGAAGTCCATCAAGCTGGACAAGGGTTCTGCCCGTCCGCACACCGACAAGGTTGGCAAAATCACCCGCGCTCAGCTGGAAGAAATCGCCAAGACCAAGATGAAGGATTTGACTGCCGCCGATCTGGATGCCGCTGTTCGCACCATCGCTGGTACTGCCCGTTCCATGGGCGTGAATGTGGAGGGCGTGTAAATGTCCAAGCTCACTAAAAAACAAAAAACGCAAGTTGGCAAGATCGACAGCAACAAGCTGTACGCCCTGACAGATGCACTGGGTCTGGTGAAGGAATTCGCCAACGCCAAGTTCGATGAGTCCATCGACGTGGCAGTGCAACTCGGCATTGATGCCAAGAAGTCTGACCAAGTAGTGCGTGGCGCCGTCGTGTTGCCTAACGGCACTGGCAAGACCAAGCGCGTGGCTGTGTTCGCCCAGGGCGCCAAGGCTGAAGAGGCCAAGGCCGCTGGTGCTGATATCGTCGGCATGGACGACTTGGCCGCTATGGTCAAGGCCGGTGACATGCCTTTCGATATCGTGATTGCTGCTCCTGATGCCATGCGCATCGTGGGTACCCTGGGCCAGATCCTGGGACCACGTGGTTTGATGCCTAACCCCAAGGTTGGCACCGTCACCCCGGATGTCGCTACTGCGGTGAAGAACGCCAAGGCTGGTCAAGTGCAATTCCGTGTGGACAAAGCCGGTATCGTGCACAGCACCATCGGCCGTCGTTCGTTCGAGTCCGCCCAGCTGCAAGGTAACTTGGCTGCTCTGGTGGACGCGCTGAACAAAGCCAAGCCTGCTTCGAGCAAAGGTTTGTATTTGCGCAAAGTCGCAGTTTCGTCAACCATGGGTGTGGGTGTCCGCGTAGACCTGCAAACCATCTCGGCGTAATCGCAAATTTAAGCCTCCGGAAACGGGGGCTTAGTGTGGTGGGTCGTTCTGCTAACCAGTAGAGCGAGCCATCCAAGACCGTTGGTGTGCAGGCAACTGCGCTTAATAGTTTTAAGCCAACGCAGATGGCGATCCCGCTGCAGATGGAATGAGAGTTCTGTTAACAGTTGGTCGCTGCAATGTGGAGCACCACGTGACGCAAGTTGCAAGGTGCATTTAAAGGAGTAGACCTTGAGTCTGAATCGCAGTGAGAAAGAAGCAGTCATCAGTGATGTGACTGGCCTCGCCGCTAAAGCTCAAACGCTCGTGATCGCGGAATACCGTGGCATCACGGTCGCTGACATGACCAAACTGCGCAACAACGCGCGCAGCAATGGTGTGAGCCTGAGTGTGTTGAAAAACACCTTGGCCCGCCGTGCTGTCGCCGGTAGCAGCTTTGAAATTGTGTCCGACCAGATGACCGGTCCTCTGATCTACGGCTTTTCCGAAGACGCAGTGGCTGCCGCTAAGGTGGTGGCCGAGTTCGCGAAAACCAACGACAAGTTGGTGATCCGTGCTGGTGCGTACGGCGGTAAGGCTCTGGACGTGAACGGCGTGAAGCAATTGGCAAGCATCCCTTCCAAGGAAGTGTTGTTGGCTCAATTGTTGGGCTTGATGCAATCCCCCATTTCGCGTACAGCCCGTGTGCTGGCCGCATTGGCGGAACAGCGTGGCGCAGGCGCAGCAGAAGCTGCCCCCGCAGAGGCAGTGGCCGCTTAATTGCGCCCTGTCTGTAGTAACCAATATTGTTAGGAAATCAAAATGGCATTCGATAAAGACGCATTTTTGACCGCGCTGGACAGCATGACGGTCATGGAACTCAACGACCTGGTGAAAGCCATCGAAGAGAAATTTGGTGTGAGCGCTGCAGCTATGTCTGCTCCCGCTGCTGGCGGTGGCGCTGCTGCTGCTGCTGTTGAAGAGAAGACCGAGTTCAACGTGGTGTTGACTGAAGCCGGCGCCAACAAGGTGTCCGTCATCAAGGCCGTGCGCGAAATCACGGGTCTGGGCTTGAAAGAAGCCAAGGATCTGGTGGATGGCGCTCCCAAGGCAGTCAAGGAAGGTGCTTCCAAGGCTGACGCTGAAGCCGCTAAGAAGAAGCTGGAAGAAGCTGGCGCCAAGGTCGAACTCAAGTAATCGACTACTTTGCCTGGGCTGGAGGTTCCGAAAGGGCCTCCAGCCTTTGCTGCTTGTGAGAATCTAAATTAGTGCACACTCAAAAGCGGTCCAAAAACCGTTTTTGAGTGTCTTCTGATCCGACTGCAGAAGATGCCTTGGTACGGGTTGTGTGCAATGCGCAACCGTCCGCCAGTGATTGGTAGTGGCCAATCGCCAAGCCTGTTGAGAGTGGTGCTCAACGCGACAGTCGCCTAGGACCCCCAGGATTCCTCAGCCTTTGCCCGGAGATCTAATGGCTTACACATACACAGAACGCAAGCGAATTCGCAAAAACTTCGGTAATCGCGATAGCGTGCTCGAGATTCCCTACTTGCTGCAAATGCAAAAAGACGCGTACACCGCGTTTTTGCAAGCCGACGTAGCCCCCAAAAAACGTACGGTTGAAGGCCTGCAAGCTGCGTTCGAAGCTGCCTTCCCCATCGTCTCTCACAACGGCTTTGTGGAGATGAAGTACCTCGAGTACAACCTCGCAAAACCAGCGTTCGATGTGCGTGAATGCCAAACCCGTGGTTTGACCTTTGCCTCCGCCGTGCGTGCCAAGGTTCAGCTGATCATCTATGACCGTGAGTCCTCCACCGGGCAAAACAAGGTTGTGAAGGAAGTCAAGGAACAAGAGGTCTACATGGGCGAAGTGCCCCTGATGACTGGCAAAGGCTCCTTCATCATCAATGGCACGGAACGCGTCATCGTGTCCCAGCTGCACCGTTCCCCTGGCGTGTTTTTCGAGCACGACAAGGGCAAGACCCACAGCTCGGGCAAGCTGCTGTTTTCCGCACGCATCATTCCTTACCGCGGCTCCTGGCTCGATTTCGAATTCGACCCCAAAGACCTGCTGTACTTCCGTGTGGACCGTCGCCGCAAGATGCCCGTCACGATTCTGCTCAAGGCCATTGGCCTGAACAACGAATCCATCCTGGCCAACTTCTTTGTCAACGACAACTTCCGTTTGATGGACAGCGGCGCCCAGATGGAGTTCGTGGCTGAGCGTCTGCGCGGGGAAGTCGCCCGTTTCGACATCACCGACAAGAGCGGCAAAGTGGTGGTGGCCAAAGACAAGCGCGTAACCGCGCGCCACACCCGTGAGCTGGAGCAATCGGGCACTTCGCACATCAGCGTGCCTGAAGATTTCTTGATCGGCCGCGTGGTGGCCCGCAATGTGATCGATGGCGACACCGGCGAGATCGTGGCCAAGGCCAACGAAGAGCTGACCGAAGCGCTGTTGAAGAAGCTGCGTACCGCAGGCATTCAGGATCTGGCTTGCATCTACACCAACGAACTGGACCAGGGTGCGTACATTTCGCAAACCCTGCGCACCGACGAAACGGTGGATGAGTTTGCTGCGCGCGTGGCCATCTACCGCATGATGCGCCCTGGTGAGCCACCCACAGAAGATGCAGTTCAAGCGTTGTTCCAGCGCCTGTTCTACAACCCCGACACCTACGACCTGTCGCGCGTGGGCCGCATGAAGTTCAACGCCAAGATGGGCCGTTCGGAATCGACCGGCCCCATGGTGCTGACCAACGAAGACATCTTGGCTGTGGTCAAGATTCTGGTGGATCTGCGTAACGGCCGCGGCGACGTGGACGATATTGACCACTTGGGTAACCGCCGCGTGCGTTGCGTGGGTGAGTTGGCCGAGAACCAGTACCGCACAGGTTTGGCACGTATTGAAAAAGCAGTGAAAGAACGTCTGGGCCAAGCCGAGCAAGAGCCTCTGATGCCCCATGACCTGATCAACAGCAAGCCCATTTCGGCTGCGTTGAAAGAGTTCTTCGGTGCGTCGCAGCTGTCTCAGTTCATGGACCAGACCAACCCGTTGGCCGAAATCACCCACAAGCGCCGTGTATCGGCCCTTGGCCCAGGTGGTTTGACGCGCGAACGCGCTGGCTTCGAAGTGCGAGATGTGCACGTGACCCACTACGGTCGTGTGTGCCCTATTGAAACACCCGAAGGTCCAAACATTGGTCTGATCAACTCGCTGGCTTTGTATGCCCGCCTGAACGAATACGGTTTCATCGAAACACCGTACCGTCGCGTGGTGGATAGCAAGGTCACGATGGACATTGATTACCTGTCGGCGATCGAAGAAGGCAAGTACGTGATTGCCCAGGCCAATGCGGCCTTGGACAAAGACGGAACCCTGACCGGCGACTTGGTGTCTGCCCGTGAAAAAGGCGAATCCATTCTGGTGGGTGCTGAGCGCGTGCAGTACATGGACGTGTCACCTGCACAGATCGTATCCGTGGCGGCATCGCTGGTTCCATTCCTGGAGCACGATGATGCGAACCGCGCACTGATGGGCGCCAACATGTCGCGTCAAGCCGTCCCCGTGCTGCGTCCGGAAAAGCCCATGGTGGGTACCGGTATCGAGCGCGTTGCTGCGATCGACTCTGGCACGGTGGTCACCACGACCCGTGGCGGTATCGTGGACTACGTGGATGCGACCCGTGTTGTGATCCGCGTGAACGATGCTGAAGCGCAAGCTGGCGAAGTTGGTGTGGACATCTACAACCTGATCAAGTACCAACGTTCCAACCAGAACACCAACATCCACCAGCGCCCCATTGTCAAGAAGGGCGACAAACTGGCCAAGGGCGACGTGATTGCCGACGGTGCCTCTACCGATTTGGGCGAAATCGCCATCGGCCAAAACATGCTGGTGGCTTTCATGCCTTGGAACGGCTACAACTTCGAAGATTCGATCTTGATCAGCGAGCGCGTGGTGGCTGAAGACCGCTATACCTCGATCCACATCGAAGAACTCGTGGTGATGGCGCGTGACACCAAGTTGGGTGCGGAAGAAATTACCCGCGACATCCCCAACCTGAGCGAGCAGCAGCTGAACCGTCTGGACGAATCCGGCATCATCTATGTGGGTGCAGAAGTCCTTCCTGGCGACACGCTGGTTGGCAAGGTCACTCCCAAGGGCGAGACTACGCTGACCCCCGAAGAGAAGCTGCTGCGCGCCATCTTCGGCGAGAAGGCTAGCGACGTGAAAGATACGTCCCTGCGCGTGGACCAGGGCAGCTCTGGCACCGTGATCGACGTGCAAGTCTTCACGCGTGAAGGCATCACCCGCGACCGCCGCGCCCAACAGATCATCGATGACGAACTCAAGCGTTTCCGTCTGGATCTGAATGACCAGTTGCGCATTGTGGAAGCGGATGCGTTTGACCGTATCGAGAAGCTGTTGACTGGCAAAGTTGCCAACGGCGGCCCACAAAAGCTGGCCAAGGGTACCAAGCTGGACAAAGCCTACTTGGCGTCTGTCGAGAAGTTCCATTGGTTCGACATTCGTCCTGCGGACGAAGAAGTCGCGAGCCAACTGGAAAGCATCAAGAACTCGCTGGAGCAGACCCGCCACAGCTTCGACCTGGCTTTTGAAGAAAAGCGCAAGAAGCTCACACAGGGCGACGAGTTGCCCGCAGGCGTGCTGAAGATGGTCAAGGTCTACATCGCGGTCAAACGTCGTCTGCAGCCTGGTGACAAGATGGCCGGTCGCCACGGTAACAAGGGTGTGGTCTCCAAGATCACGCCCGTGGAAGACATGCCTTACATGGCTGACGGTACCCCTGTGGATATCGTGCTGAACCCGCTGGGCGTGCCTTCGCGTATGAACATCGGCCAGGTGCTGGAAGTTCACCTGGGCTGGGCTGGCAAGGGCTTGGGTCACCGCATTGGCGACATGCTGCAACGTGAAGCTGCCGCGACCGAAATCCGTGGCTTCTTGGAGCAGGTCTACAACAGCACGGGTCGAAAGGAAGACTTGGCCCAACTGTCTGACGCAGAAGTGCAGGAAATGGCAAAAGAGCTCACCAGTGGTGTGCCCTTTGCCTCTCCCGTGTTTGACGGCGCGACGGAAAAGGAAATTGGCGACATGTTGCAACTGGCCTATCCGGATGACGTAGCCAAGGCCAAGGGCCTGACTACCGCGCGCACCCAGGCGCAACTGTATGACGGCCGTACCGGTGACGCTTTCGAGCGCACCACCACGGTTGGGTACATGCATTACCTGAAGCTGCACCACTTGGTCGACGACAAGATGCACGCCCGTTCCACCGGTCCTTACAGCTTGGTGACCCAGCAACCTCTGGGCGGTAAAGCCCAGTTCGGTGGCCAGCGTTTCGGTGAAATGGAAGTGTGGGCACTGGAGGCCTATGGCGCGTCATACGTGCTGCAGGAAATGCTGACGGTCAAGTCCGATGACGTGCAAGGTCGTACCAAGGTGTACGAGAACATCGTCAAGGGTGAGCACTCCATCGAAGCCGGTATGCCGGAATCGTTCAATGTGTTGGTCAAGGAAATTCGCTCCTTGGGCATCGACATCGAACTCGAACGTTCTTAATTGAAAGGGAAAGAGTCACATGAAATCTTTACTCGACCTGTTCAAGCAGTTCACCCCCGATGAGCATTTCGATGCCATCAAGATCGGTATGGCTTCGCCTGAAAAGATCCGCTCGTGGTCTTTCGGTGAAGTGAAAAAGCCTGAAACCATCAACTACCGCACGTTCAAGCCTGAGCGCGACGGCCTGTTCTGCGCCAAGATCTTCGGACCCATCAAGGACTACGAATGCCTGTGCGGTAAGTACAAGCGTTTGAAGCACCGCGGTGTGATCTGCGAGAAGTGCGGCGTTGAAGTCACACAGACCAAGGTTCGCCGTGAACGCATGGGCCACATCGATTTGGCTGCGCCTTGCGCCCACATTTGGTTCCTGAAGTCCCTGCCCAGCCGTCTGGGCTTGGTGCTGGACATGACACTGCGTGACATCGAACGCGTGCTGTACTTTGAAGCATATGTTGTGACCGACCCCGGCATGACCCCGCTGAAGAAGTTCAGCATCATGTCCGAAGACGATTTCGACGCCAAGTTCAAGGAATACGGCGACGAGTTCCAGGCCAAGATGGGCGCTGAAGGTATCAAGGACCTGCTGCAAAGCATCGATATCGAAGGCTCCATCGAGAAGCTGCGCAACGACCTGACCGGCTCTGAACTCAAGATCAAGAAGAACGCCAAGCGTTTGAAGGTCTTGGAAGCGTTCAAGAAATCCGGCATCAAGCCCGAGTGGATGGTGTTGGATGTGTTGCCCGTGCTGCCGCCGGACCTGCGTCCGTTGGTGCCGCTGGACGGCGGACGCTTTGCGACCTCCGATCTGAACGACCTGTACCGCCGCGTGATCAACCGCAACAGCCGTTTGCGCCGTTTGCTGGAGCTGAAAGCGCCAGAAATCATTGCGCGCAATGAGAAGCGTATGTTGCAAGAAGCCGTGGACAGCTTGCTGGACAACGGCCGTCGCGGCAAGGCCATGACAGGCGCCAACAAGCGTGCGCTGAAGTCTTTGGCTGACATGATCAAGGGTAAATCCGGTCGTTTCCGCCAGAACTTGCTGGGCAAGCGCGTCGATTACTCCGGTCGTTCCGTGATTACCGTGGGCCCAACGCTCAAGCTGCACCAGTGCGGTCTGCCGAAATTGATGGCTTTGGAATTGTTCAAGCCCTTCATCTTCGCGCGCCTGGAAGCCATGGGCATTGCGACCACCATCAAGGCCGCCAAGAAGGAAGTCGAATCCGGTACGCCCGTGGTTTGGGATATTCTGGAAGAGGTCATCAAAGAGCACCCCGTGATGCTGAACCGTGCGCCTACGCTGCACCGTTTGGGTATCCAGGCCTTTGAACCTATCCTGATCGAAGGCAAGGCCATTCAACTGCACCCACTCGTTTGCGCGGCCTTCAACGCCGACTTCGACGGTGACCAGATGGCGGTTCACGTGCCCTTGTCGGTCGAAGCGCAGATGGAAGCCCGCACTTTGATGCTGGCGTCCAACAACGTGCTGTTCCCAGCCAACGGCGAGCCTTCCATTGTTCCTTCTCAGGACGTGGTGCTGGGTCTGTATTACACGACCCGCGAGCGTATCAATGGCAAGGGCGAGGGCTTGATCTTTGCCGATACCGGCGAAGTGCAACGCGCGTTTGATGCGGGTGAAGTCGAGTTGAACGCCAGCATCAATGTGCGTTTGACCGAGTACACCAAGGACAAGGAAACCGGCGAATTTGTGCCCTCTACCAAGCTGTGGGAAACCACCGCTGGCCGTGCACTCTTGTCCGAAATTCTGCCCAAGGGCTTGCCTTTCTCCAACATCAACAAGGCGTTGAAGAAGAAGGAAATCTCCAAGCTGATCAACGTGTCTTTCCGCAAATGCGGATTGAAAGAGACCGTGGTGTTCGCCGACAAGCTGCTGCAAAGCGGTTTCCGCTTGGCGACCAAGGCTGGTATCTCCATCTGTATCGACGACATGCTGGTGCCGCAAGAGAAGCACGAAATCATTGCGCGCGCCCAAAAGGAAGTCAAAGAGATCGAGCAGCAGTACGTGTCTGGTCTGGTGACGTCTGGTGAGCGCTACAACAAGGTGGTGGACATCTGGGGCAAGTCGGGTGACGAAGTGTCCAAGGTGATGATGGCCAAGCTGTCCAAGGAAATGGTCACGGACCGCCATGGCAAGCAAGTCCAGCAAGAGTCATTCAACTCCATCTACATGATGGCCGACTCCGGCGCCCGCGGTTCTGCTGCGCAGATTCGTCAGGTGGCGGGTATGCGGGGTCTGATGGCCAAGCCTGATGGCTCCATCATCGAGACACCCATTACCGCCAACTTCCGCGAAGGTCTGAACGTGCTGGAGTACTTCATCTCCACCCACGGTGCCCGTAAGGGTCTGGCGGATACGGCGTTAAAGACAGCGAACTCCGGTTACCTGACACGTCGTCTGGTTGACGTGACGCAAGATTTGGTGGTGACTGAGCAAGACTGCGGAACGCACAACGGCTACCTGATGCGTGCCATCGTCGAAGGCGGTGAGACGATCGAATCGTTGCGCGACCGTATCTTGGGCCGTACCGCGGCTGACGACGTGTTGCATCCAGAGAACCGCGCAGTTCTGGCGCCCGCTGGTGCCATGCTGGACGAAGACCTGATCGAAGAGCTGGAAGCCGCAGGCGTGGACGAAGTCAAGGTACGTACGGCACTGACCTGCGAAACCCGCTTTGGTATCTGCGCCAAGTGCTACGGACGCGATCTGGGCCGCGGTGGTCTGATCAACGGCGGTGAAGCTGTCGGTGTGATCGCTGCCCAGTCCATCGGTGAACCCGGTACCCAGCTGACCATGCGTACCTTCCACATTGGGGGTGCTGCTTCGCGCGCTGCGATCGCCTCCAGCGTGGAGGCCAAGTCCAACGGAGCCATCGGCTTCAACGCCACCATGCGCTATGTGACCAACAGCAAGTCTGAGTTGGTGGTGATTGCCCGTTCCGGCGAAATCATCATCCATGACGAGCATGGTCGTGAGCGCGAGCGCCACAAGGTTCCGTACGGTGCCATCCTGACGGTCAAGGCCGACCAGGCCGTGAAGGCTGGTGCGATTTTGGCCAACTGGGATCCATTGACGCGCCCCATCATTACCGAGTTCGCGGGCAAGGCCCACTTCGAGAACGTCGAAGAAGGTCTGACGGTGGCCAAGCAGGTCGATGAAGTGACCGGTCTGTCCACGCTGGTGGTGATCGATCCCAAGCGCCGTGGTGCTGCCAAGGTTGTGCGTCCTCAGGTCAAGCTGATCGATGCCTCTGGCCACGAAGTGAAGATTCCTGGTACCGATCACTCGGTGACCATTGGCTTCCCCGTGGGCGCGTTGGTGCAAGTGCGCGACGGACAGGACGTGGGTCCTGGCGAAGTGCTGGCCCGTATCCCTATCGAAGGTCAGAAGACCCGCGACATTACCGGCGGTCTGCCGCGTGTGGCCGAGTTGTTCGAAGCCCGTTCGCCCAAGGACAAGGGTGTCCTGGCCGAAGTCACCGGTACCGTGTCCTTCGGTAAGGAAACCAAGGGCAAGGTCCGCTTGCAGATCACCGATCCCGAAGGCAAGGTCTGGGAAGAACTCGTGCCCAAGGAAAAGAACATCTTGGTGCACGAAGGCCAAGTGGTCAACAAGGGCGAGTCCGTGGTGGACGGTCCTGCCGATCCACAGGACATCCTGCGCCTGCTGGGCTCCGAAGAACTGGCACGCTACATCGTCGACGAAGTGCAGGACGTGTACCGCTTGCAAGGCGTGAAGATCAACGACAAGCACATTGAAGTGATTGTTCGTCAGATGCTGCGCCGCGTGGTGGTGGAAGCTACCGGTGACTCTGGCTACATCAATGGCGAACAGGTCGAGCGCTCCGAAATGCTCAACACCAACGATGCATTGCGTGCGGCTGGCAAGATCCCTGCGGTCTACACCAACCTGTTGCTGGGTATTACCAAGGCGTCGCTGTCGACAGACAGTTTCATCAGCGCGGCTTCCTTCCAGGAAACCACCCGCGTGCTGACCGAGGCGGCCATCATGGGCAAGCGCGACGAGTTGCGTGGCTTGAAGGAAAACGTCATCGTGGGTCGTTTGATCCCCGCAGGTACGGGCCTGGCCTACCACGAAGCGCGCAAAGTGCGTGAGACGATGGACGATGCCGAGCGTCGCGCCATTGCAGAAGCCGAAGCTGCCGAATTGGCAGGGGGTGTGGATGCTGGTGAATACCAGTCCAATGAAGGTGCTGCTGCCGAGTAATCGCGCAGAGCCCTAGTGGCTGTGGCGCCCCAAGTCTGCGAAAGCAACTTGGGGCGTTTTTTTATGGGGCGGCTGTAAGCTCTTTAAGATGGCTTATCTGGTCGGAAGGGGTGGGCATGAATGCTTCATTGTTGTTGTGGCTGCTGCTGGCCGCATTGGTTTTCTGGGGTGTGGGCCTTTACAACCGCCTGATGCGATTGCGCGCGCGCGGCATGGAGGTACTTCAGGTATTGGAGAAACACATGCGCGCCTGCGCTGCAGTGGTCAATGCCTCCTTGTCCGATGGCGCCATGACAGACAACAAGCCGCCCGCGGAGTGGGAGGCGTTGGCGACGGCCATTCAGGCACTCGATGCAGCGTGGAAGGTGCCACGTCCCAATCCGTTGGCTGCAGCCTCGTTGTTGCCGCTGGCAGTTGCGTGGGATGCTGTGCATGCCCAATGGCTGGCGGCCAGTGATGTACCTGCCGATTTGGCCGGGCCCAGTGTGCCGCCGGAATTGCGTGCGGACTGGGATGCCAGTGTGCTCAAAGTACAAAGTGCACGCGGTGGCCTGAACCAGATTCTGGGGCGTTACAACGAAGCCATCCGCCAGTTCCCTGCCAGCACTGTCGCTGGCGTCATGGGGTTTCTCCCCGCAGGACAACTTTAAGTCAGCATGTCAGAACCCCATAAGACCCCGGCGCTATGGCGCCAATTGCAAGCTACTGCCCGCGTGGTGCTAGCCGTGCGTGGAGGTGCCTCCGGCACCGCGGCCATTGATGCCGTAGACGCCGAATTGCGCTCTGGCGTACAGGCGCTGGCTTTTCAAGTGTGGCGCAATCTGGGCCGCGCCCAGGCGTTGTGTGCCTTGTTGGCGAGCAAGAAGCCACCACCTGCCGCAGATGCCTTGCTGTGCGTTGCCCTGGCGTTGGCCTGGGACGACGCACAATCGCCCTACGACGCCTTCACGCTGGTGAACCAAGCCGTGGAGGCCGCTAAGCGTCAGCAGGAAACCAAGGCACAGGCCAACTTCATGAATGCCTGTTTACGCCGGTTCTTGCGTGAAAAGGAGGCCCTGGTCTCTGCTACGCAGAATGATCCGGTGGCCGTGTGGAACCACCCTGCGTGGTGGATTGCACGCCTGAAAACCGAGCGCCCAGCACAGTGGACGGCCTTGTTGTCGGCGGCTAACCGGCATGCACCCATGACGCTGCGACTCAATCGCCGACGGACCAGTGTTGACGCCTATTTGCCCTTGTTGGCACAGGCCCAGTTGCGAGGCATCCACCGCAGCGCCCAGATTGTGGAGCTGGGCCAGGCCGTACCCGTGCAGACCCTACCGGGTTTTGCGCAAGGCGTAGTGTCGGTGCAGGATGCTGCGGCACAGGTGGCTGCCCCTTTGCTGCTGGATGGGTATATGGCCCCAGGCTCATGGCGCATCCTCGATGCCTGCGCTGCCCCCGGCGGGAAAACCGGGCATTTGCTGGAACTGGCTGATGCAGAGGTGATCGCATTGGAAGTGGACGCACGGCGTGCCCAGCGCATCCAAAGCAATGCACAGCGCCTGGGCTTAACGCCGCAGGTGGTGACGGCGGATGCGAGCCAGCCAGACACCTGGTGGGATCGCAAACCTTTCGACCTGATTCTGCTGGACGCGCCTTGCACCGCTTCCGGCATCGTGCGACGCCATCCAGATATTCGCTGGTTGCGCCGTGCTTCTGATGTTGATCAGCTCGCAGCAATTCAAAAACGTATTCTGCAGGCGCTGTGGCCTCTGGTGCGGCCCGGCGGGCGCTTGCTGTACTGCACCTGCTCTCTCTTCATCGCCGAAGGCCAGGGCCAGGTACAAGCGTTTCTTGCAAACAACACTGATGCTCGGTTGCTTCCGTCTCCCGGCCATTTGCTGTCGCAAAGTGAAGTGGCCGCCGGCGTTGTCCCCGACAATCCATTGGGTGACCACGACGGCTTTTTCTATGCGCTCTTTGAAAAGCGTGCTGTTTAACAAAGCGGTACGCTGGTTGGTCTTCGCCGGTTTGGCCGGCTTCCTTCGCATGGCGGTGGCCCAGGGCGCGGTGGACCTGTCGCAATTTGAGGTAGAGCGTGGTCCTGACGAGGTAACCGTCTCCGCCCAATTGCAGTTTGAGCTGTCCAGCACCGTGGAAGACGCTTTGCTCAAAGGCATTCCCATGGTGTTTGTGGCTGAGGCTGAAGTACTCAAGGAGCGCTGGTATTGGTCCGATAAATCGATGGGCAGCGCTACACGGCAGTTCCGCCTGGCGTTCCAGCCGCTCACACGCCACTGGCGGTTGAACATTAGCACCGGACCAGGGCCCGCCACGGGGCTGGGACTGGCGTTGAACCAGAGTTACGACACCTTGCAGCAAGCGCTGTCGGCCATCAAACGTATCTCCCGCTGGAAAGTAGCGAACGCGTCTGACTTGGACCCCAACCTGCGCTACCGTCTCGAGTTCCGTTTTCGTCTGGACTTGGGCCAACTTCCGCGCCCTTTTCAAATCGGGGCGCTGGGCCAATCTGAGTGGGATGTCGCGTTGGCCCGGTTCGTCATTCTGGCGCCCGAGGCAACCAAATGACATCTTTGGAAGGGACCAAGGCCTCGGTGGCGCCCGGCCATACTTCGCGTGCGGTGCGCCGAACCGTGACCTTGGGCGCCGCCCTGATGGTCGTCATCGGCATGCTGCTGCTCTACCTGTTGACACAGGCCACCAACAACCGCGAACTGTACGAGCGCAACTATGCGCGCCTGTTTGCCATCAATGTGGTGGTGGCAGTTTTGCTGGCCGCCGGCATTGCCTGGGTGGGCTACCGGCTGATGGTGCGTGTGCGCCAGGGGCGCTTTGGCAGTCGCCTGCTGGTCAAGCTTGCCACCATTTTTGCCTTGGTGGGGGTCATGCCCGGGCTATTGATTTATGTGGTGTCGTACCAGTTCGTCTCGCGCTCGATCGAGACCTGGTTTGACGTCAAGGTTGAAGGTGCGCTGGAAGCTGGCCTGAGTCTGGGACGAGTCACCTTGGACACGCTGTCGAACGACCTGGCTACCAAGTCGCGCGCCGCGGCGGCGCAGTTGTCGGAAAGCAGCGATGGCTCCGCGGGCCTGGTCGTTGAGCGTTTGCTGGATCAGTTGGGGGCCTCCGACATCACGGTTTGGGGCGGCTCCGGCAACCTGATTGCCAGTGTGGGCCAATCCAAATTTCAGCTGAGCCCGGACAAGCCCACCACCAGCCAGTTCCGTACGGCACGACAAGAGCGCTCGCTGGCCTGGATCGAGGGGTTGGAGGACGCCGTGCCCGGGGTGTTGAGTAGCGCCCGCATCAAGGCATTGGTACCCATTTCCAGCCCCACACTGGGCTTGAATGCCGAGACGCGTTACATGCTGGTGTCGCGTGCCTTGCCCCCCAACTTGGTCGCCAATGCGCTGGCGGTGGACAGTGCCAACCGCGAGTACCAGGAGCGCGCGCTGGCCCGAACGGGGCTCAAGCGCATGTACATCGGGACACTGACCTTGAGCCTGTTTCTGGCGGTGTTTGGTGCGGTGCTGTTGGCCGTGGTGCTGGGCAACCAAATTGCCCGCCCTTTACTGCTGCTGACTGAAGGTGTGAGTCAGGTGGCGGCAGGCGACCTGACGCCCAAGTTGACCATGCAGGGCAAGGATGAGCTGGGTGGGCTTACGCGTGCGTTTGCGTCCATGACCCAGCAGTTGGCCGACGCACGCCAGGCGGTGGAAAGCAGCATGTCGCAGGTGGATGCTGCACGCGCTAACCTGCAAACGATTCTGGATAACCTGACCTCGGGCGTGGTGGTGCTGGAGCCCGATGGCGCGATCCGCTCCTCCAACCCCGGGGCCACACGCATCCTGCAACAACCGCTGGCCGCGTACCAGGGCCGTCTCCTGGCAGATGTGCCTGGGCTGGAGCCTTTTGGCAGTGCGGTGCAACAGCAGTTTGCGGACTTCCTGGCGCGCCAGGTGGAACACGGTCTGGACCACTGGCAGCAGTCCTTCGAGTTGGCCGGGAGCCAGTCGTCTCTGCAAAGCCCGTTTGATCGTGCCGTCACCCTTGTCGCCCGCGGGGCAGAGTTGCCCGGCGATTTGCGCCTGCTGGTGTTTGACGACATCTCTGAAATCGTGTCGGCGCAGCGCGCCCAGGCCTGGGGTGAGGTGGCGCGCAGACTGGCACATGAAATCAAAAATCCGCTGACCCCAATTCAGCTTTCGGCCGAGCGGTTGGAGATGAAGCTCAGCGGCAAGCTGGAGGCGGGCGAGCAGGCGATCCTCACCAAATCGGTCAAGACCATCGTCGACCAGGTGGATGCCATGAAGCGGCTGGTGAACGAGTTTCGCGACTATGCGCGACTGCCTGCTGCGGAGCTCAAAGCACTGGACTTGAATGCACTCGTCAAAGACGTACTCCAGCTCTATGACGTGGATGCGGCCAAGGTGCCCATCGTCATTGATCTGGATGTGCGTTGCCCGCCAGTTCGGGGCGACGCCGAGCAGCTGCGCCAGGTGATTCACAATTTGTTGCAAAACGCGCAAGACGCGTCGGAAGCTGCCGTGGCGGCCTCGCCGGGCGTGCCTCGCAACGTGGTGGTGAAGACGCAGTGGCAAGAAGCTTCGGGCCGGGTGCGTCTGATTGTGCAGGACCAGGGCAGTGGCTTCCCTGAGAGCATTCTCAAGCGGGCCTTTGAACCCTATGTCACGACCAAAGCGCGTGGTACGGGCCTGGGCTTGGCGGTGGTGAAAAAAATTGCGGACGAGCATGCATCCCGCATTGACATTGGCAACCGCACCGTGGACGGCGTGATCGTGGGTGCGCAAGTGTCGTTATCATTGGCGATAGACCACAGCGCACCCGTTTGAGTGCGGATATAGGCATCAAAGGGACTGCGCAGACAACATGGCAAACATACTGGTAGTAGACGACGAGCACGGCATTCGGGAATTGCTTTGGGAAATTCTCAATGACGAAGGCCACACCGTCGAGCTCGCGGAGAACGCAGCCCAGGCGCGGGCCGCGCGGCTGCGTGAGCGACCAGACTTGGTGCTGCTGGACATCTGGATGCCGGACACCGATGGCGTGACACTGCTCAAGGAATGGTCCACCACCGGTGCATTGACCATGCCCGTGATCATGATGAGTGGCCATGCCACCATCGACACCGCCGTAGAAGCGACCAAGATTGGCGCACTGGCGTTTCTGGAAAAGCCCGTCACCCTGCAGAAGCTGCTCAAAGCCGTGGAGCAAGGCCTGTCACGCGGCAACTTGCGCAAGACTGCGCCTTTGCCCTTGGCGTCGGTAGCCACTGCAGTTGCGCAAGAGTCCGTCGCCACCATGGCCACCGAGAAGGCAGACACGGGCCCCCAGGCGCAGCAAAACTTTGAACTCGACAAACCGTTGCGCGAAGCGCGCGACGAGTTCGAAAAAGCTTATTTCGAATACCACCTGGCCAAGGAAAACGGGTCCATGACCCGCGTAGCCGAGAAGACCGGGCTGGAGCGCACCCACCTGTACCGCAAGCTCAAACAACTGGGCGTGGACTTGACGCGCGGGAAGCGAAATGGCGCTTAAATTAATGCTATAATTCAAGGCTCAGGCCCGGTAGCTCAGTCGGTAGAGCAGAGGATTGAAAATCCTTGTGTCGGTGGTTCGATTCCGCCCCAGGCCACCAAAATGCGAAAGCGGCTTCTCTGCAAAGGGAAGCCGCTTTTTCTTTGGGCTGTGCGCCAGCACACCCTCATGCGGAAGTCGTCATAGTCCGACTGGCCCCTTGTTCCAGGCGGTGCCCCACGGTAGGCTTGCGCGCAATTCAAGGGGCGCCTGTAGGGAGGCAAACCACTAAGTGGCAAAGGCATGCATGCTGGAGTAACATGCAGGCGAAAACAAGAAGGAGTCCCATGTTCAGCAGGTTTCGGGGCAAAGAAGGCACGCCGGACCCCAAGCAGGAGGCCCCGGATTCGCGTGGACTGGAGGTTCGCGAAGAAGACCCGGACACTGCCTGGAGCCTGTGGGACAGTGCGCTGGCTGAGCAGGACTCGCGTTTCAGCGGTCTGCCGCCCATTTCCGCTCCCGCGCCCTTGGCGCCCACCCCACCCGTTCCGCACGTTCGCGCGGAGTCTGCCGCTGCGCAAGCCTTCCCTGAATTGGATGCACCCACGGTGCCCATGGGGCTGGAAGAGGTGACCCCCGCCCAGCGCAAGATATTGGCGCTTGAAGTCGTGGAGCTGCACCACCATCGCATTGCCAACACCATACGCACGCTATGGGGATACAAGGAATGCAGTGTTTACATCAACAAGCTGATCATGAACGGCGGCGACGGCATGGGCAATGCCCGCATTGGCTTCAACCAGGAGGCTGCCGACGCGATGATGGTGCTGGCCGATCTGCACGACGCGGAGTTTGGCCCCGCTGATCCCGGCGGGGGCGCAGGTTTTGCCGATGTGTCTTTCAGCACCGGCATCAACGGCCACCGCTAACGGAAGCTACCAGTCCAGCAGCGTGAGCCCCACACTGAGCACGGTGCGGCGGCGGTTGTAGTCCATCAACGAATCCCCATAGCCACTGAACAGCTCGGTGTGGAAGCGCAGGCTGCCACGCTGGTCGGTGTCGCTGGCACTGCCAATCTTGCGGAACCAGCCCAGACGGATGGAGCCATTGGCATCGGCCTGCAGCGAGTGGCGCACGGTGAGCGCCAGTGTGTTGCGCGGGTCGATGTTCCAGGCGGCAGAGATTTCGGCACGGCCGATAAGGTCGGCGATGTCGGGGTTGTCGTCGCTGGCCGAGTCTTCGGGCAGTCGCTGCCACAGGCTGGCGTTCACGGCCACGGTATTGCCCAACTCCAGCCCTGCGCGCGCGATCACGCGGTTCCAGCTGCGCGACAGCGGCAGGCTTTGGCCGTTGCTCTGGTGGTTCAGGCTGATGCCGCCATAGCGCAGGCGCCAGCCCGAGGGCAGGGCCGATTCCACCGGGAAGATGTAGGTCAGCTCCGGCTCATGGTCGGTGGCGCGAAACGGACGCGATAGGTCGTTGTTGAACAGCTGCCAGTACGACTGCTGGCTGTATGAGAACCACAGCGAGTCGAGCCGGTTTGGGTCACCGCCGGTCAGCAGGCCCTGGGCCACCTTGGTGCGCACTGAGAGCTGGATGCGCGTCTCGCTGGTGGTGTAGGGCTGGTAGATGCCGGTATGGCCCGCGCTGGGCGAGGTGGGTTGCGTGTTGACGCTGTCCGAGCCGATGACCGACAGGCTGATGGGCCGGTAGCCACGCAGGCCAAAGGTGCCGCAGTCGCTGGACGGCTCCAGCTCCCAAAAGCGCGACAGCGGTGTGGCACGCGGGTTCTTGCAGCTCACACCGGGCTGGGTGGCCGTGGCGGGCGGGTTGTCCGCAGCCACCGTGGCGGGCGTGGTCAGAGCGGATGATTCAGTGCCATTCTGGGCGCTAGCCCCCGTAGATACTGCGCAAGCAGCTATGAAAAGTGTAGCGATTCGAGTGTGCAAAGTCATCGGGGTGTGGTGGCAGCAGCTGTGGCATTGGCTTGGGCTTTGGCGGCGAATTCAGCGCGCAGGGCGCGCAGCTTTTCGCGCGGGTCTTCTTTTACGGTGGTCTGGTCCAAACCCATCTCGGCAATGAAGCGGCTGGGCAAGGCGGCCACCATCTCGCGGCCCTTTTTGCGCCGGCGTGTCCAGCTCACGGCCAAGCTGCGCTGGGCGCGGGTGATGCCCACGTACATCAGGCGGCGCTCTTCCTGCAGGCGGGTGGCCATGTCTTCATTGGCGGCCTCGTCCGCCCGGGTCGATCCACCCAGCGAATCGGCGCCGTCGCCCAGTTTGAAGGGCAGCATGCCCTCGGTCACACCTACCAGCATCACATGCGGCCACTCCAGCCCCTTGGAGGCGTGCAGGGTAGACAGCGTCACCACGTCCTGGTCCTTCTCGCGCTCGCTGATGGTGGAGAGCAGGGCGATGGTTTGCGCCACTTCCAGCAGGCTTTTGACCTCGCGGGCGGTGACACCGGCCGTGTCTTCAATCTGCCCGCCGCAGCGTTGCGCCATCCAGTCGCAAAACTCCAGCACGTTGGTCCACTTGGCGGCGGCGACCTTCTCGCTCTCTTCGCCGTCGTACAGGTGTTTCTCGTAGCCAATTTCCTTCAGCCACTCGGCCATGAAGGCGGTGGCGGCTTCCGCGCCTTCCGTGTGGCGGGCGCGAAACTCGAGGTCGTTGATGTAACGGCCAAACTCGTGCAGGCTGCCCAGTGCCTTGGCGCTCAGTGCCGCACTGAGTGACGAGGAAAACAGCGCCTCAAACAGGCTCAGCTTGTACTGGCTGGCGTAGACGCCGAGCGTGCCCAGCGTGGTGTGGCCAATGCCGCGTTTGGGCGTGGTCACCGCGCGCAGGAACGCAGGGTCGTCATCGTTGTTGCTCCACAGGCGAAACCAGGCGCACAGGTCGCGGATCTCGGCGCGGTCAAAAAAGCTCTGCCCGCCTGACACCTTGTAGGGGATGCCTGCCTTGCGCAGTGCCTTCTCAAACGGCTTGGCCTGGTGGTTGGCGCGGTACAGCACCGCGAAGTCGCGGAACTCCTTGTACTGCTTGCCCTGCATGTTCGCCAAGCCCTCGGCACGCAGGCTCTGGATGCGGGCCACGGCGCGTTCGGCCTCGTGTTCTTCGTTGTCGGCGTCCACCACGCGCACCGGCTCGCCCTCGCCCAGTTCGCTGAACAGCGTCTTGGGAAACAGCTTGGGGTTGGGGCCAATCACGTTGTTGGCCGCGCGCAGGATGGCGCTGGTGGAGCGGTAGTTTTGCTCCAGCTTGATGACCTTGAGCGTGGGGAAGTCCACCGGCAGCTTCTTCAGGTTGTCCAGCGTGGCGCCGCGCCAGCCGTAGATGGACTGGTCGTCGTCACCCACCGCGGTGAAGCGCGCCTTCTCGCCCACCAGCAACTTCAGCACCTCGTACTGCGTGGCGTTGGTGTCCTGGTACTCGTCCACCAGCACATGGCCCAGCTTGGCCTGCCAGCGTTCGCGCACTTCGGGGTAGTCGCGCAGCAGCTTCAGGGGCAGGCTGATCAGGTCGTCAAAGTCCACGCTCTGGTAGGCCGTCAGCCGCTCTTCGTAGCGCCCCATCACGGTGGCGATGATGCGTTCGTTGTCGTCTGTGGCTTGTGCCAGTGCCTCTGCGGAAGTCAGCCCCGCACTTTTCCACGCGCTGATGGTCCATTGCCACTGGCGCGCGGTGGCCGCGTCTACCGTGCCCCCGGCGTCTTTGAGGATGCTGGTCACATCGTCGCTGTCCAGAATGCTGAACTGGGGCTTGAGGCCCAGCACCGCACCGTCTTCGCGCAGCATGCGCACGCCTAAAGCGTGGAAGGTGCACACCAGCACGTCCTTGGCGGCCCGGCCAATCAGGGTTTTGGCGCGCTCGCGCATTTCGGCGGCGGCCTTGTTGGTGAAGGTGATGGCGGCAATGCGGTTGGCCGGCATGCCCATTTGCATCAGGCGCCCAATTTTGTGGGTGATCACCCGCGTTTTGCCCGAACCGGCCCCGGCGAGCACCAGGCAAGGCCCATGCAGGTAGTTGACGGCCTCTTGCTGGGCGGGGTTCATGTCGGCGGCCATCGGTGCGCGTGCTAAGTATGCAAAAGCTGTTGATGATAGTGGGTTGCGCCGCTGGCGGGTCTTTACTGTGCATTTACAAATGCTGCCAAATTCTTCCCAGATTGGTTGCCATATTGGGGCGCTGTTTCATAGAGAGTGATGTATGGCGCCAGAGGCACATTTCGTAGACGGCCAACTTTTTCAAGATATGCGTGTGCTGGCTGAAAATATGGCGAGTCGTCGGCAGGCTTTGCGTTGGCTGGGCACGGGCGCCGTGGCGCCGCTGGCGTTAACTGCATGTGGGGGCGGTGGAGGTGGTGGGAACAGCGCATCCAGTAGCGCTTGCTCTGTCATACCGTCGGAGACCAATGGCCCTTACCCTGGAGATGGAACAAACTCTTTGAATGGGACTTTGGTCAATGCTTTGCTGTTGTCGGGTATTGTGCGCAGCGACATTACCTCCAGCATCGTATCCAGTTCCACCCTTGCGACGGGCCTTCCCTTGCAGGTGACCCTCAATTTGGAAAACAGTCGGGCCAGTTGCGCCCCGTTGGCGGGCTATGCCATCTACCTGTGGCATTGCACGCAAAATGGCTTGTATTCCATGTACTCCACCGGCATCACCGGAGAAAACTATTTGCGTGGTGTGCAGGTCACCGATAGCAATGGAAGCGTAACTTTTCAAACCATTTTTCCGGGCTGTTATTCGGGGCGCATGCCGCACATCCATTTTGAGGTGTACGCGAGCGAAACACTGGCGACCTCTACGCCTGCTGGTGACGGCATCAAGACATCGCAGATCGCATTCCCTATTGCGACTTGTAATGCGGTCTATGCCACTTCGGGTTACAGCGCCAGCGTCACGAATTTGGCCGCCATGTCCTTCGCGAGCGACAACGTCTTTAGTGATGGGTACTCTACCCAGCTTGCGACGATGACGGGGAATACCAGCAGTGGCTATGTCGCTACGCTGAACGTGGGGATTTCGGTGTAGGACGCCTCGGTTGGGCGCCTACTCCAAGGTGGAGAGTTGCAGTTCCAAATCCAATTGTGCCGGAACCAGACTGCCCTTTAGCCGCCCCGGTATGTACGCCGTGTCTTGGAGCATGGCCTTGATATGTTCAACGGCCGGTGCATCTTCAGGTGCACTTTGGAGCGTCAGGACATCCACCACGTGCCCGTTTGCTTCGATGAGAAGACGCAGCCGGATCGGCGCACCTGAAAAATTCAGGCCATCCAGGCGGCTGGTGTCCGGAGCAGACATGGGAACCACTGGGGTATCCAGCTCGCTGGAAGGTACAAAAACAATGCTGCTTGGGGCTCTGTCAGAGCCTAACGCTGCGCCGCGAAGGCCTCGGAGCGGTGTTTGAAGCGCATCTGTCGCTCCGTTCCCTGCGGGTAAAAGGTTGCCTGGAGGCGCGCTCAGTTGAATGTGCACAACGGGCTGAGCCCGTTGCTTGGCGACACTCCACTCTTCCGAGGCACCGCCAGATTGGCGGGAGTTCCATGCCATCCAGCCCAGGCTATGGACTGCGATGGACAATGCAACAGAGAGCAGCAAAAAGGGAGGATTTTTGCTGCTCGACATGCCTTTGAGACTCACTGAGTAGGCACTTCCCGCCAGTTCATGCGTTTCACGCCACTGGTGGTGACCAGCGAGGAGGGTGTCGTGACGGTGTTGCCGCCACTGTCTCCAGCGATGATGCGCACTTTGCCGTTGACGTTTTGGATGGCCAAGTCGGTAATCACCCCGGACATGGTGCTTGACTTCGCAATAAAGCTACCTGTGCTGTCTTGCAAAACACTCTTGCCTGTCCCGATGCTGAAACCTGCGATATAGCCTGTACCGGAGGGGCTGCAGATCGACCCGTTGGGTAAATTGACACCAAACAGTGCTACGCCACTGTAGGCGACCGGATTGACGTTGATGCGCTCGGCCAGATAGGGGCTGCTGCTGGAGGCCGAGAGGTCAAAGTACCAGCCGGCAGATGTCGTGGGGTTGCTGCCGATGCCGGTGAGCATATCCGTGTTGTTAACCAAGGTGCTACGCGTGAGCACGGGTGAGTAGGTGGTGGCCGCCTGAAACCCACCGAAGCCACTGGCTCCGTCGTAGATGGAGTAAACGCTCTGGATGGCGGTGCTGTTGACATCGCTGTCGGCCAGAAGGCGCCCTGTTCCAACGAGCACATAACGTTTGGATGTTGTAGGGTCCACTTCAATCAAGGGACGGATAGTCACTGGCTGGGGTGTGCCAGAGGTCTTGTAAAGCGACGCCAGTGCGGTGGGGCTGGAGTAGGCGCTGGTTGTGCTGGTCAAGTCTAGGCGCCACAGATTGCCCTGCAGGTCGCCTGCGTAAACCGCATCGGCCGTAAAGTCGGTGTGGTTGGGAATGTAGGCATCTGCATGGGCCAGGTTAAGGGGAGCAGCTGTGGTGCCTGTGGTGGTGGCGACGGTTTCCAGGAGCGCACCGGTACTTGGGTTGACGATGAATAAATAGCCTTTGCCATCGCTGTTGTTGTAGCCGGAGGTAAAAATCACCACCCAGCCATACTTCTTGATTTTGACCACCGTGGGTGCGCCAAAGCTGTAGCCCATACGGGCGATGGTGGTGGTATCACTCGTCTTGGGGAATTCCCAAAGCACTTTGCCGGCCAGGGCCGTCTCGCTGATCCAGTCCCCCTCGGTCACGGTCTTGGTCAGAGTAGTCACCGACGCTGCGGTGCTACTGGCGGTTGTCAGCGTGCCGGGGTTGGTCACGTCCAGGGCATAAAAACCTTTCCCGCCTTTGCCCAATCCACCGATCAGCAGGGTTCGCCAATCGGGCGTGGTGCTCACCTTGTCGCATTCAGACAAAGTGCTGCTGGTACCTGTCGTGCAAACCTTGCTGATGTCCACGTCAAACTCCAGCGGGGTGGCATCCACTTGGTAGTAGTGCGAGCGCGTCGGGCTGCCGAACGATGCCAGCCCCGATGTGGCCGCGGTGGAGGAGGTACCGTAGACAAAGCTGGGAATGTAAGCAAACAACTCCTGCCCGCAGAAGCTGCAGTCGGACGTGGTTGTGGTGGTGACGTTACCGCTGATCGTGGACACCGTGCCGGGCAAGGTGCCGTCAAATGCATGCAGCATGCCGTCATTGGCGCCCGCGTAGACCACGGTACGGCGATTGGCGTAGGTGCGCTTGAAGGTGCTGTAGCCTGGGTTGTACAGGTCGTGGTACGCCGCAATGGGGGCGCCCACCGCCGTGACTTTAGAGCTCACGATGTCGCCCAGCAAATAGTCGCGTTGGCGGTAGATGCGGGTACTGGACGTGGCGGTGGTGCTCAATTCATTAGTGCGACTGCCCCGGACATAGCTCAAGTAGTCCGCGGCGGCTGTGCTGGAGGACGAGGTCGCGCTGGTGACGCTGGCAAACGACGCGTAATTGAGTCGGCCCGTGGTCGGGCAAGCGGCCAGGGCTGTGGCGGTGAATGCAATGCCTGCTGGTGTGGTGGCGTTGTCGCAGTAGGTCACGATCTTGCGGGAGGTGGCCGGGGTGCTGAGCGCCTCCAGTTTGTCCCTGGCGTTCCATTTTGCGGTTGCCGTGGCGTTGCCGTAGACGTCGTAAGTAACGGCTGCCCCCACCAGGCTGGAGGTCCAGTTGCTCGGGTCGTAGGTCGCAGAGTAGGCCGCATCTCCAGAGAGCACGTTGGGCGATGCCATGGCATACGCGGTGCTGTTGGCTGCATTCAGTTCGCTGGAGATTTTGTTGAACGCGGCTGTCAGCCCCGTCTTCATCGCCAGTGGGTTGTTGCCAAAGTAGTAGTTGTCAGGGCGGTTGTCCACGCCCGTACTGGCGTCTGTGGAAAATGCCAGGCCGGTGGAGGTTGTGAGGCCAGACGAGGTGTCCGTGTTGGTGTACCAGCTGGTGGTAGGCAGTGTGCTGCTGCTGTTGCTGCTGGCGTAGGGCGAGAAGCCATTGGGAACCGTGAAGCCCCCGTACTTGGTGGCCAGCCAGTACTGGTTCTTGTGCTTGTAGGCCTGGTTTTCCATGACGTCGAGCCAGTAGGTATTGATGGTTTGTTTGCCGGACATGTTGTTGTCTGTCGTCAAACTGGTGTCCGTGAGCGTGGACCGGATATCCATCGTGTGGGCGTCATACGCCAGGCCTGCGATGTAGTAGGTGTTGCACTGCGAGCCGGTACTTGCGCAGCTCGTGCCGCCAGTGTCTCCGTAGATGCTGCCCAAGCCGGACTTCCCCTCAAGGGTGCCCACCATGTCGGTGGCCGTGGCCACGTTGACCGATGTGTCGGCGCTGATTTCGCTGGGCAGGGTGGGCTCCAGCGTGGATCCTGCGCGCAAGGTGCTTCCATACAGGTTGGCATCGCGGTGGGTGTTTACGTCGCCAATGCCCAAGATAAAGTTTTTTTGGCACGAATAAACGATGGGGTCGGCCCCCATGGTGGAGCTATCTGTCTGGCGCCACTTGGTAATGACCGGAAAGCCATCGGCATACGCTGCGGTGGCGTCCGTGGTGTAGCTGCTGACATTGCTCAGACCCTTGAAGTAGCGCAAGACGGTGTTGTACAGCTCACTCACCGGGTCTTTGGACTTGTAGTTTTGCGCGCTGTAGCCGAACTTGTTGAGGTAGTTCATCGCACCGCTGTTACTGATGGACAGGTTAAAAGTGCTGTTGGTGTCGGTAGCGTCGGCTGCAGCAGGGTTGACGGTCATGATGCCGGTGCTGGCGCTCCATTCCGGAAAGCCATCGTTCACCACGTCGGAGGAGCCTGGCACGGGCTTGTAGGGGCCGATGTAGTTCATGCGCGCGCGCATGACGCCACCGTCGCGCTGCTGACTGGTATCTCCATCATGTTTGAGATAGCCAAAGGCAGAGTAGCGCAGCTGCATGGCGTACTGTTGCATCAGGCCTTCCGGCTTGTAGGCGCTGCCATACAGCACACAGTTGTCTTCTTTTAGAGCCTCCGAGATGCATGCTGCCACGTTGATGTACACCTCGTAGATGCTGGAGGCACCGGCCGTGCCACTTTGTGCGACGTAAGCTGTGGCTGATGATGCGGAGTCAATCGTGGTTCCCGTGCCGGTAATCCACATGCGCGAACCCAGAGCCCAGATGCGTGTCGTGGCTGAGGTCCATGCAAACGGCGTCGCCCCTGAGACGAGGGCGGTGGTTTTGTTGGGGACGTTGGACGCCGTGGCACGACCAGTTGCCGACCAGGTCTTTGTCAAGATGGTGTCGATATTGGTGCTGCTGGTGCTGGTCGCCGTGTTGGTGTCGGTGCTGCGGTAGCCGCCGGTCATGATCCAGCGGAATTCGTCCAGGGTCTGCATGGACACGTAGTTGAGGTAGTTGCCGCTCCACAGGCCGCTACAGACGTGGCTGCTGGCGGCGCTGGCGGGTTTGAAGTAGCTGCTGGCAGGCGTGGTGCTGTTGTAGACGTACTGGTAGCACTTCTCAGAATTGAAGTACCCGATGTAAGTGGAACCGGTCGCATAGGCCGTGGTGCTGAGGTACGCCGCGGTGGTGGCGGTAGGCCATTCGACAGACAGCGCCAGCGCCAGGTTGCCGGGCACCTTGACGGTGGAGAACAGCGGGTAGTCCGCCAGATCAATCGCCTGAGCAGGCCAAGGACTACCGAAGGCAAACACCAGGACCACGGCGGACAAAAGCCAATGGGCCCAGCGGCGGAAAATGGCATGGAATGGGGGCAAGCAGGGCATATAACGTCCTCGGGCAGGTGATCATGCCGACGCTATAGCGCGACGATCATTTGTTGAAAGGCTTGGGTGTTGCGCGGACCTGTGATGCGGACCGTGATGCGGTAGGTTGGGCGGGCATCCGCCCTGATCCGCTTGAGCCTAGCTGTGCCACTCTGGGCTGCGTTGGATTCTTCCGCGATTGACACGCAATTGGTGGTGCTGAAAGCGCCAGAACTGCTGCACTGCCGGTCAATGACCGTCCGCATGGTGATGCCTGCCGTGCTGTCGGTAAAGTCTGCCAGCGACATGCCCGACGTGGTGAAGGTACTGTCGTTGATCAACACCTTGGGAATGCCCTGCGCGTTGGATGCCAGTTGGGTGGCGCTGTAGTTGACTGTGAGTTGGTCGGTCCTCCGGTTGACCTCGGATGCCAGCAAGGTTCCGCTGTTCAGTTCGTAAACCGCCTTGGCCAGCCCTCGTTCGGCCTGGTTCAGAAGGTCGCGTTTGAATGCGAAGTTGCCGGCCTGAAGGAGCGTGTTCGTCGACGAACGTGTGAGGGCCACTGACGCTATCAACATTAGTACCAGACAAATCAGTGTCATGACCATGACGACGCCCGACTGTCTGTGGTGGAGGCGGAGTGCGTGTGTCATGGCAGCATCAGGGGGTTGCGCAAAGGGATGGTGAGTTCCACCGTGCGGTAGCGGTAGTGCTGCTCCAGCCGTGTTGCATCTTCCGTGTCTGTTTTTAGAGCGCGGGTGTACGTCAGGGTGTTTCCCAGATCGGAGAACAAGGTGATTGCGTTCGTCGTGACTTTCTCCTTTTCCGGCAGGCTGGTGCGCAATATCAGGCCAATTCGCACAGCAAGAATCTTCTGCAGGTAGTCGTTTGCCGTGGTGAGCGAAGTGCAGGAGGCCAGCCGTGCGGTGGCATCCACCGGTCGGCTCACGGTCTCCTGCAGGGAGCCGGCCATCAGTGCGGTCACGCTGTAGGTGGTGTCGGTGGGGTTCACCCATTCGGTTGAGCTTATGGTGCCATCACAGTTTTTGTCGATTCCGTACAGTGCGTGCAACTCAAACACGCCATCGGCACGGGCCACGGCAGAGCGAGTGCTGTCGCCGGCGGTGTTGAGCAGGTCGTAGCTAAACAGGGTGTTGTTGTCGCCCACACCAATCACCTGGAACTGCGGAGCGCGCCCGCTGGCAACACTGCCCAACACCATAGTCGTGCTGTTGTCAGACAGGGAAGCCAAGCCATTGTTTGTGCTGTGGTAGTTGCCACTCAAGGCCATGGGGGTGGCACCGGTCACAAAGCCCGAGTCCACCTGCTCGATGGTGCAGTCGGCTGCATTGACCGATGTGATGGTGGTGCCGGTCGAGTCATAGTTGGGGGTGGTGCTGGGCTCCACCTGGGTGATGAGCACCACATCGTTGGCACTGAATGCCGTGGTGTTCGCCAGCGTCAGCTGTGCGGCAGAGGGAAACCCTGAGAACATGACCGGAATCCCCCCGGTCCCCGATGCGCCAGCCATGACCACCAATACGTCGGATGTTTGCCCACTCACGCTGGGTGTGGTCTGGTTGGGCAAGATGAGGAGGGGCGCGAGGCGGAATTTTCCGACCGTGCCGGCGTTCACGCCAGCAAATGGGCTGGGCAGTGCACTGCCATACGGCAGAATTTGTGTTCCCCCGTAATAGGCTTTGAGCGGGCACCCAAAGGAGTACGCCGCCGATTTGGTAAAGCCATTGCCTGCGTTGCGCACCCATTGATCCAGAAGGTAACTGGCGTAGTTGCCCGCCTGGTTGGCATCGCTGGTTGAGGTGATGGTGCGTTTGCGCCCTTCTGAGCTATTCATGACGATGAACATGGTCAGTGACAGAAATATTCCAATCAACAGGGCAACCATCAGTTCGATCAGGGTAACGCCCCTCTCGCGGCGACCCAGGGCAGGGTTTTTCATGGGATCACCACCTGGGTGAAATAGGTATTTGTTTCCGTGGATGCCTTGGACGGCGCGCGCCAAGTGATGGTGACCAGGGTGGTCTTGATGCCTGTGGCGGCGTCCTGCGTAGTCACAATGGTGCCCGCACCATTGGCCAAGCCTGAATCGGCTGCACTGGCAACCCGGGCCTTCCATGCAGTCGATATGGAGGGGGCAGCCGTCCCTTCTGCCCACATGGCGGCCACAATTTCGTTGGCCAGAATCGCTGCGCGAGAGCGGTCTTCCGCATCTACGGAGTAACTGATGGCCTTGGCTTGCATGGCCACCATGCCCAGCACACCAAGAGAAAAAATCAACAAAGAAACCAAGACTTCAATCAGGGAGGCTCCAGACTGTCCGCGCCGGGGGGCGCCACGGCGGTTGCGCGTGGAGGGGGGGAGGACGAGGGGCTTCATGCGGGGCATCCGTCGGGAGTGCTGGTGCCCAGCGTTCTGGTGGGATCGCACATGCGCACCTGGCCACCCACGCCGACATAGACCTTGAGCGAGCGAGTCGCATTTGTTTTTGCGACGGTGTAAATCTTTGTGCCCGTGGTGCAGGCAACGCCAAGCACATTGACCGCATCACTGGATGCGATGGCCACCATGCTCCCCATGGGGCCAAAGCACACTACCGACGAGGCGCTGGTGATGGTGACACTGCCTTGGTTGGCGTAGTTTCCGCCTTGTACATAGTCGGCGGTCACCGCTGTTTCGCTCGTGGCACCACTGGCCAGCGGAAGTGCTTGCACATACCAGTTGACTCCATTGGCCGTAGGTGCAGCACTTTTTGCCGGGGTGCTGTTGGTCACCACGAATACGGTGGGCCGGTTACGCCGCATCGCTTCTGACTGCGCCATGCGCAGGCCATTCGCAATTTCTTCCGCTACGCTGCGTACACGGGCGTTGGCCATCCATTCGCTGAACCCCGGGACTGCAGCCAACAGCAGCAAGGACAGGATGGTCAGTGTGACCATCAACTCGATGAGGCTGAAGCCCTGCTGATACGCCCTCAGCACGAGTCGCCCTTGCGCATGATCCAGCACGCGCTGGTGGCACCACCCCAGGCGGTGGACATGGTGCTGGATTTGGTGTCTGCCTGATTGATGGAATAGGCGAATCCATTGACCACGCCCGAGCCATTTGCAGTGGCCGTGAAAGTCGTCGCCGTGAGATTGCCACAGACGGTGGAATACGGTGTTGGTTTCGTATAAGTGACTGCCACAGCGGTACACGGGGCAGTGATAGTGGCGCTGACATCCAAGTAAGTGCGGTTGTCTTGGTAGTACTGTTCCATCCTGACGCGGGTGGCGATCAGGTCATTGGTCATCGTGACCAAATGACCGCGCAGCACATAGTCGCTGTAGGCCGGCAGGGCAACGGCGGCCAGGATGCCAATAATGGCCACCGTGATCATCAGTTCAATCAAGGTGAAGCCTCGTGCGGCCTCGCGGGGCGTGGCTGCGCATCTTGCGCGCAACTGCATATATTCAGGCACTCTATTCTCCAAACGACTCTATCGACCAAATTTGCCTGCCAATTTGGGAGGCTTTTAGGAGATTTGCGCCGGCTGTCGGTGCGGTTTGCCCGTTTGTCGCCAGATCGGGGGGCCATAAGCTGCTTTACTATCCCGTGCTATGGCGCTATCTGGGGTTACACATTCCCCCTCTCAAACTTTGGCAAGACACCTGACGTTTCAGCGCAAGGTGTTGCTGGCGCTGGTCGCGCTCACGCTGAGTTTGCTGGCAATATTTATTGGGGTGTCTCGGTGGGGGCTGCAGCGCAGTCTGGGGGACTACGTTGCGGAGGTTGAGCTGTCGCGGATGGACTGGTTTGTGCAGAAGCTGGAACAGGCCTATGTGGAACGCGGGAGCTGGTTGTTCGTCGTGGAGGATGAGCAGGCGTGGTTTCGGTTTCAGTTCCCGGGTCGGCCCGGGGCCGAATTAGCCTTTCGCAGCCCTCCCCCGCCCCCTCCCCCGCCCGACGGGGACTGGCGTCCCCCACCCGACGGTGGCCCTGGTCCGATGGGGGCTCCGCCACGACCAGCAGGCATGGGGCCGCCAGACTCGGTGTACCAACGTATGGCGCTTCTCGGTGCCGACGGTAGTTCCCACATCGCGGGCAGCTTGCAAGCCGTTTCTGCGGCGGCCCGACGGCCCTTGCGCTACCAGGGTCAACTAATTGGGTATCTGGCGATTGCACCCATGCACAGCATGGCAACGGACGCCGGGCGCGCCTTTCTGGCAGGGCAGTCGTTTTTCATCGTGACCACTGGGTGTGTGGGGGGGCTGTTGGCGCTGTCGCTGTCTTGGTGGTTGTCCGGGCGCTGGCTCCGGCCGATCCGTGAGCTCATCCAGGGGGCCGATGCGGTGGCCCATGGGCAACTGGATACGGTGGTGCCGGTGCGCGGGCACGACGAGCTCGCACATCTCTGCGAGACCTTCAACGGGATGACTTGGCAACTGCATGAGACGCAGGCCAACCACCGCCGCTGGCTGGCTGATGTGGCACATGAGTTGCGCACCCCACTCGCCGCCATGCGCGCTGAAATCGAGGCCACCCAGGATGGTGTGCGGGCGTACACGCCAGCTACCGCAGAGCGGCTCCACCGGCAGGTGGTGCGCCTGGGGCAACTGGTCGAAGACTTGCGCGCCAGCATGGGACAGCGTGATGGCCCGACACGGTTCGCGCCCGGGGTCAACCCACTGGCAGTGCTGCTGGAGGCGGTGGGCTTTGTGGCCGAGCGTTTCCAGCGCGCAGGGATGCAGGTGGCCACGGGTGAGGTGCCTTTGCTGGCGAAGCAACCCTTGGTGAGAATGGTCGCAGACGCCGCGCAGTTGCAGCAGGTATTTATCAACCTGCTGGAAAACGCGTTGCAGTACACCCGACAGCCCGGCGTGCTGCAGATCAGCGCCAGCCTGCTGGAGCAGGGGCGGATCCTGATCCGGCTGGATGACTCCGCGCCCGCGCCGGCGGCGGCAGATATGCCCCACCTGTTTGAGCGCCTCTACCGCGGCGACACCTCACGTGGCCGCAGCACGGGAGGCTCCGGTCTGGGGCTGGCCATCTGCCAAACGATTGTCCAGGCCCATGGCGGCATCATGGCGGCCGATTTTTCTCCTTTGGGCGGCTTGCGTGTCGAGTTGGTGTTGCCCCTGCAGCATGGAATTCGGGAGATGGGCGATGCTAGTTAACGTGCCACAACAGACGGTATTGGTGGTGGAGGATGAGGCCGACATCGCCTCCGTTGTGCTGGACTATCTGCGGTTTAACGGCTACGCGGCCGAGCACGTGACGGATGGCTTGGCCGCCATCGAACACATTACCCGGTCCCCGCCCGATCTGCTGTTGCTCGACGTCATGCTGCCCGGCTGCGACGGGTTTGCCGTGCTCCAGGCGATACGGCGCTTTACCCCATTGCCGACCATCATGCTGACCGCCCGGGTGGAAGAGATTGACCGCCTGCTGGGACTGGACTGCGGTGCAGATGACTACATCTGCAAGCCCTTCTCTCCCCGAGAAGTCGTTTCCCGTGTACGCGCCGTGCTGCGGCGCACAGCGGGCGTGCCTGAGGCGGCGGCGATGGCACCAACACTGTTTTTGGACTGCGACCGTCGTCGGGCCAGCCTGCATGGCCAGCCCCTGCAATTGACGAGCAAGGAGTTTGAGATCCTGAAGACCTTGTACTCCAGCCCTGGCCGGGTGTATTCCCGCACACAGCTGCTGGAGTTAGCCTACGCTGGCGAACTCGATGCCAACGAGCGCGCCGTGGATAGCCACGTGAAGAACTTGCGCCGCAAGTTTGCCCTGATCGATTCACAACACGAATGGTTCCGCTCCGTCTACGGGGTGGGTTTTTCGTTGGAAGACCCTCTTGCACCCATTTAAAAGAGCGCAGACTGAACCCTGAACATGCTGCAAATCCTGACCGTTACCTTCCCCTTCTTCGCCCTCGTGCTCTGTGGTTTCGTCGCCGCGCGCCGCGGCATGCTGCCGCTGGCGGCCATTCCTGGACTCAACGGCTTCGTGCTGTTTTTTGCGCTGCCCTGCATGCTGTACCGCTTTGGCGCCAGCACGCCGATTGCCCAGTTGCTGGACCCCAGCGTGGCGCTGACTTACCTTCTGTGCGCGTTGGTGATGGTGGCATTTGTGGTGGCCGTCACGCTGCATGGCCGCATTGGCTGGAACGACGCGGCCTTTGGTGCGCTGGTGGGAGCCTTCCCCAACACCGGTTTCATGGGCGTGCCCCTGCTGGTAGCGCTGCTGGGTGCCAAGGCCGCAGGGCCGGCCATCGTCACCATCCTGGTGGACATGGTGATTACCTCGTCGCTGTGCATCGCGCTCTCGCGCTTGGGCGAGAACACAGCCACTGGCGGTGGTTCGGCCGCGCAGGCGGCCAAAAATGCCCTCAAAGGCGTGGCCGCCAACCCCATGCCTTGGTCGATTCTGCTGGGCGCACTGGTGTCGGCGCTGCAGATTGAATTCCCCCAGCCGGTGGTGGCCACCGTGGGCCTGTTGGCCGATGCGGCCTCGCCGGTGGCACTGTTCACCATTGGTGCGGTGCTGGCCCGCTCGCAGATTTTGGCCAAGGAAGACAAGTCGCACCATGTCCACTGGCAGGAGTACGTGCCGGTGGCGCTGATCAAGCTGTTTTTGCACCCGCTGCTGGTGCTGCTGGTGGGCGTGTCGGCCATTGGTCTGGGCGTGCCCATCGACAAGTTCGCGCTCACCGTGCTGGTGCTGCTGGCCGCGCTGCCCAGCGCCAGCAATGTGTCGCTGCTGGCCGAGCGCTTTGGCGCGGACAACGGGCGCATCGCCCGCATCATTCTGGTGTCCACCGCGGCGGCATTCTTCACCTTCTCTGGGGCGGTGGTGCTGATGGTTGGGATTTAATGGCCGGATTTTCTGGGGCCATCGCGCGATAGGCAAAATGAACCCATGGAAACGATCCTGAATTTTGTAGCCTACGTGCTACGCCGCGCGTTCAAGCTGTTCTTGGTGGTGTGGGTCAGCATGTTCGCCCTGGCCCTGCTGTCGCTAGCCTTGACCGCTGCGTTGCTCACCGTGCTGTGGTCGCTGCTGACAGGCCGCAGGCCCGCGCTCTTCACCACCTTCACCCGCTTTCGCCAGGCCTCGCAGCAGTTCCGCTCAGGTGTCTGGTCACGTCCAGGCGGTTCTCCTGTGGATGCTACGGCCGCAGCCGATGTGGTGGATGTGCAGGCGCGCGAGGTAGAGAACCAAGCTGGGCCCGTCAAGCCTTTGCCTCTCGACGGAATGTGAATTTCCGGTCACTATCAAAATAGTAGCTGTTTGCGCATATTCCACGGGGGCTGCAGCCAAAAAACCCACTAAATCGCCAGCGGATCCACGTCAATCGCCCAGCGGATCAGGCCCTTGCATTCTGGGTGCGCGCGCGTGGCGTGCAACACGCTTTGCCAGCCGTTCAGGAACTGCTGCAGCGTCGCGCGTGACGGGCTTTCGATCAGCATCTGGGCGCGCTCCACGTTGGCGATGCGCTGGATCGTCATGGGCACGGCGGGGTACAGCGTGAGTTGGTCCAGCACTGGGGCCCAACCCTCCCATTCCAGCATCTCGGTTTGCGCGAAGGTTCTTGCGGCGTTCAGGAAGGCCTGGGCGGCTTCCTGCGTTTTGGCATCGGCGCGCACCAGGGCCTGGGCGCTGAACGGGGGCATGGCGGCCTGTTCGCGCTCCAGCAGTTGTTGGGTGGCAAACGCTGGGTAGTCGTGTGCTTTCAGCGCGGCGTACAGCGGGTGTGCGGGCTGGAAGGTTTGGATCCACACCTCGCTTTGCGCGCCCAGGGCTGCATCGCGCCCGGCGCGGCCGGCGGCCTGCATCAGCAGGCTGAACAGGCGTTCGGGCGCGCGAAAGTCGCTGCTGAACAGCGCGCCGTCGGGGTTCACCGCCGCCACCAGCGTGATGCGGCGGAAGTCGTGGCCCTTGGCAATCATCTGGGTGCCCACCAGCACATCCACATCGCCCGCGTGCACGGCGGCCAGTTGTTCTTCCAGCGCGCCCTTGAGGCGGGTGGAGTCGGCGTCGATGCGGGCGATGCGCAGGTGCTCGCCGTCCGGGTTCTCGGGCGTGACCGACCCGGCGCGGCGCACGTCCACCAGCAGTTCGGCCAGGTGTTCTTCGAGCTGCTCGGTGCCGCGGCCAATGGGGCTGATGTCCACATTCCCGCAGCTGGGGCAGGCGCGCGGCACGCGCTCGGTGAAGCCGCAGTGGTGGCAGCGCAGCGTGCGGTCGATCTTGTGGAACACGCGGAAGGCGCTGCAGTGCGGGCATTCGCTTTTCCAGCCACAGTCGTCGCAGGCCAGCACGGGGGCGTAGCCGCGGCGGTTCAAAAACACCATGCACTGCTCGCCACGCGCCACGCGGTCCTTGATGGCGTCTACCAGCTGTGTGGAGAACACGGCCTTGCGCGGCTGGTGGTTCATGTCGACCCGGCGCACCAGCGGCAGGCGCGATGCCTCGCCCACGCGGCTGGGCATGTGCAGGCGCAGGTAGCGTCCGCCTTCTTCCGCCGGGCGGCTTTGGTGCCAGCTTTCCAGCGAGGGCGTGGCGGAGCCCAGAATCACCTTGGCGCCTTCGAGCTTGCCGCGGTACACGGCCAGGTCACGCGCCGAGTAGCGGGCGCCCTCGCTGCTTTTGTAGCTCGGGTCGTGTTCTTCGTCCACCACGATGAGGCGCAGTTTGGGCAGGCTGGCAAACACGGCCATGCGCGTGCCCAACACGATGCGCGCTACGCCGCCGTGCGCGGCCAGCCAGCTCTTCAGGCGCTGCGGGTTGGTCATGCCGCTGTGCAGGCTGACCACGGCATGCTCGCCGTACAGCGGGGCAAAGCGCGCCTTGAAGCGCTCTTCGAGCTGCGGTGTGAGGTTGATCTCGGGCACCATGATCAGCGCTTGGGCGTCGGGGTCGGCCGCCAGCAGCTTGTGCACGCAGTGCAAATAGACCTCGGTCTTGCCGCTGCCGGTGGCGCCAAACAGCAAAAACGGGCCGTTCTGCGCGTGGATCTGCCCCACCACGGTGGCCTGCTCGGGCGTCAGCGCTGGGGCCGCCAGCACGGCACCGCTGGCGCCGGCCACGGGCTTGGTGCGCTTGAGGCGCCGCGCCATCTGCTCGGGCGACAGCTCACGCAGCTGCGGCGGCAGTGCGGCCAGCGCCACCTCGCCCACCGAGCGCTGGTAATAGCTGGCAGCAAATGTAAGAAGTTGTTGCCACTGCGCCGTCAGCGGGGCGATGCCCTCCAGCGCCCCGGCGATGGCCCGAACCTTGGCCGGATCGAACTCGCCGGTGGCTTCGGCACCCGCCCCGTCCCACACCACGCCCAGGGTTTCGCGGCTGCCCAGGGGCACGCGCACCAGCGTGCCGGCAGGTAGTGCCTGCTCACTTTGGTAGGTCAGCACCGGCCCCAGCGCCGCGTGCGCAGGGGTGTTCACCAGCACCGGTAGCCAGCAACTCATGGGGCTGACACCGGGCCCGAAACGGCATTTGTGTGATGAAGCGGCACTTGGGGTAATTTATTGATGTGAACTGGCGAAATAAAGGCTAAGTACTTGATTTGAAAGAACTTTACAACCCGTTCACGTTTTCTGTGGATAACTTTGTTGATATGTCTGCCCCGCGTGGGCTGAAGCCTTGTAAATCAAGGGTTTGCTTGCGCTGCCCAGAAAAAAAGCAAACTTTTAAGTCCTTATGAATCAAGCACTTACGGGCGCTATTTCTTTGATAGCGCTCGTCCCCCATGCGGGGGAAGGGATAACCCTAGCACCCCCATTTTTGTGCATAAGTAAGTTTCTTGGAGTTTGGTTTGGTGCACGAATCGTGGTAATGAAATTACGCACGCAAGCGCCGGGAGTGGGTGTGAACCGCTTCCACCAGCGCCGCCACATGCTCGGGCGGCGTGTACTGGCTGATGCCGTGGCCCAGGTTGAAGATGTGGGTGGGGCCGGTGCCCGCGCCCTGGAACGGCGTGCCAAAGCTGTCCAGTACCTTGGCCACTTCCAATTCAATAGCAGCGGGTGGCGCAAACAGCACGTTGGGGTCGATATTGCCCTGCAGGGCTTTGCCGGGGCCGCTGGTCCCCGGCGCGTATTCGGCACCCCCCACCAGCGCGCGCGCCTGGGCCAGGTTCACCGTCCAGTCCAGGCCCAGCACGTCGCAGTCCAGCGCCTTCATGTCTTGCAGCCACAGGCCGCCGCCCTTGGTGAAGACCAGGCGCGGCACCAGCTTGCCGTCCGCGCCGTGGCGCTTGAGCTGGGCCAGCACGCGTGCGGTGTAGGCCAGGCTGAAGCTCTGGAATGCGCCGTCGGCCAGCACGCCGCCCCAGCTGTCAAAAATCATCACCGCTTGGGCGCCCGCGTCGATCTGCGCGTTCAAGTAGGCCGCGACCGAGTCGGCGTTGATCGCCAGCATCTTGTGCATGAGGTCGGGGCGGCTGTACAGCATGGTCTTGACCAGGCGGTAGTCGTCGGAGCCCTTGCCCTCGACCATGTAGCAGGCCAGCGTCCACGGGCTGCCGCTGAAGCCGATCAGCGGCACGCGGCTCTTGCCGTCCTGCGTGAGCGCGCTGCGGATGCTGCTGACTGCGTCAAACACGTACTGCAGCTTGGCCATGTCGGGCACTTCGAGCTTGGCGACCGCGGCCTCGTCGCGCACGGGAAAGGCGAAGCGCGGGCCTTCGCCCTGGGCAAACGACAGCCCCAGGCCCATGGCGTCGGGCACGGTCAGGATGTCGGAAAACAGGATGGCTGCGTCCAGCGGGTAGCGGTCCAGCGGCTGCAGGGTGACTTCGGTGGCGTAGTCGCGGTTGGTGGCCAGACCCATGAAGCTGCCAGCGGTGGCACGCGTGGCCACGTATTCGGGCAGGTAACGGCCGGCTTGGCGCATCAGCCACACGGGTGTGTGTGGCGTGGCCTGGCGCATGCAGGCTTGCAAGAATGTGGGGTTGTGCAGGGTGTCGAAGGTGGTGTCGGTCATAGACCGATTGTCGCAGGCCAAGGCCACCCCGGCCTTGCGCTGGCGCAAGCCGCTGCAGGCTCAGGCGTGGCGCGCGTGTTCCACCTTCAGGCACTTGTTTTGCACCACCAGCAGGCCGGCTGCGCGCGCCTTGGCTGTGGCCACCTCATGCGCAATACCCAGCTGCAGCCAGATGGCGGGCGCGCCCATGGCGATGGCCTCGTCGACCACGGGCGGCACATCGTCGCTGTTGCGAAACACGTCCACCAGGTCGATGTGCGCGTGTTTGGCAGCCTCGGTCAGCGTGGGGTAGGCCTTCTCGCCCAGGATCTCGCTGGCATTCGGGTTGATGGGCACGATGCGCCAGCCGTGCGCCTGCATGTAGCGCGCCACGCCAAAACTGTCGCGGTGGGTCTTGGGGGACAGGCCCACCACAGCCACGGTCAGGGGTTGGCTCACGAGCTGGGCAATGGTCTGGGCTTCGGTCAGGGGTGCATTCATGGGGATGTTTCAGAGGGTGGCAATGGCGCTGCGCAGCTCGCCGGGCGTCAGGATTTCGGACAGCACCACGGGTGCCCTGCCGGGCGCGTACAGCACGTACACCGGCACGCCGCTGCGGCCCAGCGCCTGCAGCGCCTGGGTGATGGCGGGGTCGCGCCGGGTCCAGTCGGCGCGCAGCAGGGTCACCTGCTTGGCGGCCAGGTCGGCCTGCACCTCGGCGTTGGACAGCGTGGTCTTCTTGTTCACCTGGCACGTGATGCACCAGGCCGCAGTGAAGTCCACAAACACCGGCTTGCCCTGTTCCAGCGCCACCTGCACGCTGCCGGGCGCCCAGGCCTGCCAGCCGGGTTGGATCTGGCCAGTGGTGGCCGTGGTGGCTGCTTTGGCGTCAGATTTCAAAGCATATTGGCCAGTAGCCCCCGCAAACATTGCGCAAGCAGCTATGGAAATGGTAGCGAGCAGCGTGCGGCTGCGCCCTTGCAGGCCCAGTGACCAAACCAGCATGCAAAGCCCCAGGATCAGCAGCAGCAGGCTGCCCGCGCCGTCCACCCCGCTCAAATGCCCCAGCACCCACACTAGCCAGACCACCGTGGCCGCCATGGGAAAGGCCATGAAGTGGCGCAGCGTGTCCATCCACGCGCCGGGCCGTGGCAGCCAGCGGCCCACCGCAGGCACCCAACTGGCCAGCAGGTAGGGCAGCGCCAGGCCCAGGCCCAGTGCCGCAAAAATGGCCAGCGCCTGCGTGCCTGGCAGCGTGATGGCGTAGCCCAGCGACGCGCCCATGAAGGGCGCAGTGCAGGGCGAGGCCACGGCCACCGCAAGCACGCCCGACAACAGGGCCTCGGCCACCGGATGGCGCAGCTGCAGTGTGGCCAGGCGCTGCGGCAGCACGCTGCCCACGTTCAGCCAGCCCGCCAGGTTGAGCGCAATCAGCGTGAACAGCAGCGCCAGGGTCACGATCACGCCGGGCGACTGCAGCTGAAAGCCCCAGCCCAATTGCTCGCCACCCGCGCGCAGCGCCAGCAGCAGCCCGCCCAGCGCCAGAAACGACAGCACCACACCGGCGGTGTAGGCCAGACCCTGGGCGCGTTGGGCTGCGCGCGACTGGCCGGTCTGCGTGGCAAAGCCCAGCACCTTGATGGCCAGCACCGGGAACACGCAGGGCATGAGGTTGAGGATCAGCCCGCCCAGCAGCGCGGTCAGCAGCACCCACAGCAGGCTGCCGGGCACGGCGTTCGCCGCGGGCACCTGGGCATTCGCATCCAGCGCGGCTTGCAGCGCGGGCGACACCTGCAGCGGGGCGTCGGTCTTGGGCCAGGAGCCTGTGACGGGCACCTCGGCGCGCAGCCGCGCGTCACCCCGCACCAGCACCCACGCCACGGTGGTGGGGCTGGTAGCGCGCTGGGCCGACAACGGCACGGAAGCGGTCCACACGCCGTCTTGCCAGCCTTGCTCGCCCGCGCGGCTGGACGTCTTGCCGATCACGCCGTCGCCGGACGCGGGGAGAGCCGGGGTGTTCAGGAGTTCGGTGGTTTCAGGAAAGGCCTGCACCGCCTTGCCGCGCCAGGCGGCGGGTAAGTCACTGACCTGCAGTGCCATGTTTTGACCATTGACCTGAGCTGTCACCTTGCCGGCAAAGGCTTGGGGTGCCGCGGCCCACGCCTTGGCGAAGTCGGCTGCCTGGCCTGCGGTGGAGCTGCGCAGCGGCAGGCGCAGCGCAAACTGGCCTTCCTGCGGAATGCACTCCTGGCGGCACACCAGCCAGCTGGCCGACAGGCGCACGTCCAGGTCCTGCGCCAGCGCGCCGGGGCGAAAATCGGCGCCCAGCGTGAGTGGCACGGGCAGCAGAACGGTGCCCTCGTAGCCCAGGTTGGCCAAGCTACCAATGGTGATTTTTTGTGGGGTGGGCCAGGCAATGTCGCCGGCGGTGGCGCCAGCGGGCAGCGTCCACTGCAATTGCGTGGGCAGGCCGGAGTCGCCGGGGTTCTTCCAGTAGGTGTGCCAGTGCGGCTGGTGCTGCAGCTGCAGGCCCAGCCACACGGTTTTTCCCGGGCCCACGCCGTCGGGCGCGTGCGCCACCAGCTCGGCGCGCACCTGTTCGGTCTGCACCACGCTGCTGGCGGTGCTGGGCAAGCTGCTGCCCGCGGTTTGCAACACAATTTGGGCGCTAGCCCCCGTCACCATTGCGCTGGCAGCTATCAAAACAGAAGCAAATTGGAGCGCCCAGTGGCGGAGAGAAAAGGAGGCGCGAGAGGTCATGGCTGTGTGGGAGCGGCGGGGCGGGCTAAAGTTCCGGGCGAGCCATTGTGCCGGGGGCGATGCGGCGTTATAACAGCCCACTCGGCCCCGGCTGGGCCGTGCGCGTGACTCCCCATCTACCCACAGGAGACTTTGTCATGACATCCATTCGTGCATTGCGCTTTGCGGCCCTCGTGCTGGCTGCGGCCCCTCTGGCATCCCAGGCCGGCGACGCCGGTACGGTCTACACCCAGCTGGGCATCAACGGGTTGGGGTTGGGCTACGCGGCCTCAGTCACCTCCGACTGGGCGGTGCGCGGCCAGGCCAACTGGTTGCCCAAGCAAAGCTACACGGGCAATGTGAGTGACTTCGGCAACACCGCCAACCTGACCATCGACCTGACCTGGAGCTCGGTCCAACTGGTGGGTGACTGGTACCCAGGCGACGGCGGCTTTCGTCTCTCGGGCGGTCTGGTGTTCAACGACAACAAGATCACCCTGGCCGGCACCGGCAGCGTGAACGGCACCACCGGCACGGTGAATGGCGAGATCAAGATGAGCGAAGACGTGGCGCCGTACCTGGGGCTGGGCTACTCCATCCGCCCCCGCGCCGCCAAGGGCTGGGGCTTCAACATGGATGCGGGTGTGATGTTCCAGAATCCCAAGGCCAGCCTGAGCGCCACGGGTGGCCCCAGTGCCGCGGACGTGGCGGCCCAGCGCGCCAAGATGCAGGAGGCCATTGACCAGCTCAAGCTCATGCCCGTGCTGGCGGTGGGCGTGAGCTATTCGTTCTAGAGCGGCCTTTGCCTGCGGGGGCGCGGCCCCGCTGTATGCCTTTTGCTTGACCATACCCAAGTTGCCCAACGATACTTTGTGCACGGCGGTGTGATATTCCAATTCAGGGGGCGTCAGGTTGGTTCAAAAAAACGGCTTTGCGGTGAAGTTTCCGAGTCTGTCATTGCGCCAGACGCTGATGCTCGGAGCCGCGCTGGGGATCTTGCTGCCGGCCCTGTTTCTTGCCTACTTCCAGGTCACCAGCAAACTGGAGACCGAGGTCAAGCTGCGGGTGGAGGCGCCCATGCGCCAGTACGCCGAAGTGCTCTCGCGCGGCATGGCCGTGGCGGTGTGGAACCTGGACCGCGGCGTGGCGAGCGAGCTGGTGGACGCCGTGATGCGCAACCCCGATGTGGTCAGCGTCACCGTGACCGACGAATTCCGCGACGTCTTTGTGCGCAAGCACAGCGAGGCCGTGCCCACCGTCCCCACGCTCACCGACCAGCGTGACATCTCGTACAACGGCGCCCGTGTGGGCCGACTCACGGTGGAGATGAGCCCCGAGCGCATCGAACGCGAAATGCGCCAGGACCTGATGCGCTTCATGCTGGCCCTGCTGGTGCAAATGGCGCTGGCGTTTCTGTTCATCTGGCCGCTGTTCAACCGCCGCGTGCTCAAACCCCTGCTGCAACTGCGCGAAGACGCCTCACGCCTGGCCCGTGGCGAGCTGGACCAACCTCTGGCCTGGCAGCGGCAGGACGAGATGGGTGAGCTGGCCCATGCGCTGGACACCATGCGCACTGACCTGGCCGCCCTGATGTCCGAGCGCGCGCAAAAGACCGCAGCTTTGCAGACCGAGCTGGCCGAACGCAAGCGCACCGAAGAAGCGCTGCGCGTGAGCCAGACCAAATTCGCCGCCATTTTTGACGCCTCGCCCATTGCCATGTCGGTCTCACTGGTAGACCCCGACGTGCTGACGGTGGATGTGAACTCCGCCTGGGTGCGCGTGTTCGGCCTGGACCGCGGTGCGGTGGTGGGCTCCAACGGCGCCCACACCGGCATCTGGCGCGATGCGGCCTCACGCGAGGAGGCGCTGCGCATCCTGGAAGCCACGGGCGAGCTGGAAGGCTTCAAGTCGTGGATGCAGCGCGGCCAGTCGCGCGAGCCCATGCTGTGTGAGCTGTCGGGCCGCGTGGTGCAGCTGGGCACGGACCGCGTGCTCATCATGGCGTTTGACGACATCACGGCCAAGCACCACTACGAAGAAAACATCCTGCAGCTCAACGCCACGCTGGAGCACCGCGTGGAGCAGCGCACGCAGGAGCTGTCGGCCACGCTGACGCAGCTGACCGTGGCCCAGGGCGAGCTGGTGCGGGCCGAGAAAATGTCGGCTCTGGGGTCGCTGGTGGCGGGCATTGCGCACGAGCTCAACACCCCCATTGGCAACAGCCTGACCGTGGCCAGCACGTTGCAGGACCACGCCAGCTCCTTCTCCAACAGCATGGCCCAGGGCCTTACGCGCAGCCGGCTGGAAGAGTTTGTGAGCAACACGCGCCAGGGCGCGGGCATCTTGATGCGCGGTCTGCAGCATGCGGCTGAGCTGGTCTCCAGCTTCAAGCAGGTGGCGGTGGACCAGACCAGCCTGAACCGCCGCACCTTTGACCTGCACGCCACGGTGAATGAAATCCTGCTCACGCTGGGCCCCACCATCCGCAAGTCCAACCACCGGGTGCTCTGCGACATTGGGCCCGACATCGTCATGGACAGCTACCCCGGCCCACTGGGCCAGGTCATCACCAACCTCATCAACAACGCGTTGCTCCACGCGTTTGACGGCATCGACCAGGGCTCGGTGCAGGTGACCGCCAGCCTAACGTCCGATGGCGCGGTGCGCTTGCAGGTCAGCGACAACGGGGTGGGCATTCCGTCGGCCCACCTGCCGCGCGTGTTCGACCCCTTCTTCACCACCAAGCTGGGCCAGGGCGGCAGTGGCCTGGGGCTGAACATCGTCTACAACCTGGTGACCCGTTCGCTGGGCGGCACGGTGCATGTGGCCAGCAACCCCGGTGAGGGCGCGACCTTCAGCCTGGTGCTGCCGCGCCACGCGCCGGTGCTGGCCATGGACAGCGTGGAGCCCGAGGCGCTGGCCACCTAGCCTGGCCTAAGATAGGCGCATGCAAAACCCTTCCCGTTTTTGGGCCGACTGGAGCACCCGCGACTTTGCGCAGCTGCAGGACAATGGCCAGTTGGGCGCCACCATTGCCGTGCTGCCCGTGGCCGCCACCGAGCAACATGGTCCGCATCTGCCGCTGCGGGTAGACACCGCCCTGGTGGACGGCGTAGTGGCCGCTACCGTGCCCCATATTCCCGCCGATGTGCCTGCGCTGTTTTTGCCCACCCAGGCCGTGGGTTTCAGCCCCGAGCACGCGCGCTTTCCCGGCACGCTGACCCTCAAGGCCGAAACGGTCATCCGCCTGTGGACCGAGCTGGGCGAGAGCGTGGCCGCCACCGGCGTGAAGAAGCTGGTGCTGCTCAATTCGCATGGCGGCCAAGTGGGACTGCTGGACGTGGTGGCCCGCGACCTGCGTGCGCGGCTGGGCATGTTGGTCTACAGCGTCAACTGGTTTGGCCTGCCGCTCACGGGTCCGAAGGGTGAGGATGTGAATGCGCTGTTCAGCGCGCACGAGCACCGCTTTGGCATCCACGCCGGCGAGATCGAAACCTCCATGATGTTGGCGCTGGCGCCAGACCAGGTGGTGATGGCGCAGGCGCAAAACTTTGCCTCCACGTCCGAAGACCGCGCCCAGCGCTTTGCGATTCTGGGCAACGGCAAGAGCGCCAAGCTGGGCTGGCAAATGCAGGATTACAACGCTGCCGGTGCCGTGGGCAATGCGGCTGCCGCTACCGCCGAGAAAGGCCGCGCCGTGTTGGACGCGGCGGGCCGCGCGCTAGCGCAGACGCTGGCCGAGATCCACCAGCTGCCAGCGGACACGCTGCGCAACTAAGCCTTAGTTCGGCGCGTCCAGGACCAGCCGCATGCCCACCAGGGTGTAGCGGGTTTGCGGTGAATTCCAGTTGCGGTAGCTGGCGCGCGCATACAGCGCCCAGGTGTGCCAGGAGCCACCGCGGCGCACATACACATTGCCTTCTTTGGGGCCTTGCGGGTCGGTGGTGGGGGAGTGTGCGTAGTAGTCCTCGCCATACCAGTCGTTGGTCCATTCCCAGGCGTTGCCGTGCATGTCATACAGGCCAAAGGCGTTGGGCTTGAAGCTGGCCACCGGCGCGGTGAAGGCAAAGCCATCGTCGCCCGCCAGCGCATTGGCCGCAAACTTGGGCCACAGCGGTTTGGCACTCGCGTCAAAGGTGTTGGCCACCCTTAGTAGGGACAGCGGATCGTCGCCGCTGTGGTAGCGCGTGCGGGTGCCGGCGCGCGCCGCGTACTCCCATTCGGCCTCGGTGGGCAGTCGGTAGTGGCGGCCCTCTTTTTTGCTCAGCCACTGCGCCAAGGCCTGCGCATCGTTCCAGGTGATGTTCACGACGGGGTGGCTGTCGTCCTGGGCAAAGCCGGGGTTGCGCCAGCTGTAGCGCGGGTCGCGGCCTTCAAAGGCATCACCGCGTACACTCTTGGCGGGGTCGTAGTCGGGGTTGTAGCCATAGCCGCCGGTGCCATCTGCCTCTGATTCGGGGACGTAATCCGACACCTGCAGAAAGCGCCGGAACTGCCCCACGGTCACTTCCGTCTGCCCCATATAAAACGCATGGCTGATGCGCACGGTGTGCACCGGCGCTTCGTCCTTCAGCGCTTCCAGCCGCTCGCGCTCCGCCAGCGGATAGGCCTTTTGCAGGCGGGCCACGGGCTCGTTGCTGCCCATGCGAAAACTGCCCGCCGGAATGCGCACCAGGGTCATGCCCAGGGTGTTGGTCAGCGTGTAGGGTTTGGCTGGCTTGGCCCAGGTGGCCTGGCTGAGGCCAAGCAGGAGCAGCAGAGCCAGTGCGGGGAAAACGGTGGTGCGGTAGGTATGCATCCGCCGCATTGTGCGCGGACTTTGGTGCTGCGCTGTACGAAGGCTAACGGATGCCGCGGACGTAGCGGTGTGCTTCGCTCTCGGTAGCGCCAAACAGCGAGTCGGAGGCGCCGGGCAGGGGTGCGGGCTTGGTGTTGCCGCCAACCATGCCAACCACCCCAAACAGCCGGTCGCGCGCGGGCCGTGGGGACTGCACGGGCACCATGGCCAGCTCCAGCTTGGCGGCCCAGTCGGCCAGGTCGGTGTGGCCGTCTTCCTCGGCACTGGCGCGTGCAAAGCGCACGATCTCGGCGGCGTACTCGGTGTTGCTGGCCATCCATTCGGTGTCGGTCACGCGCCCGGTCTTGCGCCGCAACAGCACATGCAAATGGGCGGCAATCGCCAGCTTTTCACTGTTCAACATGCAACACTCCTTTGAGTTTCACCGTCAGGTTCCCATGTGCTCCCGATGCTGGGAGACATCCAGGCCCACGAGTTCGGAGTTATCGTCCACCCGCAGGCCCACAATTACTTTGGTCACCCACAGCAGCGCCCAGCTCATGAGGCCGCTGTACGCCAGCACCGCCAGCACACCGATCGCCTGCGTGGCCACGCTGCCGGTCACGCCTGAAATCGTCTTGCTGGCAAAGTAGCCCGTCATCAGCGAGCCCACGATGCCGCCAATGCCGTGTACGCCAAACACATCCAGCGAGTCATCGGCATTGAGCATGCGCTTGAGCCCTGTGGCGCCCCAGTAGCAGGCCAGGCCCGCCACAGCACCAAAGATGACCGCATCGCGCGGGGTCACAAAGCCAGCCGCCGGTGTGATGGCTACCAGCCCGGCCACCAGGCCCGAGCACAGGCCCAGCAGCGAGGGACGCCCGCGCGTGATCCACTCGCCCAGCATCCAGGAGATGGCGCCGGCCGAGGCCGCAATGTGTGTGACCGCCATGGCCAGGCCGGCACGTCCGTCCGACGCCACGGCCGAGCCGGCGTTGAAACCAAACCAGCCCACCCACAGCAGGCCTGCGCCCGCCATGGTCAGGCCCAGATTGAACGGCTCGAACGGCTCTTTGCCATAGCCTTTGCGCGCACCCAACATGTAGGCACACACCAGGCCCGAGATGCCGGCGTTGATGTGCACCACCGAGCCACCCGCAAAGTCCAGCACGCCCATTTGCACCAACCAGCCACCCGGCTCCCACACCCAGTGGGCGATGGGCGCGTAGACCACGATGGACCACATGCCAATGAACCACAGCATCGCCGAGAAGCGCATGCGCTCCACAAACGCGCCCACGATCAGCGCTGCGGTGATGATGGCAAAGGTGAGCTGGAACATGGCGTACACCGACTCGGGCACGTTGGGCGCCACATGGCTCACGGCCACCTGGCCGGCTTCCTTGAGGTAATTGAGCCCGGTGAACCACAGGCGGTCGGTGCCGCCCAACCAACTGCTGCCGGGGGTAAAGGCCAGCGAGTACCCCACCGCGAACCACAGCAGGCTGACCATGGCGGTGATCGCCACCACGCTGGCCATGGCGTTGATCACGCTCTTCTTGCGCACCATGCCACCGTAGAACAGCGCAATGCCGGGCAAGGTCATCAGCAACACCAGCGCCGTGCTGGTCATCATCCACGCCGTGTCGGCGCCGTTGATCGTGTCTTGGGCGACCAGGCTGGGTTTGCTGGGGGGGGCAGGGGGCGGGGCAACTGGGGCAGCGGCCACAACAGGCGCTGCCGGCGCGTCCGCAACGGCAGCCACCACAGCAGCCGGTGGCGCATCGGAGGCCGCGCCCACGGGGGCTGCAGCTTGGGCGTAGGTAGACGCACTCCATGCCAAAACACATATCCCCAGCAACGGGGCCAACCACTTCGTTCCGAATCGGTGCATTGTTTTCCTCTGGACGGTCCAACAGAGGGCATCAAGCACAAGGCGTGCCAAGCCACTGCAAGGCAGGGCCCCGCTAGCAGTAGGCTAAGAGTAGGTCACCCAGTCCGCGTAGGGCGTGTCGTCCAGGTGGGGCAGGGTGTTGTAGGTCACCAGCATGTGGCGCTTGGGCGTGTAAGCCAGTTCGGTGACCGAGCTGTTGCGGATGCGCAGGTTCAGCTCAATCGTCGTCTCCGGCGTGGTGCCCAGCACATGGCCCACCGCGGTGGAGATGGGCCCACCGCTGCTCACGATCAGCACATTGCCCGTGTGGTGCTGGCGCACATGGTCCAGCGCGCTGGTCACGCCCCGCACAAAGTCGTCGTAGCTGGGCATGCCCTGCGGGCTGACCACGCCATTCATCCATTGCGTCAGGCCATCGCGCAGCAGGCGGAAATGGTGGCGGTACATCTCGGGCGTGTCGGGTTTTTCCAGTGGTGCGGGGTGGATGGCGTGGATCACCGCCGCGCTGTCGTACTCGTTCAGACCCGGCCATTCCAGCGCCTCATGCGTCAGCCCTGCGCCCATGGCAATGCCGGCCCAGGTCTGCGCGTGGCGGCGCAGCGTGCCGACGATGACCGCCTCAAACTGCAGCCCCTTGTGCGCAAAGTACTCCCCCAGCCGCACGCTCTGCCGGTGGCCAAGCTCGCTGAGGTTGTCGTAGTCCGCGGCCCCAAACGAAGCCTGCCCGTGGCGTACCAAATAGAGATTTCCCATACGCAGAATTTAAGCCCGATTGGCATTGGGCCCCTGTAATTGGGGCGACAGCAGCTATGGAATCAGGAGCGCTGTGGTGCTGACTGGTACGAGGAGTCTTGTACGGCTAAGCTCAGACCCATGAAAGTCAAAAGCACCTTTGAGATCACCATGCAAGGTGAACATCTTGGGTGCCTTCAGTCTCTGCTGAGGAAAAAATGAATCTAAACACTTTGTATGTAATTGCTTGCCCACTGCTTGACGAAAAGAAACTTGTCAAAGACATTGACGCCGCTTTTGAGCGCAAGCTGTCTCTCAGCAAAAGTGAGAGCCTGTTGAAGGGCCGCAAGCCGCAAGTCCTCGATCACATTTGGTTCAACTTACAGAAAGCAGATGGCCTCTACATTGAACTGCGGCACAACCGGGACACTGTAGGGAACCTGGAGTTACCGGACTACGCTGATCACCCCCTGATCTTGTTTACCCGTGTCAACGAAACCTACGCTGTTGGCAATGGCGCCGATCCGAGAGAAGTACAGAGCTTCGTTGCATCGTGTGTCAGTCGTCTTCCCTATGAAGTTCTGCTTGTTGGCCATCCAGCTTGACCGCAAGGTTTCCAACTTTATGCGGCTAAGCTTAGGCCCATGAAAGTCAAAAGCACCTTTGAAGTCAGCATGCAGGGCGAGCCGCCGTACGACACGGTGGAGGGCGTCACGCTGTCGCGCGCCAGCATCTCCAAAACCTTCACCGGCCCGCTGAGTGCCACCAGCACCGTGCATATGCTGGCGGCCCGCACGCCGCAGCCCACCTCGGCTGGCTATGTGGCGCTGGAGCGCATTGTGGGGACGCTGGATGGCCGCAACGGCAGCTTTGCGCTGGTGCACCTGGGGCTGATGGCGGCAGGCGAGCGATCACTAAAAGTGCAGATCGTTCCCGATTCGGGCACGGGTGAGTTGGTCGGCATTTCGGGTCAGATGGATATTCAGATCGTGGATGGCAAGCACTTCTACGAGCTGGACTATGAGCTCAAGTAGACATGGGCTCTAGCGCCCAGAGTACGCCCCTATGTTCCATACCCTGATCTTCCCCATGGCCGCGCACGTGGCCCTCACGGCCTTCCTCTATGCGCTGCTTACAGCCGCCCGTGCTCCCACTGTTTGGGGCTTCGGCCGCCGCAAGGATGGCAGCAACCCGTGGGCGGACATGGAGCCGCGCGTCAGCGCGAACCTGTCTAACCAGTTTGAGTGGCCGCTTTTCTTCCACGTCGCCTGTCTGCTTCTGCTGCAGGCGCAGCCGGGCTATGCGGCGCTGGTGTTGGCGTGGATTTTCATCGCGGGCCGCATCTTGCACAGTGCGGTGCAGATCCTGACGCGCAATGTGCGGCTGCGGGGCGTGGTGTTCACGGTCAACTTTCTGGCCGTGCTCTGCTTGTGGCTTTTGGTGGTGCTAGCCCCCGCCCAATAAGCGCCACCAGCTCCTAATTTCGTAGCACTTCGGCAAACACCGCCGAGTCCACATTCCCCCCGCACAGCGTAATGCCTACGGTCTGCCCGTGCAGGCTGTCGCGTTCCTGCATGGCTGCCGCAAAGCTGGCGGCGCCAGCGCCTTCGGCCACGTTGTGGGTGCAGGCAAAGATGTCGCGCATGGCCTGGGCGACCGCGTCATCCGTCACTCGCACGATGTGGTCGATCTCGCCCAGCAGAATCTGCAGTGCCTCGGGGTCGGCCACGCGGCAGGCCATGCCGTCGGCCAGCTGGGTGGTCACCGGGGCCTCGACCACCTTGCCCGCTGTCAGGGAGTCGGCATAGGTGGTGGCGTGGGCGCTGACCACGCCGACGATGCGGGCGGTGTGGCCCAAAGCCCGTTTGGCAGCGACGGCGCTGCAGGCGCCGCTGCCTTGACCGATCGGCACGTAGATGACGTCGATATCGGGTGCGGCTTTGAGCAGTTCCCACCAGTAGGTGCTGACACCGCGCAGCAGGTCGGGGTGGAAGCTGGGGACCATGTGGGCGCCGCGCTCTTTGGCCAGGCCCATGGCGAATTCGCGACTTTCCTGAAAGTCCGTGCCGTGTTCAATGAGCGTGACGCCCAGCGCGCGCATCGCGGCATTCTTCTCCACCGAGTTGCCATGCGGGACCACGATGGTGCAAGGCACGCCGTGGGCGCGTGCGGCCCAGCCAATGCTTTGGCCGTGGTTGCCGCGCGTGGCGCTGATCACCTCAACCGGCAGCGCACCGCGCTGGGCCAGTTGGTCAAAGTAGGTCAGGCCGCCGCGGATCTTGAAGGCACCCACGGGGGTGTGGTTCTCGTGCTTGACCCAGCAGGTGGTACCCAAAAGGGCGGACAGTTGGCCCCAGCGGTACTGCGGCGTGGGGCCGAACTCGCGGTAGACCACCTGGGCGGCGGCTTCGATGTCGTGCAATGTGGGGAGCAAGGGATTCAGAGCCATGGGGTTCCAGTCAATGGTGGGTGGCGGACTGCAGCAGCCGCAGGCCGGCGAAGCCAAACACGGCAGCCAGCAGGCCTTCGAGCCAACGGCGCGCAGCGGTATAGAGGCGGCGCGCGGTGGGTGTGGAGAACGCCAGCGCATAGCCAAAGAAGATCAGCACGCCCAGCACCATGCAGCCCGCCACCACGGCCAGTGCCACGGAATGCGGTGCGCCCGGCGGCAGTGCCAGCGTGACGATGGCCAGCCAGGACAGGATGGCCTTGGGGTTGGTGAGGTGCATGGCCGCACCGCGCAGGTAGAGCGTGCGGGCGCTGGCATCCGCAGCGGCCGCGGCGGTGTTGTCGGACGCATGGGGCTGGCAGGCGGCGCTGCCCGACTTGAACGCCAGCCACAGCAGGTAGAGGCCGCCCACGATCTTCATGGCGATGAGCCCCGTGCTGTAGGCCGCCAGCAGTTGCGAGATGCCCAGCGCCGCCAGCACACCCCAAAACCACGAGCCACTGACCACACCGGCCGCCAGCCACAGCGCGGGCCGGCGCCCGGCGTTCATCGCCATGCCCATGATGGCCATGTTGCTGGGGCCGGGGCTGCCGGCGTTCACCACATAGGTCGCCCAGGCCAGGGCCAGGTGGGCGGTCAGCAGGGTGCTGGTCATAGCGTCACCTGGCCGTCAATGCAGGTTACCGAATCTCCGCCCACCCACACCTGGCCGGCATCGTCTTGCTCGATATGCACACGCCCGGCACGGCCGATGCAGGTGCCCTGGGCGGCCACGTAGCTGGGTGGGGTGATGCCATCGGCGATCAGCCACTGCGCCAGGCTGGCGTTGAAACTGCCGGTGACCGGGTCTTCCGACACGCCGATGTCGGGCGCGAAAAAGCGCACTTCGACCGACGGTGTGGCGTCGTCCGCCTGCGTGGCATCGGCACTGCGGGCGCCAAAGGCGCGCGCCTCGCGGTTGCTGCGCGCTATCAAATCAGGAGCTGCTGGCGCAGTGTCCATGCCGGCTACACCCACGCCAGGCACCAAACCTTTGAGCTGGGCGGCATCGGGTTGCAGCTGCAGCACGGTCTCCATGCTGTCCAGCAGCAGGCCCAGCCAGGTGGGGCCGTTGTTGAGCCACTGCGCACCCAGAATCTGCTGCGAATGCAGGCCCAGCGCCGCGGCTGCGCGGGCCAGCAGCGTGGCATCGGGGGCGCTGCGCTGCAGGCTGGGGGCGGCAAACGCCAGGCGCGTGCCGTCGCGGCGCAGTTTCACCAAGCCCTTGGCGCACTCCTGCACGATCACATCGGCCGCCTTGGGCACACCGCCTGCTTGCAACCAGGCGTGGCAGCTACCCAGCGTGGGGTGGCCCGCAAAAGGTAGCTCGTCACCCGGCGTGAAGATGCGCACGCGGTAGTCCGCACCCAGGGCGGCGGCTTCGGGGCTGGGCGGCAGCAGAAAGGTGGTCTCGCTCAGGTTGGTCCAACGCGCGAAGGCCTGCATGTCCTCCGTGCTGAGGTCGCTGCCGTCCAGCACCACGGCCAGCGGGTTGCCCAGGTAGGGCTGGGCGGTGAACACGTCCACCTGCTTGAAAAGGCGTTGGCGCATGGGCGCTCCCGAAGGGTTGTGTGAATTCAGAGCGCGGCGGTGCCGCGGATGCAGGTGACCGAATCGCCGCCCACCCAGACCTGGCCGCTGCTGTCCTGCTCGATGTGGACCCGGCCTTCGCGCTGGACGCAGGTGCCCTGCGCCACCACGTACTTCTTGGGCATGTATTCGTCTTCAATGAGCCACTGCGCCAGGCTGCCGTTCAGACTGCCGCTCACCGGGTCTTCCTGAATGCCTTCCATGGCGGCAAAGGCGCGCACTTCCATCTCGCTGGCCACGCCGTGCTGAGTGGTTGCGGCAGCGGGCATGGAGGCCACACCCACCTTGATGCCCAAATGCTTGAGCGCCAGGTGGTCGGGCTGCAGCTGCAGCACGGTCTGGCGGTCGTCCAGCAAGATGCCCATCCAGTCGGTGCCATTGCTCAGGGTCTGCGCCGCCACCACCTGCGCGGCCTTCAGGCCCAGGGCGGCTGCCACCTGGGCCAGCAGGCCGGGGCTGGGGTTTTTGCGCTGCAGGGCCGGTGCGGCAAACGCCAGGCGCGTGCCGTCGCGGCAGATCTGCACCAGCCCGCCCTTGCACTGCTGCACGATGCGCTTGGCATTCTTGGGTTTGCCGCCGGCTTCCAGCCAGGCGTGGCAACTGCCCAGCGTGGGGTGGCCGGCAAACGGCAGCTCCAGCCCGGGCGTGAAGATGCGCACCTGGTAGTCCGCGCCCTGCGCCGCCGCCTCGGCCGTGGGCGGGAGCAAAAACGTCGTTTCGCTCAAGTTGGTCCATCGCGCGAAGGCCTGCATGGCCTCATCACTCACCCCCGCGCCGTTCAGTACCACGGCCAGGGGGTTGCCCAGATACGGCTGGGCGGTGAACACATCGACTTGGGCGAAGGGGCGCTGTTGGGACACGGGTGGCTTTCTGAAAGGTGGGGAACTATGAAAGGGGAAGGTCGAGCACGCCGCGGGTGGCGGGGCGGGCCAGGATGCTGGCGAACCAGCGCTCCAGGTGCGGCCACGCGGGCCGGGGCTGGGGCAGGCCAAACCAGCGGTGCACATCGCAGGCCACGGGAATGTCGGCCATGCTGAAGTGCGCGCCACCCACATAGGCGCGGTCGGCCAAGTGGTCGTTGAGCTGGGCCATGGCCGGCTCGGTGGCAGCGGTGGAGCGGGCGATCACCGCGGCATCGCGCTGATCAGCCGGGGTGCGGAACCATTGCGCAAAGGCGGCGCCGCTGTCGCGGTTCAGCGTGGTCTGCTGCCAGTCCATCCAGCGCTCGGCGTCAAAGCGCGCGGCCAGGTCTTGGGGGTACAGCGTGGCGTCGCCGTACTTGGCGCACAGATAGCGCACGATGGCGTTGCTCTCCCACAGGGTGAAGTCACCGTCCTGCAGCGTGGGCACCAGGGCGTTGGGGTTCATGGCCAGGTACTCGGGCGTCTTGACCACGCCGTAAGCCATGCCGGCGTCGCTGCGCGTGAAGCTCACGCCGGTCTCTTGCGCAGCCCACACCACCTTGCGCACATTCAGCGAACTCAGGCGCCCCCAGATATGCACAGCCATGTCAGCTCCTTTGGGCGTGAATGGCGGCGGCCAGGGCGGCCACGCCGCGGTGGATTTCTTCCACGCTGGGTGTGACAAAGGAGAGGCGCATGGCGCGTGCGTCTGCGTTCCCGGCATAGAACGGCGCGCCGGGCACAAAGGCCACGCCCTTGTCCACCGCATGGGGCAGCAGGTCCACCGCGTTCATGCCTTTGGGCAGGCGCGCCCACAGGAACATGCCGCCGGCTGGGGTGTTCCAGGTCAGGGTGTCGTCCGGGTTGCCGGTACTGGGGAAGTGGTGGGCCAGCGCCGCCAGCATGGCATCGCGCTGCGCCTTGTACAGGCTGCGGATGGTGGGCACATGGCGGTCCAGAAAACCGTTTTGCATTACCTCAAAAATCATGCGCTGGTTAAAGCCCGGGCTGTGCAGGTCGGCGGCCTGCTTGGCTTGCAGCAGCTTGGGGTGCACGGCCTTGGGGGCCACCATAAAGCCCATGCGCAGGCCGGGCGCCAGCACCTTGGAGAACGAGCCCAGATAAATACCGCCCTCGGGGTTGCGCGCGGTCAGCGGGGCGGGCGGGGCTTGGTCAAACCACAGGTCGCCATAGGGGTTGTCTTCCATCAGTGGCAGGCCGCTGCGGGCGGCCTCGGCGCTCAGCGCGGCGCGGCGCGCCTCGCTCATGCTGCGGCCTGTGGGGTTCTGGAAGTTGGGCAGCACGTAGAGCAGGCGCGCGTTGTCCGACTTGCGGGCCAGGTCGGCGATGTCCACGCCTTCCTCATCATTGGCCACGCTCTCTACATTCGGCTCCATGGGCATGAAGGCCATCACGGCGCCCAGGTAGGTGGGCGACTCCACCAGCACCTTGCTGCCCGCGTCGATCAGGATTTTGGCGACCAGGTCCAGGCCTTGCTGTGAGCCGGTGGTGATCAGCACCTGGGCGGGGTCGACTTTCCAGGGCACGCCAGCCGCGGCGCTTTGCTTGCCCAGGTTGTCGGCCACCAGCTCGCGCAGCGGGCCGTAGCCCTCGCTGGCGGCGTACTGCAGAGCACCGGCGGGGTCGTCTTTCAACACCTTGGCGCAGGCCGCTTCAAACTCGGCCACGGGAAAGGTTTGGGGCGAGGGCAGGCCGCCGGCAAAGCTGATGATGCCGGGGCGTTCGGTGACCTTGAGGATCTCGCGGATCACCGAGGGGTTCATCTTTGCGGCGCGTGCGGCCAGGGTCCAGTGCGTCATGGGGTCTCCAGAGAAATACGTCAAAAACTCAAACGGTGCGTGTATTCAGTCCACCACAAACAGGGTGGCGCCCAGCGGCGCGGTGGAGCGGTGTGGTTCTGCATTGTCTGCCACCTGGTAGCTCATTCCGGGGCGCAGCGTGAACGTGCGGCCATCTTTTAGCGCAGTGTGCAGCTCGCCCTGCAGGCAAAGCAGGATGTGGCCTTTGACACACCAATGGTCCGATACGTAGCCCGGCGTGTACTCCACCATACGCACCCGTACGTTGCCAAAGTGCTGGGTGCGCCACAGCGCGTGGCCCGCCTGGGCGCTTTTCTCTTCGACCGGGATGGTGGACCAGTCGGTGGTGCCAAAGGGGATGTTGTGCAGTTCCATTCGGGGCTTTCAGCTGGTCAGCATGGGGTAGAGCGAGGCCACCAGGGCCAGGGCCATGGTGATGTTGAAGAGGCGCAGGCGCTTGGGGTTTTGCAGCAGGCTGCGCATGGCCTGGCCAAAGCCCACCCAGACGGCCGAGCAGGGACTGCCCAGCACCAGCGACATCAGTGCCAGCACCAGCACCTGGGACACGCTGGCGTCGGGTGGCAGGTAGGCGCTCATGGCGGTGACGATCATGACCCAGGCCTTGGGGTTGATCCATTGGAACGCGGCCGCGCCCCAGAAACCCATGGGTTGGGGTGCAGGGGCCGTGGGGTCTGCGTCGGCGGGGCGGGCGGTGGCCAGCTTCCAGGCCAGCCACAGCAGGTAGGCCGCGCCGCCCCAGCGCATCAGCTGGTAGAGCGTCGGAAACTGGTCCAGCACCGCATGCAGGCCCAGGCCCACGCACAGCAGCATCACGGTGAAGCCGATCTGCACGCCCAGCAGGTGCGGCAGGGAGCGGCGCACGCCAAAGTTCACGCCTGAGGCCATCAGCATGGTGTTGTTGGGCCCTGGCGTGACGGAGCTCACGATCAGAAACAGGGCTGCAGCGATCCAGAGGTCGTGGTTCATGCGGAGGCTCCTTTTGTCACGCTGCGGGTCACAGTTTGTACCGGCATGCGCCGGCCAATGAAGACGGTGGCAATCACTGCCACGCCAAAGCCCACGGTGACCGCGTCCAGCCGCTCACCCAGGATCGGCACGGCAAACAGCATGCCCAAAAACGGCTGCAGCAGTTGCACCTGGCTCACGCGCACGGTGCCGCCCAGGGCCAAGCCCTTGTACCAGGCGAAAAAGCCCAGCCACATGGAAAACACCGACACATAGGCAAACGCCATCCAGGCGCTGGCTGGCAAATTGTGTTCCGGAAACTGCCACACGGCCAAAGGCAGGTTAATGGGCAGCGCAATCAGCAGCGCCCAGCAAATCACATGCTCGGCGCGCATGCGCTGCGAGAGACGTCCGCCAAACCCGTAGCCCACCGCCGCACAGGCCATGGCCAGCAGCAAGAGCACATCGGCCATCTGCAAGGTCAGGCCACTCTGGCCCGACCGCAAAACCGCAAACGCCACCACCAGCGCCGTGCCGGCCAGCGCGCAGACCCAAAAGGCGGTGGACGGGCGCTGTCGGTTCAAAAAGGCCCCCACCACCGCCGTGGCCAGCGGCAGCACGCCCACCATCACGCTGGCGTGCACGGCCTCCACATGGCGCATGGCAATGGAGGTGAACAGCGGGAAACCAAACACCACGCCCAGCGCCACCAGCACCAGCGGGCCCCAGGTATCGCGCGGCGGCAGCGGCGCTTTTCCCCACCAAAGCAGCAGGCCCGAGAGCACACCGGCCACCACGGCGCGGCCAAATGCGATGAACATGCCCGACATCAGCGGTGCGTCGGGCGTGCCCACGGCCAGCCGTGTCATGGGCAGGGTCAGGGCAAAAATGGTGACGCCCAGGACGCCCAACCACAGGCCTTTTTTGAGGTGTGAAGTAGTCATAGAGATCCCATCCAGGCGGCGGTGGCCACCAGCACGGCAGCCATGCCGCGGTTGAACCAGCGCAGGCGCTGCGCTGTGGCCACACCGGCCACCACGGGGCCACACAGCCAGTCGCGCAAGAGCGAGCCCATGGTGGCGTAGAGCAGATTGCTGAAGAAGCCAAAGGCCAGCATCAGGGGCAGCGTGATGGCGTAGCGCGCCAGCGCGTCCTCGCGCCCGGCCAGCCAACCAGCGGTCACAGTCAGGCCCAGCATCCAGGCCTTGATATTGAGAAACTGCAGCGCCACCCCCTGCCAGAAGCTAACGTTCATGCGACTGGCATCGGACTCCCCCAGGCTGCTGGCGCCCGCCATCTTGCAGGCCAGCCACAGCAGGTAGGCAATGCCCAGCCACTGGATGGCGCTGCGCAACAGCGGCAACGCCACCACCAGCGCGCCCAGGCCACCGGCACACAGCGTGAACAGCAGGCCCCAGCCCAGCGGCACCGCCACCACAAAGCGCATGGCGCGCCGCAGGCCGAGGTTGGCCGCCAGTGCGGTGGACAGCGTGGTGTTGGGGCCCGGCGTGAAGCTGGCCGCGGTGGAGAGCAACAGCAGCGCGGTGAATTCGGCGGGAGCAAATGGGTTCAACATGGGAATCACTGTACTTTGAAAAACAACACACTTGCAGTACAGTTTGTGTAGACAGAAATCAAACTGTACTGCTGGCGGGGCCAGCACAGAGGACTCCCATGCTCATGAAAACCGCGGCCCAAAGCCTGGCCGAACAACTGGCGGCACTGTTTGCCCAGCGCATCCGCGACCGCCTGCTGGCGCCCGGCGCGCGGCTGCCCTCGGTGCGCCTGTGCGCGCAGCAGCAGGGCGTGAGCCCGTCCACCGTGGTGGGCGCGTACGACCAGCTGCTGGCCCAGGGCCTCGTGGAGGCGCGCAAGAACCGTGGCTTTTATGTGCGCGATCTGCCCTCAGCCCCCGCCGAATCTACGCGACTAGCTACGTATTTGGTAGCAAGCGGGGTGGACAGCACCGCCCACCGCGCGCCGCTGAACGCCACCGCGCTGATCCGCGGCATGTTCAAGGGCGTGAGCAACAAGCCCCAGCCCGGCATGGGCGTGCTGCCCAAGGAGTGGCTGCAGTCCACCTTTCTGGCCACGGCCGTTCGGCGCAGCTGCAGTGTGGAGGCACTCAATGCGTTCTCGCTGCAGTACGGCGAGCCCGCGGGCGACTCAGGGCTGCGCCGCGCGCTGTCTACCAAGCTGGCGGGCCTGTCGGTGCACGCCGCGCCCGAGCAAATCATCACCACGGTGGGGGCCACCAACGCGCTCGATGTGGTGAGCCGCACGCTGCTGCGCGCGGGGGACTACGTGATGGTGGAAGAGCCCGGTTGGGCGATCGAATTTGCGCGGTTGGATTCGCTGGGCATGCGCATCCTGCCGGTGCCACGCCGCGCCGAGGGGCCAGACCTAGAGGTGATGGCGCGCTACTGCGAGGCGCACAAGCCCAAGCTCTTTGTCAGTGTCAGCGTGTTCCACAACCCCACGGGGTTTTGCCTCTCGCCCAGCAGCGCCTACCGCATCCTGCAGCTGGCGAATCAGCACGACTTTCATATCGTCGAAGACGACACCTACAGCCACTTCGCACCCGAGCACTCCACGCGCCTGTGTGCGCTGGACGGCCTGCAGCGCACCATCTACGTGGGCGGCTTTGCCAAGATCCTGGCGCCCAACTGGCGCGTGGGCTACCTGGCTGCGCCCAAAGACCTGGCCGAGCGCCTGTTGGACACCAAGCTGCTGTCCACCCTGACGACGCCCGCGCTGCTGGAGAAGGCCTTGGCCTGGTGCATTGACCAGGGCCAGCTGCGCCGCCATGCCGAGCGCATTCGCACCCAGCTGGATGGCGCGCGTGCGCGCAGCGTGAAGCTGGCGCTGGCGCACGGCTGCACCTTCGCGTCTGACCCCGTGGGTTTGTTTGGCTGGGTAGAGACCGGTGTGGACACTGACGCCTTGAGCCAGCGCATGCTGGACGAAGGCTATCTGCTGGCGCCCGGCGCCCTGTTCCACGCCCAGCGCACCCCCAGCAGCCTCATGCGCATCAACTTTGCGAGCACGCAAGAGGCCCAGTTTTGGAAGACCTTTGCGCGCCTGCGCGACGAACAGGTTCGCGCATGAAGCGCCTGCTGGCCCTGGCGCTGTGGACCGCCTGCGCGGTGCAGGCCGCACCCCAAACGCGCTGCGGCTGGTGGGACAATCCCAGCCCCGGCAATGTGTGGCTGCATGACCGCGATGGAGAGTGGGAAGTCGCCACCCAGGGCGGCCATGAGGCAGAGGGCGACTGGCCCAACTTCTCGGCGCGCCAGCAGGTGCGCGTGAACGGCAACTACGGGTATGGCTGCGCCTGCCTGCGCCTGACCGTCAACCCCACAACCCGGCAGGTGCTGAAGATCCTCAGCGCCCAGGCCCGCCCCCTGGCGCAGTGCCGCGCGGACCCCGCCCTGGGCAAACCGCCAGGCTGAACCTATCAACTTTCATTGGAGAACCCCCCATGGTGACCTGCTATCTGCGCTACGTGATCGACCCCTTCAAGCTCGCCGAGTTCGAGCACTACGGCAAGCTCTGGATTCCGCTGGTGGAGCGCTTTGGCGGCCAGCACCACGGTTACTTCATGCCCTCCGAAGGTGCCAACAACATCGCCTTGGCTATGTTCAGCTTCCCCAGCCTGGCGGCGTACGAAACCTACCGCCAGCAGTCCTTCAACGACGCGGAATGCCAGGCCGCGTTTCGCTATGCCGAAGAGACGCGCTGCATCGTGAGTTACGAGCGCACGTTCTTCCGCCCCGTGTTTCGCTGAGCCTGAAGCCGTTACGATGGCACAGGATTTTTAAGGGAGACTGTTTCATGGCATCGTGCGCGTACTGCAACACTACGATTCTTCTGGGTGGCAAACGGCAGGGCGACCTGCGCTTTTGCAATGCCACCTGCATGCAGCGCGGCGCGCTGGCCCTCACGGCGCGGGCGCTGCCCCAGCCCGAGGTTGACCAGTACGTGGCCCAGGTCCACCGCGGCCAGTGCCCCGCTTGCAAGGGTGCCGGGCCGGTGGATGTGCACACCTCGTACCGGGTGTGGTCGGTGCTGTTCATGACTTCGTGGTCCAGCCGACCCAAGGTGTGCTGCCAGGGCTGCGGCACCAAGCGCAAGGTCGGTGACACGGTGTTCTCGGTGGTGCTGGGCTGGTGGGGCTTCCCCTGGGGCTTTCTGGTCACGCCCATGCAAATCATCCGCAACGTCTGGGGCGCGGTGAACCAGCCCGACCCCTCCACGCCGTCCCCCGCGCTGGAGCAGATGCTGCGGCTGGAAATGGCGGCGCGGGCGGCGCCTGCGCGGAGCAAGTTATTGGATTGAGATGGTGGCTGCTCCTATTTCAGGAGCTGCTCGCGCATATTCCACGCGGGCTAGCGCCCTAAAATGTCACTAAACAGCTGCCAACGAGCGCAGCAGGGCGCGGTTCACTTCGTCGGCGGGCAGGTCGTGGGCCTTGCAGACATCGCGGATGACTTTGGTGGAGCTGCCTTCGAGCGCGCTGGCCACTTGCAGCCACGGCGCATAGGGGCCGGTCTGGCCCAGCACGGCGGATGCCACGCGGCCCGGCAGAGGCAGGCGGTGCAGGGCGGCGCCCAGGTTTTCGCCCAGCAGCAAATCCACTTGCGAGAAGATGCCGCACATGAAGACTTCGCGGCGCAGCTCGTCTTCGGCACCCGCGTCCGCCAACCGCTCCATGATGCGGGCGCGCAGCACCATGGCGCCGCGGATGGGTTGCAGGTTGGCATCGCTGCTGGCATGGGGCATTTGCTCCATGAGCCAGGCGCGCAGGCGGCTATAGCCCATGTTGAGCAGGCCCTGGCGCACGCTGGCGGTCTCGTTGCGCAGCGCCAGCGCAGCTGAATTGGCAAAGCGCAAAAACCGGTAGATCAGCAGCGGCTCGTCGCCCATGCGGCGCTCCAGCGCCTCCAGGGATTCGTCGACGTCAATCGCGCGCACCAGGTCGCGCAGCACCTCGCGTGCGGGCTGGATCTGCTTGTAGCGGTAGGCGTAGAGCATTTCCTCGGTGGGCCAGCCGGCCACCCCCCAGACGGCCTGGTGGTCCAGCGCGTGTTCCACCAAGGCCTGGCTGGCCAGCCCCTCGTACAGCGCGCCGGGCACCACGGGGCTGGACACTACCCCGGCGCCACCGCTGCCACCGTCTTGTGTGCGGCGCAGCGCGGCGCGCAGCGCGCCCAGCGCGTCTTGCGGGCTCAGGGTGCGCAGGGTTTTGTGAAAGCTGCCTTGTACCTGGGCTTGCGACGCGGCTTGGCCGACCTCGCCGCTCCACACCAGGCGGCGCCCGCGCTGGTGGGCCTGGCGCACCAGGCCTGCAAGCTGGGTGTCGCCCAGCCAGGCATCGGGCACTTCCAGCCAGATGCCACCGGGCGGCGCGTGTTTCAGCAGGTCACTCAGAAGCGCTGGCGTGCGCACGCTGAGCAATTGGGTTTCCTTGCCGGCAGGCCAAAGTTCTTGCAGGGCTTGCAGCAGGTGCTGTGCATCCACCGCGCTGCCGCTGTAGGGGTCCACCCACAGGCGCACGCCGCTGCGCTGGCGCCATTGGTTCCACAGGGGTTGGTACCCCATGGTCACGCTGCCCAGCACCGAGGGGGTCATGGCTTACCCGAGGAAGTTGAACAGCGAGAGCTTTTGCACCTGCGCGTAGGACTGCAGGGCCGCGGAGTAGGCGGTCTGCTGGTTCTGGAAGTCGGAGATGCCCTTGATCATGTCCAGGTCTTCCGCGCGTGAGCGGTTGCCCTCTTGCTCGATGTTGCGCTTGTCGTTGTCGGTGGTGATGCGGTCGGCGCGACCCAGCAGGTCGCCGGCCTGGCCGCGCACAGCCGAGATGCGGGTCATGCTGATGTCCACGTTGTGCAGGGCCTGGGCCACGGCCTGCGTGGCTGCGTTGGCGTTGGTGGCCTTGCCGATGTCGTTGATGGCGGTGTCCAGCACGCTGAACACGCTGCGCTTGAAGGTCACGTCCACCGTGTCCCCCACGGCCGGGCTGCCGATCACGGTGGCACCGCTGTTCTTGTCGGTGGTGGGTGGGATGCCGTTGATGTTGAACGTCAGGCCGGGGATGCCGGTGATGGCGATCTTGGCGTTGCTGCCCGTGGCATACGAGGCGCTGGCGCCCGACACCAGGGGGGCGGGGCCGCTGACGGCTGGGGTCTCGGTGATGTCGTAGGTGACGGTGGTGGTGCCCGGCACGGTGGTGGAGTCCAGCGCCGTGAAGGTGATCTTGTAGGTGGGGTAGTCGGGGTTGCCCGCCGTGGCCTGGGCCAGCGCTGCGGTGCTGGCCACAGTGGCGCTGTTGCTCACCACCACGCCGTCGGTGGTCAGTGATCGGTTGGTGGGAATGGCGCCACTGGTGGTGTTGCCCACGGTGACGTTGAACACGCCATCGCGTGCGGGCTGGTTCATGAAGGCGCTTTCGCCATCCAGCGTGAACGGAATGGCGTACTGGCCGCTGGCCGCCTGGCCGGGCAGGCCGTTGAAGGTGTAGTCCGGCGCGACCGACTGCGGGCCCACAAACGGTGCCAGTGCGCTACCCAGTGCGGCAAACAGCGGCAGGCCATTGCTGTCCTTGGTATTGGCCAGCGCCAGGATCTGGTCGCGCATGCCGGTCAGCTGGCTGGCAATGGTGGTGCGCTCCGACGCGGTGTAGGCACCGTTGCCGGCGGTCACCACCAGCTCGCGGAAGTTCTGCAAGGCGTCGGTGATGTTGCCCAGGGTGCTTTCGGCCGATGCGATGGCGTTGCGCTGTGATTCGAGTGCGCGCTGGTCGGTAGCAATGCGGGCAATGCGGTTCATCGCGCGCTCGGCCTGGGCGGCGCCCGTGGGGTCGTCGCTGGCGCTGTTGATTTTCTTGCCCGAGGTCAGGCTCTCTTGCAGGCTGGCCAGCGTGGTCTGGCGGGATTGCAGGTTGCGCAGGGTGTTGTCGTAGGCGTTGGCGGACCCGAGCCGGGTAAAGGCGGTGGCGGTCATGCGTGTTCTCCAAGCGTCGGGCGCCTAGCGGCTACCGGGAAAGGCCCTGGATCAGGGTGTCAAAAATGCTTTGGGCGATCTGGATCATCTTCGCCGAGGCCTGGTAGGCCTGCTGGTACTGCAGCAGCTTGGCGGCTTCTTCGTCTAGGTTCACACCCGATACACCCGAGCGGTCTTTCTCTGCGTTGGTGGCAATGTTGCTGGACACCTGGGCCGAGTAGTTGGCGCTTTGCGAGCGGATGCCGATTTGCGAGATCAGGCCGGCGTAGCCGTCGGTCAGCGCGGCACCGTCAAACATGGGCTTGTCCCGCAGGTCCATCATGGCGCTGGCATTGCCGCCGCTGGTGGCGGCAAAGGCGTTTTGGCCAATGGTCACCGTATCGTTGGTCGCGGGCATGCCGGTCAGCGTCAGTGCAAAACCGGGGAAGCCTGCTGGCGTGTAGTTGATGGCCTGGCCCGATACATAGGGCTGGCCGGTCACACCGGGGGTCAGGGCGGTGTTGTCCACGATGTCGTAGGTGGTGCCGCCCACGCCATTGGTAAAGGTGACGGTGTAGCTGGGCTGGGGCACGGTGGCCGCCGTGGTGGCCATGGTCTTGGCGCTCAGGCTGGCCAGTGCCAGTGAGCCGGTGTTGGTGGGCTTGAGCGTGGCGGCCAGCGGTGCGGCCACGGCCAGCGCACGTGGGGTGGAAAATTCGCGCCCCACATTGCTGGCCGAGGTGCTGTAGGGCTTGAGCAGAAAGCGGTCGCCCGCGGTGGCACCGGCGGCACCGGTGGTGGTGATGGTCAGGCCGTCCAGCGTCACCGGGCTGCTCAGGTCCACGGTGCGCACCAGCCCGTCGCTCATGCGCTTCACCGAGGCATTGGGCGGGGTGGTGAAGTTGATCTCGTAGTCAGACGCTTCCAGCTTGGTCACATCTGCGACGGACAGGGTCATGCTCGCCGCCGAGGTTTGCCCCGTGGCTTCGTAAATGTTGGAACTGCCAAAGGTGGTGGGCGTGAAGATGTTGCCGCCCACATTGCCGTCCAGGTCCAGGCCCAGCTTGTGCTGGTCGTTCATGGCGGTGGTGATGCCCATGGTCAGGCGGCCCAGCAGGTTGCGGCCCTCGGCCAGGTCGTTGTTCTGAAAGCGCAGCAGGCCCGAGACTTCGCCGCCGCCCAGGGTGTTTTCGTCCAGCACCATGGAGCTGCCGTTGCGCGTGATGGCCAGCCGGCTTTTCAGCGTGTCGCCAAAGTCATCGGGCACGATGGACACGGGCGCCACCTCGGTGCCCAGCACCAGGGCTTGGCTGCCGCCGATGAAGACGCCCACGGTGCCGTCATCCGCCGGGATGGAGGTGGTCTGCACATACTGGTTCAGGTCTCGGATCAACTGGTCGCGACGGTCCAGCAGGTCGTTGGGCGGCTGGCCGTTGCCCTGGGCGCGCGAGATCTGCTGGTTCACATCGGCAATGTTGTGCGCCAGGGTGTTGATGGCGGTGACCTTTTCGCCGATGGACTGGGCGATGCCGCTTTGCAGGTCGTCCAGGCTTTGCGATGCAGAGCGCAGGCGACGTGCGGTTTCGTCCACGCGGGTCAGCGCCACGGTGCGTGCGGTCAGGTCGGTAGGGGAGCTGGCCACGTCCGAGAAGGCGTTCAGCATGTCGTTGATGCTGGCGCCCACGCCGTCGGTCCCGCCCTGGAAGATGTTGGTCAGCTGCGTCAGGTAGTTGGCGCGGGTTACGTCGGCAGACTGGGTGGTGGCGGCCAGCGTGCTTTGGCGGTTCAAAAACGAATCGAAGTTGCGCTGGATGGTCTGAATGGACACACCCTTGCCCAGGTAGCCACCGCCCGTGAACTGGCCAGCAACGGTTTGCAGCACCACCTTCTGGCGCGAATAGCCGGCGGTATTCACGTTGGCAATGTTGTTGCCCGTGGTTTGCAGTGCCACCAGGTTGGCCTGCAGTGCCTGCGCGCCGATGTTCAGAATGCCCATGGTGGTCGGTCTCCGTTTACACCTGCACGCGGCGCAGTTGCAGCGTGGTGTTGATGGCGCGGCTCAGCTTGGCGGCGTATTCAGGGTCGGTGGCGTAGCCGGCCTTTTGCAGGCCGCTGGCAAAGGCGTGGGCCGAGGTGGTCTGCTCGCGTGCCTTGGCGTAGCGGGGGCTTTCCGTGATCATGCGGGCGTAGTCCTTGAACGAGTCCTCATAGGAGTCGTAGGCGCGAAACTTGGCCACCTGCTTTTGCGCCACGCCGCCCACGTATTCGGTGGTGGTGACTTCGGCCACCTTGCCGGTCCAGCTGGCACCGGCCTTGATGCCAAACAGGTTGAAGGAATTGCCGCCGCCCTTGACCTTGATCTGGTGGTTGCCCCAGCCAGTCTCGTGGCCGGCCTGGCCCAGCATGTAGCTGGCGGGTATGCCGGTGGCTTTCTCCACTTTGCTGGCCACGTCTGAATGCTTTTTGACGAAGTCGGCCTGGCTCTCGGTGGGGGCGCGTTTGGTTTTCACCGGGGTGATCTTCGCGTCCATGCCCAGGTCCTTGGCCGCCGCCTTGGCGGGTTCGGTGCCGGTGGCCGTGGGGGGCGTGGTGCCGGGCATGGTCACGCCCATCTGGCGTGCCAGCTGCTGGGAGATCATCTCCGACAGGCCGCCAGGCTGGCCCGACATCTGCACGGCAAACTGCTGGTCCAGCATGTCAGCACCCAGGTCGCTGCCGGGGTTGTCCAGCATGCCGGATTTCATGCTGTTGCTGGCCTCGCGCATGCTTTTCACCAGCTCGCGCATGAACAGTGATTCAAACTGCTTGGCCGTTTCCTTGATGGTCTCCGGCGTGGCCTTGCTCGCGTCGAACTTCAGGTTGCTGAGCGACTGGGAATCAACCGCCAGGCTCTGCGAGCTGGAGAGTGACGAGGTGCCGTAGATGGATCCGTAGCTCATGTCAGATCACCTCCAGTTCCGCGTTGAGCGCGCCGGCCGACTTGATGGCTTGCAAAATGGCCAACAGGTCTTGCGGCGTGGCGCCCAGTGAATTCAAGGCCTTCACCACATCGGTGAGTTGGGCCGCTGCGGGAATCTGGATCAGCTTGCCGGGCTCGGATTTGATGTCGATATTGGCTTTTTCGGTCACCACGGTTTGCCCGCCGGACAAGGCGCTGGGCTGGCTCACCACCGGGGTGCTGGAGATGCTGATGGACAGGTTGCCGTGCGCAATCGCGCAGGGGCCCAGGGTCACGGCCTGGTTGAGCACGATGGAGCCGGTGCGTGAGTTGATGATGACTTTGGCCGCGGCCACCGACGATTCAATGGGCAGCTCTTCCATCTCGGCGATGAAGTTCACGCGGTCATTGGGGTTGCCGGGGGCCTTGACCTGCACGGTGCGGCCGTCTTGGGCCTGGGCCACGCCGGCGCCAAATTTGCGGTTGATGGCCTGGGCCACCTTGCGTGCGGTCTGAAAGTCCGACGAATTCAGGCTCAGGCTGATGCTGTCGCCCTCTTGCAGGTTGGTGGGTACAGCGCGCTCGACCTGGGCGCCTTCGGGAATACGGCCCACGCTGAGGTGGTTCACGGTGACCTTGCTGCCACCGGCCGCAGCGCCGGCACCGGCCACGATCAGGTTGCCCTGGGCCAGCGCATACACCTCTCCGTCCACGCCCTTGAGTGGGGTGGAAATCAGTGTGCCGCCCTTGAGCGACTTGGCGTTGCCCAGCGAGGACACGTTGATGTCCAGCGTCTGGCCGGGGCGGGCGAAGGCGGGGAGTTGGGTGGTGACCAGCACGGCGGCCACGTTTTTCATTTGCAACTGGGCGATTTGCGCGGCGGGCAGGGTCAGGCCCAGCTGTTTCATGTAATTGGCCAGGCCCTGCGAGGTGTAGGGCATCTGCGTAGTTTGGTCGCCGGTGCCGTCCAGGCCCACGACCAGGCCAAAGCCCGTCAATTGGTTGCTGCGCACGCCTTCAATGGCGGCGACTTCCTTGATACGGGTGGCTGACAAAGCGGTGCCGCTGGCTGCTGCCATCAGGAGCGCCAGGCACCAACCGCCTAGCCATGGGCGGCCTCGGGGTGTTACAGCTTGGTTCCGGTGTGTCATGTGCAGAGTCGGTAATGGGGACGGTCCGACTGGACCTATTACCCCTCGGCACTATTCTGGAGAACTTTAGAACGGATGAAAGTTCAAAAAGAACCGGGATAACCAGCCAACTGTTTGCGCTTCGCCCTGGGCGCCGCGGCCCTTGGACTCCACGCGCACGTTGGCGACCTGCAGCGAGCTGATCACATTGTTGGGTTGCAGCATGCGCGGGTTGACCGTACCGGTGAACCGCATCACGTCCACATTCTGGTTCACACCAATCTGCTTCTCACCGGCCACCACCAGGTTGCCGTTGGGCAGCACTTCGACGACGGTGGTGGAGATGGAGCCGGAAAATGTGTTGGCGGCTTCGGTGCCGCCTTTGCCCGAGAAATCGTTATTGGTCTTGGCAGACATTTCCAGGTTTTTCAAGTCCGGACCCAGCATGCTGGGCAGGGGCGGGGTGATGGCCGAGTCGATCGAGCTGTTGCGGTTCACCGTGGACTTGGAGACCTGGCTGGCGGCCAGGCTTTCGACGATCTGGATGGTGACGATGTCACCCAGCGCGCGGGCGCGGCTGTCTTCAAACGCCGGGCGGTAGGTGGCCAGGTGGAACAGGCTGCCGCCGGAGGGCTTGGTTGGTGCGACGTTGGTGGCGGCACTCAGCTCGGGTTTGACTTCGGCAAAGTCCACCACCGCCTTGGGCGGAATGCCTTGGCAGGCGCCCAGCAGCAGGGTGCTCGCCAGTGACAGGTAAAAACCACATCTAGCCCCCGTGAAATATGCGCCAGTAGCTACTTTTTTCATAGCAAACCTCACAGCTGTCCTAATTTTTGCAGCATCTGGTCCGAGGTCTGGATGGCCTTGGAGTTCATCTCATACGCGCGCTGGGTCTGGATCATGGTCACCAGCTCCTGCACCACGTTGACGTTGGAGGTTTCCACAAAGCCCTGCATCACGGCGCCCAGGCCGTTGGAGCCCGGCACGCCCGCATTGGGCTGGCCTGAGGCCACGGTTTCCTGGTACACGTTTTGCCCCTTGGGCTCCAGGCCGGCGGGGTTGATGAAGCTGGCCGTGGTGATGGTGCCCACCGACTGGGGGGTGGTGGTGCCCGGCACCGTGGCCGACACGGTGCCGTCCTGCGCGATAGAGAGGTTGGTGGCATTCGCCGGCACGGTGATGCCGCCTTGCACCAGCAGGCCGGAGGAGGTGACCACACGGCCCTGGTTGTCCAGCTGGAAGGCGCCGTCGCGGGTGTAGCCGGTGGTGCCGTCGGGCATGGTCACCTGGAAGAAGCCGTTGCCCTGGATGGCCACATCGAGGTTGTTGTTGGTCTGCTGCAGGTTGCCCTGCGAGAAGGTGCGGCTGGTGGCCACCGTGCGCACGCCCAGGCCCACTTGCAGCCCGGTGGGCAGGGTGGACTGTTCCGAGCTGTTGGAGCCCACCTGGCGCAGGTTTTGGTACATCAGGTCTTCGAACACCGCATGGGCTTTTTTGAAGCCGTTGGTGGAGACGTTGGCCAAGTTGTTGGAAATCACGTCCAGCTGCATTTGCTGGGCTTCCATGCCGGTCTTGGAGATCCAAAGGGAGTTGATCATGGTGTGTTTCCTGGGGGGTTAGCCTTGCAAGCCAAGCAATTGGCCGGCCGAGCGGTCGTTGGATTCGGCGGTCTGCATCAGGCGCATCTGCGCTTCAAACTGGCGGGCGGTCTGGATCATGCCGACCATGGATTCGATGGCGTTGACGTTGGAGCCTTCCAGCACACCGACCTGCACCCGGGCGGTGTCTTCGTTGTTCATGGGGTCGCCCGACAGCGTGCGGAACAGGCCGTCGTCACCGCGCTTGAGCGGGTCGTCGGCCGTGGGCACGGCCAGCTTGAGCCGACCAATCACGTTGGCGGGCTGACCGCCCACCTTGGCGCTGATGTTGCCGTCCGGGCTGATGCTCAGCTCGGCCCCGGCGGGTGAGGTGATGGCGCCGCCGTCACTGGACAGCACCTGGCGGCCGTTGCCGGTGGTCAGCGTGCCGTCGGTGGCCACTTCGAAGTTGCCGTTGCGGGTGTAGGCCTCGGTGCCGTCCAGGCCCTGCACGGCAAACCAGGCGTCGTTCATGGCCATGGCGTCCAGGCTGCGGCCGGTGCGCTGGGCCGGGCCGGGGGTGTTCAGGTGGCCGGCCGTGGCCTCCACCGCAAACACGCGGGTGGTGGCGCCTTCGCCGCGCAGCGGCACGGCACGGTAGGTGGCCAACTGGGCCCGAAAGCCATTGGTGGACACGTTGGCCAGGTTGTTGGACAGGACGGCCTGGCGGTTGGCCGCCGCGTTGGCGCCCGTCATGGCGGTGTAGATCAGGCGGTCCATGGTGGTCTAGCCTCGGTTAGCGCAGGTTGACCAGCGTGGACATCACCTGGTCCTGCGTCTTGATGGTCTGTGCGTTGGCTTGGTAGTTGCGCTGGGCGGTCATCATGTTGACCAGCTCGGCGGTGATGTCCACGTTGGACTCTTCAATCGAGCCCGCACGTGTTTCGCCAAACTTGCCAATGCCGGGTTTGCCCAGCACCACGGGACCGGACTTGAAGGTCTCCAGGTACTCACCACCGCCCACGGGCGCCAGGCCCTGCAGGTTGCGGAAGTCGCCCAGGGCAATCATGCCGCCGGTCTTCAGGGTCTGGCCGTTGGAGTAGCTGGTGCTGATCACGCCCTTGCCGTCAATGGCCAGGCTGGTGAATTCGCCTGCGGCATAGCCGTCTTGCGACAAGGCCGTCACGCTGTAGGCCGCACCAAACTGGGTGACACCAGAGATATCGACCGTCATGGCGCTGGGGATCTTGCCGGTCGGTTCGTTGGGGTTGTTGGAGGTGATCGTGCCGCTGGGAATGGTCAGCGTGAACCCTGCAGGACCGGTGACCTTGCCCGTGGCGTCAAACGTCATGGTGCCGATCGGGGTGGCGCTGGTCAGGTCGGTATACACGTCCCAGGAATTGGCAACCGTATCGGTCTTCTGGAAGTACAGGTTGGCCGAAGACGCCACACCCTGGGCGTCGTACACGCTGATGGAGGTGCCGTAAGTGGCGCGCGGCGACGGCGTGACACCGGCTGCCACGGACTGGGTAGCGTCCTTGGCGCGGGCGTCCAGGTTGAACTCGGCCGTGATGGCTGCGGTGGCCTTGGCGGGAATCGGGGCACCGGTGGGCATCACCAGTTTTTGCGGGCTGATGCTGGTGGCGGTGCCAGTGTTGTCGGTGGGGTAACCCATCAAGAACGAGCCGGTGTTGGTGATCAGGTTGCCGGTCTTGTCCAGCTTGAATTCGCCGTCGCGGGTGTAGGCAATGGTGCCGTCGGTCTTGGTCACCTGGAAGAAGCCACCCCCGTTGATGCCCACGTCCAGGCTGTTGCCGGTGATGTTAATGTTGCCCTGCGAGAACTGCTGCGCGATGGCCGCCGTGGCCGCGCCGATGCCGGCCGCACTGCCGCCGCCCGTGCCCAGCGATCCAGCCACCAGCTCGGAGAACTCATTGCGTGACGACTTGAACCCCACGGTGCTGGAGTTGGCAATGTTGTTCCCAATGACATCGAGGCTTTTGCTCGACACATTGAGCCCGGAGAGTCCTGTTTGAAAGCTCATGGCGTGGTCCTTGTGGGTGGCGAATTAGAGAATGACTTTGATGGCGTCGTAGGCAACGGTTGCGCCGCTCTTGAGGCTGAGGTTCAGCCCACCGGTGCCGGTGCTGACGGATTCGATGGTGCTGCGCGTCAGCGGTGTGACATCGACCGCCTTGCCGCTCAGCGTGGCCGTGACCTTGAAGACCGGTGTGGTGGTGCCGGTGTAGCTGCTGGCGTCCCACTCGAAGTTATGGCGGCCTTCGGCTTGCGCGCCCATGTTGATGGTGCCCAGCACCTGGCCGCCCTGGGTCAGCACTTGCACGGTGACCTTGTCGGCCTCGCCGGCCAGTTGCAGACTGCCTTTGCCCACGCCCGAGCTCACCGACAGGCTGTTGCCCTCGGTCAGTACCTCGCGGCCCACCATGGAGGCGCCCTGCAGCACCTGCATGGAGGAGAACTGGGTGGCCATGGACTTCATGGTCTCGTTGAGCTCCTGGATGCCCGACACCGTGTTGATCTGTGCCATCTGGCTGGTCATCTGGGCGTTGTCCATGGGGTTCATGGGGTCCTGGTTGTTCAGCTGGGCTACCAGGAGTTTCAGGAAACGGTCCGTCTGGGCCTGCGCGCTGGTTTGCGTGGTGCCCGTGGCGGATGTGTTTGTCGAGCTGGTGTTGCTTACGCTGGCGACCATGGTGTGTGCCTCTGAGGTTATTGACCCATTTGGAGCGTCTTGAGCAGCAGCGTCTTGGCTGTGTTCATGACTTCCACGTTGTTTTGGTAGGACCGCGAGGCCGAGATCATGTTCACCATCTCCTCCACCGGGTTCACGTTGGATTGGGTGACGTAGCCATCGGCATCGGCCGACGGATGGGTCGGGTTGTGCACGCGCTTCAGGGGGTCATTGCTTTCCCTGATGGAGCTGACCTTGACGCCCGAGGAGGCGTCCGAGCCCATGGGCACGGTCTCAAACACCACCTGGCGCGCTTTGTAGCCTTGGCCGTCGGGGCCGGCTACCGCATCGGCGTTGGCCAGGTTGCTGGCGACCACGTTGAGGCGCTGCGACTGGGCGCTGACGGCGCTGCCAGACACATTGAAGATGGAAAACATGGACATCGTGGGACTCCTCAGTCGTGGTCAGAGGCCTACTGGCCCTGAATGGCACTCAAGATTGTTCTGGATGAGCCGTTAATGAAGCGAAGGGTGGCTTCGTAGCGCACCGAGTTGTCCACAAAGTTGGCCCGCTCGCGGTCCAGGTCCACGCTGTTGCCGTCCATGGCGGGTTGCGTTTGCACCGTGTAGTCCAGCTTGGAATCGCCCAGGGCGCCGCTTCCATTGGCACTCGGCAGGGGAATATGACGTGCATTGGTGGTGCCATCGCTGGACAGGCCGGCGCTGCTGCTGGTGGACAGGCGCACGCCCTGGCTTTCGCCAATGGCTTCGCTCATGGCCTGCTTGAAATTGACGTCACGGCCGGAGTAGCCAGGCGTGTCCGCGTTGGCGATGTTGCTGGCAATGACGCGTTGACGCTCGGCGCGCAGCACCAAAGCTTTCGCTTGAAAGTCCAGGGCGTTGGTCAAATTGGCAAACATGGGCTACCTCGGCTAAGGGCGTCCGGTCCAGACGGAGGGGCCGGGATGGGGACGTGCGGCAATTATGGGAAAAGCTTTAATTTCTTAGCGGAGGAATAGCGGGGGGATTGGCCTGCATTTGGCGGGTTTGCGCGGGCGAGGGGCTGCCTATAGTTGCTGCAACTTAGGAGTGCCGCCATGTCCCCGTGCTTGCGATTCGCGCATCTGCTGCCCCGCTGGCTGCGTGGCGGCTTGGCGTTGGCCGTGCTGGCCGTGGTGCCTGCTGCCTGGGCCCAAGACATGGCGCTGGGCGATTTGCAGGCGTTCGCGCAGCGCTGGGTGCGCGATACGGTGGCCAAAACCAATGCGGACAACCCGGGCCTGCGCATGGAGTCGAGCGTGGGCGCGCTGGATGGCCGCTTGCGGCTGGCGGTCTGCGGCAATGTGGAGGCGTATGTTCCGCCCGGTGCCCGCCTGTGGGGCCGCAGCCGCGTGGGTTTGCGTTGCGCCGACGGCATGGGCCGCTGGAATGTGTCCTTGCCCGTGGTTGTCAAGGCCGTGGGCCCGGCCTGGGTGTTGAAGAGCCAAGTGGTGGCGGGTGCCACGTTGGCGGAGTCGGATGTGATCGAGGCCGAGGTGGATTGGGCCGAAGAGCCCTCAGCGGTGCTGCAGGAGCGCCCCCTGTGGGTGGGACAAACGGCGACCCGGCTGCTCAGTGCAGGCCAGGCCTTGCGCCAGGGCATGGTGAAGCCGGCGCAGGTGTTTCAGGCTGGTGCCTCGGTACGGGTGGTCGCACAGGGCCCTGGGTTCCAGGTGTCCAGCGATGCCCAGGCCCTGTCTGCCGGGGTGGTGGGCCAGCAGGCCCGGGTCCGCATGGACAACGGGCGGGTCACATCGGGCATGGTGCTGGATGTTCGTACAGTCAAAATTGACCTTTGAGTCCAACTTCCTGTGCAAAGAACCCTAAAGTCCGTCATGATCTGGCCGATAACAATCCCACGAGGCCGCGCTTATCGCGGCTTTGGAGAATGCCATGAAGATAGGTCAACCCTCAGATATCCCCTCGTCCGTCACGCCCACGGTGTCCGGTGCTGCCCAAAAAGCGGCCCAGAGCAGCAGCGCCAGCACGGCTGCGACCAACAGCGCGGCCGAAGGCACGCGCTCTGCGGGTGTGGCCGTCACCGTGTCCACGTTGGCGCGTTCTCTGGAGAAGCCCGAGCGCAGCGATGCGGATGTGGACACCCAGAAAGTCGCCTCCGTGAAAGCGGCCATCGAAGATGGCACCTATGTGGTGAACGCCGAGGCGATTGCCGACAAGCTTCTTTCCAACGCGCAGGAAATGCTGAACCGCACCACGCGGTAAATCCGGCCTGCGCACTATCTACGGTGCGGAGGTTTCAGGATGTCTAAGGATTCACAATCGCGGTTTGACGCACTCGAGCAGCAGTTCGGCGCAGTAGCCGCTGCCCTGCGTGATGGCGACACTTCCCAACTGGAGTCTCTGAGCAGCCAGCTGCAGCAAATGACGGTGGAATTCGCGCGCGAGTTGGAGGTTTTCTCGGCCAAGTCGGGCATCTCCTCGACCCAGCTGCGCCGTGCCAAAGCCCTAAGCCAGGGATTTCCGGTGTTGCGTGAAAGCCTGTTGCGCCGACAAGCCTTGGTAGACCAGGCTCTCCAGGTGGTGGTTCCCGCCACCCAAACCCAGACCTATGCGGCCCCGACAGCCAGCCCTTACGGTGCGGGCCCGAAGGCTTCCGGCCGTTTCCAAAGTTTCACGGCCTGAGGGCTAAGCGATCCCCCTGCTCAGTGGGATCGCATCTTTGCCCGCAGCCGGGCGATGGACTGGCTGTGCAGCTGGCAGACGCGCGATTCGGTCACTTCCAATACTGCCGCAATTTCCTTGAGGTTCATGTCCTGCTCGTAGTACATGCTCATGATGAACTGTTCGCGCTCGGGCAGGGCCTTGATGGCGGTGACCAGTGACTGGCGCAGGCGCATGTCCCGCAGCATATTCAGCGGGTCGGCATCGTTGTCGGCCACGTGGCGGTCCAGGAAGGTGTCATCGTCTTCGTTGCGCCGCGTCATGTCTTCCAGGTAGACCAGCTGCGTGCCGCGCACCTTGCCCAGCAGACTTTGGTATTCGGCCAGGCCCATTCCCAGTTCCGCCGCAATTTCGGATTCTGCGGGGCTGCGGCCCAGCACATGCTCCAGCTTGCGCATCGCGACTTCAATTTCCTTCTGGCTCTTGCGGGAGCCGCGCGACATCCAGTCGTTTTCACGCAGCTCGTCGAGCATGGCGCCGCGAATGCGCTGGGTGGCAAAGGTCTCAAACTGCACGCCCTGCGAAGCCTCGAAGCGGGTAAGCGCGTCCGACAGCCCAATCAGTCCGACCTGGATCAGGTCATCCACTTCCACGCTGGCGGGCAACTTGGCCATCATGTGGTGGGCCAGGCGGCGCACCAGCGGCTGGTACTGCTTGATCAAAGCGGTACGGTCCAGCTGTCCTTTGGCGGAGTACATCAGTGTGCCCCTGTGGGGTAGTGGTGGCGCACCGTGGGCGCATAGGGGCGGTGGGGAGCGGACCAGCCGCTGTTCAGCGCCATGGCATTTTCCAGCAGGCCCAGCACCAGCCGGCCGATGCTGGCCGAGGGGCGCTCATCGGTGGTGGGGGCCGGAATGTTCAGGGCGTTCACTTGGTAATTCAAAAAGTATTTGGCGCAGTCGTTCAAGCTGGTGGGCGTGCGGTTTTCGGACACCGGTGTTTTGGCTCTTGCATTGTCCATCACATTGACAATGGTAGGTTCCAGTGCACCTTTGAGCAACAGGCGTTTGAGGGCCAAATAACTGGTTAGCAGCGAGGCTTTGGCCGTGGACACGGCCAGCACCGGGCGCACGCCGCTGCCGTGCAGCAAATGGGCCAGCGTTTGCGCCGTGCTGTACACAATCACCACACTCTCGTGGGGGAATAGTCCTCCGGCATCTACCAGCGAATGCATGCCGGTAGCGCTGCCGCTGGCCAGGGTTTGCAGCCCCAGCCGTGCCGGCAGAACCGTCCACGAAGGCGCATCGGATACGGCTGGCGGCGCCATGGAGTAATCAAACAACTGGGCCAAACCCGGGTTGTCCGGGGTTTCCAGCACCGTGCCGTCCAGCACCGTGACCGGGTGGCCGAAACCGACCAGGGCATTGCACAGTTGCAGCAACAGTGGGAGTTCCACCTGCTCGTCACCATGGCTGACCATGGCGATGAGCTTGGGCGCAGGGACGACTGCCAGGTCCAGCAGACCTGCGGCCTGATTGATCGGGTGATCAAGCATCCAGGCGCCCCTGGCCGGTGGCCGCGTTGCTGGACTGGCTGAAGAAAAAGCCCAGGTCGCTGGCCTTGGGGTCGTAGGCGGACACGCCGGCCGTGCGCATGGACATGCGCACCAGCTTGGCTGCGACAGCGGGTTCCCAGTCTTCAGGCACGCGCTGGCCGTTGGTCACACCGCGCAACACCAATTGGTGTCGGATGACGGCATCGAGGGCGGGGCCGAGTTTCACGGCCTCGTCGGTCTTGGACAGAATGGCTTGCAGCGTGGTGGGGGTTTTGAAGCAGGCCACGGCTTCGTCCAGCGTGTCCCCATGGCCACCCGCATTGAGCACCAGCAGGCGCTTGATTTTGGGCAAGTCCAGCAGCTCCATCAGTTCGCGCTTGCGCGGGTCGCGTGGGGCAATGCCGGTGGTGTCAATCAACACCATTTTCTTGTTGGCCAGCAGCCCCAGCAGATCTTGCAGGGCGGCCTTGTCATGCGCCAGGTGGGCCACGACGCCCAGCATCTTGCCGTAGGCACGCAGTTGCTCATGGGCACCCACACGGTAGGTGTCCAGGGTGATCAGGCCCACGCTACCGGGGCCATGGGCGCGGGCGCACTGGCCGGCCAGCTTGGCGGCGGTGGTGGTCTTGCCCACGCCGGTGGCGCCTATGAGGGCAAACACGCCGCCTTCTTCGTGCAGGGGCGGGCTGCTGGCGTCGGTGCGCAGGTTGCGCTCCAGCACGTCCATCACCCAGCGCACCGATTCCGCCGCATCCATGTCTTCAGGCATGCGCTCCAGAATCGTGCGGGACAGTGTGGGCGAGTAGCCTGCGCGAATCATCTTCAGCATCAGGTTGGACTGGATGGGATTTTGCCGCGCCTGGCCCAGCCAGTTCAGGGTATTGAAGCGGTCTTCAATCAGCTCCTTCATGGCGTGCAGCTCATCCATCATGTTTTGCGGCACGGCAGGAGCGGGCGTATAGCTTGGCGGCTTGCGTGCGGGCACCGGCCTTTGGGGGGCGGCTTCTACGTCCATGCTGATGCGCTTGAGCGCCGGCGCCTGGGGTGGCTCGGGGGCCACAGGCGGGGGCAGGATGGTGGTTTGGGGCTGGGTTTGCGCGGCCTCGTGGCGGCGGCGCATCATGCGCTCGCGCACATAGTCCTGGAACGACAGCGTGCTCATGGCCAATTGTTCTGCATCGTCCTCCACTTGGCTTGCCACATCCTGGTAGCTGGGTGGCGTGCTGTTGCGCGGCGCGGGCTGCTGTTTGTTCCCTCCGGGCTTGCCAGCGTTCTGGTCCAGTGTGGCCAGCGTGTCTTCGGCGGTGGCCACCACTTCCACGCCGTTTTCGGTGGGGCGGTTGGACAAGATTAGGGTGCCATCGCCAAAGGCCTGGCGTGCTTTGGCAAGGGCTTCGCGTGAGGTGGCGGCGGTAAAGCGTTGGATGTTCATGGTGTTGCGCCTCTCAAAATCGGGCCGATGCGGATGGTGTGGGTTTCAGGTATTTCGCTGTGCGCCAGTACTTGCAGGCGGGGGGCCACGCGGCGCACCAGGCGCGCAATCGAGCCGCGGATCTGGTCCGGCACCAGCAGGCAGGCGGGCACGCCAATCTCTTCCTGTTTCAACGCGGTCTCGGCTGCGGTGCGGGTCAGCATGTCGGCCACGCCAGGGTCCAGGGCTGGGCCCGATGTGCCGCCCAAGGCCTGCACCAGCAGACGTTCCAGGCTGGGGTCGATGGCAATCACATTGAGCTCGCGGGTCGGGCCATAAATCTGCTGCACGATGGCTGGCGACAGCGCCACGCGTACACGCCGGGCCAGCTCGACCGGATCGGTGGTGGCGGTGGCGTGTTCGGCGATGGATTCGATGATGGTGCGGATGTCGCGGATATGGACCGACTCGTCCAGCAGCAGTTGCAAAACCTTTTGGAAAACCGCCACCGAGACCATCTTGGGAACGACTTCTTCGATGAGTTTGGGGGCCAGCTTTGCCACGTGTTCCACGAGTTGTTGTGTTTCTGTCCGGCTCAGTAACTTGGCGGCCTGGACTTGCATCAAGTGTGACAAATGGGTGGCCATGACGGTCTCGGAATCAACCACGGTAAATCCGGCCATTTGCGCCGCTTCCTTTTGCCGCTCGTCAATCCAATGGGCGGGCAGACCAAAAGCAGGGTCGGTGGTGGCAGCTCCGATCAAGGGCGTGGTGATGCCACCCGGGTTGATGGCCAGGTACATGCCGGGGAACGCTTCGCCTTCTCCCACGATGACGCCGCGCAGCGTGATGCGGTAGGCGCTGGGCTTGAGTTCCAGGTTGTCCCGCACATGCACGGCAGGTGGCAGGAAGCCAACCTCTTGCGCAAACTTGCGGCGCACGCCCTTGATGCGGTTGAGCAAGTCGCCTTGGCGGGTTTTGTCCACCAGGGCAATCAGGCGGTAGCCCAGCTCCAAGCCCAGTTGGTCCACGGGTTGCAGGTCGTCCCAGGAGGCTTCGCCGTCTGTCACTGGAGCGGGGGCCTGGGCTTGGGGATCCACCGGCTCGGGCTTGTGCGACAGGGCCCATGCGCCATAGCCCAGGATGGCTGCGATGCTCAAGAACACCAGGTGCGGCATATTGGGAATGACACCCACCACAAACATGATGAGTCCGGTGATGCCGAGCACCCGTGGGGACACAAACATCTGCCCCATGATCTGCTTGCCGATGTCTTTGTCCTTGCCGACGCGGGACACCACCATGGCAGCAGCCACGGAAATCAGCAGGCCAGGAATTTGTGCCACCAGGGCATCACCAACAGCCAACAGGATGTAGGAGTTGGCGGCCTGGCTGGCGGTCAGGTCATGCTGCAGGATGCCGACCGCAAAGCCGCCAAAGATGTTGATCAGCAAAATCAGGATACCGGCCACGGCATCGCCGCGCACGAACTTGGAGGCGCCGTCCATGGAGCCAAAGAACTCGGCCTCTTCGCCAATTTCTGCGCGGCGGCGCTTGGCTTCTTTTTCGTCAATCAGGCCCGCATTCAGGTCGGCGTCCACCGCCATCTGCTTGCCCGGCATGGCGTCCAGCGTGAACCGGGCAGACACTTCGGCAATACGTTCAGAGCCCTTGGTCACCACCACAAAGTTGATCACCACCAGGATGGCAAACACGATCAGACCCACGGCAAAGTTGCCGCCAATCAGGAAATGGCCAAAGGCCTCGATCACCGCGCCGGCAGCGCCGGCACCGGTGTGGCCTTCGAGCAGTACCACGCGCGTAGACGCCACGTTGAGCGACAAGCGCATCAGCGTGGTGAGCAGCAGCACGGAGGGGAAGGCCGCGAAGTCCAAGGGGCGAATCATGTAGGCCGCCACCATCATCACCATCAGCGCCACGGCGATGTTGATGGTGAAGAAAGCGTCCAGCAGGATGGGAGGCAGCGGCAGCACCATCATGGCCAGAATGGCGACGACCAGGATAGGGGCGGCTGCACCCTGCATGACGGTGGCATTGCTGCCAAACCACTGCTGCAGGTTTTTGATGTGGGCGTTCATGCCGTTTCAGCCTTCAGGGTTTTGGACAAGGGGTCCAGCTCGGGCGGAACAAAGGGCTGTGGCACTTCTTGCGGCATGGCACCTTCGCCACGCAGTGCGGCGCGCAAGCGGTACACATAGGCCAATACCTGCGCCACGGCGGTGTACAGAGCTGAGGGGATGTCCTGGTCCAGCTCCGCATTGGCATACAGCGCACGCGCCAGCATGGGGGACTGCAGTACGGGGATGGAATGCTGCTTCGCCACATCGCGGATCTTCATGGCCAACAGGTCAGCGCCTTTGGAGATCACACGCGGGGCGCGCATGGATTTTTCGTCGTAGCGGATGGCTACGGCAAAGTGGGTGGGGTTCATCACCACGAAGTCGGCTTTGGGCACGGCGTTGACACTGCTTTTTTGGGCCAATTCACGCTGCTTCTGGCGGATCTTGCTTTTGATCTGTGGGTTACCGTCAGACTCTTTGCCTTCCTGCTTCACTTCCTGGTGCGACATCTTCATCTGGTCTTTGTGCAGGAAGGTTTGCAGCGGCACGTCCACCATGGCGGCCATCAGGACCACCAGCAGCATGAGGCCGAGTCCACCGGTCAGCCATTGGGTCAAATGGGCAATGGCTGCGGTGGAGGGCTGCATCAGCAAGGATGCCATCTCCTGGAAACCAGAGGTCAGAAACGAGGTGGCAATGGCAAACAGAATGCCCGTCATGGCGACCATCTTGGCGGTGTTGAGCAGCTTCTTCTTGGAAAACAGATTGGAGAAGCCGGACAACGGGCTGAGGCGGGAAAAATCCGGCATCAGTGGCTTGAGGCTGTTGACCCAGCCGCCCGATGCCACGGCTGCCACGATGGCCGCGGTGGTGACGATGGCGGCGAATGCGACGCAACCTGCAATGCCAATGGTGGTGGTATCGCTCAAGCGCTGCAACATGGCGCCAGGACGCATGACGATGGCTGCGTCAAAGGACAGCTGCTGCGCCATGCTGAGCTTGAGCTGGTCGAACAATACGGGGGACAGGACGAGAACCGCGATGGCACCAGCGCCCAGCACCGCGAGGTGCGAAAGGTCTTCGGAGCGGCTAACCTGGCCGTCTTCGCGCGCTTTCTTGAGCTTGCGCTCTGAGGCCGGTAGGTTGCGATCTTGACTGCCTGAGTCCATGGTGGAGAAGCTCTCTAGTTCTCACCATTGTCGCAACCGACCTCCTGAACTAAAGGGCGATAAGCGGGGCAATCCTCCGCTTATTCAAGAAGATTTCAGAAGCCCAAACTGGCCAGCAAATCGTCCACCTGGGACTGGTCGGTGACCACTTCCTGGTTGGCCTGCCCGTCCACCACGGGGCCGGCCAATGCAGGGGTGTATTCCTGCACAGTGGCGGCGCTTACTTTGGCTTCGGCGGGGGCGGTTTGCAGCAGCAACAGCACCAGCTGTTCTTCGATGGTCGCAGCCAGTGTGACCACCTTGGCAATCACCTGGCCGGTCAGGTCGTGGAAGTCCTGCGCCATCATGATTTCGGTCAGGTGGTCGTCCACTTTCTTGCTGGATTGCTCGACGTCATTGATGAAATTCATCACATGGCCCTTGGCGACAGCGCCTACGGGGTCTTTGACGATCAATGCGCCAATGCGGCGGGTTTCTGCCGCTATGTGGTCGTGCTGGGCCTTGGCCTGGTCGACCTGGTTGAGCACCTTTTCGGCGGCTTGGCCGGTCAGGCGCGCGATGTAGGACAGGCGGCTTTTCGCGTCAGGCAACTCGCCGGCCCAGTCTTTGACTTTTTCGGCAAGGCCTAGGCCATTGAGGGAGTCATGCAACTGGCGCGTGAGCGCCCCCAACTGTTGGTGAACTGCGCCGGTGGAGAGTGGCGTGGCGTCAGTCATGCTTACTTCAAGCCCATTTTTGTCAGGATGTGGTTCACCTTGTCTTCCAGGGTGGCCTTGGTGAACGGTTTGACGATGTAGCCGGCCGCACCCTGTTGGGCCGCCAGCACAATGTCTTCCTTGCGGGCTTCCGCGGTCACCATCAGTACGGGCAGGTGTTTGAGCTTGTCGTCTTTTTTGATCTCGGCCAGCAATTGAAACCCGTTCATATTGGGCATGTTGATATCGCTAACCACGAAGTCAAAGGTGCTGGCGCGGAGTTTTTGCAGGGCGACCACCCCGTCCTCGGCCTCATCAGCCTCGGCATAGCCACTTTCCTTGAGCAGATTGCGAACAATTCTGCGCATGGTGGAGAAGTCATCAACAACTAGAAAGCGCAATTCTTTGGACATAGATAACCTTTAACCAGGCAATTTTCGAATTTCTGCAAGTATGACCGAATTTTCGCGGAGTTATGGTGTCGATTTTGCGCCTGTAGCCGCTGCGGGGGGCGCGGTTTCCGTCTCGATTTCCAGCGGGACTGTCTTGGTGCCCAAGAGCCGTTCTTCCGCGTCTTTGGTCATCACCAGAATGCTGATGCGGCGGTTGCTGGGGCTCATCGGGTCGTCGGGTTCCAGTGGCAGGCTGGAGGCCATGCCCACCACGCGCGCCAGCTTGTCTTCGGGCATGCCAGCCGCAATCAGTTCCCGGCGGGAGGCGTTGGCACGGTCGGCCGACAGCTCCCAGTTGCTGTAGCCACGGGCCGCATTGCCATAGGCCAGGCGGTCGGTGTGGCCGTCCAGGCTGATCTTGTTTTCGACCTCTGCCAGGGCCAGGCCAATTTCGCGCAGGATGTCGCGCATATAGGGTTTGACGGTGGCGCTGCCGCTGTCAAACATGGGGCGGCGCTGGTCGTCTACGATTTGGATCTGCAGGCCGTCCGGGGTGATTTCGAGTTTGATCTGTGAGCTGAACTCGGCCATCTTAGGGTTGTTGGAGATGGTTGCCGCAATTTTGGCGGCCAGGGTGGCCAGCGCTTTGGCGTCGTTTTTGGCACGTTCGATCTTGGCCTGTTCACCCGACATCTTCTTGGCCGTTTTCTCGGTGCCGTCGCCGCGGCGCGATTGGCCGGCTTGCTGCGTCAGGTCGTTGCCGCCGCCGGTGATCACGCTGTTGCTGGCGCCCGCACCCGCGCCACCTTGCATAGCGACTTTGAGGGGCGACTGGAAGTAGTCGGAAATGCCTTTTTTGTCGCCTTCCGACGTGCTGCCCAGTAGCCACATCAGCAAGAAGAACGCCATCATGGCGGTCACGAAGTCGGCATAGGCGATCTTCCAGGCGCCCCCATGCGCAGCGTGGCCGCCTTTTTTGACCCGCTTGATGATGATTGGCTGAAGCTTCTTGGCGTCTCCGGCCATGCTCAGGCGCCCCCGCGCTTACTTTTTCTTGACATACGCTTCCAGCTCGGCAAACGTGGGGCGCTCTGTGGAATACAGAACTTTGCGGCCGAACTCAATGGCAGTGGAGGGGTTGTAGCCCTGCATGCTGGCCAGCAACGTGGTTTTGATGCACTGCAATTCCTTACCGGCTTCTTCCACTTTTTGCTCCAACAGGCCACCCAGCGGTTCGGCAAAGGCGTACGCCAGCAAAATGCCCAGGAAGGTGCCGACCAGCGCCGAGCCGATCATCCCGCCCAGCACCGCAGGGGGCTGGCCCACCGAGCCCATGGTGTTCACCACGCCCAGCACCGCCGCCACAATCCCGAAAGCGGGCAAGCCACCGGCAATGCGCTGGATGGCGGCCACGGCAGCGTGTTCTTCGTGGTGGTGGGTTTCGATTTCGCTGTCCATGAGCGATTCGATTTCATGGGCATTCAGGTTACCCGACACCATCATGCGCAGGTAATCGGTGATGAACTCCACCACGTGGTGGTCGGAACCTACGGTGGAGTATTTTTTGAAGATTTCGGACTGCTCAGGCTCTTCGACATCTTTTTCAATCGCCATCAGCCCTTCTTTGCGGGCCTTTTGCAGGATGTCGAACATCAGCGCCATGAGTTCCATGTAGCGCGCCTTGGTGTACTTGCTGCCTTTGAAGCAGGCGCCCAGGCCCTTCATGGTGGACTTGATCACCTTCATCTGGTTGTTGGCCAAAAAGGCGCCCAGGGTGGCGCCCCCGATGGTCAGCATTTCGAAGGGGAGTGCGTGCAACACCACGCTGATGTTGCCGCCGTGCGCGATGAACACGCCGAACACGCAGCCAAGAACAACCAGCCAGCCGATGATTACGAACATAGGAACATTGTGACAGGGAAGCCAGGGGCTTCAGGGGTTGAACAGCCTGGCTTTTCAGGGCCGTCTCTATCATATCGTCGCCTTGTCCGTTGTCTTGAGTTTTATCTAAAAATGACCTCTAGCCCCCGTGGATATTGCGCAAGTAGCTACTATATTTGTAGCGACTAGTGCAGCAAGATGCCGCCGGCGGTAGAGCCTTTGCCGGCCCGTGCGGGGGGGGTGCACAGCCCGCACTCAAAGTGGCGGGAGTTTTCATAGGCTTCCGAGACAAAGTGGCCGCCGCACTTGGAGCACTTGGTCATGGACAGCATGTTGTTGTCGATGAACTTCACCAGGCGCCAGGCGCGGGTGATGGACAGCAGGGGCTCGACACCGCAGGCGGCGATCTGCTCGGTGTAGAGGCGGTAGGCGGCCATGATGGCGTCGATGTCCTCCATGGCGCTGACCTTGCTCAGGTACTCATAGGTGTTCTGGAACAGCGACGCGTGGATATTAGGCTGCCAGGTCAGGAACCACTCGGTGGAGAAGGGCAGCTGGCCCTTGCTGGGAGAACGGCCGGCCACTTCCTTGTACAGGCGCAGCAGACGCTCGTAAGACAGGTCGGTTTCGCTCTCCAGCACCTGCAGGCGGGCGCCCAGCTGGATCAGGGAGACTGCGCGCTCGACTTGCTTGGAGTCGTTCAAAACACTTTTGGTGGCCATGGGGTGCTCCTGCGGGGTGGGGTGCTCAGACGGCTTCGGCGAAACGGCCGGCCATCAAGATGCTGGCGTGCAGCTTGGTGGTGGCGTCGTTGTCCACCTTGTTGGTCGAGTGGTTTGTCAACAGGTTCCAGACGATGTCGTCGTCCACCCGGAAGCGGCACAGCAGCATGTTGCTCGATGCAATGCGCATGATTTGTGCGGGGGAGAGGGCGGTAATCATGTCGGCGGCTTCCTCCGACATGCCCAGGCGAAACAGGGCTTCTGCCTTGTCCTTGCGGATCAGGCTTTGGGCCAGCATCAGGTAAGTCATATTGGCTTCCCGGATCTGCGCCAGTAGTTGTTCGTCGTTCATATTCGGCTCCTGGTGAGGGCAATTCGTGTGAATCACCATGGAGCGAATTCTGGTTGCCAGGCCTCAAAACTTGAATCAGAAAAAGGCTAATCCACGTGTCGGAAACGCAGACGCGCCCTGTAGGCGAACTTCCTACAAGCGCAAGGCAATCAGCATGGAGTGGCCCGCAACGAAGGGGCGTGAGCGGTCCACAGAGGACGCGTACACATGGGTTGTCGGCAGCATGGGCTGCAAACTTGAGAACTTAATTTAAGCGTGCGACAGACGTACCTGTCCCACAGTCGCCATCCAACGGATGGTTCCCCAGAAGAGGGTTGTGCTATCAGCCCTTGAGCAACTGCAACACCGACTGCGGCAACTGGTTGGCCTGCGCCACCATGGCGGTACCAGCCTGTTGCAGAATTTGCGTGCGCGACAGGTTGGCGGTTTCCATCGCAAAGTCCGCATCTTGGATACGTGAGCGCGAGGCGCTCAAGTTTTCCGACGTGGTTTGCAGGCTGCTAATGGCGGTCTCGAACCGCGACTGCAGGGCGCCGAATTTGGCGCGCTGTGCGGAGATGACCGAGAGGGATGAGTCCACAGTTGACAGCGTGCGGGTGGCGGCTTCCACGGTGGAAACGTCCATGGTGGAGGCGGATTGCAACTCACTGGCGGAGTTGGCGGTCGAAAAATAGCTGGCACCAGTTCCTGTGCTTTCCCCATTGGTGTTGCTGACACTGAAGCTGCCGTTGGAATCCAGGGTCAATGCACCCACGACATAGGCGCTCCCGCTGGCGGCCATCGTGACAACAGCCGGTGTTGTCGTTACGACGGCGGGCGGAATGGGGCCTACGGGCGCATTGACGACGTCGAAGCTCCCGACTGAACTCGCTCCACTGTTGATCTGAATATCGGCGCCGGAATCGTTGGTCAGCGTGATGCCGGTGCCTGCGGTATTCAGCTTGGCTGTGATACCCGTTTGGGAGGACTTGTCGTTGAAGGCCGTAACCGCTGCAGCCAAGCCGTCATTGGTGTTGAGGGTAGTGCCGATATTGAAGCCAATCGTCACTGGCGTTGCCGTCGGGTTGTTCGACACCACGGTGAGCGAATAGCTCCCGGCAGTAGTGAAATTGTTGATGTCAACCTCTGTACGCGCCGTGGCCGTTACCCCGGTAGTGCCGGCTTGGGCATTGATGGATGCTGCAACGAGTTTGGCGCTGTCCCCAATGTTGACTGCCACGTTAGCTGTGCCAGTGGATCCGCTGACGACCAGCGTATCCGCGGTAGTTACTGGGCTAGTGTTGCCGGTGACGGCTGTCGACGGATTGGTGCCTGCACTGGTAGTGCCCAGTACCAGATCGCCGGCCCCGCCGGTGCTGGAGGCAACTGAGGATCCGATTCGGTTGTTACCGTATTTCGTGGTGCTGAAATTGGCGGTAGTGGCAATGATGGTCTGGTTGGCATTAGCGCCCACTTGGAAGGTGGCGGAAGTAAAGCTGCCGTCCAGAATGTTCTGGCCGTTGAACTGGGTGGTCTGCGCTATGCGGTTGAGTTCGGCAGTCAGTTGGCTGACTTCGGCGTTTAGGGCGGCACGGTCCGAAGAGGAGTTCGTGGCGTTGGCCGATTGCACCGCCAGTTCGCGGACGCGTTGCAGGATGCTGGATGCGCTGCCCAGTGCGCCTTCCGCTACCTGCGCCAGCGAAATGCCGTCATTGGCATTGCGGGCCGCTTGGTTGACGCCACGGATCTGCGAGGTAAAGCGTTCACTGATGGCCAAACCCGCCGCATCGTCTTTGGCGCTGTTGATGCGCAAACCTGAGGACAGGCGGGCCATGGAGGTAGCCATTGCCGACTGCGAACTGCTGAGGTTGCGTTGCGCAGTCAGCGACTGAACGTTGGTATTGATGGTTGAGGCCATTGCGGAACTCCTAAATAAAGTGAATCAGCGTCGCCGCCGATTGCATAGCCTGCTAGCCCGCAGACAATCAGTAACGATGGGTGAATTCTGGAGAAGCCCTCCTCAGGCATATGGGCAATAAGCACGGCAAAAGGCGGCCAAATTCTTGACGCTCTGGCAATCTTGATAGGGGTAAACCCTTAAACGCATGAATTGCCCGGTGAACTCCGCGCTAATTCAATTTCCGTCACCTAGGGCTGCGTGTTAAGAGCTGTTTGAAGTGAAGTTGCTAAAGTTTTCTGGGATTGACCCGAAAACAATTGCAACGGGCCTTAGCGGGCCTGTCGTCCGGGAGGCGCCACTGTGGCGCACCGGTCATGGCGGCCAGTAGCGATGCTGGCGTTGAGATCGGCATTTCGCCGGATTTACAGGTTCTTACCAGGAGTTATCACATGACCGCAACCATCAATACCAACATCAACACGTTGACCGCACAACGCAATCTGACCAACAGTCAGTCGGCGTTGGGTACCTCCATCCAGCGCCTGTCCTCGGGTTTGCGCATCAACAGCGCAAAGGATGATGCTGCCGGTTTGGCGATTTCGGAGCGTTTCACCTCTCAAATCCGTGGCCTGAACCAAGCGGCCCGCAATGCCAATGACGGCATTTCGCTGGCGCAAACCGCTGAAGGCGCACTGGGTTCCATGAGCACCGTGCTGCAGCGTGTGCGTGAGTTGGCGGTGCAATCTGCCAATGCCACCAATTCGGCCTCCGATCGCCAAGCGATCAATGCTGAAGTGAATCAGCTCACTGCCGAACTGGATCGTATCTCGCTCACGACGCAGTTCAACGGCCAAAACTTGTTGGATGGCAGCTTCGGCTCGGCCGTCTTCCAAGTCGGCGCCAACGCCAACCAGACCGTGACCGCCACCACGGGCAACACCCGCACCAGCCAGTACGGCAACAACCAAATCGCCGGCTCCAACGCGGGTGCGGCATCTACCGCAACCGCTTTTGGTCTCAACGGCGTTACTGCAGGTGCCATTGCTATCAGCGGCTACGTTGGTACGGCCTCTGCCACGGTTGCTTTGAACGATACGGCAAAGACCATCGCTGCCGCCATCAATGGCCAAACCGCCTCGACGGGTGTTACCGCAACTGCACGTACCGACGCAACAGTGACCTTTGGTACTGCAGGGGCCTACACACTGAATCTGCGCTCTGATAACTCTGCGAACCAAACCATCACCTTCTCGCTGACGGCGGTAGCAACTGCAGATGGTTTGGCCACAGCGGTGTCTGCGATCAACGATCAGTCCTCCAAAACGGGAGTGACTGCATCTGTCAATGCGGCAGGCACTGGCGTGACGTTGACCAATGCCACTGGCAATGACATTTACTTGGGCGACACCACCGCAACCAACGCGGGTGCTGTGACCATCACTAAGCTGGACAGTGCAGGAGCGGCAATCGCAGGTACTATCACGTTGGCCGCCGATGCGACGGCAGATGATTCGCTGACCAGTGGCTCTTTGGTCCTTGATTCGCAAAAGTCCTTTGCAGTGACCTCTGCAAGTACGGCGACTACCACTGGAACTTCCACATTGAACAAGGTGTCTGATCTGGACGTGTCGACAGTCGCGAAAGCTACGCAGGCCATTAAAACCGTTGATTCTGCGGTGGCTTTCATTAGTGGCGAGCGTGCTAAATACGGTGCCTTGCAGTCCCGTTTTGAAACCACGATCTCCAGCTTGAACATCACGTCTGAAAACTTGAGCGCATCCCGCTCACGCGTTCAGGATGCCGACTTTGCGGTGGAAACAGCCAACCTGTCGCGCGCCCAAATCCTGCAACAGGCCGGCACAGCGATGGTGGCCCAGGCGAACCAGTTGCCCCAGGGCGTGCTGGCCCTGCTGCGTTAATCAAGGCGAGTAAGGATTCGGCGCTAAAGTATCTGCGGCAGCGTCCGATATAGAGGGTGGCAAGGGAGAAATCCCTCGCCACCCTTTTTTCTGTGGGAAAACCGGGTCTTTTCATGGTTTATTCGCGGTGCCAAAGTGCGACACTTCGGAGTCTTGGACTGAGTAGGAGGCTTGAATGGCTACCATTTCTTCATTGGGGGTCGGCACTGGCGGCCTGGACTCCGAGGCGATCGTCACCAAATTGGTGGCGCTGGAGAAGCAGCCACTGACGTCTTTGAAGGCCAAAGCCACCATCGACCAGGCCAAAATTTCCTCGTTTGGTCAGATTCAATCCCAATTTTCGGCACTGAGTGACGTCGCGACCCGAATTGCGGCTGCCTCGGTCTGGAGTTCGCGGGTGGCCTCGTCCTCCAACACAAGCGCTGCAACGATTGTTGCAACAGCCTCTACAGCCGCCACGTCTTTTACATTGGATGTGGATGCATTGGCCAAGGAACAGTCCAATTCGTCGGCCTCAGTGGCCTTGGGATCTTTAGTGGGCGCTGGCACTCTGACGTTTCGGACGGGTACTTGGTCTGGGGGCTCTGCCGACGCCAGTACTACCAACGCAGATATTGCCGCCAAGGATGCGCTGGTGGTCAGTACCGCTGCTGCCTCGACGGTTGCCACGAATGCCGCGACTACCGCCAGCGCTACTGCCGGTAGTACGGCCGCCTCGGCAGCCTCTGCTTTGGCGGATGACAACACGGCGGCATCGGATCTGGCTTCTGCTGCGGTTTCGCCCGAACAGACTGCTTATGCCAGCGCCTATTCCGATTGGGTGTCCGCCATTACAGCCAACGACCACAGCACCCCAGCGCTGCAGGCTGCCGAAGCAGCAGCTTTGACAGCAAAAAACAATGCATACGCAGCAATGACAGGTGGGGAGCAGACTTCGGCCAATAGCATCACCGCGACGGCCGACGCTACCGATGCCTCTGCACTCAAAGGCGTTGCTCTGAGTGCGGCAACAGCCTCCACGGTAGCTACTGCTGCAGCTAGTGCGGCAGCCACTGCGGCAGCCGCAGCCGTCACCGCCGCTAACTCTGCCCGACCAACGTTCACGGCGGGAGGCAGCAGCTCTGATGTGGCGATCACCGTCACCGCAGCGGACACTATCACCACGCTGGCAGCCAAGATTAATGCTTCTACGGCTGGTGTCGTGGCTACGGTGTTTCGTGATGGGACTGGTGAGCGTTTGCTGTTGCGTTCCAAGAGCACGGGCGCGGATTCAGGATTCAAGATTCAGGCGACGGATGCAGATAGCAATAATGCAGACAACGCAGGCCTTTCCCGCTTTGCCTATGATCCCCAAACTGCTGCATTTGGAATGGCTTCCAGTGGCACGCCGGCGCAGAATGGCCAAGATGCCAAAGCCCGCATCAACGGTTTGGCGGTAACTTCCACAACCAATACCCTGACGGACAACATCCCAGGGGTGACTATCACGTTGACGGCGACCACCACGACTAATTACGGAACGGTCAGTGAGACGAAGGCCCCCGTCACTATGGCAGTGCGGGAAGATGTCACACCTGCAGTCAAGAATGTGCAGGATTTCATTACCGCTTACAACACGCTGGCAGCGTCTTTGGCTGATATGACCAAGTACGACGCTTCAACAAAGACGCCTGCGATTTTTCAGGGGGATTCCGCAGTGTTGGGCCTCCAAAGTATCTTGCGCAATATGTTGGGTTCGGTCAGCACGGGGTCGGCGTACCAACGGCTGTCTGACGTGGGTGTAGAACGTCAACTGGATGGCTCGCTGACACTCAACACCGCCAAACTGAGCACTGCAGCCAATAACGGAACTGAACTTCAGAAACTGTTCACCACCAACAATGGCAACGCACAGACCAACGGGTTTGCTCTGAAGTTCAGCGCTTTGGCTAAGGGGGTTTTGGGGACCGGTGGGTCTGTTGTGAACAAGGCGAGCTCCCTGCAAAAGGATCTGGATCGCAATGCAACGGAGCAAACCCGGGTGAATGACCGTGCGGACGCTGTCGAGGCGCGCTTGCGCAAGCAATACACCGCGTTGGACACCAAGATGGCTTCGTTGTCAGCTCTCAACGCCTATGTGGCGCAGCAGGTAACGACCTGGAACAAGTCGACCAGTTGATGGGCGATCGACCATGACAACTCAGGTGCGTGGTGTTAGATTATTGGGGCTGGTATTGGTTGGCCTTCTGGTCGCATGTTCCACCAGCGTGCAGAAGGTGCCTGTGGGTGCCGCGCTAGTGGCGCCAATCGATGCCGGCGCCAAGATCATTCAGTTTCGAAAAATTGCGGATGCCTTGCCGAAAGGTGAGCTCATTGGAAAGTCGCGTTTTGGCGTTCTGTGCATTCCCGGCAAACCCCTCGCCTGGCGGGATGGCCGCGTGAATGTCAATGACGATGAGTTTGCAGAGAGTTTCCGCCAAGAAGTCGAAAAAGCCAAATTCGCTACTGTAGTTGAGCCTGGGGCTACCCCGGAAACCACCATTAGCCCCCGAGCCGGGTTTCTGGTGTCAGGACAGGTGGCTAATGTGAGCATGGACACATGCGCCCCTTGGTCCGACTTCGGAAACTGGCGGGATGCGCGTGGCGGTGCCTATGTCAAGGTGCAATGGCAGGTGTACAGCACCATGCAGAAGAAAGTAGTCTACGAGACCGCAACCGAAGGCTCCTACCAGACGGATGACAGTGTGCCCGGGGGGACGACCGAACTGATGCGAAGTGCATTTGCGTCAGCGACTCAGAACTTGCTCGCAGATGCGGCTTTTTATCGCACTGTCCACGGGGACAAAAAAGGGGCGTCTCCGGGCGGAGCTTCTGCCATGGCAGAGCCGCTGCGGGTGATGGAGGCGGCCAAAGGCAACGCCACCGTGGATGAGCCTAGGTCTGCCGTATTCACGGTGATTGCGGGACTGAACCGGGGTAGTGGGTTTGTCGTGAGTGCGGACGGGTATTTGATCACCAGTGAGCACACGGTTCGCGGCTACCAGCTGGTCAAACTCAAATCCGCTACGGGGCGTGAATCTCTGGGGTTTGTAATCCGCAGGGATGAGCAAAGCGACGTCGCGTTGGTGCAGCTCACCGAGCGCAATGCCTCAACATTGGCCCTTCGATCCAATCCGGCGGTGCTTGCCGGTGAGGATGTATATGTAATGGATGTTGCTGCGCGCACGCCCGATATGGGCATCCGCAAGGGCGCCGTCGGGACCCAGAAGGATGCAGTGGGGCTGAAATGGGTGCGCACTTCGGTGCCGCTGGCACCTCTGGATGCGGGTGCGCCGTTTTTTGACAAGACGGGCAAGGTGGTTGGGGTGGCGGTTGCGCCCGCTGTGGACGGTCCGGCGCAGCCGACAGGGGGGTTTGTCCCTATTTCTGAAGTGCTGGCGCGCCTTGCGTTAAGCTTGAAATAAAGAGAAGTTCCTTTGCGAACTCCGCTGGGTAAGTGGTTTCGGATTGAATGCACTTTAGTTGGCGCTGGCGGTGCCGATATAGGTTGCAAGAAGATAAGGAATTGCAGCATGTTTACTTCCGTCAACGCCCGTTCGGCTTCCGCCTACAAAAGAGCGAGTGTGGATGCCAGTGTGGAAATGGCCAATCCGCATCAGTTGGTGACCTTGCTGTTTGAGGCCTTGCAGCGCACGCTAGGGTCGGCCACCCTGGCAATGCAGGCGGGTGATATCGGCGCAAAATGCAACCACATCAGCTCCGCCATTCGCATTCTGGAAGAGGGGCTGATTGCCCCGCTAGACCTGTCCAAAGGCGGTGAACTGGCAGGCAATTTGAAAAATCTGTACGAATACTGCGTCATGCGCTTGGTGCTTGCCAATGCCAAGAACGATCCAGCTTTGCTCAATGAGGTAAAGCAATTGATTGAGCCCGTGGCCAGCGGATGGAAGCAAATTGATGGGCAAGGTCCCGCCTACCTGAAGCCTGTTTGAGACTGAGGCCACCATGCCAAAGACATTGATCGAGTGTTACCGGGCCATAGAGGCCAGCAGCGTTCAGATGCTAGATGCTGCCCGCTCTCAGGATTGGGATACCGTTGTCCACCATGAGGGCGTGTGCGCTGTGTTGATAGAGCAGTTGCGCAGCCAGGCGCGTCGTCTTGAGTTGGACGCGCAGGAGAGAGCGGAGAAGTCCCGCATCATGCTTCGCATCCTGTGCAATGACGCCAAAGTGCGGGACCTGACCGAACCGTGGCTGGCACACTGCGACGCTCGCTTCAACACTCAGAGCACTCTGCTGCACTGACCCCTTCCGAACTCTAGAGCGCAGCAACAAGTTGCTGCAAGCGTTGCTCCAGGTTTCGTACGAACCGAGGGGTGTCAAACAAAACGCCACTAGCTTTTTCTTGCGCCAAGTGCTTGCGTATACGTGCAAGTTCCACGGGTTGGCCAGCTAGTGCCACAGCTTTTTCTTCGTAATCCTGCAGGTTGTAAGTGATCAGCTCTGGCAACTTGGCCGCTGTCAGGAGTGCACCCGCCATGCGCGAAGCAAAGGATCGCCCGGTGTAGGTCAGCAGAGGTAGTTCCATCCAGAGCGCGTCATTGGCAGTGGTGCCCGCATTGAATGGGAATGTATCCAGAAATAGGTCAGCCACTGCGTAGCGCGCCAAGTAGTCCGGTGGCAGCACCCTGCCAGCAAAGTAAAGGCGGCCCGGATCAATCCCGTGTTTTTGAGCTTCTGTTCGGAGATTTGCCTCGGCCCAAGGGTTGTCAGACAACAACCACAGCACGCTGCCCGGAGTCCGCCGCAAGATGTTCATCCATACGGAAAACACTTCGGGCGTGTACTTGTAATTGTTATTCAGGGAGCAAAACACAAAGGTATCCGGCGGCAACCCGCATGAGGCGCGCGTGGGCGTCTGGCCCACGGGGCGCTTGCGATCGCTCACCTGGTACACATCTGGCATGTAGAGAGGTTTTTCTGAATACAGGGATGCCGATGCTTCAGGGATCAAGAACTTGTCTGCAATGACATAGTCAATCGATGGCAAGCCGGTGGTCGCGGGGAGCCCCAGGTAGGTGATTTGCACTGGCGCGGGGCGGTACGCCAAGAGGTTCGCGCGTGCACCGGCAGTCTGACCTTGCAGGTCGATCAGGATGTCAATCTCGTGCGAGCGAATGAGATTGGCTGCATCTTCGTCGGTCATTCTGTCAATACGGTGGAATTGATCCATAGACTGAATCACCCTTTGGCGCAGCCCGGAACCGTCTTCCGGGCTCCAACAATAGCCATAGATTTCAAACTGAGTACGGTCGTGCAATTCGAAGAGCTCTGCAGTCAGCATGGAAACCGGATGCAAAGAGAAGTCAGACGAAACGTACGCAATCCGCAGTTTCGTGTGGCCATAGGCTTTGGGGTTGGCAAGTGTCGCTACGTTGGAGATCACCTTCTTTTCAACAAACCGGCGTGCAGCTTCCAGTTGTCTGACGGGCTCGTCGGAGACGCTGAGCATGGCCAACGCTGAGGTCGCTTTGTGCATGGCATCCAGACTGATGCCGGGGAACGTGGGGTAAACCGGCCATATGCATTGTTTTTGGCGCAGATGAATCCAATGATGTAAGGCATCCTCTTGGTTGGGGTCTAAGGTCAGGCTTCTAGTGAGCCACTCCAAGGCGTCGTGCATTTGTTTTTTGGTTTCCAGAACCCGGCCTTGGTGGTTGCAGGCCATGACGATCAAGGGTTTGGTCTCTGGGGGCTCTGCGCTGATGTTGTCTGCCACCCAGCGCCATTCTGCCAAGGCTTTCTCAATTTGCCCCATGCGTTCGAACAGAGAACCGAGGTTCAGGCGGGGTTGGGCAAATGTCGGATGTAACTCCATGGACTTCCGGTAGGCCGCCTCGGCATTTGGAAAATCGTCCAGGTTGGACAGGGTGACGCCCAGGTTGAAGTAGGCTGCGTACGCATAGGGCGATGGGGTTCTGCTGAGCCAAGTCTGGTAGAGGACGACAGACAAAGGGCTCAGCTTCTTGGCGTCCATTTGGGCGGCGCAGTCGATCAGCTGGGCAAACTCCAGCTGGCCATTCCATGCGCGCATGACGATGTCTACGAAGTTTTCTTCAAAAGATGCCACGGTGCCTCGGACGAATCGATAGGGTGAGCGGTATTACAGCAAGTATGTACTGGAATCAACCGCCTGAAACGGGGGGTGAAAGGGGGGCATTTGCAGTTTTGTCGGCGTGGGAAGCCACGTAGTATGCGTAGCCTGCACAGGTGTACTTTTGCTTTTTATGTACAGAGTTTTCCCTCTCACTGCGGTTGCCCTTCTGTTGTCGGCCTGTTCGCAGACTGAGCTGCAACGCCCTGTCGCGCCGGTGCCGGCCAAATGGGAGCAGGCTGGACAAGTCCCGGGGATCAATTCGGCGGCCACACACTGGCGTGCTTTTTTTACAGATTTGCGGTTGCGTGCGCTCCTGGAAGCCGCATTGGAGAACAACCGTGATCTACGCATGGCTGTCGGCCGGGTGCAGGAGGCGCGTGCGCAATATGGCGTGGTCCGCGCGGATCGTGTGCCAACAGTCAGCCTGGGGCCTCCGGCTGGTACAGCCATCACCACCGGCTATACCGCGCCACTGATTAGTGTCTCGTATGAGCTGGATTTCTGGGGGCGAATCAGCGGGATGACGGAAGTTGCCCGATTCAGCTTTCTAGCCACCGAAGATGCCCGGCGCGCTGTTCAATTGACTTTGGTTGCTGATGTTGCCAATGCGTATTACGAAATCTTGCAGTTAGATGAGCTTATTTCCCTTTTGCGCGCCACCGTCGATTTGCGCGAATACGCTGCTGAGCTGGTGGGGAGGGGGCGTGATCTTGGTGCTGCGAATGACAATGAGCATCTGCTGGCGACTGTTGCGCTGGAGTCTGGTCGTAGCAGTCTGGCGGCGCTGAAGCATCAACGTGCAGTGGCAGGGAATCGCTTGGACTTCTTGGTCGGTAAGACTGGCGTAATACAGCCGGAAGGAAAGTCCATTGAAGAGCCAGGATTCGATTCCGTGTTGCGGCCAGGGATTCCGAGCGAGGTGTTGCTGTTTCGGCCTGATGTCATGGCCAGCGAACAGCGGTTGCGAGCTGCACATGCCAATATAGGCGTAGCGCGCGCTGCATTTTTCCCCAAAATTGCCATCACTGCGGGTTTTGGCGCGGTCGGAGGGGGCTTCGCTAGTCTTTTTACTTCCAATTCGTCGACATTCTCGCCCTTGGTATCGCTGCCCGCGCTCTGGGATGGTGGGCGTGTTCAAGGCGGTGTAGCGGTAGCGCAGGCACGCCAGGAAATTGCAGTGGCCGAATACGAAAAGACCATTCAACAGGCTTTCCGCGAGGTGGCTGACCAGTTGTCGGCCCGTGAATCTTTGGCCAAGCAAATGCGCGCTGCGATGGCGAACAAAGCCTCCCAGGAAAGGCGATTGCTGATTGTCCAGGGGCGTTATGACGGTGGCTTGGTGGCATACCGGGAAGTGATTGAGGGGCAGCAAGACTTGTTGGCTGCGCAGCAGGCTGTGATCACATTGAGACGGGCGCAACTGGAGGCCGAGGTTCAGCTGTACAAGGCAATGGGTGGGGGCGAGCAACGTGCTGAAAAGATGTAGCGGTTGCAATGGCACCGTTGGCCATTGCTGGGGGGATGTCTGTGATATCTAGTCGCGATAAAGCTATTTTTTTGAGAACGCTGAAGTCGGCGCGCCTAGGATTGCCCGATGCACAGTACGAAGTGGGGTTGATGTACGCCAATGGCATTGGTGTCCCCCAAGATTTCAAGCAGGCGATCCACTGGATTCGCCTGTCGGCCGAGCGGGGGCATGTGCCTGCGCAATATCTCTTGGCTACGAGGTATGCAAGTGGCGTGGCAATTGAAAAAAACGAGCACCAAGCATTTGTCTGGTTCTTGCGAGCGGCTGTGCAAGGTCACCCCAAGGCCTATTTCCGATTGGGGAAATTGCATAGCGTGGCGCATCCGGAGGCCGCTTTTGCGTGCTTCATGAAGGCCGCGGAGCTTGGCACCCCAGAGGCCCAGTTGGCAGTTGCACAAGCCTTTGCCAAAGGTGTGGGCGTTGATCCTGATGTTCATCAGGCCCTACATTGGTGCAAAGCGTCTGCGGAGCAGGGGTTGGCCGCCGCGCAACACGCTTTGGCGGAAATGTATGCCACTGGGCAAGGTGCTTCACCAGATCTGGATACTGCCTTTTTTTGGTACCGCAGAGCGGCATCGCAGCGTTATGCGCCTGCGCAGGTGGCCATGGAGCTGTTGGACAACGAGGGGGGCGGTCGGTCTCCAGTCCTTGGTCAGAATCGCCGCCGGAAGGCTTCGGCGGAGCGCCGACAAATAGGCGTTGAAGAGTGGGTTGATGCTGCAGAGCACGCCGATGCGAATGTTTGGTACCACCTGGGATTGATGTTCGAGCTGGGGATGGCGGTTCCTCTAGACCTGATTCAAGCGGAGTATTGGTATTCGCGCGCGGCTCATGGCGAGGATGTTCGTGCGCAGGTCGCATTGGCCAAGTTACTAGAGGTCCGGCAAGAGCCGTCGGCCACCACTTGGCTTCTGAGGGCGGCAGAGCGGGGGGCGGTTGATGCCCAACTCGCGGTGGGGCACTGGTTGTTGGGAGCGGACAGTGCTGACCGCGATTTGTTTCGTGGTCTTGCCTGGTGCCTCAGAGCGGGTGAGCAGAATGACAACCGGGCTTGGCGGGCGCTGGCAGACACTTTTCACAAGAATGCGGAGGAGTTGGCGGCGACCGGGTACCGAAGGGCAGCCGATCTTGGGGATGCGCAGGCGCAGTACGTGGTGGCGCAGCAGTATGCAACAGGGCGCGGCGTTTTCAAGGATTCTGCCGTTGCTGTCAGTTGGTACAAGCTTTCGGCCGAGCAAGGACATGCAGAAGCGCAAAGTGCTTTGGGTGCCTGCTATTTGACTGGCGTGGGCATCGCATCTGATTTCCGTCAAGCATTGGATTGGCTACAGAAGGCCGCAGAGCAAGGGGATGCCAAAGCGCAGTGGAACATCGGATCCATCTTCGCCAGTGGACGTGGAGGCATCAAACGCGATCTCCCAACAGCATTTGTGTGGTGCAACAAATCTGCTGCGGCTGGGTTTGTGCCCGCCCAGGCGACCTTAGGTGTGCTCTTCACCCGGATTCGGGATTTTGAGCAGGCGGCCTTTTGGTTGAACAAAGCCGCTCAGCAGGGCGACGCGGAGGCTCAGTACAACCTAGGGGTGGCCTATATCAAAGGGCAGGGGGTGTCCGCTGACTTAGGGGAGGCTTTCCGTTGGATGGTCCTGGCGGCTGAACAGGGCCTTGCTCCTGCCCAGGCCAGATTGGGCTTGATGTACGTAACAGGAGATGGCGTTGCGTTGGACCCGATCGAGGCACATAAGTGGCTGATCCTGGCTTCCAAGGCAGGAGACGCGGGCGCGACGGCAAACTATTCGCGCTCTGAGGCGCAGCTAGGACTCATGCAAATTGCAGAAGCACAACGTAGAGTGGATATTTGGCTGAATGTAAGTGCTTGCAAACTTAAAAGTAATGATGCGTAAAGTGACTTGCATTTTTAAAAGAATGCAAGTTATACGGCTCAAATCCTTTGCTTAGCTCCTGCGTTTGTGCGATAAGGTGCTACTTTTAGAGGCAACTGCCCTGTTCATTTTGTGCCCATTGAACAATTTGTTTAAGTTTTGTAAAAAAGTGTCGTTATGAAGGAACGGGCGAACTCCATAAGTGGGTGCGCATTGCCTGTTTCATAGAGTCGGCATTTCATTTGCATCCCTTCAGCCGGTGCGAATAAAAAGGAATAGAGGTTAAAAATGGCAGCATCAAATTTCATTCTGGGTAGTACAACCGCGCAAATCGCCGCGTTGACTACGAAGCAGGTTACCGGGCTGTCTACCGATGATTTTGGTGCGCTGACCACCGCGCAAGTGGGGGCATTGACAACCTCAAATTTGGTTGTCTTGTCCACAGATCAGTTTCAGTCGTTGTCCACGGCTGCCGTTTCGTCGCTGAAAACCTCTCAGATTCAGGCGCTGACTACGGATGAACTCATTGCGCTGTCCACGGCCCAGATTGGCGTGCTTGGCTCGGCTGCGTTGGCTGCGTTGTCTACGGCCCAAGTCGCTGCGATTGAAACGGCTGATATTGAAGCGCTGACGACGTACCAGGTAGCGAACCTGTCGACGGCGACGCTGAAGGCGCTGAACAGTGCGCAGGTGGCTGCGATCGAGACGACCGACATCCGAGCGCTGACGACGGGCCAGATG
>NZ_JBWMAZ010000006.1:0-63248 GCF_056521335.1 Rhodoferax sp. ZS1R25
GGACCATACTACCCAGAAAAATGCGGCTTTGGTCGAAGAGATGGCTGCCGCAGCGTCCAGCCTGAAATCTCAGGCTAGGGATTTGGTTGATGGTGTCGCGGTTTTTAAGATCTCAGCTGAACACAGTAGCCCGCGCCCCAAGCTTTCTCAGCCTGTGGCGCGCCCAGTACTGAAGCTAGGCTAGAGCACGATTCTCTCTCTGATGGAGGCAAGAAACGAGATCTTGCGGGTGCGGCTCCACATACGCCTGGTCGAAAGATAGCGGGACTTGCTAAAAAGCCGCGGTACTTTGCCAGGGAAGCCGAGTGAAGCACCGCTTTTATGTAGGAGCCCCAGCAAGACTTCGCGCTCAGCCTGATGTGTCGGGACTTATGGGTTGCCAGGCAACTCGACTGTTGAATTCCGCCGAAATCTGACCCACTTAGACACGGCCGGGCCTAAACCTGAGATGGTGGTGCGGCTGGCGGGGATCGAACCCACGACCCTTGGCTTCGGAGGCCAATACTCTATCCACTGAGCTACAGCCGCGTCCAGAAGAAGGCGCATTGTAGGTGTTTTCACAGAGGGCCCCCGCTATAATCCCGAGCTGTTTCAAAGCACCCGCTATTTTTGAGGACACCCATGAGCGACAACAGCCACGCCACCGCGCACGATGAGGCCCACACTGGCCCCATCAAGACCCCCAAGCAACTGCTGTTGGCGGCATTTTTCTCGTTCGTGATTCCTATTTTCGTGATCATCGGTTTGGTGTCCTATGTCACCTCCGACTACAAGCCCGCTGCGGGCACCGTGAGCGTGGAAAAGTCCACCGCTGAGCGCATCCAAAAGGTCGGCATGGTCGAAATCCGCGATGCCAACCGCGAAATGAAGACGGGCGAACAGGTCTTCAAGGCCCAATGCTCCGCCTGCCACGCCACTGGCGCTGCAGGTTCTCCCAAGTTTGGTGATGCGGCTGCCTGGGGTCCCCGCATCAAAACTGGCTTCGACGCTCTGCTGCACTCCGCCCTCAAGGGCAAGGGCGCTATGGGTGCCCAAGGGGGTGGCGATCTTGATGACTTCGAAGTAGCGCGCGCTGTGGTCTACATGGCCAACGCCGGTGGCGCCAAGTTCAATGAACCCGCAAAACCTGCGGCTCCCGCTCCCGAAGCGGCCAAGTAAGCCACTCTCTGCCCGCGGGCAGCAAAAAGCCGACCATCAGGTCGGCTTTTTTATTGTTCTTTTGGGCCTCTAGCCCCCGTGGAACATGCGCAGATTGCTATAAAAATGATAGCTATGAGCTGGCGCTATGCTGCACCGCCGGGCTGGTGACATAGGCAAACCGGACCGGTAGATCCGCCCGGCTCACGTCTTCCAGCGCCCACAGCCCCAACTCCAGTGCGCGGGCCGCATTCTCCATATCCTGGGTATGCACCAAGCCCAGGCCCAGGGCGGTGTGCAGGTACAGCCAGCCCTGCTCGTCCAGCAGCGCGCCCAACACGTGCACAGGTGCTCCCGAATGGGCCGCCACGCCAAGGTCATCTGCCACACGCCAGACCCAGGGTGTGGCTTCCAGCTCGACGTAGACGCGCTGCGGCCCGTTCTGAAAGAACCACTGGCCTGCGGCGTCGGCCGCGTAGTTGCGCTGGATGAAGTCGATCAGCTTTTCGTGCTGCAGCAGGCTGCCCTTGGCGCCGGGCCGGCCGCTGCTGAAGGCGCCCGAGGCCTGGGCGCCGTCGTCGCGCATGTACCAGTTGCCGCGCGCGTCCAGCCCCAGCCAGCCGTAGCAGTGCGGCACGTTGGGCCACTTGGCCATGGCTTGTTTGACGATGTCGTCCACGGCGCGCTCCGGTTGCTACTGCAGCTGCTGGGCCAGCCAGCCGCCCACGGCGTCGGGCATGGTGCGCACGTGCCCGGGGATGCGCCCGTGCGGAAAGCCCACGTGGCCGCCATGCGCGGGTTGCCAGAGGGTGACGTGCTGGCCCACATCGGCCTGCGAGGGCAGGCACCAGGCGGGCACAAAAGGATCGTTGCGCGCGTTCACCACCAGCGCGGGGATGCGGATGCGGTGCAGGTGCGGCTTGGCCGACGCCCGGCCCCAGTAGTCTTCGGTGCTCTTGAAGCCGTGCAGCGGCGCGGTGAACACGTTGTCGAACTCGTACAGGTCGCGCGCGGCCTTCAGCGCCTGGCCGTCAAACAGGCCGGGGTGCTGCTCCAGCTTGCGCAGCGCCTTGGGCACCATGGTGTTGAGAAACATGCGGGTGTAGACCAGCCGGTTGAAGCCACGCCCGATGGCGTAGCCGCCCGCGGCCAGGTCGATGGGCGAGCACACCGCCGCCACGCTGCGGGCCACCTGGGCCGCGCTGTCACCCATCTCCTGCGCCCAGCGCAAGAGGGCATTGCCCCCCAGCGACACACCCACGGCGATGATGGGACCGCGGTGCTGCGCACGGAATTGGGCCAGGATCCAGCCGATCTCCTCAAAGTCGCCCGAGTGGTAGGCACGGGGCGCGTGGTTCAACTCGCCGCTGCAACCGCGGAAATGCGGCACCGCGTACGCAAACCCGCGCTCCCGCGCGAAGTCGGCAAAGGCCTCGGAATAGTGGCTGCGTGAGCTGCCCTCTAGCCCGTGGAACAGCACCAACAAGGGACGCTCGGCCGCAGCAGGCACCGGGGGCAGCGCATTACGCGCAGCGACAAGCGCGGGGGCCACATCTTCCATCCAGTCCACGTCCACAAAGTCGCCATCGGGCGTGGCCCAGCGTTCACGGCGGTAGTCCAGGCGCGGACCAAACACGCGCCGCGAATACAGCGCGGGCCAAATGGTTTGCAGATTGCCACCGGGCAACCAACGGGGTGCTACATAATTCATAGCTGCTTGCGCATATTCCATGGGGCTAGAGGCCTTTTTATCTCAATGCAGTACCTGGGGTGGGTGCTGGGTTTCCGACACGTCGCCGGGCGTGCCCGGGCTGGCGTGGTGCACCACCAGGCGCCAGCCTTGCGGGGTCTTGTGGTACACGTTGGTGGCCAGTACATGGGCCTGGGCCGGGCCGTCGGCGGTCAAGACCTCCACCTTTTCCAGCACATGGTGCACCGCACTGGCCAGCGAGTCGACACGGCGGATGTGTTCGGCCTGCACCTGGATGGCACCCCCGTGGGCAAACAGTGCATCAAATGCGGCGCGTATGGCACCAGCGCCAATGATGCGCGGGCCACCAGGGTGGATGCACACGATGTCGTCTTCGTCGGCCCAGCAGGCCATGAGCTTCTCAATGTCGCCGGCTTGCAGGGCTTCGTAAAACGCGGCTTCCACGTCGTCCGGGGTTCCGCCCATGGCGGCATGGAGTTTGGCTTTGTGTCGGGGCATGGGGCGATTCTCCCCCAACTCAGGGAGCGAGCCAGGCGCGCACGGTCTCTTGCACCGTGGCTTCGCTGGTGCGGCGTGCCAGTTCGGGCGGTGCAATGTGCACACCAGGCGGCATTTCGCGCAGGGCCACGTCCACCAGCGCGGCCAGGTCGGCGGCGCGCGGCGGCATTTCGTTGCTGGGCACCATATAGGCAAAGATGGACAGCATGCGGTGCGCCAGCCACTCCAGCACATGGGCGTGCGGTGGCGCCTGGGGCGCCGCGGCGGGCCGCACCAGCAGCAGGCGCTCAAAGCCCATGGTGGCGACGGCATGTTCGTCCAGATTCGCCAACCCTGCTTTCAGGGCCTGCGGCAGCCGGCCCTGGTCATGCGGCACCACCACGGCCAGGGTATGCACACCGCAGCGCAACATCCAGGCGGCCAGTGCTGGCAACTGCGCAGGTTGCGGGGTCCACAGCGCACGCTCGCGGTCGTTGTACAGGCTGGGTGCATCAAACACGATCACGCCCACCGATGCGGGCTGCAGCGGCCACGCGCTGGGGTCGTCGGACGCCACGGTCACCATCTGCACCCGGTCTAGCGCGGGGGTGATGTCCTCCTGCGACAACACCCGCAGCTGGCGGTAATGGTGGCTGCCCGCCAGACGCCGCAGCACCTCAGTGCCCAGCGTGCCCGCCGCACCGGCCATCAGCGCTACCGGCAAGGCCGCCGGCGGTGTGGGGCCGCGCTGGGCGGCGTGCAGAACATCAAGTGGGTCCATGGTGCGGCGGTGTACAAAGGGGCTTTAGAGGGCGCTCTATAGTACGTGCTGTTGCATTAGCAGGAGGTTCACATGCGGTTGTCTTCTTTTCGGGCTTGGGCGTGGTTGGCAGCAGGTGCGGCAGCCGTGCTGCTAAGCGGTTGCGGCTACAACGACTTTCAACGGCTGGACGAGCAGACCAAGTCCGCCTGGAGCGAGGTGCTGAACCAATACCAACGCCGCGCCGACCTGGTGCCCAACATTGTGGCCACCGTCAAAGGCGAAGCCGCCTTTGAACAGGACACGCTGACCAAGGTGGTGGAGGCGCGTGCCAAGGCCACCTCCATCCAGGTGACGCCCGAAACTCTGAACAACCCCGAGGCTATGGCCAAGTTCCAGGCCGCACAGGGCGAGCTGGGCGGTGCACTGAGCCGCCTGATGGTAGTGAGCGAGCAGTACCCCAACCTGAAGGCCAACCAGGGCTTTAGCGACCTGCGCGTACAACTCGAAGGCACCGAGAACCGCATCACCGTGGCGCGCAACCGCTATATCCAGGCGGTGCAGGAGTACAACGTGCTGGCGCGCAGCTTCCCCAGCAACCTGACGGCCATGGTCTTCAGCTACCAGGCCAAGCCCGTCTTCGCGGTGCAGAACGAAGCCACCATCAGCACGCCACCGGTGGTGGACTTCAACAAGAAGTAAGCCCGCATGCAACAACGCTCTGGCGGATGGTCTTGGTTGCGGCCTTGGGTTGCAGTGTTGGCTCTGGTGCTTTGCGCGCCGGCCCTGTGGGCGCAGGACGTGCAACCGGTGCCCGCCCTCAGCAGCCATGTCATCGACACCACCGCCACTCTGAGCGCGGCACAGCAGCAGGCGCTGGACGCCAAACTCGGCGCGTTTGAGGCCAGCAGCGGCGCCCAGGTGGTGGTGCTCGTGGTGCCCAGCACCGCGCCCGAAGACATTGCCAGCTACGCCAACCGCGTGGGCAATGCCTGGAAGATTGGCCGCAAGGACATTGGCGATGGACTGATCCTGCTGGTCGCCAAGAACGACCGCAAGCTGCGCATCGAGGTGGCCAAGACGCTGGAGGGCGCCATCCCCGACCTGATGGCCAAGCGTGTGATCGACCAGGCCATTGCGCCGCGCTTCAAAGAGAGCGACTTTGCCGGCGGCATCGACGCCGGGGTGGAGCAGATCATGGGGCTGATCCGCGGCGAGGCATTGCCCGCGCCTGCGACCACAGCCAACGGCGACGATTCAGGGAGCAGCGGTCAGGCCGGATTTCAGTGGATGGACTTGGCGGTGTTTCTGTTCTTCGCGGTGGCGATTGGGGGCAGCATGGCCCGCAAGATTTTGGGCAACAAGCTCGGCTCTCTGGTCATTGGCGGTGTAGCCGGCACGGTGGCCATGGTGGTGACGTCTAGCGTCGTGCTGGCGGTGTTGGCAGGCTTTGTTGCCGTGGTGCTGACATTGTTGAGCAGCTTGAACGGCTCCAACCGCGGCGAGGGGTCCTGGGGCGGCGGTGGCAGCAGTGGCCGTGGCAGCTGGGGTTCGGGCTCCGGTGGCGGCGGGTTTAGCTCCGGCGGGGGTGGCAATTTTGGGGGCGGTGGTGCCTCCGGGGGCTGGTGATGATTCAACGACTGCCACGTCTCTTCAAACACCGCTGGATGGAAGATGCCAGCCGTGTTCTGCCACCCGAAGCGCTGCATCGCCTGCAAGCCCGCGTGGCCGCCAGCGAGCAACAACACTCGGGCGAAATCCGCATCTGCGTGGAGGCGGGCCTGCCCAACAGCTATTTGCTGCGGCCCGACACCACGGCTGACTTGCTGCGCCAACGCGCTCTGGCGCAGTTCGGCCGCCTGCGGGTGTGGGACACCGAGCACAACAACGGCGTGCTGATTTACCTGTGCCTGGCCGAACGAGCGATCGAACTGGTGGCTGACCGCGGTGTAGACCGTGTCGTGCCCACAGAACAATGGCAAGGCGTGGTGCAACAGCTGGCCGCAGCGCTGCGCACTGGCCAGTACGAACAGGGCCTGGCCCAGTCTGTCGATGCGGTGTGCGCCGTGCTGACCCAGCATTTCGCGTTGCAGCCCGGGCAGCACAACCCCAACGAATTGCCGGATGCCCCTGCTCTGTCTTAAGCCCTGAAACGACAAAACCGCCCGAAGGCGGTTTTGCGAGGGCAAGCGCAGGGCGCTTACTTCTTGTGCAGGAATCGGCGCGCAGCCGCAATCTCAGCCGCCATCATGGCGATCTCAGACTGGATCTTCGCGATGTCGATTTCGCTCTTGGCGTTCTTCAGGGCCTCTTCGGCAGCGGCCTTGGCGGCGTTGGCTTTCTCTTCGTCCAAGTCCTTGCCGCGGATGGCCGTGTCAGACAACACGGTCACGCAGTTGGGCTGTACTTCAAGAATGCCACCGGCCACGAACACAAACTCTTCGCTGCCATCGGCCTTCTGAATGCGCACCGAGCCAGGCTTGATGCGCGTGATCAGGGGCGTGTGGCGGGGCTTGATGCCCAGCTCGCCAGCCTCACCAGGAAGCGCCACGAAGACGGCTTCACCGGAGAAGATGGACTCTTCTGCACTGACCACATCAACGTGGATGGTGTTCATTATTTAGACTTTCTTCGCTTTTTCGAAGGCTTCGTCGATGGTGCCGACCATGTAGAACGCTTGCTCTGGCAGGTGATCGCACTCGCCGCCCACAATCATCTTGAAGCCACGGATGGTTTCAGACAAAGGAACGTACTTGCCGGGAGAGCCGGTAAACACTTCAGCCACGTGGAAAGGCTGGCTCAGGAAACGCTGGATCTTGCGGGCACGTGCCACAGCCAGTTTGTCTTCTGGGGCCAAGTCATCCATACCCATAATGGCGATGATGTCGCGCAGTTCGCGGTAGCGCTGCAGCGTGCCTTGCACCGCACGGGCGGTGTTGTAGTGGTCTTCACCCACCACCAGCGGATCCAGCTGACGGCTGGTGGAGTCCAGAGGATCCACCGCAGGGTAGATACCCAGCGACGCGATGTCACGGGACAGCACGACGGTGGAGTCCAAGTGGGCGAACGTGGTCGCAGGAGAGGGATCGGTCAAGTCATCCGCTGGCACGTACACGGCCTGGATGGACGTGATGGAGCCAACCTTGGTCGACGTAATACGCTCTTGCAGACGGCCCATTTCTTCGGCCAGCGTAGGCTGGTAGCCCACGGCGGAAGGCATACGGCCCAACAGCGCGGACACTTCGGTACCGGCCAGTGTGTAGCGGTAGATGTTATCCACGAAGAACAACACGTCCTTACCTTCGTCACGGAACGATTCCGCAATGGTCAGACCGGTCAGGGCCACGCGCAGACGGTTGCCTGGGGGTTCGTTCATCTGACCGTACACCATCGCCACTTTGGACTCGGGCAGGTCTTCGAGGTTCACCACGCCGGAATCGGCCATCTCGTGGTAGAAGTCGTTCCCTTCACGGGTACGCTCACCCACACCAGCGAACACGGACAAGCCGCTGTGCGCCTTGGCGATGTTGTTGATCAGTTCCATCATGTTCACGGTCTTGCCCACACCGGCACCACCGAACAGACCCACCTTGCCGCCCTTGGCGAACGGGCACACCAAGTCAATCACCTTGATGCCGGTTTCCAGCAGCTCTTGCGAAGGGCTCAGTTCGTCGTACGACGGGGCCTTGCGGTGGATGGAAGCCGTGTGCTCCTGGCTCACAGGACCACGTTCGTCGATGGGCGCACCCAACACGTCCATGATGCGACCCAGCGTGGCCTTGCCCACGGGCACAGTGATTTGCGCGCCAGTGTTGTACACCACCAGACCGCGACGCAGGCCGTCAGACGAACCCAGCGCAATGGTACGCACCACGCCGTCGCCGAGTTGCTGCTGCACTTCGAGAGTCAGCGGAGAGCCTTCCATCTTGAGCGCGTCGTACACACGGGGCATGCGGTCACGTGGAAATTCCACGTCCACCACAGCGCCGATACATTGAACAATTTTTCCTTGGGCTTGCATTTTTCGCTCCAATAATTTTGAATTCGCTTAGCCGCTGATGGCAGCTGCACCGGACACGATTTCAGACAGCTCTTTGGTAATCGCAGCCTGACGGGTCTTGTTGTAAACGAGCTTGAGCTCGGCAATGACGTTACCGGCATTGTCTGTGGCGGCCTTCATGGCCACCATGCGTGCAGCGTGCTCAGACGCCATGTTTTCGGCCAGCGCCTGGAACACCAGAGCCTCTACATACCGCACGAGCAACTCGTCAATAACGGTTTGCGCGTCCGGCTCGTAGATGTAATCCCAAGCGTGGTGGCTGCCGTCGGCCTTGCTGTCCGCAGCCATCTGGTCCGCAGACAGTGGCAGCAGTTGCTCGACCACCGGGTCCTGCTTCATGGTGCTGACAAACTTGTTGTAGCAGACGTACACCGCGCTGACTTCACCGGCCACATAGGCGTCGATCAGCACCTTGACAGGCCCAATGAGCTTGTCCAGGTGAGGACGATCGCCCAGGTGGGTCACGTGGGACACGACTTTCGCGCCCACGCGGTTCAAGAAGCCCAGACCCTTGCTGCCGATGGCAACCGCCTGTGCGGTCTTGCCGGCAGCCTGCGTATCACGCAGCTTGCCGGTCACCTGACGCAACAGGTTGGTATTGAGACCACCACACAGGCCCTTGTCCGTGGTCACCACAATCAGACCGACGGCTTTCGCGTCGTTGGTCTTCATGAAGCTGTGCACGTACTCGGGGTTGGCCTGTCCCAGATTCGTCGCAATGTCCCGGATCTTCGTGCTGTAAGGCCGGGCAGCGCGCATACGCTCCTGCGCCTTGCGCATCTTGGAGACCGAGATCATTTCCATGGCCTTGGTGATCTTCTTGGTGTTTTCCACCGATTTGATCTTGGTGCGTAGTTCCTTACCTGCTGCCATCAATGGCTCCTTGTGATCAGGGGGAAATCAAGCAAAAGTTTTCTTGAACGCGGCCACAGCAGCAGTCAATTCAGCCTCTGCATCCTTGTCCAGTGCCTTGGTGTCTTCCACCTTGGCCAACAGGGCTGCGTGCTTGTCCTTGAGGTAGGCATGAAGACCGTGCTCGAAAGCCAGGATCTTCTTGACTTCCACGTCGTCCATGAAGCCCTTGTTCACTGCGAACAGCGAGGCGCTCATGATGCTGATGGACTGGGGGCTGTACTGCTTCTGCTTCAGCAACTCGGTCACGCGGGCACCGCGGTCCAGCTGCTTGCGGGTGGCTTCGTCCAGGTCGGAAGCGAACTGCGCGAACGCAGCCAGTTCACGGTACTGGGCCAAGTCGTTACGGATACCGCCGGATTGGCCCTTGACCACCTTGGTCTGCGCAGCAGAACCCACGCGGGACACCGAGATACCGGCGTTGATCGCGGGGCGAACGCCAGCGTTGAACAACGAGGTTTCCAGGAAGATCTGGCCGTCGGTGATCGAGATCACGTTGGTAGGCACGAAAGCAGACACGTCACCAGCTTGGGTTTCGATGATAGGCAGGGCGGTCAAAGAACCGGTCTTGCCCTTCACGGCGCCCTTGGTGAAGGCTTCCACATACTCGGCGTTCACGCGGGCTGCGCGTTCCAGCAAACGGCTGTGGAGATAGAACACGTCGCCAGGGTAGGCTTCGCGGCCTGGTGGGCGGCGCAGCAGCAAGGAAACTTGGCGGTAGGCCACGGCTTGCTTGGACAGATCGTCATACACGATCAGGGCGTCTTCGCCGCGGTCGCGGAAGTACTCACCCATGGTGCAACCAGAGTACGCAGACACGTACTGCATGGCAGCAGATTCAGAGGCGGAGGCAGCCACCACAATGGTGTACTCCATAGCGCCAGCTTGTTCCAGCGCGCGCACCACGTTCTTAATCGAAGAGGCCTTTTGGCCGATCGCAACGTAGACGCAGGTCATGTTCTGACCCTTCTGGTTGATGATGGCGTCGATAGCCACGGCAGTCTTGCCGGTCTGGCGGTCGCCAATGATCAATTCGCGCTGGCCGCGGCCGACGGGAACCATGGAGTCGATGGACTTCAGGCCGGTCTGCATGGGCTGATCCACGGATTTACGGGCGATCACACCAGGTGCCACCTTTTCAATCACGTCGGTCATCTTGGCGTTGATGGGGCCTTTGCCGTCGATAGGCTGACCCAGGGCATTGACCACGCGGCCTTTGAGCTCGGGGCCCACGGGCACTTCCAGAATGCGGCCGGTGCATTTGACCGTGTCGCCTTCGGAGATGTGCTCGTACTCGCCCAGGATCACGGAACCGACCGAGTCACGCTCGAGGTTCAAAGCCAGACCGTAGGTGGGCAGGCCGTCGCTACCAGCGGGGAACTCCAGCATTTCGCCTTGCATCACGTCAGACAGACCGTGGATGCGGCAGATACCGTCCGTCACCGACACCACGGTGCCTTGGTTACGGATGTCAGCGCTGGCGGACAAGCCGTCAATGCGGCTCTTGATCAATTCAGAAATTTCTGCGGGATTGAGTTGCATGACTCTTTCCTTCTTTCTTTAGTTGGGCTTCACAGCAGGCGGCTTGCGCCTCAGGCTGTCAAAGCCGCTTTCATTTGTTCCAGACGGGCCTTGACGGAGGTGTCAAGAACTTCGTCACCCACCACCACGCGAATACCGCCGATCAGATCGGCGTCGAGCGCAACGGACACATTGAGCTTGCGGCCAAAACGCTTTTCGAGCGAAGCAGCCACATCCGTCAACGCTTGCGCATCGATCGGAAAGGCGCTGTACACCACAGCATCAGAGAGTCCACTTTGCGCATTCTTCAGCGCGCGGAACTGGGCTGCAATTTCAGGCAGGGCTTCCAGGCGTCCGTTGTCGATCACGGTGCGCAGGAAGTTCTTGCCTTGCTCCGACAGCGCAGCCTTAATCACTCCAGCAATCAGGTCATAGACCTGTGCGTTGGTGATTTTGGGATTGCTGGCAAACTGCTGCAATTGGCCGTTTTGGGCAATCGCAGCCAGCTCGTCCAGCCATCCGGCTGCGCCGTTCAAGTCCGCTTTCGCGGCCTGGAACAGGGCTTCGGCGTAGGGCCTGGCGATGGTGGCAAGTTCAGCCATGGTCTTCCCTTACAGCTCAGTCTTCAGACGAGACAGCAAGTCGGCATGCACACCGGCATTGACTTCCTTGCGCAGGATCTGCTCAGCGCCTTTGACAGCGAGGGCGGCGACCTGTTCGCGCAAAGCCTCACGGGCTTTCACGGACTGCTGCTCAGCCTCTGCCTTGGCAGCCGCGATGATGCGGTTGCCTTCGTCGGTGGCGCGGGTCTTGGCATCTTCCACAATGGTCTGTGCACGGCGCTCGGCGTCAGCCAAGAGACCTGCAGTTTCATTGCGAGAGCTGGCCAATTCGGCTTCCACGCGCTTGTTGGCAGATGCCAGTTCGGCCTTGGCCTTGTCGGCGGCGGCAAGGCCGTCGGCGATTTTCTGTGCCCGCTCGTCCAGCGCTTTCGTGATCGGGGGCCACACGAATTTCATCGTGAACCACACCAGGATCGCAAAAACGATAGCCTGCAGGAACAGGGTTGCGTTGATGTTCACGGTTTGATTCCTTCTCTAACGTGAAGGGCCGTTGATTACTTCAGAACGAAGGGGTTGGCGAATGCGAACAGCAGAGCGATAGCAACACCGATCAGGAACGCAGCGTCAATCAGACCAGCCAAGATGAACATCTTGGTTTGCAGTTCGTTCATCAGTTCGGGCTGACGTGCAGAAGATTCGAGGAACTTGCCACCCATCAGCGCGATGCCGATGGAAGCGCCGATAGCGCCCAGACCAACGATGATGCCGCAAGCCAAAGCCACGAGGCCGAGAATGTTTTCCATGAGAAGCTCCTAAAAGTTAGTGGAAAAAGAAAAACGAAAACAGAAAAAGCGAAACAGTTACATCAATGTGCGTCGTGCGCTTGACCGGTGTAGATCAGCGTCAACATCATAAAGATGAAGGCTTGCAAGGTGATCACCAGAATGTGGAACAGGGTCCACACGGTTCCGGCGATGACGTGACCGATGGCCAAGCCAACACCTGTTGCTGACAACGCCCAGCCACCACCCATCAGGGCAATCAGCATGAACACCAGCTCACCTGCAAACATATTGCCAAACAACCGCATGCCATGGGACACGGTCTTGGCAAGGTACTCAATCATCTGCATCAGGAAGTTCACGGGGTACAGTGCCCAGTGGTCGCCAAACGGTGCAGCAATCAGTTCGTGCGCCCAGCCGCCCAAGCCCTTGATCTTGATGTTGTAGAACACGCAGATCAACAAGACGGAACAGGACAGACCCAGGGTGGTGGACAGGTCGGCAGTGGGAACCACGCGCATGTAATCTTTGAAGCCCAGTGCAGGGCCGGTGCTATGCCAGACCGAGGGGATCAAGTCCACGGGCAGCATGTCCATCGCGTTCATCAGGAAAATCCAGACGAACACGGTCAGCGCCAGAGGGCCAATGACCTTGCGGCTCTTGGCATTGTGGATCACGCCCTTGGCCTGGTTGTCCACCATTTCGGTCAGGATTTCGACGGCAGCCTGGAAGCGTCCGGGAACGCCGGAAGTCGCCTTGCGTGCGGCATTCCACAGCACAAAGCAGCCGATCGCTCCGAGCAACAGCGAGAACACCAGCGAGTCAAAGTTGAACAGGCTGAAGTCGACGATGCTGTGTTGCTCGACGTTTTCAAAATTGAAGTTCTTCTGCAAATGATGCAGATGGTGCTGGATGTACTCTCCAGCAGACGGGGCATGTGTTCCAGCGTGTTCAGCAGCCATATGTCACCAAATATCAATTCGAAACATTGAGATTCCGGCGCTTGGGATACAGCCACGCGGCCACCCAGTACACCTTCATCGTCAACACGAAACCAGCCACCAGGGCCAGCCAACTGAGTGATGAAACCACTTTGGGCGCCGCAAACAACATTGCGATCGTCAAAATGACCTTCACCGACTCCCAAACTACAAATCCCAGCATCACAGCACCCGGCTGTGTGACGGCACGTTGGCGCTGCATGCCCCGCACCAGCAAGGCTGCGGGCAACACGACGGCCAAGACTCCATAGCCCGCCGACCAACCTGCCGAGGAACCCCACCCCCAGCCGGCCACTGCACAAACCAGCAAACCGACTACCGCTTGGCACACAATGACCCACCAGGGAGACATTGCGGGATGGGTGCTACGCCACTGCCTGGCCTCTTCGGCCGTCAGGGGCTTGAACTCTGCGTCAAAGACCCCATTTAGGTTCTCTGCGTCAGCGGGCTGGGATACCAAAGGCGTGATTGTCGACATCGAGAATTACGCCCAGGTTACAGCCACTGTTCAATGCACAGCCCACGATTATACGTAGAAACCCGGCCATGCCTAGAACTTCCCGCATTCTGCCCGCATGCCCCATGCGACAGATCGGCAACCCACAACGATAATCACCCCATGAGCACCTCCACCACGCCCCCTGGCGCCGAAGGCAATCCCCGCGCCGAATCGCTGATCGAATACCCGTCGCAGTTCCCCATCAAGGTCATGGGCCACAAGGTGGATGGGCTGGTGCACGCCATCTCGGTCATTGCCAAGCAACTTGATCCCGCGTTTGACGCCTCCACCATCGAGCTGCGCGAAAGCAAAGGCGGCAACTACCTGGGCGTGACCATCACCATCACCGCCACCAGCCGCGAGCAGCTCGACGAGCTGTACCGCACGCTGTCGACCCACCCCATGGTCAAAGTGGTGCTCTGACCCGTGACCATCGACATCTCGCAGCTCGGGCGGCAGGACTACCTGCCCACCTACGCGGCGATGCAGGCGTTTACGAACGAAAGAGCCGTCGGGCCCTCGTCCACTGTGCGCGACCAGCTATGGATTTGTGAGCACCCACCGGTCTTCACCCAGGGCTTGGCGGGCAAGCCAGAGCACATCTTTCTGCCTGGCGACATTTCTGTGGTGCCCACCAACCGCGGCGGCCAGGTGACCTACCATGGCCCCGGCCAAGTGGTGGGCTACCCGCTGATCGACCTCAAGCGCGCGGGTTACTTCGTCAAGGAATATGTCTACCGCATCGAAGAGGCCGTCATCAAGACGCTGGCGCACTTCTGCGTGACCGGCCACCGCGTGGCGGGCGCCCCCGGCATTTATGTGCGGCTGGACGACCCCACGGGCCACGCCCCGTTGGCACAACGGCCCCAGAACGGTGCGGCCAGCCACGCCGACCCCGACTTCACCGACTTGGGCAAGATTGCAGCCCTCGGCATCAAGGTCAGCCGCAACTGCACCTACCACGGCGTGGCACTGAATGTGGCCATGGACCTGGAACCCTTCTCACGTATCAACCCCTGCGGCTACGCCAAGCTGCAAACCGTGGACCTTTCTACAATTGGGGTCTCTGTTGGCTGGGCTGATGCCGCCGACGTTCTGGGCCACAAGCTCGCCACCTACCTCACACCATGAGCCAAGACACACCCAACGCCACCGTCCGCGAGGTGCAATCCACCGAAACCTACAAAGCCACCGACAAGCAAAAGGCAGCGGCCAAGCTGTCGCGCATTCCAGTCAAGGTGGTGCAGGGCGAAGTGCTCAAGAAACCCGACTGGATCCGCGTCAAGGCGGGTAGCCCCAGCACCCGTTTTTACGAGATCAAGGACGTGCTGCGGGCCAACAAGCTGGTCACCGTGTGCGAGGAAGCCAGCTGCCCCAACATCGGCGAATGCTTTGGCAAGGGCACGGCCACCTTCATGATCATGGGCGACAAGTGCACGCGCCGCTGCCCGTTCTGCGACGTCGGCCACGGTCGCCCCGACCCGCTGGACGTGAACGAGCCCGACAACCTAGCCAAGACCATTGCCCAACTCAAGCTCAACTACGTGGTCATCACCAGCGTAGACCGCGACGACCTGCGTGACGGCGGTGCCGGCCACTTTGTGGAATGCATCCGCAAGACCCGCGAACTCTCGCCCAAGACGCAGATCGAAGTGCTGGTGCCCGACTTCCGCGGCCGCGACGACCGCGCACTCGAAATCCTCAAGGCCGCGCCACCCGATGTGATGAACCACAACCTGGAAACCATCCCGCGTCTCTATAAGGAAGCGCGCCCGGGGTCCGACTACCAGTTCTCGTTGAACCTTCTGAAGAAGTTCAAGGCCCTGTTCCCCGATGTGCCGACCAAGAGCGGCCTGATGGTGGGCCTGGGTGAGACCGACCAAGAGATTCTGGACACCATGCGCGACATGCGCGCCCACAACATCGAGATGTTGACCATTGGCCAGTACCTCGCGCCATCCACATCGCATTTGCCCGTGCGCCGCTACGTGCACCCCGACACCTTCAAGATGTTCGAGGCCGAGGCCTACAAAATGGGTTTCAAGCACGCGGCCGTGGGCGCCATGGTGCGCTCCAGCTACCATGCAGATGTGCAGGCCGGGCATGCGCTGGGAGCTGCTACTGCTGCGATGCCTGCAGCGTAGGCCAAGTCCTACCGCCAGACACAGCCTCGGCCTATGGAAGGCGCCCCGGTTTGGGCGGACGATGTGCTTCTTATTCCCAAAGGAGCACACCATGTCCACATCCAGCCAAACCCTCATCGACCTCGAAACCAAGTTCTGGCAATCCATGGTGGACCAAGACACGGACTCCGCCCTGGAGCTATTGGCCGAACCCGCCCTCATGGTCAGCGCCCACGGCGCCTTCAAATTCGACCACGCGGGCTACCGCAAGATGGCTGACCAGGCCTCCATGACGGTGGCGTCGTTCAAACTGAGGGATGCGGAAGTGGTTTTCCCTGACGACACAACCGCCATCGTCACCTACAGCGTGAAGCAGGAAATCGTCGCCCCAGGCGTGGGCAAGCCCCTGACCCAGGACATGCACGACTCCTCCACCTGGATCCACAAAGACAAGCGCTGGCAGTGCGTTATGCACACCGAAACGCCTGCAAACGCCAAGCACTGATAAGTTCGCCGCTTAGCGCGGCTTTGCAAACCCGCCCTCTGCCCACGCCACCGCACTGCTGCGGTTGAGCTTGAACGAGGGCGGAACGCGCACCTCGGCCAGCAGGTCGTCGCCCTCGTCCCGGGCGCTCAGCACGGCGGAAGGGTTGTCTTCGTCGGGTGTGATGTCCAGGCACACCGTGACGCGGGCTGTTCCCACCGTCACCGCAATACTCTGATGCAGCGTGGCATGCAGCTGCTGTTCGCTGCGGCGCACAAACTCGCTGGCGGTTTTCACCAGCGTCAAAAAAGCGCTCTGATCCAAGGGTTTGGGGTTCTTTTTGTCACGCCCCATGGTCCAGGGCCCCACCAGCGCGGGCTCGGAAGCGCCATCTGCCGTCATGGCCACCGCCCAGCCGTCGTCGTCTTCGTTCTTCACCACGCGGGCCGTCCAGCCATCGCTGCTCCAGAGCCGGGGCTCCTGTACTTTCATGTCGGATTCGTTCAAGTTCATGGCAGAGAGTATGCAGGCATACGCGCTGCCGTTTTCCGCGGAATGCCCACGATGGTGCACTGCCGCAATGCGCCATTTTGGACCTGCGCACGACAAACGTGCGATGTCGGATTTGGACAAAACTTCGTCTTCCGGGCGCAAGGTCGTGCACCCCTGAAGAAAAACAATAGCGCCAAGACAGTTTCCCTGGACCACCACAAACTTCATGCGCGGCCAACACTACTCCCTCTGGAGCCTGCTCAAGCACGGTTTCAAAAACCACACCACCTGGGAACCCGCTTGGGAACGGGTGGCCCTGAAGCCTTCGTATGACGTGGTCATCGTGGGCGGCGGCGGGCACGGCCTGGCCACGGCCTACTACCTCGCCAAAAACCACCCGGGCATTGGCAAGATCGCCGTGCTGGAAAAAGGCTATCTGGGCGGCGGCAACACGGCCCGCAACACCACCATCGTGCGCTCCAACTACCTGTGGGATGACGCGGCAGCGATTTACGAACACTCCCTCAAGCTGTGGGAGAGCCTGACGGAAGACCTGAACTTCAACGTCATGTTCAGCCAGCGCGGTGTGTTCAACCTGGGCCACACCCTGCAGGACATGCGCGACATCGAACGTCGCGTGAACGCCAACGCGCTGCAGGGCATTGATGCCCATGTGCTCAACGCCAAGGAAGTGCAGGAGAAAATCCCTCAGCTCGACTGCAGCGCCAGCCGCCGCTACCCCGTCCTGGGCGCCAGTTGGCAACCCCGCGCCGGCGTGGCCCACCACGACGCCGTGGCCCGCGGGTTTGCCCGCGCCGCCAGCCGTCTGGGCGTGGACCTGATCGAAGGCTGTGAAGTCAGCGGCATGGACATCGAGGCCGGCCGGATCCGCGGCCTGCAAACCAACCTGGGTTATGTGAAAGCCGGTCGCGTGGGCTGTGTGGCTGCGGGCCACTCCTCGGTGCTGGCCAAGATGGCCGGGCTGCGCATGCCGCTGGAGAGCCACCCCCTGCAGGCCTTTGTGTCCGAGTCCATGCAGCGCGTGATTGACACCGTCATCATGTCCAACGCCGTGCATGGCTACCTGAGCCAGTCTGACAAGGGCGAGCTGGTCATCGGCGCTGGCATCGACAGCTACCTTGGCTACGGCCAGCGCGGCAGCCCACATGTCATCGAACACACCGCCGCGGCCATCATTGAAATGTTCCCGCAGTTCTCCCGCGTGCGCATGAACCGCCAGTGGGGCGGCATTGTGGATGTCACGCCGGACGCCTGCCCGATCATTTCCACCACCGCGGTACAGGGCCTGTTCTTCAACTGCGGCTGGGGCACCGGCGGCTTCAAGGCCACACCCGGCTCCGGCCATGTGTTCGCCGACATGCTGGCCCAAGGCGAGGCCAATGTGCTCTCCAAGGCCTTCTCGGTCGACCGCTTCCACACCGGCCACCTCATTGACGAACACGGCGCGGCCGGCGTTGCCCACTAATTCTCAGGACCACCATGTTTCTAATGCATTGCCCCCACTGCGGCGAATTGCGGGACGAAGAAGAGTTCAGCTACGCCGGTGAAGCCTATATCCCCCGCCCCGCCCAACCCGAAGCGGTGGACGACGCCACCTGGGGCGACTACGTGTTCTTCCGCAAAAACCCCAAAGGCTGGTTCTGGGAACAGTGGCAACACACCGCCGCTTGCCGCAAGGTGCTGGCCGTGAAGCGCAACACTGCCACCTACGAAATTGCCGGCACCTGGACCCTGGCCGAGGCCAAGCCCCTGTACCTGGCCGACCTGGACCGCGAGGTGAAGGCATGAGCGGCACCCGCGTCTCCCTGGCTGGCACGCGCATCGACACCGCGCAAACCCTCCGCTTCAGCTTCAATGGCCGCGACTACACCGGCCACCCCGGCGACACCCTGGCCTCCGCCTTGCTCGCCAACGGCGTACGCCGCATGGCCCGCAGCTTCAAGTACGGCAGGCCCCGCGGCATCATCGGCGCGGGCGCCGAAGAACCCAATGCCTTGGTGCAGCTGGGTACCGGCGCACTCACCGTGCCCAATATCAAAGCCACCCAGGCCGAGCTGTACGACGGCCTGGTCGCCAACCCCACTTCGGGCTGGCCTTCGCTGGATTTCGATTTGAAATCCGTGCTGGGCCAGGGCTCGCGTTTCATGCCCGCCGGCTTTTACAGCAAAACCTTCAAATGGCCTCGCAAACTCTGGCCGTTGTATGAAACGGTGATCCGCAAGTTCGCGGGCTTTGGCAGCGCGCCTACCGAGGCCGACCCCGAACGCTACGACCATCTGCACCACCACGTGGATGTGCTGGTCGTGGGCGGCGGTGCCTGCGGCCTGCTCGCGGCATGGCAAGCTGGCCAGGCGGGCCTCAAGACCCTGCTGCTGGATGAGCAAAATGAACTGGGCGGCTGGCTGCTGTCCGACACCACGGCGCAGATTGACGGGCGCAACAGCGAGGCCTACATCCGCGCGGTCCGCACGGCACTGCAAGACATGCCGCACGTGACCGTGCTAACCCGCACCACCGCCTTCGGTATGTACGAGCAAAACCTGGTGCAGGCCGTGGAGCTGGTGCAAGACCACCTCGCCCCCACGCAGCGCAATGCAGACATGCCGCGCCACCGACTGCACAAGATCCGCGCCCACCACGTGGTGCTGGCCACCGGCGCCATTGAACGCCCCCTGGTGTTCGGCAACAACGACCTGCCCGGCGTGATGACGGTATCTGCCGGCCAGACCTTCCTGCAACGCTACGGCGTGCTGGTTGGGAAAAACATTGTGCTGTGCGGCACCAGCGATCTGGTGCATGACGCGGCCGAACTGCTGGCCAGCGCCGGTGCCAATGTCACGGTGGCCGATGTCCGCGCCGGTGCCAAGGCCCGCAGCAACCGCTACACCGTCATGGCCGGTTACGGCATTGCCGAGGCCCATGGCCGCGGCGAGGTCAGCGGCGTGAGCCTGTTGCCGCTGCATGCCGAGCGCGACGAGGCCGCTGGCCCAGGCACCACGCTGGCCTGCGACGCCGTGCTCAGCTCTGGCGGCCTCTCGCCCACGGTGCACCTGTTCTGCCACGACGGCGGCCGCCCCGTGTGGGACGAATCCATCGCCGCCTTCGTGGTGCCCCGCACCGGCCGCAAGGGTGTGGCCTGTGTGGGCGCAGTAACCGGCACGTTTGAGTTGGCGGACGCCTTGGCCCAAACCACCCGCGCCATGCAAGACGTGGTGTCTGTCTTGGGCAAGTCCACCACATTGACCGTACCCGCCTGCCCCAGCCCCGTGCGCATGGCGGCCCGCCCCATGTTCCGCCTGCCCGACGGCAAAGCGGAAGGTGCAGGCGCCAAGGCCTTTGTGGACTACCAAAATGATGTCAGCGCGGCCGACATCGAACTGGCCGTGCGCGAAAACTACCACTCCATCGAGCACGTCAAGCGCTACACCGCACTGGGCTTTGGTACCGACCAGGGCAAGCTCTCCAATGTCAACGGTTTTGTCATCACGGCCCGCGCGCTCAAGCGTCCTGTGTCCGAGGTAGGCACCACCACCTACCGCCCGGCCTACACCCCGGTGAGCTTGGGCGCCTTGGCCGGCACCATGCGCGAAGAGTGCTTTGACCCCAGCCGCACCACCGCCATCCATGCGTCGCACGTGGCGCGCCAGGCGGCACTGGAGCCCGTGGGCCAATGGCTGCGCCCCTGGTACTTCCCCAAACCGGGCGAAGACCTGCATGCCGCCGTCAACCGTGAATGCCTGGCTGCCCGCAACGGCGTGGCCGTGATGGACGCCTCCACCCTGGGCAAGATCCAGATCGACGGTCCGGATGCGCGCGAATTTCTGAACCGCATTTATTCCAACGCCTGGAGCCAACTGGCCGTGGGCAAGTGCCGCTATGGCCTGATGCTGGATGAAAACGGCATGGTGATGGATGACGGCGTAACCGCCTGCATCGAGCCTGACCAGTTCTACATGACCACCACCACCGGCGGTGCCGCCCGCGTGTTGAACTGGCTGGAGCGCTGGCACCAGACCGAATGGCCAGAACTCAAGGTGTGGATGACCTCGGTCACCGACCACTGGTCCACCGTGGCACTGGTGGGCCCCAAGGCCCGCGCCGTGCTGGCCAAGCTGTGCCCGGACATCGACCTGTCGCCCGAGAACTTCAAGTTCATGGACTGGCGCGCTGGCACGGTCTGTGGCCTGCCGGCCCGTGTGTTCCGCATCAGCTTCTCGGGCGAACTGTCGTATGAGCTGAACGTCGAATCCGGCTACGGCCACGCGCTGTGGGAGGCCGTGATGGCCGCCGGCGCCGAGTTCGACATCACCCCCTACGGCACCGAAACCATGCACGTGTTGCGGGCCGAAAAGGGGTTCATCATCGTCGGCCAGGACACCGACGGCTCCATGAGCCCGCTGGACCTGGACATGGCCTGGGCCGTAGGCATGAAGAAACCCTTTAGCTTTCTGGGCAAGCGCTCGCTGGCACGTAGCGACACGGCCCGCGCCGGTCGCAAGCAACTGGTCGGCCTGCTGCCGGAGGACCCCAGCGCGGTCCTCATTGAGGGCGCCCAAATCATGGAAAGCGCCGTGGCGCAGCCCGATGGCAATAACCAGATGCTGGGCCATGTGACCTCCAGCTACTACAGCGCCTTCCTCGGCCGCTCCATCGCCATGGCGGTGGTGGCCGGTGGACTGGAGCGCAAAGACCAGACCCTGCACGTGCACGCCCACGGCAAGGTCACACCGGTCAAGGTGTCGGGCAGTGTCTTTGTGGATGTGAAAGGTGATCGCCAAAATGTCTAAGCCCACCCTGCAATCCCCTCTGCACGCCTTCGGGCTCGATGCGCAGGCCGTTCCCCCTTCGGCCTTGAACCGCGTGGTCTTTAGCGAGCTAGCCCACCTGGGTTACATCGTGCTGCGTGGCAAAGCCGATGACAGTGCCTTCATGCAGGGCGTGGCCTCTGTACTCGGACACAGCGTTCCGGTGCAGCCGCGCCAGGTGCTGCAGACCGCCGAGGGTGCGGTGCTCTGGCTTTCGCCCGACGAATGGCTGCTGGTCTGCCCCCGCAGCCGGCGCGATGCCGTGTTAGCCGCGCTGACAGCTGCGCTTAAAGGGCTGTTCGCCCAGGTGGTGGACAACAGCGGTGGCTTCACCACCCTGCGCCTGGCCGGCCGCGAGCACCTGGCCCTGCTGCGCCAGCTCGGCCCCTACGACTTCGAGGGCCAAGCCATCGGCACCGTGGCCAGCACCGTGATGTCCAAGAGTTCGATCACCGTGGTGCGCACCGACGCCGCCGGTGTGCTGTTGGTGTTCCGCCGCAGCTTTGCGGGCTACCTGTGGCAATTGATTGAACGCACGGCCAAGCCCTACCACCCCTGCATCGCCGCACCGACCGCGGTGGCCGACCCGGTATTCACCCCCCTGCTCAACGCATAAGAACGAGACACACCCATGAACCACTTTTTCTCCACCGGTGTGGCAGAGGCAGACCCCGCCGTCTCCGCCGCCATGGACCACGAACTGCAACGCCAGCGTGACCAGATCGAACTCATCGCCTCCGAGAACATCGTCTCCCAGGCGGTGCTGGAAGCACAGGGCTCGGTGCTCACCAACAAATACGCAGAGGGCTACCCCGGCAAGCGCTACTACGGCGGCTGCGAGCATGTGGACGTGGTGGAGGCACTCGCCATTGAACGCTTGTGCAAGCTATTCGGCTCTGAGTTTGCGAATGTGCAGCCCCACTCCGGCGCACAGGCCAACACCGCGGTAATGCTGGCGCTGGTGCAGCCCGGCGACACGGTGCTGGGCATGGCCCTGTCCGCCGGCGGCCACCTGACCCACGGTGCCAAACCAGCGCTGTCGGGCAAATGGTTCAAGGCCGTGCAATATGGCGTGCGCCGCGCCGACTCGCTGATCGACTACGACGAAGTCGAAGCCCTGGCCGTCGAGCACAAACCCAAACTCATCATCGCCGGTTTCTCGGCCTACCCGCGCACCATTGACTGGGCGCGCTTCCGCGCGATTGCCGACAAGGTAGGCGCACTGCTCATGGTGGATATGGCCCACGTCGCCGGCCTGGTCGCCACCGGCGTCTACCCCAGCCCGGTGCCGCACGCCCATGTCACCACCTCCACCACCCACAAAACTCTGCGCGGCCCGCGTGGTGGTGTGATCCTGACGAATGACGCCGAGATCGCCAAGAAGATCAACTCCGCCGTCTTCCCCGGCGCCCAGGGTGGCCCACTGATGCATGTGATCGCCGCCAAGGCCGTGGCCTTTGGCGAGGCCCTGCAGCCCCGCTTCAAGGCCTATACCCAGCAGGTCGTGGCCAACGCAAAGGCGCTGGGCGCGGTGCTCAAAGCCGGTGGCCTGGACCTGGTGACCGGTGGTACCGACAACCACCTGCTGCTGGTCGACCTGCGCCCCCTAGGCCTGAAGGGCAACACCACCGAAGTGGCGCTGGAGCGCGCAGGCATCACCTGCAACAAGAACGGCATCCCGTTTGATGACGAGAAGCCGACCATCACCTCCGGCATCCGTGTCGGCACCGCTGCCGGCACCACCCGCGGCTTCGGCGTGGCTGAGTTCGAAGAAGTGGGCCGCTTGATGCTGGAAGTCTTCAACAGCCTGAAAACCAAACCGGAAGGCGATGCCGCCCTGGAGGCCTCGGTCTACGCCCGCGTGAAAGCGCTGACGGCCCGTTTCCCTCTGTACGCATAAAGGACACGCACCATGAGCACCCTGCACCAGGACTCCATCGTCATCGACGGCCTCATCATCGCCAAGCTGGACCGCAGCGTCTTTGAGGACATGAAAAAGGGCGGCTTGGCCGCCGCCAACTGCACCGTCTCGGTGTGGGAAGACTTTCCAAAGACGGTGGACAACATCGCCCAGCTGAAACAGCTGATCCGCGACAACAGCGACCTCGTCACCCTGGCACGCAACACGGCTGACATCGTCCAAGCGAAAGCCGATGGCAAAACCGGCATCGTCCTCGGCTTCCAGAACGCCCATGCCTTTGAGGACAACCTCGGCTATATCGAGGCCTTCCACGACATGGGGGTGCGCGTGGTCCAGCTTTGCTACAACACGCAGAACCTGGTGGGCACCGGCTGCTATGAGCGCGATGGCGGGCTTTCCGGCTTTGGTCGCGAGGTCATCGCAGAGATGAACCGTGTCGGCATCATGGTCGACCTGTCGCACGTGGGCAGCAAGACCTCGGAAGAAGCGATCCTGGCCTCCACCAAGCCAGTGGCTTACACCCACTGCCTGCCCCTGGGTCTGAAGGACCACCCGCGCAACAAGAGCGACGCCGAGCTGAAGTTCATCGCCGACCACGGTGGCTTCATCGGCGTGACCATGTTCTCTCCCTTCCTCAAGCGCGGCAATGATTCGACCGTGCACGACTACGTCGAGGCGATCGACTATGTCATCAACATCGTTGGCGAAGACTGTGTGGGCCTGGGCTCGGACTTCACCCAAGGCCACGGCCATGAGTTCTTCGACATGCTGACGCATGACAAAGGTCGCTGGCGCCGCCTGACCAATTTCGGTCAGGTGATCAATCCCGAAGGCATTCGCACCATCGGCGACTTCCCCAACCTGACGGCCACGATGCAGCAAACCGGCTGGTCCGATGCCCGCATCACCAAGGTGCTGGGTGCCAACTGGATGACATTCTTCGACCAGGTCTGGGGCACCTAAGCCTCAGACCCGCCCGGCCACCCCATCCCCGCTCCGCTTCCATTCTTCCCATCCAACCCCCACCAGGAGTTAGCCGCTATGACCGTTTCGTTCTCTCCCCGCAAACGCCGTGAGTTCCTCACCCAGACCCTGGGCCTGTCCGCCTTGGCCCTGTCGGGCACCGCCGCCCTCGCGCAGGCCAAGCCCACCCTGAAAATCGGCTTTGTCGATGGCTGGTCCGACAGCGTAGCCACCACCCACCTGGCAGCCGCCATCATGCGCAGCAAGCTCGGCGTGAACGTGGAGCTGGTGCCCCTGGCCGCCGGCATCATGTGGCAAGGCGTGGCCCGCGGCGACATCGACATGACGCTCTCCGCCTGGCTGCCCGTGACGCACGAGGCCTACCTGACCAACTTCAAGGACAAGGTGCAGATCGTTGGTGCCAACTACCCCGGCGCCAAGATCGGCCTCATCGTGCCCGACTACGTCAAGGCCACCAGCCTGGCCGACCTTAACACCTTCCGCGCCGACTTTGACAACCGCATCGTGGGCATCGATGCCGGCGCCGGCGTGATGAAGAAGACCGAAGAGGCCATCAAGGCCTATGGCCTGGAAATGCGTCTGCAGCCCAGCTCCGGCCCTGCCATGGTGGCCGAACTGGACCGCGCCTACCGCGCCCAGAAATCGATTGCTGTCACTGGCTGGATCCCGCACTGGATGTTTGCCAAGTACAAGCTGCGCTTCCTGGCCGACCCCAAAACCATCTACGGTGCCGAAGAACATGTGGACAGCGTCATCAACCCCGGCCTGAACACCAAGGCGCCTGCGGTGGTGGCCTTCCTGAAGAAGTTCTCCTGGAAGCCCGAAGAAATCGGCGCCGTGATGCTGGCCGTCGAAGGCGGCTCCAAGCCGGCCGAAGCCGCAGAAAAGTGGATGAACGACAACGCAGCCCGCGTCTCCGGCTGGCTGTAAGACTGACGCGACCGAGGTAAGACCATGCACCCCCAACTCCCCATCGACGTTGACGCAGACACCGGCGTCTGGACCACCGACGGCCTGCCGATGATCTATGTGCCCCGGCACTTTTTCGTCAACAACCATGTGGAAACCGAAGCCGTGGTGGGTCGGGAGGTGTATGCGCCTGCGCTCTATAAGGCCGGCTACCGTTCGGCCTACTTCTGGTGCCAGAAAGAAGCCGCCACCCATGGCCTATCCGGCATGGCGGTGTACGAGCATTACCTCAAGCGCCTGTCCCAGCGCGGCTGGGGCCTGTTCTCGTTCACCTCGGCAGACGCCCGCACCGGCCACGCCACCGTGAAGCTGGAGCACTCGGTGTTTGTGCTGGCCCAAGGCATCGCCGGAGTGCCGGTGAACCACAGCAAGGTCTGCTACCTGTTTGCCGGTTGGTTCTCGGGAGCGATGGACTGGGTGCTGGAGACCAGCGGCGCCAGCATCCGCACCACCAGCGAAGAAACCCAGTGCGCCGCTGAAGGCCATGCGCACTGCGTGTTCACCGTCCGCCCCCTGTAAACCCACCTAGCCAGGCACCCCGCCATGCGTTACCCGCACTTGTTTGAGCCCATCCGTCTGAACCAGGTTCTGGTGCGCAACCGCATCGTCAGCACCGCGCACGCCGAGGTGTATGCCGAAGGCGGCCATGTGTCGGAGCGCTACATCCGCTACTACGAGGAAAAAGCCAAGGGCGGCGTAGGCCTGGCCATCTGTGGCGGCTCCAGCCCCGTGTCGCGCGACAGCCCCTGGTCGTGGTGGAGCTCGATCAACCTGGCCAACAGCTCGGTGGTCGACTCTCTGGCCAAGCTGGCCGAGGCCATGCACAAGCATGGCGCCAAGATCATGATCCAGGCCACCCACATGGGCCGGCGCAACGCCTGGCACGGCTTTGACTGGCCGCACCTGGTCAGCCCCTCGGGCATTCGCGAGCCGGTGCACCGCGGCAATGCCAAGACCATCGAGATTGAAGAGATCCGCCGCATCGTGGCCGACTATGGCCGCGCCGCCAAGCGCGTCAAAGACGCGGGCCTGGACGGCATAGAAATCTCGGCCGCCCACCAGCAGCTGATCGACCAGTTCTGGAGCCCCCGCGTCAACCACCGCACCGACGAATACGGTGGCAGCCTGGAAAACCGCATGCGCTTTGGCATGGAGGTACTGCAGTCCATCCGCGAACAGGTAGGGGCCGACTTCTGCGTCGGGCTACGCATGTGCGGCGACGAATTCCATGAAGACGGCATCAGCCACGACATGGCCAAGGACATTGCCCAAGGCATGAGCGAGTCCGGCCTGATCGACTTCCTGAGCGTGGTCGGTTCTGGTGCTGACACCCACAACACCCTGGCCAACTGCATGCCGCCCATGGCGCTGCCGCCCGAGCCCTTTGTGCACCTGGCCGCCGGCATCAAGTCCGTGTCCAAGGTGCCGGTCATGCATGCGCAGAGCATTCGCGACGCCTCGCAGGCCGAGCGTATCCTGGCCACCGGCATGGTGGACATGGTAGGCATGACCCGGGCGCAGATCGCCGACCCGCACATGGTCATCAAGATCCGCGACGGCAAGGAAGACCAGATCAAGCAATGCGTGGGCGCCAACTACTGCATCGACCGCCAGTACAACGGCCTGGATGTGCTGTGCGTGCAAAACGCCGCCACCAGCCGGGAGCAGACCATGCCCCATGTGATCGCCAAGACCACCGGCCCACGCCGCAAGGTGGTGGTGGTGGGCGCGGGCCCGGCCGGGCTGGAAGCGGCCCGCGTGGCCCGCGAGCGCGGCCACGACGTGGTGCTGTTCGAGAAAAACCCGCTGGTGGGCGGCCAGGTGAACCTGGCGGCCAAGCCTCCCAAGCGTGAACAGATGGCCGGCATCATCCGCTGGTTTGACATGGAGACCGTGCGCCTGGGCGTGGACCGCCGCCTGGGTGTGGCGGCCACGGCCGAAATGATCCAGGCCGAGGCCCCCGACATCGTAGTGCTGGCCACCGGTGGCGTGCCCCACACGGGGCAAACGCCGGCCTGGGGCGCGGCCGAAGGCCTGTGCGTGAGCGGCTGGGACATCCTGAGCGGCGCCGTACAACCCGGCGAGAACGTGTTGGTGTACGACAGCATCAGCACCCACGCCGGCACCGGTGTGGCCGACTTCATCGCCGCACGCGGCAAGCAGGTAGAGATCGTCACGCCCGATGTGAAGGTGGCCGACGACACCGGTGGCACCACCTTCCCCATCTTCTACCGCCAGCTCTACGCCAACGGCGTCATCCAGACGCCCAACCACTGGCTGGAAAAGGTGTACCGCGAAGGCGACAAACTGATCGCGGTGCTGAAGAACGAGTACACCGAAGTGCTGGAAGAGCGCGCCGTGGACCAGGTGGTGGTGGAAAACGGCATCCTGCCGAACGACGGCCTCTACTGGCAGCTCAAACCCCTGTCGCTGAACAAGGGGCAGACCGACCTGGACGCGCTGTTTGACGCCCTGCCCCAACCGGCGCTGAGCCAACCTACCGGCAACGGCCAGTTCTTGCTCTACCGCGTAGGCGACTGCATTTCCATGCACAACATCCACGCCGCCATTTACGACGCGCTGCGTCTGTGCAAGGACTTCTGAGATGCTGCCCCAGCTCGTCAGCACGGTTTTCTGGTTGGCAGTCCTGGCGCTGGGCTGGGGCCTGGCGCGCCGCGCACTTCTATGGAAAAAGGGCCGCAAGCCCCCGGTGGATATGCGCGGACTGCTACAAATTCCGAAGCGCTACTTTGTCGACCTGCACGATGTGGTGGCGCGCGAGCCCTTCGTTGCCCGGGCCCACGTGGGGGTGGCTGGGGGTGCCATCCTGGCACTGGCCCTCATCGCTTTGAACTACGGCTTGGGCCTGTACCTGCGGGTGCTGGATGGCGCGCTGCTGTTCGCGGGTGTGCTGATGGTGGCCGGCGCCAGCGCCATGGCCTGGCGCCGCCGCGCGGCACCGGCCCGCCTCTCGCGCGGCCCCTGGAGCCGCCTGCCTTTCAGCCTGCTGCTGTTTGCCGTGGCCGTCAGCCTCGCCTCCGCGGTGGCCCTTACCGGCACCGCGCTCGCCCCCTGGCTGGCGGGCCTCATCAGCCTGGCCTTCGCCGCGGGTGCCGCCGAGCTGGCGCTGGGCATCGGCCTGGGCGGCCCCATGAAACACGCGGTGGCCGGTTTGCTGCACCTGGGCTTGCACCCGCGGCCCGAACGCTTTGGCACGCCGGCGGAAAAACGCTTTGCCACCGCCCTGCGCCCGCTCACCCTGACGGCCGATGACATGGGTGTGGGCAAGCCCGCCGACTTTGCCTGGAACAAGCTGCTGTCGTTCGATGCCTGCGTGCAATGCGGCAAGTGCGAGGCCGCATGTCCCGCCTTCGCTGCGGGCCAGCCACTCAACCCCAAGAAGCTGATCCAGGACCTGGTGGTGGGCATGAGTGGTAGCACCGATGCTGCCTATGCCGGCAGCCCTTACCCCGGCCAGATAGTTGGTGAACACAGCGGCGCACCCCACCTACCCATCGTGGGTGGCCTGATCAGCAGCGACACCCTGTGGTCCTGCACCACCTGCCGCGCCTGTGTGCAGGAATGCCCCATGCTGATCGAGCATGTGGACAGCATCGTCGACATGCGCCGCCACATGACCCTGGTGGGCGGTGTGGTACCCAACAAGGGCAACGAAGCGCTGGACAACCTGCGCGACACAGACACCGTGGGTGGCTTTCCCTTGAGCGCGCGCCACCACTGGGCGGCAGACCTCAACGTGCCGGTGCTAGCAGCCGGCGACTCCACCGACTGGCTGGTGCTGGTGGGCGAAGGGGGTTTTGACATGCGCTACCAGCGCACCCTGCGCGCCTTCATCAAGACGCTGCAAAAGGCCGGCCTGAAGATCGCCCTGCTGGGCGCTGCAGAAACCGACGGGGGCGACCTGGCCCGCCGCCTGGGCGACGAAGCCGGCTTCCAGCGCCTGGCCCGGCAGCTCATGGCCACGCTGCAGGCGCGCAGTTTCAAAGGCATCGTGACCGCGGACCCGCACCTGTTCCACCTGCTCAAAAACGAATACCCCGCACTGGGTGGCCACTTCACGGTGCTGCACCACACCCAGTTGCTGGCCGAGCTGATGGCCAAGGGCAGCCTGAAAGCCACCCGCGGCGCCGGCGTGGACAGCCTGACCTACCACGACCCCTGCTACCTGGGTCGCTACGGCCAAGAGGTAGACGCCCCCCGCGCCGTGCTCAAGGGCATCGGCATCAAGGTTGTGGAGATGGAACGCCATGGGGTCCGTGGCCGCTGCTGCGGCGGCGGTGGTGGTGCGCCATTCACCGACATCCCCGGCAGCACCCGCATCCCCGATATCCGCATGGCAGACGCCAAAGCCACTGGCGCCGCCGTCGTGGCCGTGGCCTGCCCGCAATGCACGGCCATGCTCGAAGGCGTGGTGGGCCCACGCCCCGAGGTGCGCGACATTGCAGAACTCGTGGCCCACGCCGTGGAGGCCGTATGAACACCACAACGCCTGCGCAACCCATCCGCCGGGTGGACCCGCGCCGCCCCGCCATCATTACGCCCCAGGGGCTACGCCGCATTGTGTTGGGCAGCACCGAAGGCGAGCGCGGTGCCGCGCGCTTGCACACCGTGCACGACGCCCCGAAGCCCGTGCGCAGCCAAGGCCCATTCAGCCATGCCCATGTGGTGGTCACCCACACCGAACGCGGTGCCTTGGGCGATGGCGCGCGCCAGACGCTGGCCGCCGCTGCCAACCTGGCCGATGCCGCAACCGAAGTGGTGCTGCTGGCCCTGGGCCCCTGCAAGGACGATGCGGCGGCGTTGGGTGCCGACCGCGTGCTGTGCGCAACGGACTTTGACGCCAGCCACTACCAACCCGAGGCCACCGTCGCCTGGCTGCAGGCGCTGCACACCCCGCTGGCGGTGCGCCATTGGTTCTTTGCCGACCACACCGCCGATGGCGAGCTGGGCCGCCGCTTCGCTGCCGCCAGCGGCTTACCGGCCAGCTGTGGCGTGGCAGAGATCAACGCACGCGAGACACGCACACCAATCAGTCCCACCCACGACCGCGTGCAGCCCCATACCGCCGTCCTGCTGCTGGGCAAGGGAGTCGCCTCTACCCAGTTGCCGTTTGTGGGCCTGGGCCAGGCAGCGGCGGCCCCGGCATGGGTGGGCATGGCCCACCCCCAAGTTGAAGAGCTGGGCGTGCAGGTCGGCGACCCACAGTCCCTGGCGCTGGAAGAGGCGGACTTCATCGCCGCAGCTGGCAACGGGGTGCAGAACGTGGCCCTGTTCCATGAATTGGCCCGCAGCCTCGGCGCGGCCGTAGGGGCATCCCGCGTGGCGGTGGACGATGGCCGCTTCACCCGCGCACAGCAAGTGGGGGCGACCGGCAAGACGGTGACGGCGTCGACCTACCTCGCGCTGGGTATTTCGGGCGCGGTACAACACTTGCAAGGCATCAAGGATTGCCGCCATGTGATTGCCGTGAACACCGACGCCTCTGCCCCCATGACCAAACGCGCCGACCTTACGCTGGTCGAAGACAGTGCCGCGCTGATGCAGGCCCTGCTGCAACTGGTGCGCCAAGGCAAGGAGCCAGCATGAGCCGCATGACCGTGTTGGTAGCCGCCAGACAGCACCCCGTGAGTGGCAAGCCCGCCCGCAGCCCTGCCGATGCCAAAGCCGTTGCGGTGGCGCTGGGCATGCCGGGGGGGGACGTGCAGCTGCTCAGTGCCGGTTCTCTGACTGACGACGTGGCCCGCGACTACCTGGCCCAAGGCGCACGCTCCATCGAAGTGATTGCCACCGACGCGGATGTATGTGCAGCGCTGCTGCTGCCTCTGACGGAAGTGCCCTGGGTGTTGACCGGCACCCGCAGCGCGGAGGAGGCTGGCGGCAACCTGTTGCCCTTCCAGCTGGGGGCCGCCCTGGGCCGCCCGGTGGTCACCCAGGTGGTGGCAATCGAAGACCACGGCACGCACTGGATCGTGACCCAGGCGCTGCCCAAAGGTGCACGTCGCCGCCTGAAGGTGACGGCCCCTGCGGTGCTGGCCATCAGCGAGGCGGCACCGGCTACGGTGCGCTACGCGCTGGCAGACAAAACAGCGGGACGTATTTTTCGCACCGCCGCCGGCGCAACGGCACAGGCCTCTGCCAATACCAGTACGCTGGTACCCCGCAGCAAACGCCGCGCCGTGCTGCAAGCCAAGGTGACACAGAGCGGCCATGCCCGCATGCTGGGCGCGATCGATTCGCCGGCTGGCGGCGGCACCGTGGTCAGCACCGGCAGCCCCGAACACAAAGCGCAGGTCCTGTTGGACTACCTGCGCCGCCATGCACTCGTCAATTTCTAGGGAAGGTACAAGAGACACCATGCAAACCACCATTTCCGCACACACCCTGTTGACCCGCGAGTTACTGGCACGCCGCCGCCCCGGCTACAGCCTGGAGGCCCCGTTCTACCTGAGCGAGACCATTCTGGCGGCCGACCTGGAACACATCTTTGGCAAACACTGGATATTTGTCGCGGTGGAGCCGCAGATACCGGAAGCTGGCGACTACATCACGGTGGACTTTGGCAAGAACTCCATCCTCATCGTGCGCGATGACGACATGCAGGTCAAAGCCTTCCACAACGTCTGTCGCCACCGCGGATCCCGGCTGTGCGCCAGCCAAAGTGGTTCGGTGGGCAACATCGTCTGCCCTTACCACCAGTGGACCTATGACCTGAGCGGCAAGCTGATCCACGCCAAGCACATGGGCGATGATTTCGACCCCTCTGGCTCCGGCCTCAAGACCGTGCACGTGCGCAGCATGGGCGGGCTGATCTTCATTTGTCTGGCCGAGAACCCGCCCGAAGACTTTGAACAAATGGCCGCGGAGATGACGCCCTACATCGCGCCGCACCGCCTGGCCGACTGCAAGGTGGCAGCCCAGATCGACATCATCGAAGACTGCAACTGGAAGCTCACCATCGAGAACAACCGCGAGTGCTACCACTGCGTGAGCAACCACCCGGAGCTGACGATCTCCCTCTACGAATACGGCTTTGGCTACCAACCCGACGCCCACAACGCCGCAGGTCTGCAGCGCTTCAAAGACATCACCGCGGCCAACCATGCGCGCTGGGAGGGCATGGGCCTGCCCTCGGCCGAAATCGACAACCTGGACAACCGCGTCACCGGCTTTCGCACCCAGCGCCTGCCGATTGACCGTGCGGGCCAGTCGCAGACCATGAACACCGAAGTGGCGTCCAAAAAATTGCTGGCCGATTTTGTGGACCCGGCATTGGGTGGCCTGTCGTTTTGGGCGCAACCCAACTCGTGGCACCACTTCATGAGCGACCACATCGTGAGCTTCTCGGTGCTACCCATCTCCGCTGGCAAGACGCTGGTGCGCACCACCTGGTGTGTGCACAAGGACGCGGTGGAGGGCGTGGATTACACCGTAGACAACCTGACGGCCGTGTGGAATGCTACGAACGCGCAGGACCGCCGCCTGGTGGAAGAGTCGCAGATCGGCATCGCCAGCGGTGCGTACGAGCCCGGCCCCTACTCGCCCTTCACCGAAGGGCTGGTCGAGAAGTTCTGCAACTGGTACGTGGGCCGCATGCGCGAGCTGACCCGCTGATCCTCCCGCCTCCCTTTCACTGACCGATTGCCCCATACCACCGCATGAGCTTTCCCGCCCACTTGCCTGACTTTGCCGGCGCGCCGTCCCAGCCCTGGTCTTCGGACCGGGACGAGACCCTGCGCTGCATCCACATCCGCCAGGAAACACACGATGTCAAAACCTTCGTGCTGGCGGCCGATGCGCCACGCAGCTTTCGCTACCTGCCCGGCCAGTTCATCACCCTGGAGCTGGTGATTGCGGGGCAAAAAATCAACCGTTGCTACACGCTGTCGTCGTCGCCTACGCGGCCAGACGTGGTCAGCATCACGGTCAAGCGCGTGCCCGGCGGCGTGGTGTCCAACTGGCTGCACGACCACCTGCGCGTGGGCATGGCACTGGGCGTGATGGGCCCGTCCGGCGACTTCAGCTGCTTTCCGCCGCGCGCCAAGCACTACCTGCTGATGTCGGGCGGCAGCGGCATCACACCGCTGATGTCCATGGCACGTGCGCTGCACGACCTGGGCAGCGACGCCGATGTGGTGTTTGTGCACTGCGCACGCACGCCGGCCGATGTGCTGTTTGCCGAAGAACTGACACTGATGGCGCGCAACATGCCGAAGTTCCGCGTGGCCATCGTCTGTGAGCAGCACACCGCGGGCAGCAGTTACGCAGGCCACCTGGGGCGCATGGATGCCGCACGCCTGGCGCACATTGCGCCCGACTTTATGCAGCGCGATGTGTACACCTGCGGACCGGCACCATTCATGGGCGCGGTACGCACCTTGCTGGGCCAGGCTGGCTTTGACATGGCGCGCTACCGCCAGGAAAGCTTCTCGTTTGAAGAGACCGTAGCGTCTGCAGCTGCCACCCCAGAGCCAGCACACGCCACAGCCGGTGGCGCGGTGCTGCACACCATCACACTGAAGAAGACCGCACAAAGTTTCACCTGCGCAGAAGACCAGACCATTCTGCAGGCCGCATTTGCGGCCGGCGTGCGCCTGCCATCGTCGTGCAGCAGCGGGGCCTGCGGTACCTGCAAGTCGCTGAGCCTGTCCGGCAAGGTGCAGATGCACCACGCAGGCGGCATCCGCCAGCGGGAAATTGACCAAGGCTGGATGCTGCCCTGCTGCTCCAAACCCTTGGGCGACGTGGCGCTGGACCGCTGACCCCGACGGAGTGCATGTCCCAACCGCCGATGAACCGCCCCATGCACTCCCTTTTTTCAGCTGCAGTCTTTGCGCCAGGTTTGGCGCAAAAGCCTTGCTGCGCGCGGCTTCGCCCCCGAAAAAACCATCCCAAGCCCAGGCCTAACTGGCTCGCCCCTTGCTTACCCCATCAGCGCTTTTTGTCATCACGCGATGAACTTTGGAGACCTCCATGTCGGATCTGAAAATCAGTGTCAAGAACCTTTACAAAATCTTCGGCAACAACACTGCGGCGGCGCAGAACATGTTGAACGAAGGCTTCAGCAAGGATGAGGTGTTCGCCAAGACGGGGCATGTCGTCGGCGTCAACCGCGTCAGCTTCGACGTCAACCAGGGCGAGATCTATGTGCTGATGGGACTGTCGGGGTCCGGCAAGTCCACGCTGATACGGCTCATCAACCGCCTGGTCGAACCCACCGACGGCATGATCATCATTGACGGGCAAAACATTGCCCGCCTGCCACAACCAGAGTTGGTCAAATGGCGGCGCAAACGCGTGGCCATGGTGTTCCAGTCCTTCGCACTGATGCCACACCGCAGCGTGTTGGACAACGCCGCCTTCGGCCTAGAGATGGCAGGCACCGACCGCAAGGAGCGCGAGAAGCGCGCCATGGAGGTACTGGCCCAGGTGGGCCTGCACACCTATGCCGCCAAGTACCCGCACCAGCTCTCCGGTGGCATGCAGCAGCGAGTCGGCCTGGCCCGCGCGCTGGCCGTGGACCCCGACATTCTGTTGATGGACGAGGCCTTCTCGGCGCTGGACCCGCTCAAGCGCGTGGAGATGCAGACCCTGATGCTGGAGCTGCAGCGCGAGCAGAAACGCACCATCCTGTTTGTCTCGCACGACCTGGAAGAAGCCCTGCGCATCGGCAACCGCATCGCCATCATGGAAGGCGGCCAGCTGGTGCAAGAAGGCACGGCGCACCAGATCATCACGCAGCCGGCCAACGCCTATGTGCGCAGGTTCTTTGAAGGCGTGGATACGTCGCGCTACCTCACCGCCGCCGACCTGCTCGACAGCAGCCTCAACGGCCACTCGTACCACGGCGGGCCACGCCTGTCCTGGTCCACCCCCTTGCCGGACGCCATGAAACTGGTCATGGGCCTGGACGAACCCGTGGGCGTGTTTGACGCCGCGGACCACCTACTGGGCTGCATCTCTGCGCGCAGCCTGCTTGTCAAAATGTCCCAGGAAGCCCGCCATGTCTGATCTCTTGACCACAGTGACCGAAGCCTCGCACGACATGCTGCCGCTGGGGCAGTGGGTGAACGCCGGTGTGAAGGTGCTGCTCGATAACGGTGCATCGGTGTTCGACTCCGTGGGGGTCGTGGTGGAGGGGTTTGCCCAGTCCATCGAGCAGGGTTTGCTCGCAATTCCCTTCTGGCTGGTCATCGTGGTGGCCACCTATGTGGGCATCAGGCGGCTGGGCTGGGGCTTTGGCCTGTTTGTTGCTTTGGCTTTGATGCTGATTGTGGTGACCGGCTTCTGGCCGCAGACCATGGTGACCTTGGCGCTGACCCTGTCCGCCACCCTGATCAGCTTGCTGTTTGGGATTCCGCTGGGCATCTGGTGTGCCCGCAACAACCATGTCAACGCCAGCGTTCGCCCTGTTTTGGACTTCATGCAAACCATGCCCGCCTTTGTGTACCTGATTCCCGCAGCCATGCTGTTTGGGCTTGGGCGCGTGCCGGGCACGATTGCCACCGTGATCTTCGCCATGCCGCCCGTGGTGCGCCTGACCAGCCTGGGCATTCGCCAGGTGAGTTCCGAACAGGTGGAGGCTGGCAACGCCTTTGGCTGCACCTCGGCCCAGCTGCTCTTCAAGGTGCAGCTGCCGATCGCCCTGCCGACCATCATGGCCGGTGTGAACCAGACCATCATGATGGCGCTGTCCATGGTGATCATTGCCTCCATGGTGGGGGCCGGCGGGCTGGGCAACGACGTGCTGGCCAGCATCCAACGCCTGGACATTGGCTTAGGGTTTGAGAGTGGTCTTGCTGTTGTTTTGCTGGCTATTATTCTGGACCGCATCACCGAGAGCTTCGGTGTGGCACGCCAGAGCCACGACAGCTAAGAACAAAAGCGGATCAGGAGCAGGAGCATCACGTGCAACGGACACCCCAGGACATGAACTCGGCCGCAGCCCAGGGCGCGAATGCATCGCGCGCTGATGGCGCGCCCACGCACGTTGGCTTCATCCTGATGCCGGACTACTCGATGATCGCGTTCGCCAATGCCATCGAAACCCTGCGCATGGCCAACTACATCAGCCGCAGCACGCTGTACCGCTGGTCGGTGGTCAGCACCGACCAGGCTGGCGCAGTGGCCAGCAATGGGCTGTGCATGGCCTCGGGCTGTGGCGCCGAGACGCTGTCGGGCTGCGACATGGTGTTTGTGTGCGGCGGCGTCAATATCCGCGCCAACACCGACGACAAAGTGCGCCAGCTGCTGCACCAGTGTGCGGCCAGCGGTGCGGCCATGGGTTCCTTGTGCACCGGCTCGTTTGCACTGGCCAGTGCTGGGTTGCTGGACGGCTACAAATGCGCCATCCACTGGGAGAACCTGGCCGCCATCAGCGAAGAGTTTCCCCGCGTGCAGTTCTCCACCGAAGTGTTTGTGCTGGACCGCGACCGCTACACCTGTTCGGGGGGCACCGCGCCCCTGCACCTCATGCTGCACCTGGTGCGCGCGCACCACGGCGCCAAGCTGGTGATGGACATTTCCGAGCAGTTCATTGTGGAGCGCCTGCGCGCCAGCAACGACCGCCAGCGCATTCCCCAGCCCGAGTGCATTGGCCCGGGCTACCAGCATCTGACCGAGGCCGCCGAGATCATGGCGGCCAATATCGAAGAACCTCTGCCGCTGGCCGAGCTGGCTGCCGTCATCCACGTGTCGCTGCGCCAGCTGGAGCGGCTGTTCCACCGCTACTTCAGCATGAACCCGGCGCAGTACTACATGAACCTGCGCCTGCGCCGTGCGCAGGAGTTGCTGACCCACAGCAGCATGCCCATCATGCAGGTCACTGTGGCCTGCGGTTTTCAGTCGGCATCGCATTTCTGCAAGGCCTACCGCAGCCTGTTCGGCCATTCCCCCAGCGAAGAACGCCGCAACCAGGCGGCCGCCCCCGAGGCCCGCAACGCGCCCCCCAGCCGCCGGACCAGCACCCGCACCTTCGAAGCCATCGCCCACGCCTGAGGCCGGCGCCGGACCGCTGGCGCCAGGCGTTGCTACGCCCGTCCATTTGCTACTTATTTCATAGCTGCTTGCGCAATATCTGCGGGGGCTAGCGGCACTTTTTCCTTAAATTCTCTGTTTCAAGGCCCATGCCGCGCTGGAGCCATTTCACGTCGTTCTGAGCAAAGTTGGGCACGGCCAACCTGCCAAAGTCGCAGGGCGTTTAGCTCGAAATTCCCCCACCTCACACGATTGGAACTGGTCATGAAGCTCACACTCTCGACGCTGGCTTGCACAGCCGCTGTACTCTCCCTCACCGCACCGCTGGCCCAGGCAGAAGATGCCAGCTGCAAGGCCGTGCGTTTTGCCGACGTGGGCTGGAGCGATATCGCTGCCACCACCGGCATGGCCTCGGTGGTGCTGGAAGGCCTGGGCTACAAGCCCACGGTGACCATCGCGTCGGTGCCCATCACCTTTGCGGGCATCAAGTCCAAGCAGATCGACGCATTCCTGGGCTACTGGAACCCCAGCATGACCCCGATGATCGAGCCCTTTGTAAAGGCCGGTCAGATCAAGGTGCTGGACCAGCCCAACCTGGTGGGTGCCAAGTACACCCTGGCCGTGCCCGCCTACCTGTACGACAAGGGCCTGAAAACCTTCGCCGACATTTCCAAGTTCCAGAAAGAGCTGGACGGCAAGATCTACGGCATTGAGCCCGGCAACGACGGCAACGCCCTGATCATCGACATGATCAAGAAGAACGACTTCAACCTCAAGGGCTTCAAGATCGTGGAGTCGTCTGAGGCCGGCATGCTGGCCGAAGTGATGCGCTCCACCCGGGGCAGCAAGCCCATCGTCTTCCTGGGCTGGGAACCCCACCCCATGAACGTGCAGGTGAAGATGAAATACCTGGAGGGTGGAGACGCCGTGTTCGGCCCCAACCTGGGTGAGGCCAAGGTGTTCACCGCGATTCCGCCAGCCTACGAAACCCGCTGCCCCAACGTGGTGGCCCTGCTGAAGAACCTGCAGTTCAACACCGGCATGGAAAACAGCGTGATGCTGTCCATCATGGGCAAGGCCAAGCCCAATGCCGCCGCCAAGGACTACCTGAAGAAAAACCCTGCCGTGCTGGAAGGCTGGCTCAAGGGCGTGAAGACCTTCGCGGGCCAGGACGGACTGCCTGCCGTTGTCGCGTCCCTGAAGTGAGCAGGACTGCATGAGCCTGGACACCGCCACCCACTACTGTCTCAACCTGTCTTGCGGGAGTGCCCGCGGCCAGGTGGCCGCCATCTCGAACCTGCTGAACGAGCATGGCGCCTACATCGAGCAGTTCTCTGTGTTTGACGACCACACCACGGAGCGGTTTTTTGTGCGCGGTGTCTTCAGCCTGCGCAGTCCGGTGCAGGTGCTCGAACACGCACTCACCGGGCTGGCCGCGACGTTCCCGAATGCGCAGTGGAAAGTGCACGACCTGGCCGTACCTACCAAGGTGCTCATCATGGTCTCCAAGTTTGACCACTGCCTGCGCGAGCTGATTGCGCAATGGCGGCGCGGCGAACTGAATATGGACATCGTGGCCGTGGTGTCCAACCATGCCGACCTGGCCAGCATCGCCCAAGCCGAGGGCCTGCCATTTCACCACCTGCCCATCAGCGCCGACACCAAGCCGCAGCAGGAAGCGCAGCTGGAACACATCATTGTGGACACGGGCGCAGAGTTCGTCGTGCTGGCCCGCTACATGCAGGTGCTCAGTGAAGACCTGTGCCATCGCCTGCATGGCCGCGTCATCAACATCCACCACTCCTTCCTGCCCGGATTCAAGGGCGGCAAGCCCTACCTGCAGGCGTTCGAGCGTGGCGTCAAACTCATCGGTGCCACGGCCCACTTTGCCACCACCGATCTGGACGAGGGTCCTATCATCGAACAATCCGTCGAGCGCGTAGACCACGCAGACACGCCCCAGAACCTGGCCCAGGCGGGTCGGCTGGTGGAGAGCCTGGTGCTCTCGCGTGCCATGCGCTTTGTGCTGGACCGGCGGGTGTTCATCAACGGTAAAAAAACGGTGGTGCTGCGCTGAGCCGCAGCCAAAAAGGACGCTTGTGACGGATGTTGTAGTTCCCAGTTTTATTGACGGCCAGGCCGTGCACGGCAGTGGCGCGCGCTTTGACACCCTGAACCCGGCCACGGGCCAGGTCATCGCGGGTGTGCATGACTGCACGCCGGCCGATGTAGAGGCCGCCGTGGCCGCCGCCCAGCGCGGCTTTGCGGTCTGGTCGGCCCTGACCGGCACCGAGCGCGGCCGCATCCTGCAACGCGCGGTGCAAATCCTGCGCGCGCGCAACGACGAACTCGCCGCCCTGGAAGTGCAAGACACTGGCAAACCCTGGCAGGAGGCCCAAGTGGTTGACGTGGCCAGCGGTGCGGACTGTATCGAGTACTTTGCCGGCGCCGCTGCCACCTTGGCCGGTGCCCAGTACCCGCTCAAAAACGCCTTCGCCTACACCCGCCGCGAACCCCTGGGCGTGTGCGTGGGCATCGGTGCCTGGAACTACCCCATCCAGATTGCGTGCTGGAAATCCGGCCCCGCGCTGGCCGCGGGCAACGCGATGATTTTCAAACCTTCAGAGCTAACCCCAATGACCGCGGTGAAGCTGGCCGAGGTGTACCTGGAGGCCGGTGTGCCTCCGGGTGTATTCCAGGTGCTGCAGGGCCGTGGCAACACCGGCGCCCTGCTGGCCGCGCACCCCGATGTGGCCAAGGTCTCCGTCACCGGCTCGGTGCCCACCGGCAAACGCGTCATGGCCAGTGCTGCAGACACACTCAAGCGCGTGACCATGGAGCTGGGTGGCAAGTCAGCGCTTGTGGTGTTTGAGGACGCAGACTTCGAGCAGGCCGTCACCGCCGCCATGATGGCGAACTTCTACACCCAGGGCGAGATCTGCACCAACGGCACCCGCGTCTTCGTGCAGCGCAGCATGCTGCCGCGCTTCATCGCGCGCCTGCAGGAGCGCACCGCGCTCTTGCGTGTGGGCGACCCCATGCACCCCGACACCGAGGTGGGCGCATTGATTTCAGCCGCGCACCGAGACAAGGTGATGGGCTACATCCAGATCGGCAAGGACGAGGGCGCCACCCTGGTGTGCGGCGGCCACACCGTGGCCGTGCCAGGCATGGAAGGCGGCTACTTTGTGGCCCCCACCATCTTTGCCGATTGCACCGACCCCATGCGCATCGTGCAGGAGGAGATCTTCGGGCCCGTGATGTCCATCCTGGCGTTTGACGACGAAGCCGAAGTGCTGCGCCGTGCCAACGACACCCGCTTCGGCCTCGCCGCCGGTGTGTTCACGCGGGACAGTGCGCGCGGCCACCGCATGGCGGCCGGCCTGAAAGCGGGCATCTGCTGGATCAACAACTACAACATCACGCCGATCGAAATGCCGTTCGGCGGCGCCCGTGAATCCGGCATCGGCCATGAGAACAGCATGGTCGCGCTGGAACACTACACCCAGCTCAAAACGGTCTACGTCGAACTCGGCCAGGTGGCCTGCGGCTACCGCTAACCCTTCGCCACGCCTTGCCATGCGCACAGAAACTTTTGACTACATCATCGTGGGGGCCGGCTCTGCCGGCTGCGTGCTGGCCAACCGCCTGACCGAGGATCCCGAGGTGTCGGTGCTGCTGCTCGAAGCCGGCCCGGGCGACAAGAGCATCTTCATCCACATGCCCTCGGCGTTTGCTTACCCGCTGGCCAACGACAAGTACAACTGGTACTACCACTCCGAGCCCGACCCGTACATGAACCACCGCACCATGTACTGCCCACGCGGGCGGGTGCTGGGGGGCTCCTCGTCCATCAACGGCATGGTGTACATCCGCGGCCACGCCATGGACTACGAGGGCTGGGCCTCCCACGCCGGGCTGGAGAACTGGTCGTATGCCGACTGCCTGCCCTATTTCCGCAAGGCCGAAACACGGGCCAAGGGCGGGGACGATTACCGGGGCGACAGCGGTCCCCTGCATGTGTCCACCGGCGCCTGCAAGAACCCGCTGTACACCGCCTTCATCGAAGCGGGCCAGCAGGCCGGCTATGCCCGCACCGACGACATGAACGGCTACCGCCAGGAGGGCCTGGGCCCCATGGACATGACCGTGCACAAGGGCCGACGCTGGAGCACCGCCATGGCCTACCTGCGCCCCGCGCTGCAACGCCCCAACCTGCAGGTGCGCACCCGCGCCCTGGTAGCGCGCGTCACCTTTGCAGCCGACACCAACCCGCCCCAAGCCACGGGCGTGGAGGTGGTCAACGGCCACCGCACCGACACCATTCGGGCCAACCGCGAGGTGATTCTGTGCGGCGGCGCCATCAACTCGCCACAACTGCTGCAGCTCTCCGGCATTGGCAACCCTGACGCACTGCGCGCCCTGGGCATCCCCGTGGTGGCCCCGCTGCGCGGCGTGGGCGAGAACCTGCAGGACCACCTGGAGACCTATGTGCAGTACGCCTGTCAAGAGCCCATCACGCTCTACAGCGCGATGAACCCCATCGCCAAGGTGAAGATCGGGCTGGAGTGGATGCTCAAGGGCACGGGCCTGGGGGCGACCAACCACTTTGAATCGGGCGGCTTTATCCGCAGCGAGGCCGGCGTGCAACACCCGGACCTGCAGTACCACTTTCTGCCCATGGCGATCAGCTACGACGGCAGTGCGCCAGCGAGCTTCCACGGCTTCCAGGCGCATGTGGGGCCCATGCGCCCGACCAGCCGCGGCTTCGTCAAGATCAAGAGCGCCAACCCCAAGGAAGCGCCGCGCATTCTGTTCAATTACATGGCCACCGAGCAGGACCGCAAGGAGATGCGGGCCGGCATCCGCCTGACCCGTGAAATCTTCAGCCAAAAGGCCTTTGACCGCTTCCGGGGCGAGGCCGTATCGCCCAAGGACGATGTGCAAACAGATGCAGAGATCGACGCCCACATCCGCGAGCACGCCGAGAGCGCGCTGCACCCGTCCTGCACCTGCCGCATGGGCAGTGATGAGATGGCGGTGACCGACGGCAGCGGCCGCGTGCATGGGGTCACCGGCCTGCGCGTGGTGGACGCGTCCATCATGCCCGACGTGGTGAGCGGCAACCTGAATGCGCCCACCATCATGCTGGCCGAAAAAATGGCCGACACCATCCGCAACAAGCCCGCCTTGCCGCGCTCGCAGGCGCCGTTTTTCATACACCCTGCGTACGAAACGCAACAGCGCTGAAGCGTGGTGCGGCGCAAGTAACAAAAAAGCGTCACTTTCTAGTTCAGTTGCGACACGCGCAATTGCGCTGCAGGGGGGTTCAGGGGGAAGATGCTAAGGCCGTCATGCATCCGTCACAGGACTGTCATTTGGAACCTGAACACTGGCGACGCTTTCTTTTTTATAGGGAACTTTATGTCAACACGTTTTTCTGTTCGCCCCGCGCTCAGCGCCTTGACCACCGCCGTTCTGGCCGTCTGCGCGGCACCTGCCGCCCACGCCCAGTCCGCCGAATTGATTGCTGCCGCCAAGACCGAAGGCCAGCTGACGGTGATCGCCCTGGCACGCAACTGGTGCGGCTACGGCCCCATCATTGATGCCTTCAAGGCCAAGTACGGCATCAAGGTCAACGAGCTGAACCCTGACGCAGGTTCGGGCGACGAAATCGAAGCCATCAAGGCCAACAAAGACAACAAAGGCCCCCAAGCCCCTGACACCATTGACGTGGGCCTGTCCTTCGGCCCCGCTGCCAAGGCTGCCGGCCTGATCCAGCCCTACAAGGTCTCCACCTGGTCCACCATTCCCGATTCCGCCAAGGACCCTGAAGGCTACTGGTACGGCGACTACTACGGCGTGCTGACCTTCCAGGTGAACACCGACCTGGTCTCCAAGGTTCCGACCGACTGGGCCGACCTGCTCAAACCCGAATACAAAAATGCAGTCGCCCTGGCGGGTGACCCGCGCAGCGCCAACCAGGCCATCCAGGGCATCTACGCCGCGGGCCTGGGCACCTCCGGTGGTGATGCGTCCAAAGCCGCTGCAGGCGGTTTGAAGTTTTTCTCTGACCTGAACAAGGCCGGCAATTTTGTGCCCGTGATCGGCAAGGCGGCCTCCTTCACCCAAGGCACCACCCCCATCATCATCCGCTGGGACTACCTGGCCCTGGCCGACCGCGACACGCTCAAGGGCAACCCCAAGGTGGAGGTCGTGGTACCCAAGTCTGGTGTGATTGCCGGGCAGTACGTGCAGGCCATCAGCGCCTACGCACCCCACCCCAACGCAGCCAAGCTGTGGATGGAGTACCTGTACTCCGACGAAGGCCAGCAAGGTCTGCTGAACGGCTACTGCCACCCCATCCGCTTCACCGACATGGTGGCCAAGAACAAGTTCACCAAAGCCTCGCTGGACCATCTGCCGCCTGCCGCGGCCTATTCCAAGGCTGTGTTCCCGACCCTGGACCAGCAGAATGCGGCCAAGGAAACCATCACCAAGCAATGGGACCAAGTGGTGGGAGCCACCGTCAAGTAAGCCTTTGGCTTGAACATTGCTAATCGGGCAAGACCGCAGACCGCGGTCCTGCCCGATTTTGTTTGGTAACGCTTCTGCCTGAACTGCCCATGCCTGTCGCCTCACCCGCCTCCCAAGCACCGCCCGCGGTCGCTGCCAAACCGGCCTCCTTCAACCTGCTGGGCGTTGTGCCCTTCATGCTGTTCGCGCTGCTGTTTCTCATTTTGCCGACGGGCTACCTGATGGTGGGCGCCTTCCAGGATGCCGAGGGCCGCTTCACGCTCGCCAACCTTCGCGGCTTGATGGAGCCCAATGTGCTGGAGGCTTACTGGATCAGTTTCAAAATCAGCGCGGCCTCCGCCCTGGGTGGCGGCCTGCTGGGCTTTGTGCTCGCATGGGCTGCCGTCATGGGCAAGCTTCCCGCGTGGATACGCCCCACGCTGATGACCTTCTCCGGCGTGGCCTCCAACTTTGCCGGGGTGCCACTGGCGTTTGCCTTTCTCTCCACCTTGGGGCGCATGGGTCTGGTCACCGTGCTGCTGCGCACCTACCTGGATGTCAACCTGTATGCCAGCGGTTTCAGCATCCTGAGCTTTGTGGGCCTGGCCCTGACCTACCTGTACTTCCAGATTCCGCTCATGGTGCTCATCGTGACCCCGGCGCTGGAAGGCCTGAAAAAGGAATGGCGTGAGGCCTGCGACTGCCTGGGCGGCACCGCGTTCCACTACTGGCGCTATGTGGCCCTGCCAGTGCTCTGGCCCAGCATGGTGGGCGCTATGCTGCTGCTGTTCGCCAATGCCTTCGGTGCCGTCGCCACGGCCTACGCGCTGACTGGCAGCTCGCTCAATATCGTGCCCATCCTCTTGTACGCGCAGATCCGCGGTGACGTGCTGCACAACCCCAACCTGGGCTACGCCATGGCGCTGGGCATGATCGTGATCACCGGCCTGGCAAATGCCGGTTACATGGTCCTGCGCAGCAAGACCGAAAGGAGCCGCGCATGAACCGCCAGTCCCGCCTGGGCGCCTGGATCGCCATGGCCATCGGTGCCAGCTACTTCCTGATCCCGCTGATCGCCACCTTCGAATTCAGCCTGCGCATGCGGCGCGGCGAATACAGCTTCGATGCCTACCGCGTCGTGTTTGCCGACCCGCAGTTTCAGACCACTTTTGGCTACTCCATCGTGATGGCCGTGGTCACCATCCTGGTGGGCGTGTTGCTGGTGGTGCCCACGGCCTACTGGGTGCATTTGCGCATGCCCAAGCTGCGCCCGCTGGTGGAGTTCATCACACTGCTGCCCCTGGTCATCCCGGCCATCGTCATCGTGTACGGCTACCTGCGCATGTACAACAGCAGCTCCATCATCCCGCTCACCGGCAGCGAGCGGGCAACCGACTTTTTGCTGATGTGCAGCTATGTCACGCTCGCGCTGCCGTATATGTACCGCTCGGTGGACACGGGGCTGCGCACCATCGACATCCGCACGCTCACCGAGGCCGCCGAGGTGCTGGGCGCCAACACCGCCACCATCCTGTTCAAGGTGATTTTTCCCAACATCACCTCGGCCATCCTGTCAGGCGCCTTCTTGACCTTTGCGGTCGTCATCGGCGAGTTCACCATGGCCAGCCTGCTGGACCGCCCGGCCTTTGGTCCCTACCTGCAGCTCATCGGTGCCAACCGCGCGTATGAGCCTTCTGCGCTGGCGGTGATTGCCTTCCTGCTGACCTGGGCCTCGATGGGCTTGATCCAGGTCTTCGGTCGCAACTCTGCAGCACGCACCCAAAAATAATTTTTACGAGAACTCCGACATGGCTTTTCTGGAAATCTCCCAGCTGCAAAAACACTTCGGCAACCAAACAGCCGTCAAGGACTTTTCCATCTCCATCGAGAAGGGCGAGTTCATCACCTTCCTCGGCCCCTCGGGCTGCGGCAAGACCACCATCCTGCGCATGCTGGCGGGCTTCGAGTCGCCCTCCCAAGGCAGCATCGTGTTTGATGGACAGGACGTGACCCAGCTGCGCACCAGCCAGCGCAATGTGGGCATGGTGTTCCAGTCGTACGCGCTGTTCCCCAACATGACGGTGGCGCAGAACATCGGCTTTGGCCTCAAAGTGGCCAAGATGCCGCAGGACCAGATTGACGCGCGCGTGAAAGAAATGCTGGCGCTCATCAAGCTGGAGAAACTGGCCGACCGCTATCCCTGGCAGATGTCGGGTGGGCAGCAACAGCGCGTGGCCCTGGCACGCGCAATTGCCAACAAACCCAAAGTGCTGCTGCTGGACGAACCCCTGTCGGCGCTGGACGCCAAGATCCGCATCTCTCTGCGCGAAGAAATCCGCACGCTGCAACGGGCCCTGAACATCACCACCGTGTTCGTGACCCATGACCAGGAAGAGGCCCTGTCCATCTCCGACCGCATCGTGGTGCTGAACGAAGGCGGTGTGGAGCAGACCGGCACGCCGTCCGAGATTTACAACGTTCCGCGCACCCGCTTTGTGGCCTCGTTCATCGGCACGCTGAACCAGGTGAACGCCACCGTGGCCGACGTGCAAGCCGGCACCCTGCGCGTGGGCGACCAGACCCTGACCAGCAGCCACCCCCTGACCGGCCTGCAAGCGGGCCAGTCCTGCATGCTGGCCCTGCGGCCCGAGGCCGTGAGCATGGCCGCACCCGAGGCTGGCAAAAACAACCTGCAGGTGGTGGTGGACGACGTGAGCTTTCTGGGCTCCATCGTGCGCATCCGCACGCGGGCTGGCGACCAAGTCGTGTCGCTGGACGTGTTCAATGCCCCCCATCGGCAACTCCCGCAACGCGGCACACCGGTGAACCTCAGCTTCGCGCACGAGAACCTGCTGGTGCTGCAGTAACGACGGGGCGCACCGCATGAACTGGTTGTACCTGGCGATTGCCATCGCCTGCGAGGTGTTCGCCACCTCGGCACTCAAAGCGACGGAGGGCTTCACGCGCTGGCAACCGTCGTCGCTGGTGGTGGTGGGCTACGGCCTGGCCTTCTTCTTTCTGTCACTCACGCTGCGCAGCATCCCGGTGGGCGTGGCCTATGCCATCTGGGCCGGGGCCGGGGTGGTGCTGGTGTCGATTGCCGGCTGGTTGCTGTACCAGCAGGCACTGGACGCGGCCGCCATCCTCGGCATTGGCCTGATCGTGGCCGGCGTGCTGGTCATCAACCTCTTTTCCAAGGTGGTGGTGCACTGAAACCCCGCGCCCACCGGCGGTGCCAAAAAAGGCCACAATGCTGCATTCTGTTGTTCCACCTTTTTTGTGAAGTGCACCATGTACCACGCAGCCTCTGACCGTTACGACGGACGTGTTCCCTACCGCACCTGCGGCAAAAGCGGCCTCAAACTCCCCGCGGTGTCGCTGGGCCTGTGGCACAACTTTGGCGATGCCACGCCCTTCCAGACCCAGCGCGACATGCTGCGCACGGCCTTTGACCTGGGCATCACCCACTTCGACCTGGCCAACAACTACGGCCCGCCCTACGGCAGCGCCGAGACCAACTTTGGCGAGCATCTGCGCCGCGACTTCAAACCCTACCGCGACGAGCTGCTGATCTCCAGCAAGGCTGGCTACGACATGTGGCCGGGCCCCTATGGCCAAGGCGGCGGTTCGCGCAAGTACGTGCTGTCCAGCCTGGACCAAAGCCTCAAACGCATGGGCCTGGAGTACGTGGACATCTTCTACAGCCACCGCTTTGACCCCGACACCCCCCTGGAAGAAACCATGGGCGCACTGGCGACCGCCGTGCAACAGGGCAAAGCGCTGTACGCCGGCATCAGCAGCTACTCGGGCACCAAAACGCGCGAAGCCGCGGCCATCCTGAAAAGTATGGGCGTGCCCATGTTGATCCACCAACCCTCGTACAGCCTGATGAACCGCTGGATCGAGGAAGACCTGCTGGACGCGCTGGACGACACCGGCATGGGCTGCATCGCCTTTAGCGCGCTGGCCCAGGGCCTGCTGACCAACAAGTACCTCAACGGTGTGCCAGCCGACGCCCGCATCAACCGCCCCGGCGGCGGATCGTTCAACAAGGACCACCTGAGCGAGCAGAACCTCAAGCATGTGCGCGCCCTCAACGACATCGCCCTGGCCCGCGGCCAGAGCCTGGCACAGATGGCCACGGCCTGGGTGCTGCGTGACAAGCGTGTCACCTCGGCCCTGATTGGCGCGAGCAAGCCTGAACAGATCATCGACCTGGTGGGTGCCATGGGCAACCTGACGTTCAGCGCCGACGAGCTGACCACCATCGACCGCCACGCGGTGGACGGCGGTATCAACCTGTGGAAGCGCCCCTCCACAGACCAGCGCCTGGCCTGAAGCAGCCCCCATGCACGCCGCCCATGGTTCCTTGTCGCTGCGCCAGTACGGCCCATCGCCCGGCAGCCATGCGCACGACCATTTCCAGGTGCTCTTGGGCCTGGAGGGCACGCTGGAGCTGGAAGTACAAGGCCGCGGCCAGCGCATCACGGCCGGCGGCGGCTGCGTGATTGCGCCCGGCGAGCGGCATGACTTTGAGGCCAACGGCAACGCGCGCTGCCTGGTGCTGGATACGGCCGAAGCCGACTGGGCGGCTGCCGTCGGCACACCGGTGCAGCCGGCCACGGCGCTGGCCCTGGCGCATTACCTGCAGCTGGCCTTGGCCGAGCAAAACAGCCTGGCGCAGCACTATGGCCCGCTTTTGCTGCTGGACTGCTGGCGCGCGCCAACAACCCAGCCCACCCGCAGCCAGCGCCGCATTGACTGGGGCGGCCTGAACCTGTGGTGCCAGCAGCAGCTGCACACGCCGCTGACCGTGGCCAATCTCGCCCAACAGGTGTTTTTAAGCCCTACCCAGTTTGCCGTGCGCTGCCAACAGGAAACCGGCATGCGCCCCATGCAGTGGCTGCGTGACTTGCGCCTGCAACGGGCCCGCCAACTGCGCGCCCAAGGCCTGGCCATGGCCGACATTGCACGCCGCTGCGGCTACCAGTCCGCATCGGCCCTGACTGCCGCCCTGCGCCAGCACACGCGCCACTGAGCAGCGGCAACACCACCGTTTCGCGACAGCAGACCGTGGTTGCGCGCTAGCACCTGCCGCTAAGCTTGTCACCATGCAAGCCTCCCTCCTCGCCCTCGCTGCCATTGCCCTTTGGGGTTCGCTCGCCCCGCTGGGTGTCTCGCTGGGCCATGTGCCACCGTTTTTGCTGACCGGCTGGGCGCTGCTGATTGGCAGCCTCATTGGGCTTGTCCTCTCCAACGGCCGGGTGCAACAGTGGCGGGTGCCCGCATCCACACTGGCGCTGGGCGTGTACGGGCTGTTTGGTTTTCACTTTCTGCTGTTCATTGCGCTGCGCCATGCGCCACCGGTGCAGGCCAACCTGGTGAACTACCTGTGGCCGCTGGGCATTGTGCTGATGGCGCCGCTGTTCCTGCCCGGCATGCGGCTGCAGGGCCTGCACATTGCGGCCGCGTTGCTGGGCTTTGCCGGTGCGGCGCTGGCCATTGTGGGCGGGCGTGACTTGCAGGGCGGCTTTGCGTGGGGCTACGTGCCGGCGCTGGTCTCGGCCTTCGTCTGGGCCAGCTACTCGCTGCTGACCCAGCGGGTGCCCGCCTTTCCCAGTGCGGCCATTGGCCTGTTCGGGCTGGTGTCTGGGCTGCTCTCGCTGCTGTGCCACACGCTGCTGGAAACCCCGGTCGATTTGAGTGCGCACGACTGGGCGCTGCTCGCCGCCATGGGTCTGGGACCGCTGGGTGGCGCGTTTTACCTGTGGGATGCGGCGCTCAAGCGTGGCGATGCGCGGCAGATCGGCGTGCTGTCCTTCCTCACGCCGCTGCTGTCGACGCTGGCGCTGCTGTGGCTGCGTGGCGAGTGGCCGAGCGCCTCGGTGGTGCTGGCGGCCGTGATGATTGTGGGGGCTGCGGTGCTGGGCTCGCGGGCTGGCAAATAGGCTAATTACGAGTCAAATCGATCTCTAGCCCCCGTCAATACTGCGCGAACAGCTCCTGTTTTTATAGCGGCATGGGCCGGCTACTGAGTTCCTCGCCGGGCTCTTCAGCGTCGCACACACCCTGCGCCCAGGCCTCCAGCTTGCCGGCGTCGGCGCGCAAGATCTCTTGTTTGACCGCGAGTATCTGCGCCGGGTGCATGGAGAAGCTGCGCAGGCCCAGGCCCAGCAGCAGGCGCGTCATGCTCACGTCGCCGGCCATCTCGCCGCACACGCTCACGTCCTTGCCCTGGGCGCGGCACTCGGCAATGGTGTCGGCCACCAGGCGCAGCACCGCGGGGTGCATGGGGTCGTACAGATGCGCCACCGACTCGTCGGCCCGGTCGATCGCCAGCGTGTACTGGATCAGGTCGTTGGTGCCGATGGACAGGAAATCAAAGTACTTCAGGAACAGCCGCAGGCTTAAAGCCGCGGCCGGAATCTCGATCATCGCGCCGAGCTGAATGGGCCCGTAGGCCACGCCACGGCGGTCCAGCTGGGCGCGCGCCTTCTCCACATGGGCAATGGTCTGGCGGATCTCGCTGGCATGGGCCAGCATGGGGATCAGCATGCGCACCTTGCCATGCGCCGCGGCGCGCAGGATGGCGCGCAGCTGGGTCAGAAACATGCCGGGGTCGGCCAGGCTCCAGCGAATGGCGCGCAGGCCGAGCGCGGGGTTCAGGTGGGCGTCGTCGCGCACCGAGGCGTCCAACGGCTTGTCGGCGCCCACGTCCACCGTGCGGATCGTCACAGGCAGGCCCTGCATGCCCTCCACGGCTTTTTTGTAAGCCTGGTACTGCTCTTCCTCATCGGGCAGGCGACCCTGGCGGCCCATGAATAAAAATTCGCTGCGGAACAGGCCCACACCCAGCGCGCCGGCCTTGAGCGCCACCTGCGCGTCCTCGGGCATTTCGATGTTGGCCAGCAGTTGCACGCGCTGGTCGTCCATGGTCACGGCGGGCGTATGCAACAGGCGCTGCAGGCGGCCGCGCTCCAGCTCGCCCTGGCGCTGCTTGAAACCGTACTCGGCCAGGATGATGGGCGAGGGGTCCACGATGACCACGCCGGCATCGCCATCGATGATGATCCAGTCGTCCTGGCGCACCAGCTGGCTGCAGGTGCGTGCCCCCACCACGGCCGGAATGTCCATGCTGCGCGCCACGATGGCGGTGTGCGAGGTCTTGCCACCCACGTCGGTGATGAAGCCGGCAAACACGCTCTGCTTGAACTGCAGCATGTCCGCCGGCGACAGGTCGTGCGCGATCAGCACCAGCGGCACGTCCACCGTGTCGTCCAGCAGCAGGTCTTGTTGCGAGGGCTTGCGCGGGCTGCGCTGCACCGGCTGCAGCACGGGCGACTGCGCGCCCTTCATGGCGCGCAGCACACGTTCGCAGATCTGCTCCATGTCAGTCTTGCGCTCGCGCAGGTAGGCGTCTTCCATTTCGTCGAAATGGCGCGCAATGATTTCCAGCTGTGTGGTCAGCGCCCACTCGGCGTTGTACAGCCGGTCGGTGATCCAGTGCTTCACCCCTGCCACCAGCTCTTCGTCCTGCAGCAGCATCAGGTGCACATCCAGCAGGGCCGACAACTCATGCGGCGCCTCCTTGGGGCCCATGCGCGTGATGCTGTCCTGCAGGCGCGCAATCTCTTCCACCACCGCATCGCGCCCGGCGCGCACGCGGTCTATCTCCGATTCCACCTCATGGGGTTTGACGAAGTAGTGCGCCACATCCACGCGACTCGACGCCACCAGCACGGCACGCCCAATGGCAATGCCGCGCGAGACGGTGAGGCCGTGGATGGAGAAAGTCATTCGCCTTCGCCAAACTTGTCGTTGATCAACGCCAGCAATGCGTCCATGGCTTCCTGCTCGCGCTCGCCGCTGGTTTCCAGCATGACTTCGGAGCCTATGCCGGCGGCCAGCATCATCACGCCCATGATGCTCTTGGCGTTCACGCGGCGTTCGCCACGGGCCATCCACACCTCGCAGGGGAAACTGCCTGCCAGCTTGGTCAGCTTGGCCGACGCTCGGGCGTGCAATCCCAGTTTATTGACTATGGTCGTGTTGGTGCTGATCATGGGGTTTGCGATGTTGGTTTTGGGGAGCGGTGACCGCCACTTGCATGATGCTCTGGATACCGCCCGCCAGCGCCCGCGTGACCAGCACGTCCAGGACTTCATGGCGGTAGTTGACGGTGCGCAGCAGCATGGGCAGATTGGCGCCGGCCACCAGTTTGGTGGTGATGCCATCCACCACCTTTTGCGCCACATTGCAGGGCGTGGCACCGAACACATCCGTCAGCACCAAGGCCTGCGGTGTGCCCAGCTGGGCCAGCAGCGCCTGGGCCGCCACGCGGGTGATGTCGGTGCTCTCGTTGGGGGCCACGTCCAGCGCCAGCACACCGGCTGCCGCTTCGGGGTACACGTGCAGGGCCGCCGTGCGCAGCGCACTGGCCAGCGGTGCATGGGCGACGATGAGAATGCCTGTGTTCATGAAAGGGCGCAGAGGGGGTGGAAGGGGATTATGGCGCCTTTGCCCGCAAGAAATGCGCATAGGCCGCGACACAGGTGAGGCCATACACACCAAAGCCCGCCTGGTATGCCGCCACCTCTCCCAACCCGAGCGCCCTGAAGCCGTCCAGCAGCAAGCCGATGCCCCACTGCACGGCAAACACGCCGGCAAATATCATCAGGTTGTAGGCCGACAGCGCCCGCCCCGCCAACGCGGGCGCAAAGGCCATGCCCACTGCCGGCTGCGCCAGCGCGCATACCGTGCAGCTCACGCATACCAAGGCAAACAGCACCGTAGCCCCCGTAGTAATTGCGCCAGCAGCTATCAAAAGAGTAGCAAAGAGCAAAAAATTCACCGGCAGCCCCAGCGTGATCAGGCGCGTGGCGGTGTAACCCTGGCGTGCCAGCCAGGGGTTGGCCCAACCCCACAGCAGGTAGGCCAGCAGCATGGACACGTTGAGCCAGAACAGACCGGTGGCCGCCTGCAGCGCGCTGTACCCCGCCACCTTGACCATCCACGGCCCGGCCCACAGCGTTTGTAAAGCCACCAGCCCGCCGTAGTTGAAGAAGCCCAGCGGCGCCAGCTTGCGGAAATACGGGTGGCGCCAAACCTCGCGGTAGCTGGCCAGCACCCCCTCTTGCGCGGGCGCCGCCGCAGCCTCGGCGGGCCAGGCGGGCGATTGCCAGGCAATGGACAGCACCGCCAGGGCCACCAGCGCACCGAGCACCACGAAGACACCGCGCCAGCCGATGACCGGCATCAGCCACTGCACCGGCAGCGTGGACGCCACCATACCCAGTGCTCCCACCATCAGCATCCAGGAGTTGGCGCGCATCTGCTGCTCGGGGGCGTACCAGCGGCGGTAGCCGGTCAGCGGAGCCATCAGGCAGGCACTGACGCCCGCACCGCACAACACGCGCGCCGCCATCAAACCCCAAAAGCTGGTGGCCAACGCAAACGCGAGGCAGCCCACCAGGGCCACCGACAGAAATGCGATCTCCACACGTTGGGGGCCCATGCGGTCCAGCCAACGGCCCAGCGGCAGCTGGGTGGCAGCGAAGCCCAGAAAGTAGCCACCGGCCAGCAGCCCCAGGTCGCGTGACTGCAGGCTGAACTCCTGCACCAGCGTGGGGGCCAGCGTGGCGGTGATGGCCCGGATGAGGGCGGAGAGAAAGTAAGCCAGCCCAAAGGCCAGAAAGACCCCCACGGCCTTGCGGGGCGACAGCAGCGTCATGGCTGCGGCGTCTCGGCGAAAAACGGCTCTGTCATGTCGGGCCCCAGCCGCTCGGCATACACCGCCCAGTGAACAATCTGGCGCCCCCGCAGGCGCCACAACAGCTGGGCTTGCACCGCGCTGCCGTCGGGGCGCAGACCCTGTGCCTGCAGCAGCGTGGCGCCCGCCATGGGCTGGTCTTGCACCTGGCTGGCGCGCAGCGCCGCCAGTGCCTGGGCCCGCCAGGCGGCCAGCACCTCGGGTGCGGCCACGCCTTCGGGCAACTCCACACGGCTCACCGCAAACAGCGCGCCGGCCGCCTCGCAGCCCACCATGTCCATCGCCAAGGTGTGCGGCACCAGCGTCACGCTGCGCTGCGCCTTGTCGGGTTTACAGGGCAGCATCACCGGGACCGACGCCACGCTGGCCTGGCGCCAGTTCAGCGCCGGACTGCAGGCGGACAGTACAGCAAGCCCCAGCACCGGCAGCAGTGCCCGTGCGGTCGCCACGCGCCTCACTTCAGCGCGCCAAAGACCTTGGTCAGAATCGAGCTGCCGTACGCCACGGGGTTTTGGCGGATCTTTTTCTCCTCTTCCGAAATCATGAAGAACAGGCCATCCAGCGCCTTGCCGGTCACGTACTGCTGGATGTTGGCGTCTTCCTTTTTCATCAGCCCCAGCTCCGAGGCCTTGCCGGCCAGCTGGTTGTACTTGTCGGCCAGGCCGACTTTCGCCGTGGCCTTGGTCACGATGGGCAGGAATTTGACGCCCAGCGGCGAGCGGGTTTTTTCGGCAAAAAACTGGGTCACTGCGGTGTCACCCCCCGTCAGAATGCCCTTGGCATCGTTCACTGACATGGTCTGCACCGCCTTGACCAGCAAGTCCTTGGCCATGGGCACGGCAGCCTCGGCACCGCGGTTCATGGAGGTCACCAGCTCATCCACGCGGGCGCCCTGGCCAAAGGTGCGCAGCAGTTTCCCGGCATCTTCGAGGTAACCGGGCAAAGGAATGCGAACTTTTTCGTTGCCCAGGAATCCATCCGTGGTGCCCAGAATGCCTACGGCGGCCAACGCGCCTTTTTCCAGCGCGGTTTTCAAGCCCTTGGAGGCGTCTGCATTGGTCAGGTCCTCCAGACTCAAGGCGTAGGCGGGTTGCAAACTGGCTGCTGCCCACAGGGCGGCACTGGTCAGCGTGAAAGAATTAAAATGTCGACGGTCCATGCGGGGTACCTACTGAGATGAAAAAACAAATCGTGATCGCCAGCATCGTAGCGGCTTGTGCCGTGCTTGCTGGCGCTTATTTGCTGGGCAGTGGCAATGCCGCACCAGCCTCGACCTTCGTGCTACTGGACGGTTCGCACAAGCAAACCACCGACCTCAAAGGCCGCGTGACCCTGGTGAATTTCTGGGCCACCAGCTGCGTCACCTGCGTGGCCGAGATGCCCAAGGTCATCGCCACCTACGAAAAATACAAGGGCCAGGGCTACGGCACCATGGCCGTGGCCATGTCTTACGACCCGCCCAGCTACGTAGTGAACTATGTGCAGACCCGCAAGCTGCCGTTTGACGTGGCCATCGACAATACCGGTGCTGTAGCCAAGGCCTGGGGTGAAGTAGGCATCACCCCCACCAGCTACCTGGTGAACAAGCGCGGCGAGATCGTCAAGCGCTACGTGGGCGAGCCCAATTTCACCGAGCTGCACCAGCTCATCGAAAAACTATTGCAGGAAACCTGAGCGGTTTCCTGCAACCGCGCAGCAGGCGAACGCCTAGCTGCGGAATGCGTCGTGGCAGGTCTTGCAGTTGCCGCCGGCGGCGCCCACCGCCGCCTTGATGTTGTCGAGGTTGCCGGTTTTGGCGGCCGCGCTAAGTTTTGCCATGTCGGCCTGCAGCTTCTCAGACAGTTCGGTGAACTTAGCCTTGTCGGTCCAGATCTCAGCCTTGGCCTTGGTGTCCCCCTTGTCCGAGCCTTCCACAAATGCGCTCCAAGGCAGCTTGCTCATGAACGCGGCCACTTCGGCACTGTCCGCAGCCACCTTGGCATCAAACGGAGCCTTGCCCGCCGCCATTGCAGCCACCCGGCCGAAGTTCTGTTGCATCACGAACATCACACTCTTGCGGTACTTGATGGCATCTTCCGCTTTGGCGAACTGCGCGAAGGCAGGCACTGCGATCACCAAGGCAGTCGCTGCCAAAATCAGGGAAACAAGCTTTTTCATGGGTTGTCCTCTCCAGGAGTGGTTAGAAATGGCCAGCGGGTAGAGTAACGCCAATTTGCAAAAGTTCTCACGCGGGCAACAACCGAGGGTAAGTACCAAGCGCCCTCCAGTTGCGACCAGCGCGGTGCTACATTGTTGCGTGGCGGCCCGTCGGACCCGCCCTTCGTATCGGGAGACAAACTATGCAGACAACCAGGGTGTGGGACCTGCCCACTCGGCTCTTCCATTGGGCCTTGGCCGTGTGCTTTGTGGCGCTGGTATTCACCGGACAGACCGGCAAATTCGACTGGCATTTCCGGCTGGGCTATAGCGTGCTGACCCTGCTGCTGTTTCGGCTGGTGTGGGGTTTCGTCGGGGGGCACTGGTCGCGCTTCTCCAGCTTCATCTACCACCCGTCCACCATCCTGCGTTACCTGCGCGGTGAAGGCCAGACGCTGCACAGCGTGGGCCACAACCCGGTGGGTTTCCTGTCGGTCTTGGCCCTGCTGGGGTTCAGCCTGCTGCAGGTCTTCACCGGCTTGTTCAGTGACGACGAGATCGCGTCTTCCGGCCCTTTGACCAAGTTCGTGAGCGGCAAGTGGGTCAGCCTGGCCAGCGAGTACCACGCCGAGGTCGGCAAGGTCATCCTGATTGTTCTGGTGTTGCTGCACATCGCTGCCATCCTGTTTTACAAGTTCAAGAAGGGGCACAACCTGGTCGCACCTATGCTGCACGGCAACAAGCAGCTGACCGAGCCCGTGCCCGCCTCGCGCGACGACGCCGCCTCGCGAACCCTGGCGCTCGTTATTTTTCTAGCGTGCGCAGGCCTGGTGACTGCCTTGGTGCGGTGGACAGAATGAGTCCTGAGTCTGCCTTGCAGGCGCCCGAAGCAGCGCGGCTGCTGCAACCCCACTCGCCCGCCGACCTCGACGGTGTGCGCGTGCTGTTCAAGGAGTACGCCGACAGCCTGAATGTGGACCTGTGCTTCCAGAATTTCGAGACCGAACTGCGGCAGCTGCCTGGTGATTACGCCCCACCGCGCGGCAGCTTGCTGGTGGCGGTGGTCGGCGAGGCGTTTGCCGGTTGCTGCGCATTGCGTCCGCTGGACAGTGCCGATTATCCCAACGCCTCGGAGATGAAGCGCCTGTATGTGCGCCCCGAATTTCGGGGCTTGGGCCTGGGCCGCATGCTGGTCGAGGGCATTCTGGATGCGGCACGGCAATCGGGCTACAGCTGCGTGCTGCTGGACACCCTAGACGATATGGAATCTGCCCGCGCCCTGTATGCCGAATTGGGTTTTGTAGATGTGCCACCGTTCTACTACAACCCGATTCCCGGCGCGCACTACCTGAAGGCGGAGCTGTAGGCGTTAAAAAAGCCCTGCCGCACAACCGTGCGGCAGGGCTTTGCACAAACGCGGCGTATTTAGGCCTTGGCTTGAGCCAGCAAGGTTGCAGCGTCGCTCACTTCGAATTTGCCCGGGGCTTCCACGTTCAACGAAACCACCTTGCCGTCTTTCACCAGCATGGAGTAGCGGTTGCTACGCAGCCCCATGCCGCGACTCGTGAGGTCCAGGGTCAAGCCCGTAGCCTGGGCAAAGGCAGCGCTGCCGTCGGCCAGCATGCGGACCTTGCCAGCGGTCTTCTGGTCACGGGCCCATGCGCCCATGACAAAAGCGTCATTCACGCTGACGCACCAGATCTCATCCACGCCAGCCGCCTGGAAAGCTTCCACGTTTTGCACGTAGCCGGGCACGTGCTGGGCCGAGCAGGTGGGGGTGAACGCGCCTGGCAAGGCAAACAGCGCGATGGTCTTGCCGGCAGTGGCCTTGGCCACGTCAACCGGGTTTGGGCCCAGGCTACAGCCTTCGCCCTCGACTTCGGAATATTCCATCAGTGTGGTGGCGGGAAGGGTTTGACCGACTTGAATCATGTGTGCTCCTGAGAATGAAAGTACGTTTTGAAAGTACCAATGAAAACGGCCCACATTGTGGGCCGTTTTGAAGTCACTTGCAGTGAACGAAGCCGATAGGCTTAGACTGCAGCAGCCTTTTCCACCAAGCGGGTCGCAACCCAGTTCTTGGTCTTGGAAATGGGCTTGCTTTCCGTGATTTCGATGACATCACCCAACTTGTACTCGCCCTTTTCGTCATGGGCGTGGTACTTGCTGGTTTTTGCCACGATCTTGCCGTAAAGCTCATGCTTCACGCGACGCTCGATCAGTACAGTCACTGTCTTCGAACGCTTGTCGCTGACCACCTTGCCAATCAAGGTGCGCTTGAGGGATTTTTTAGCTTCCGTCATTTATCGCTCCTTATTTGGCGGATTTTTCAGCGCTTTGCTTCTCGACAAGAATAGTCTTGGCGCGAGCAATATCACGGCGCGCAGAGCGCAGCGTAGCGGTGTTGTTGAGTTGTTGCGTGGCTTTTTGCATACGCAGGCCAAAGTGGGCTTTTTGCAGCTCTTTGACTTCCGTAGTGAGTCCGGCAATGTCTTTGGTGCGCAGTTCAGCAGCTTTCGTCATTTCGATATCTCCTGAATTACTGGCCAATCATGCGTGCCACGAACGTAGTACGCAGAGGCAGCTTGGCCGCAGCCAAACGGAATGCCTCGCGTGCCAGCTCTTCAGGCACACCGACGATTTCAAACACGATCTTGCCGGGCTGGATTTCAGCCACGTAGTACTCGGGGTTACCTTTACCGTTACCCATACGCACTTCAGCAGGCTTTTGGGAGATCGGCTTGTCAGGGAACACACGAATCCAGATACGGCCGCCACGCTTCACGTGACGGGAAATTGCACGACGTGCAGCTTCAATCTGGCGAGCCGTCAGACGGCCGCGGTCAGTACATTTGAGACCGAAGTCACCGAATGCGACCGAGCTTCCTCGGGTAGCAATACCGGTGTTACGGCCTTTTTGCTCTTTGCGGTATTTCCGGCGAGCGGGTTGCAACATGGTTATTCTCCTTTACCGTCAGCTGCTGCAGCTGGCGCGGCGATTTTACGAACGCGCTTAACGGCTGGTTTGTTTGCATCAGCACCCAGTGCTTCTGCGGGCTTGTCGCTGCCATCGGCAGGGGCTGCATTGCCACCCACGGGACGACGAGCGCCACGGGGAGCGGCGCGGTCAGCACCTGGACGGGCACCACCGCGGTCATCGCGGCGGGGACCACGTGGGCGACGTTCTTCTTCGGAACGAGGCTCCACAGCAGCGGGCAGATCGTTACGGCCCAAGGTATCACCCTTGTAGACCCAGACCTTCACACCGATGATGCCGTACGTGGTTTTGGCTTCGGAAGTTCCGTAGTCAATGTCAGCGCGCAGGGTGTGCAATGGCACACGGCCTTCACGGTACCACTCGGTACGAGCAATTTCGATGCCGTTCAGACGACCGGACGACATGATCTTGATGCCCAAGGCGCCCAAACGCATCGCGTTTTGCATGGCGCGCTTCATGGCACGGCGGAACATGATGCGTTTTTCGAGCTGCTGGGTGATGCTGTCAGCGATCAGCTTGGCATCGATTTCGGGCTTACGCACTTCTTCGATGTTCACTGCCACTGGCACGCCCAATTGCTTGCCCAGATCGCGCTTCAAGTTTTCGATGTCTTCGCCCTTCTTGCCGATCACCACGCCCGGACGAGCCGAGAAAATGGTGATACGCGCGTTCTTGGCAGGACGCTCGATCAGAATGCGCGAAACCGAAGCGTTCTTCAACTTGGCCTTCAGGTACTCACGCACCTTGATGTCTTCGGCCAGCATGCCCGCGAAATCACGGTTGCTAGCGTACCAACGAGAAGACCAATTACGGCTGATCGCCAAGCGAAAGCCGGTTGGGTGGATTTTTTGTCCCATATCTTCCTGGCCTCTTTCAGTTACCAACCGTCACGTACACGTGGCACGTGGGCTTGCGGATTTGATTGCCACGGCCTTTGGCACGTGCTGTGAAGCGACGCAGAGAAGCACCTTGTTCGACGTAGATGGTTTTCACCTTCAGTTCGTCGATGTCGGCGCCATCATTGTGCTCAGCATTGGCAATGGCGGACTCCAGAACCTTCTTGATGATCACAGCAGCTTTTTTCTGTGTGAATTGCAAGATGTTCAGAGCTTGGTCAACTTTTTTGCCACGGATCAGATCCGCGACCAGACGACCTTTGTCTACCGACAAACGGACGCCACGAAGGGTTGCACGAGTTTCCATGGTCACCTCCTTATTTCTTTTGGACTTTTTTGTCCGCAGGGTGACCCTTGAAAGTACGGGTCAGAGCGAACTCACCCAACTTGTGGCCAACCATTTGATCGGTGATATAGACAGGTACGTGCTGTTTGCCGTTGTGCACAGCAATGGTCAAGCCGATGAAATCGGGCAAGATCATAGAACGACGCGACCAAGTCTTAATCGGCTTCTTGTCCTTGGTAGCAACGGCCTTTTCGGTCTTGGCTACCAGGTGGTGGTCCACAAAGGGACCCTTTTTGAGAGAACGAGTCATTTACCTACCCCTTACTTCTTGCGACGCGACACGATCATGACCTGCGTGCGCTTGTTGTTACGGGTACGGTAACCCTTGGTCAGATTACCCCAAGGATCGACTGCATGACGGCCTTCGCCGGTCTTGCCTTCACCACCACCGTGCGGGTGGTCAACCGGGTTCATCACCACACCGCGAACGGTTGGGCGAATACCCATCCAGCGCTTGACACCGGCTTTACCCAGGCGACGCAGGCTGTGCTCTTCGTTGGCGACTTGGCCAATGGTTGCGCGGCAGTCGATGTGGATCTTGCGAACCTCACCGGAGCGAACGCGAACCTGGGCGTAAGTGCCTTCACGGGCCAGCAGGGTGGCAGATGTACCGGCAGAGCGGATGATCTGTGCGCCCTTGCCCACTTGCAATTCCACGCAATGGATGATGGAACCCACTGGGATGTTGCGGATGGGCAAAGTGTTGCCCACGCGGATAGGAGCTTCGGAACCATTCATGATGGTTGCGCCGACTTCCAGACCACGGGGGGCGATGATGTACTTGCGTTCGCCGTCGGCGTAGCACACCAGTGCGATGTGCGCAGAGCGGTTGGGATCGTACTCAATGCGTTCCACTTTGGCGGGAATGCCATCCTTGTTGCGCACAAAGTCGACAACGCGGTAATGGTGCTTGTGTCCACCGCCCTTGTGACGGGTGGTGATGTGGCCGTTGTTGTTACGACCAGCATGCTGGAACTGAGGTTCCAGCAACGCAGCGTGAGGAGCACCCTTGTACAGGTGGTCACGCGAAATCTTCACCACGCCACGACGGCCTGGAGAAGTAGGTTTCATTTTAATGACAGCCATGATTACGCGGCCTCCCCACCAAGGTTCAGCTCTTGGCCAGGCTTGAGCATCACGTAGGCTTTGCGAACGTTGTCGCGACGGCCATTCGATTTGCCAAAGCGCTTGGCCTTGCCTTTTGTGTTCACCACAGAAACGCCTTGCACTTCCACCTTGAACATCAATTCCACAGCGGCCTTGATTTCGGGCTTGGTAGCGTCTTGTAGCACCTTGAACGTCACAGCATTGGATTTTTCAGCCACCATGGTTGCCTTTTCAGACACGATGGGAGCAACCAGAACCTGCATCAAACGACCTTCGTCGTACTTGACTTTCGACGTGTTGTTCATACGGGCGCTCATGCGAACATCTCCTTGAGTTTGTCCATGGCAGCCTTGGTCACCAACACCTTGCGGTAGTGCACCAACGACAGGGGATCTGCATAGCGAGGCTCAACAACTAGGATGTTCACTAGGTTGCGAGATGCCAAGTACAGGTTTTCATCCACTTCGTCAGCAATCACCAGCACGGACTCAAGGTTCATCGCCTTGAATTTGGCTGCCAATGGCTTGGTCTTGGGAGAATCCACCTTCAGGGAGTCAACCACTGCCAGACGGCCTTCGCGGGCCAGCTGAGACAAGATGGAAGCCATACCTGCGCGGTACATTTTCTTGTTGATCTTTTGCGCGAAGTTTTCATCGGGCATGTTAGGGAAGATGCGGCCGCCTCCGCGCCACAGAGGCGAGGAAGTCATACCGGCACGGGCGCGGCCCGTTCCCTTTTGCTTGAAAGGCTTCTTGGTCGAGTGATGGACTTGCTCGCGGTCTTTTTGGGCACGGGTGCCTTGACGCGCGTTGGCCTGGAAGGCCACCACCACTTGGTGAACCAAGTCTTCGTTGTATGCGCGACCAAACACGGTTTCTGGCGCGTCGTATTTCGACGTAGCCTGACCTTGGTCATTCAGGAGTTCGAGCTGCATCAGTTCGCTCCTTTCGCTGTTTTAGCCTTGACTGCGGGACGGACGGTCACAAAACCACCTGCTGCACCGGGGATTGCACCCTTGATCAACAGCAATTGACGCGCTTCGTCGATGCGGATCACATCTAGGTTTTGCGTGGTTTTGGTGACATCACCCAAGTGACCAGTCATGCGCTTACCGGGGAACACGCGACCTGGGTCTTGTGCCATACCGATAGAACCGGGAACGTTGTGCGAACGGCTGTTACCGTGCGAAGCACGTTGCGAGCTCATGTTGTGGCGCTTGATGGTACCGGCGAAGCCTTTACCAATGGAGGTGCCTTGCACGTCCACTTTTTGACCGACAACAAACACATCAGCAACGGGCACAGTAGCACCAGCGGTGTACTTTGCGGCTGCATCAGCGGTTACGCGAAATTCCTGGATGATTTCACCGGCTTCAACACCTGCTTTGGCAAGGTGACCGGCGATGGGCTTGGTTACACGCGAAGCTTTGCGTGCACCGAACGTTACCTGCAAGGCAACGTAGCCATCGTTCTCCTGGGTTTTGACCTGCGTCACGCGGTTGTTCGACACGTCTACCACCGTAACAGGAACTGCATCCCCGTCATCGGTGAATAGGCGCATCATGCCAACCTTGCGACCCAGCAACCCTAAGTGATTGCTAAGACTCATTGTTTTCTCCGTAACTCCCACCGCTGCAACTTCAATTGGCTACAGCGTTTTTGCGTGAGAGACTGTTAATAAAACTCCACCCACGCGCAAAAGCACATGGAGCAGAGCCAGCGAGTATAGCGCGCGCTTGTGATTTGCACAAGCCCCCTGCTTTTCCTTGCTAGTCAGAAGCCTTGGACTTGCGTCCAAGGCCACTATTTCTTACTGCAGCTTGATTTCAACGTCCACGCCAGCTGGCAGATCGAGCTTCATCAGCGCGTCTACAGTCTTGTCTGTGGGATCAACGATATCCATCAGACGCTGGTGCGTACGAATTTCAAACTGATCGCGACTGGCCTTGTTCACGTGAGGTGAACGCAGGATGTCAAAACGCTTCATGCGGGTTGGCAAAGGCACGGGGCCCTTGACAATCGCACCGGTGCGCTTCGCGGTGTCAACGATTTCAGCAGCCGATTGGTCAATCAGCTTGTAGTCAAACGCCTTCAGGCGAATGCGGATTTTTTGCTTGGCGGCCATCGTAATTCCTTAGTTTGCGCGAATTACGCGATGATTTTCGCGACCACGCCGGCGCCGACGGTACGCCCACCTTCGCGGATGGCGAAGCGCAGGCCTTCTTCCATGGCGATGGGGTTGATCAGCTTCACAGTGATCGACAC
>NZ_JBWMAZ010000007.1:0-16667 GCF_056521335.1 Rhodoferax sp. ZS1R25
AGCTACGACCAATCCGAAGGTGGCGATTACCAACCAGCCGACCTTGCTGAAGGCCACGGCGCCTAGCTTTGCGGTGAATTTGAGGTTCCCGGGGCAGTACTTTGATTCGGAATCGAACCTGAGCTACAACTACTGGCGGTCGTATCGTGCTGCGCAAGGACGTTACGATCAGTTCGACCTCATCGGCTTGGCCGGCGGTTGGAATGGATTTGCATATGTGGGTGGGAATCCACTCTCCCACACCGACAGGCTGGGCTTGGCCACGGATGAAGAAATCAGAAAAGCGGTGGCAACACTCCGATGTGCCAACCCCAGCGAATTCGACAAATTGGCAAGATCAATCACGATGGCCGACATGGGCGAGAACGGCGCAGGCATGACTGATTGGAGCAATAACGTCACTTTGAACTCGAAGTTGTATGGAGACAGCAAAACACCTGTAAATGACATGCTCCGAAGTGAGTTCCTGCAGACATTGGCGCATGAGATGTTGCACGTCAATCAAGGCATCGGTGGAAAGGCGATAACAAGAATCAGGATGGGAAATCCGCTTGGGGTCTTACATCGCCAATTGGACGAGAAGGCCGAGGCCATGATTACGCGTCAACTGCTTGACCAGTACAACAAAGCACTTCAAAACGGAGACTCGGGATGCTCATGTACACGATGAGAATGCGGGCTATGGTTTTGATTGCTGTACTTGTTGCAGCTTGCAGTCCCGTGGATGAAGTCACACCGCGCCACTACGTTGGCTTGGTTGTTGGTCACTCTGCGCCATTGAAGACAGAGATTACTAAGTCGCTAATCGCTTCCCCTGGAAAACCTGTGCCGCAGGCCGGTCCGTTGCAACTGCCTCCGCCGCCCGGTTTGGCCCCTATGAAATTCGACTTCGGTTGGGTGACAACAGGCGGAGCCATCGTGATTCAAAACACCAAGTTCGCGGTGGTTGTGGTGCAAGAGCCGACCCTTGAGCAGGGGAAGGTGACGTGGAGTTGCATCGTGCATCCAGCCGAAGCCAAGCCCAATCTCTGCGGGTCTGATTATCAAAATGGATTGCTACAAAATAAATAGCTTCTTGCGCACATTCCATGAGGGCTACGGCCAAATTCTCTTCTTAATCTAAAACAAAAAAAGCCACCCGCAACCCCTGCCAGCCGCTAAAGCTGTGGGGTTCCGGGTGGCTTCTTCTTTTAGCCGCTGCTGACGCGCCGTTTAATGCGCCTGCTGCAACACTGAATCAAGCACCTGCAACACGAACTTCTGTTGTGCCTTGGGTAACGCGCTGATGCGCTCCATGTGGCGCTGTAGCGCCGGCGTTGGCCCGCGCTTGCGTGCCACGGGCGATGGTGGTTCCCCGATCAGTTCCTCCAGACTCAAAGCCAGCGTGTGCGCCAACAGCGGCAGCATCGACACCGGCACCCGGCGCTGGCCGGACTCATAGGCGTTGACCGTCTGCTGTGACACCGATAGCGTTTCTGCCATCTGCATCTGTGTGATGTTCAAGCGCTTGCGCTGCTCGGCCATGCGGCTGCCCAGCGCAATAAAAAACTCTCGCTCGTCCTGACTGATAGCCACGTGGGGGCGCTCCATACCAATGATCTGGCCCATACCTTAACCCTCCATTTTTTGAAAACGCGGTAGACAACCACATTATGTGGTAATGTTGATGTTGAATTATTTATTTCTTCACCCGTTTGGCCAATTGCCCCTATGGCTTGGTCGGGAACTGCTTGAAAGGACTCCACATGGCGCGCATCCCCGATACCGAAGTCCAGCGGCTGAAAGATGAAATCGCGGTGCAGCGCCTGGTGGAAGCGGCGGGCGTAGCGTTGAAGAAGGTGGGCAAAGACCTGTCGGGCCAATGCCCCTTCCACGACGATGACACCGCTTCTCTTGTGGTGACCCCGGCCAAGAACCTGTGGCACTGCTTTGGTTGCCAGTGTGGCGGCGGTCCGATTGACTGGGTGATGAAGCTCAAGGGCGTATCGTTTCGCCATGCCGTTGAACTGCTCAAGGACGATTCCGCTTTAGCTGCTGAATCCCTGTCTTCTGGTGAGCCAGTCAAGCGCACCAGCGTGCGGGTCCTGGCTCCCCCGGTGGCGCTGGATGCCGACGACCGGGCCTTGCTGGTACAGGTGGTGGACTACTACCACCAGACCTTGAAGCAGTCGCCCGAGGCCCTGGCCTATCTCCAATCGCGCGGCCTCAATCACCCCGAGCTGGTGGAGTACTTCAAGCTGGGTTACGCCAACCGCACCTTGGGATTGCGCCTGCCCAATAAACAGCGGGCGACCGGTGCCGACATTCGCGCCCGCTTGGAAAAGGTTGGCATCTACCGTGAGTCAGGCCATGAGCACTTCAATGGATCGGTGGTGGTTCCGGTGCTTGACGATGCAGGTGGCGTATGCGAGTTGTACGGGCGCAAGATCACGGCGCGCCTGCGCCCCGGTACACCCTTGCACATGTACCTGCCTGCGCACGAGGCGCGTGGCCGTGGCGTGTTCAACCTGGCCGCACTGCAAGCCAGCAAGGAAATCATCCTGTGCGAAGCCATCATTGATGCGCTGACCTTCTGGTGTGCCGGGTATCGCAACGTCACCACGGCCTATGGGGTGGAGGGCTTCACCGATGAACTGATGGCGGCGTTCAAGGCTCACGGCGTCCAGCGCGTGCTGATTGCCTATGACCGGGACGAAGCGGGTGAGCGTGCGGCGGCCAAGCTGGCCCCGCTGTTGATGGCCGAGGGCATGGAGTGCTTCCGCATCCAGTTCCCCAAGGGCATGGACGCCAACGCCTACGCGCTCAAGGTGACACCCGCAACCAAGAGCCTGGGCCTGCTGATTCGGCAGGCGACATGGCTGGGCACAGGCAAAGCGCCAGAACGCCCCACAGTGCCTGTGGCGCAAGAGTTACAAGCAAAACAGGCCGCTAGCCCTCGTGGAACGTGCGCAACCAGCTACCAAAACAATAGCGAAGCTGAGAACGCACAGCTTCCACCCTTAGCCGCTATCCCCCTTGCATTGCCCGCCTTGTCCGCTACGCCGGTCCCCGAAGCCGCCCAAGGCCCATGGGTTGAAGTCATGCAGCGTGAGGCAGGCAGGGAGGTGCATATCCGCTTTGGCGAGGGGCCAGCGGCGCGCGCCTGGCGCGTGCGCGGATTGGAAAAGAACCTCTCGCCCGACACCCTCAAGGTCAACGTGCGCATTGCTATCGGCTTGCTCTCCAGCGCCGACGGCGGCGCCTTCCATGTGGACACGCTGGACCTGTACAACGCCAAGCAGCGCGGCCACTTCGCCGCGCAGGCCAGCGCCGAGACCGGCGTGGACGAACGCGCCCTTAAAACCGACCTGGGCCGTGTGCTGATGGCGCTGGAGAGCGTGCAGGACGAGGCCATCAAGGAAGTGTTGCAACCCACGCCCACCGAGAAAATGACCGACTCTGAGCAGGCGGACGCACTGGCCTTGCTCAAGTCCGCCGATCTACCGGCGCGCATCCTGGCCGACTTCGAGGCCGCGGGCGTGGTGGGCGAGGCGACGAACAAGCTGGTGGGTTACCTGGCGGCGGTCAGCCGCAAGCTCGATAGGCCGCTGGCCGTGGTGATCCAGTCCAGCAGCGCCGCCGGTAAGTCCAGCCTGATGGATGCAATCCTGTCCTTCGTGCCCGAGGAAGAGCGCATCCAGTACAGCGCCATGACGGGGCAGTCCCTGTTCTACATGGGCCAGACCAACCTCAAGCACAAGATCCTGGCGATTGCCGAAGAAGAGGGCGCGCACCGGGCCAGCTATGCGCTGAAGCTGTTGCAGTCCGAGGGCGAACTCACCATTGCGTCCACCGGCACCGATCCAGCCACGGGCAACCTCATCACCCAGGAATACAAGGTTGAAGGCCCCATGAGCCTGTTCATGACCACGACCGCGATCGACATTGACGAAGAACTGATGAACCGCTGTCTGGTGCTCAGTGTGGACGAAGCCCGCGAGCAAACCCGCGCCATCCACAAATTGCAGCGTGAGCGGCGCACGCTGGCGGGCCTGACCAGGAAGCACGAGAAACAGGCCATCCTGACCATCCACCGCAACGCCCAGCGCCTGTTACGCCCCCTGGCCGTAGTCAACCCCTATGCCGATCAACTCACCTTCCTGGACGACCGCACCCGCACGCGCCGCGACCATGAAAAGTACCTGACCCTGATAGACACCATTGCCCTGCTGCACCAGTACCAGCGGCAAATCAAGAGCGCCACCGTTGCCGATAAAACCGTGGAGTACATCGAGGCCACGCTGTCAGACATTGAGCTGGCCAACGCACTAGCGCACGAGGTGCTGGGCGTGAGCCTGGACGAGCTGCCACCGCAGACCCGGCGCATGTTCGCGGGCGTGCAGGCCCTGGTGCGCGAGAAGATGGCCGCCCAGGGCCTACCCCAGCGCGATATCCGCTTTAGCCGCTCGGAGGTGCGTGCCGCCACCGGCCTGTCGGACACCCAGGCCCGCATCCACCTGGAGCGCCTGGCCGCGTTGGAATACCTGCTCACGCACCGGGGCCAGCGTGGCCAGAGCTATGAATACGAATTGCTGCACGACCAGGCCGGCAGCGAGGGCCAGGCCGTGGGGCCGCACCTGTCGGGCCTGATCGACACCAGCGCCCTGCAAGCCGAGTCACAAACTGCATCTACGAATCAAAGTTCGCGGGGTCTGCCGGGGGAGTTGGCGGGGCCAAAACGGCCCCAAAACGGTAGCAAAACGGAGGGTGCGCGGCCTGCCAAAAGCGCCGCCAGCCCGCATGGAATAAAGCGCGCCGCTGAAACGCTGGACGAAACGGGCGATACAAGCGCCACCCCCGGTGTGTCTGAGCGCGTCATACCTGCACGTGCGCCGTACCTTCAACCCTTAGCCGCCTGACCCCATGCCACACCATCAACCAGGACACGGCCATGCCGCGTAAGGGCCAACTCCTCAAGACCCGCAAACGCGCCGCCGTCAAACCGGCAGGCCCCGCCCATGCGCAAGATGACCCGCTGGCGGGCAAGCTGCTGGTGCGCTACATGGAAGAGCACTTCGAATGGATGACCGTCACCGGCTACAGCGCAGACACCGTGCGCGCCCGACGCCAGCACATCCGCAAGTTCATCACCTGGATAGACGAGCGCGGCATTGACGCGCCCACCCAGATCATCCGGCCCATGATCGAGCGCTACCAGCGCCACCTGTTCTACTACCGCAAGACCGATGGCCAACCCTTGAGCATTGGCATGCAGGCGCAGTATCTGGCCTCCATCAAGCTGTGGTTCAAGTGGCTCACACGCCAGCACCACATCCTGGCCAACCCGGCGGCGGATCTGGACTTGCCCCGCCAGCCCAAGCGCCTGCCGGGGCGCATCCTGAGCGCGGCTGAGGTCGAAGCGGTACTCAGAGAAGCCGACCCAAGCACGGCCCAAGGCCTGCGCGACCGCACCTTGCTGGAGTTGCTGTATGCCACCGGCATCCGACGCAGTGAGGTTGCGAGCCTGGACCTGTACGCCCCGCAACTGCTGCGCGGCGTGCTGTGGGTGCGCCACGGCAAGGGCGGCCACCAGCGCGTAGTGCCCTTGGGAACGCGCGCCATGGCCTGGCTGGAGAAGTACCTCACCCAGGCCCGCCCCGAGCTGTTGGCGGCCGACACGCAAGCGCTGTTCGTCAGCGATTACGGCTTGCCCATGCGGGCCGACCAGATCGCCGACAAGGTGCGCCGGTATATGGACTTTGCTGGCATCCACAAGGGCGGAGCCACCCACCTGCTGCGCCATGCCTGCGCCACCCACATGCTGGAGGGTGGCGCCGACATTCGCTTCATCCAGGCCATGCTGGGACACAGCAGTCTGGAGACCACGGAGATTTACACCCATGTCTCGATTGAGAAACTGATCGAGGTGCACCGGGCCACGCATCCGAGCCGATTGGAGCGTGTCAAGCCGGTGGGTGATGCCAACCCGCAGGCGTTGGACAGTGACGCAGCCACGGCGCTATTGGAGGTCCTGGCGGATGACGAAGACGAGGATGCTTAAGGAAAACAGGCCGCTAGCCCTCGTGGAATGTGCGTGACTAGCTATTGAAATGATAGTGATTGCGACGTTGCCGCTTCGTCACGTTTGCCAGCGTCCGAGCAGTCAAAGCCAGGCGCGTGCCGCGCAGGACAACGTATGGCAGGCCAGTCCGGGCATCGAGCCCGGCCCAGCCTGGCAGGGCGGCGGGGTAAGTTGGCCGAAGGCCAACTCAACATAACGGGCTGTCGCATGTAGCGGGGCCCCAAGCTGCCGCTAAAGCTCTGCTTGTGGCCCCGCTGCACGCGACCCCCGTTATGTCTTGCGCCCACTTGCCCTGCGCGTGTGGCCTGTTGCTCGGCAAGCCGTAGCAACAAGCCACACGCCCGACAGCCATTGGTGTGTGTGGTCACGGCTGGAGCCGTCACCACAGGGGTTCTGGTCAGGCGCTGCGCGCAGTGTGTGGTGTTGGCCCCCGCCCACCCCAGCAGGGCCTGGCGCTGGCGCGTCCAGGCCGCGCCGGGTTGTGGCCCGTCCGCCCCCCGAGGGGGCTCCCTCCACCCCGGCGCTGGGGTGCTGGCCAGCGCGGTGCCTGTGCCTGCGTAGGTCACGGCTCGCTTGCGCATCGCCGCGCAAGCCCGGCCCTGGCGCACGAACCCCATCCCTCTTTGGTGGCGAGGGTGCAGCAGCGGTGCCAGGCAGTAAAGGCCGCTGCGCGCCGCGCAAGCGCGGTGGCCCATGGCCAGCCTTGACAGCCTGACCCCGCCGCCGCCCGTGTCGCTTATGCGGGGTGGGGTAGCCCTGCACGCGCGGCGTGCCGGACCTCACTCGCACCGCCCGTGTTCATCAACCATCGAAGGAGTCCTATGCCCCGTAAAACCAAATCCATCAAGCTGGCCTTGCCTGAAGAGTTCATTGCGCTGTGCGCCAGCGACGGCGTGGCGCCCGAGCTGGTGCTGCGTGGCTTCATTGCCGACCTGGCCGGCATCATGAGTTGGGCCGCCGATCCGCGTCTTGATGGCTATTGCAGCAACGGCAGCGACGAGCGCAGCATGGCGCGTGAGTATTACGACCGTGTGGGCTATCCGTGGTGGAACAAGCCCTGAGCCCAAACCCATGCACGGCGCTGCGCGCCGCGCATGCAGCGGCTAAGAAGGGAATATAGACGCTATGCATTTAGTAGCTACTCACGCACATTCCACGAGGGCTAGAGGCCGATTTGATGCATGAACACCTCTGGAAGTGCTCCAATAACCCCAATATGGGTACGTTTGAGCATGCCCACGTCGATGGCCTCCTGGGTGCCTGCGCGCCTGCATGTGTGTGTAAGGCAGAATGTGCCTCTAGGAAAAAATCCTCCCCAACCCATGCAAACCCTCCAGCGCAGACGCTGCCAAACCCGCACCAGGCCTAGGAAAAAGCCCTGCAACTACGGTGCGGGCGTGTCGGGGGCAACAATCTTTGCATATGTGGGTGGGAATCCACTCTCCCACACCGACAGGCTGGGCTTGGCCACGGATGAAGAAATCAGAAAAGCGGTGGCAACACTCCGATGTGCCAACCCCAGCGAATTCGACAAATTGGCAAGATCAATCACGATGGCCGACATGGGCGAGAACGGCGCAGGCATGACTGATTGGAGCAATAACGTCACTTTGAACTCGAAGTTGTATGGAGACAGCAAAACACCTGTAAATGACATGCTCCGAAGTGAGTTCCTGCAGACATTGGCGCATGAGATGTTGCACGTCAATCAAGGCATCGGTGGAAAGGCGATAACAAGAATCAGGATGGGAAATCCGCTTGGGGTCTTACATCGCCAATTGGACGAGAAGGCCGAGGCCATGATTACGCGTCAACTGCTTGACCAGTACAACAAAGCACTTCAAAACGGAGACTCGGGATGCTCATGTACACGATGAGAATGCGGGCTATGGTTTTGATTGCTGTACTTGTTGCAGCTTGCAGTCCCGTGGATGAAGTCACACCGCGCCACTACGTTGGCTTGGTTGTTGGTCACTCTGCGCCATTGAAGACAGAGATTACTAAGTCGCTAATCGCTTCCCCTGGAAAACCTGTGCCGCAGGCCGGTCCGTTGCAACTGCCTCCGCCGCCCGGTTTGGCCCCTATGAAATTCGACTTCGGTTGGGTGACAACAGGCGGAGCCATCGTGATTCAAAACACCAAGTTCGCGGTGGTTGTGGTGCAAGAGCCGACCCTTGAGCAGGGGAAGGTGACGTGGAGTTGCATCGTGCATCCAGCCGAAGCCAAGCCCAATCTCTGCGGGTCTGATTATCAAAATGGATTGCTACAAAATAAATAGCTTCTTGCGCACATTCCATGAGGGCTACGGCCAAATTCTCTTCTTAATCTAAAACAAAAAAAGCCACCCGCAACCCCTGCCAGCCGCTAAAGCTGTGGGGTTCCGGGTGGCTTCTTCTTTTAGCCGCTGCTGACGCGCCGTTTAATGCGCCTGCTGCAACACTGAATCAAGCACCTGCAACACGAACTTCTGTTGTGCCTTGGGTAACGCGCTGATGCGCTCCATGTGGCGCTGTAGCGCCGGCGTTGGCCCGCGCTTGCGTGCCACGGGCGATGGTGGTTCCCCGATCAGTTCCTCCAGACTCAAAGCCAGCGTGTGCGCCAACAGCGGCAGCATCGACACCGGCACCCGGCGCTGGCCGGACTCATAGGCGTTGACCGTCTGCTGTGACACCGATAGCGTTTCTGCCATCTGCATCTGTGTGATGTTCAAGCGCTTGCGCTGCTCGGCCATGCGGCTGCCCAGCGCAATAAAAAACTCTCGCTCGTCCTGACTGATAGCCACGTGGGGGCGCTCCATACCAATGATCTGGCCCATACCTTAACCCTCCATTTTTTGAAAACGCGGTAGACAACCACATTATGTGGTAATGTTGATGTTGAATTATTTATTTCTTCACCCGTTTGGCCAATTGCCCCTATGGCTTGGTCGGGAACTGCTTGAAAGGACTCCACATGGCGCGCATCCCCGATACCGAAGTCCAGCGGCTGAAAGATGAAATCGCGGTGCAGCGCCTGGTGGAAGCGGCGGGCGTAGCGTTGAAGAAGGTGGGCAAAGACCTGTCGGGCCAATGCCCCTTCCACGACGATGACACCGCTTCTCTTGTGGTGACCCCGGCCAAGAACCTGTGGCACTGCTTTGGTTGCCAGTGTGGCGGCGGTCCGATTGACTGGGTGATGAAGCTCAAGGGCGTATCGTTTCGCCATGCCGTTGAACTGCTCAAGGACGATTCCGCTTTAGCTGCTGAATCCCTGTCTTCTGGTGAGCCAGTCAAGCGCACCAGCGTGCGGGTCCTGGCTCCCCCGGTGGCGCTGGATGCCGACGACCGGGCCTTGCTGGTACAGGTGGTGGACTACTACCACCAGACCTTGAAGCAGTCGCCCGAGGCCCTGGCCTATCTCCAATCGCGCGGCCTCAATCACCCCGAGCTGGTGGAGTACTTCAAGCTGGGTTACGCCAACCGCACCTTGGGATTGCGCCTGCCCAATAAACAGCGGGCGACCGGTGCCGACATTCGCGCCCGCTTGGAAAAGGTTGGCATCTACCGTGAGTCAGGCCATGAGCACTTCAATGGATCGGTGGTGGTTCCGGTGCTTGACGATGCAGGTGGCGTATGCGAGTTGTACGGGCGCAAGATCACGGCGCGCCTGCGCCCCGGTACACCCTTGCACATGTACCTGCCTGCGCACGAGGCGCGTGGCCGTGGCGTGTTCAACCTGGCCGCACTGCAAGCCAGCAAGGAAATCATCCTGTGCGAAGCCATCATTGATGCGCTGACCTTCTGGTGTGCCGGGTATCGCAACGTCACCACGGCCTATGGGGTGGAGGGCTTCACCGATGAACTGATGGCGGCGTTCAAGGCTCACGGCGTCCAGCGCGTGCTGATTGCCTATGACCGGGACGAAGCGGGTGAGCGTGCGGCGGCCAAGCTGGCCCCGCTGTTGATGGCCGAGGGCATGGAGTGCTTCCGCATCCAGTTCCCCAAGGGCATGGACGCCAACGCCTACGCGCTCAAGGTGACACCCGCAACCAAGAGCCTGGGCCTGCTGATTCGGCAGGCGACATGGCTGGGCACAGGCAAAGCGCCAGAACGCCCCACAGTGCCTGTGGCGCAAGAGTTACAAGCAAAACAGGCCGCTAGCCCTCGTGGAACGTGCGCAACCAGCTACCAAAACAATAGCGAAGCTGAGAACGCACAGCTTCCACCCTTAGCCGCTATCCCCCTTGCATTGCCCGCCTTGTCCGCTACGCCGGTCCCCGAAGCCGCCCAAGGCCCATGGGTTGAAGTCATGCAGCGTGAGGCAGGCAGGGAGGTGCATATCCGCTTTGGCGAGGGGCCAGCGGCGCGCGCCTGGCGCGTGCGCGGATTGGAAAAGAACCTCTCGCCCGACACCCTCAAGGTCAACGTGCGCATTGCTATCGGCTTGCTCTCCAGCGCCGACGGCGGCGCCTTCCATGTGGACACGCTGGACCTGTACAACGCCAAGCAGCGCGGCCACTTCGCCGCGCAGGCCAGCGCCGAGACCGGCGTGGACGAACGCGCCCTTAAAACCGACCTGGGCCGTGTGCTGATGGCGCTGGAGAGCGTGCAGGACGAGGCCATCAAGGAAGTGTTGCAACCCACGCCCACCGAGAAAATGACCGACTCTGAGCAGGCGGACGCACTGGCCTTGCTCAAGTCCGCCGATCTACCGGCGCGCATCCTGGCCGACTTCGAGGCCGCGGGCGTGGTGGGCGAGGCGACGAACAAGCTGGTGGGTTACCTGGCGGCGGTCAGCCGCAAGCTCGATAGGCCGCTGGCCGTGGTGATCCAGTCCAGCAGCGCCGCCGGTAAGTCCAGCCTGATGGATGCAATCCTGTCCTTCGTGCCCGAGGAAGAGCGCATCCAGTACAGCGCCATGACGGGGCAGTCCCTGTTCTACATGGGCCAGACCAACCTCAAGCACAAGATCCTGGCGATTGCCGAAGAAGAGGGCGCGCACCGGGCCAGCTATGCGCTGAAGCTGTTGCAGTCCGAGGGCGAACTCACCATTGCGTCCACCGGCACCGATCCAGCCACGGGCAACCTCATCACCCAGGAATACAAGGTTGAAGGCCCCATGAGCCTGTTCATGACCACGACCGCGATCGACATTGACGAAGAACTGATGAACCGCTGTCTGGTGCTCAGTGTGGACGAAGCCCGCGAGCAAACCCGCGCCATCCACAAATTGCAGCGTGAGCGGCGCACGCTGGCGGGCCTGACCAGGAAGCACGAGAAACAGGCCATCCTGACCATCCACCGCAACGCCCAGCGCCTGTTACGCCCCCTGGCCGTAGTCAACCCCTATGCCGATCAACTCACCTTCCTGGACGACCGCACCCGCACGCGCCGCGACCATGAAAAGTACCTGACCCTGATAGACACCATTGCCCTGCTGCACCAGTACCAGCGGCAAATCAAGAGCGCCACCGTTGCCGATAAAACCGTGGAGTACATCGAGGCCACGCTGTCAGACATTGAGCTGGCCAACGCACTAGCGCACGAGGTGCTGGGCGTGAGCCTGGACGAGCTGCCACCGCAGACCCGGCGCATGTTCGCGGGCGTGCAGGCCCTGGTGCGCGAGAAGATGGCCGCCCAGGGCCTACCCCAGCGCGATATCCGCTTTAGCCGCTCGGAGGTGCGTGCCGCCACCGGCCTGTCGGACACCCAGGCCCGCATCCACCTGGAGCGCCTGGCCGCGTTGGAATACCTGCTCACGCACCGGGGCCAGCGTGGCCAGAGCTATGAATACGAATTGCTGCACGACCAGGCCGGCAGCGAGGGCCAGGCCGTGGGGCCGCACCTGTCGGGCCTGATCGACACCAGCGCCCTGCAAGCCGAGTCACAAACTGCATCTACGAATCAAAGTTCGCGGGGTCTGCCGGGGGAGTTGGCGGGGCCAAAACGGCCCCAAAACGGTAGCAAAACGGAGGGTGCGCGGCCTGCCAAAAGCGCCGCCAGCCCGCATGGAATAAAGCGCGCCGCTGAAACGCTGGACGAAACGGGCGATACAAGCGCCACCCCCGGTGTGTCTGAGCGCGTCATACCTGCACGTGCGCCGTACCTTCAACCCTTAGCCGCCTGACCCCATGCCACACCATCAACCAGGACACGGCCATGCCGCGTAAGGGCCAACTCCTCAAGACCCGCAAACGCGCCGCCGTCAAACCGGCAGGCCCCGCCCATGCGCAAGATGACCCGCTGGCGGGCAAGCTGCTGGTGCGCTACATGGAAGAGCACTTCGAATGGATGACCGTCACCGGCTACAGCGCAGACACCGTGCGCGCCCGACGCCAGCACATCCGCAAGTTCATCACCTGGATAGACGAGCGCGGCATTGACGCGCCCACCCAGATCATCCGGCCCATGATCGAGCGCTACCAGCGCCACCTGTTCTACTACCGCAAGACCGATGGCCAACCCTTGAGCATTGGCATGCAGGCGCAGTATCTGGCCTCCATCAAGCTGTGGTTCAAGTGGCTCACACGCCAGCACCACATCCTGGCCAACCCGGCGGCGGATCTGGACTTGCCCCGCCAGCCCAAGCGCCTGCCGGGGCGCATCCTGAGCGCGGCTGAGGTCGAAGCGGTACTCAGAGAAGCCGACCCAAGCACGGCCCAAGGCCTGCGCGACCGCACCTTGCTGGAGTTGCTGTATGCCACCGGCATCCGACGCAGTGAGGTTGCGAGCCTGGACCTGTACGCCCCGCAACTGCTGCGCGGCGTGCTGTGGGTGCGCCACGGCAAGGGCGGCCACCAGCGCGTAGTGCCCTTGGGAACGCGCGCCATGGCCTGGCTGGAGAAGTACCTCACCCAGGCCCGCCCCGAGCTGTTGGCGGCCGACACGCAAGCGCTGTTCGTCAGCGATTACGGCTTGCCCATGCGGGCCGACCAGATCGCCGACAAGGTGCGCCGGTATATGGACTTTGCTGGCATCCACAAGGGCGGAGCCACCCACCTGCTGCGCCATGCCTGCGCCACCCACATGCTGGAGGGTGGCGCCGACATTCGCTTCATCCAGGCCATGCTGGGACACAGCAGTCTGGAGACCACGGAGATTTACACCCATGTCTCGATTGAGAAACTGATCGAGGTGCACCGGGCCACGCATCCGAGCCGATTGGAGCGTGTCAAGCCGGTGGGTGATGCCAACCCGCAGGCGTTGGACAGTGACGCAGCCACGGCGCTATTGGAGGTCCTGGCGGATGACGAAGACGAGGATGCTTAAGGAAAACAGGCCGCTAGCCCTCGTGGAATGTGCGTGACTAGCTATTGAAATGATAGTGATTGCGACGTTGCCGCTTCGTCACGTTTGCCAGCGTCCGAGCAGTCAAAGCCAGGCGCGTGCCGCGCAGGACAACGTATGGCAGGCCAGTCCGGGCATCGAGCCCGGCCCAGCCTGGCAGGGCGGCGGGGTAAGTTGGCCGAAGGCCAACTCAACATAACGGGCTGTCGCATGTAGCGGGGCCCCAAGCTGCCGCTAAAGCTCTGCTTGTGGCCCCGCTGCACGCGACCCCCGTTATGTCTTGCGCCCACTTGCCCTGCGCGTGTGGCCTGTTGCTCGGCAAGCCGTAGCAACAAGCCACACGCCCGACAGCCATTGGTGTGTGTGGTCACGGCTGGAGCCGTCACCACAGGGGTTCTGGTCAGGCGCTGCGCGCAGTGTGTGGTGTTGGCCCCCGCCCACCCCAGCAGGGCCTGGCGCTGGCGCGTCCAGGCCGCGCCGGGTTGTGGCCCGTCCGCCCCCCGAGGGGGCTCCCTCCACCCCGGCGCTGGGGTGCTGGCCAGCGCGGTGCCTGTGCCTGCGTAGGTCACGGCTCGCTTGCGCATCGCCGCGCAAGCCCGGCCCTGGCGCACGAACCCCATCCCTCTTTGGTGGCGAGGGTGCAGCAGCGGTGCCAGGCAGTAAAGGCCGCTGCGCGCCGCGCAAGCGCGGTGGCCCATGGCCAGCCTTGACAGCCTGACCCCGCCGCCGCCCGTGTCGCTTATGCGGGGTGGGGTAGCCCTGCACGCGCGGCGTGCCGGACCTCACTCGCACCGCCCGTGTTCATCAACCATCGAAGGAGTCCTATGCCCCGTAAAACCAAATCCATCAAGCTGGCCTTGCCTGAAGAGTTCATTGCGCTGTGCGCCAGCGACGGCGTGGCGCCCGAGCTGGTGCTGCGTGGCTTCATTGCCGACCTGGCCGGCATCATGAGTTGGGCCGCCGATCCGCGTCTTGATGGCTATTGCAGCAACGGCAGCGACGAGCGCAGCATGGCGCGTGAGTATTACGACCGTGTGGGCTATCCGTGGTGGAACAAGCCCTGAGCCCAAACCCATGCACGGCGCTGCGCGCCGCGCATGCAGCGGCTAAGAAGGGAATATAGACGCTATGCATTTAGTAGCTACTCACGCACATTCCACGAGGGCTAGAGGCCGATTTGATGCATGAACACCTCTGGAAGTGCTCCAATAACCCCAATATGGGTACGTTTGAGCATGCCCACGTCGATGGCCTCCTGGGTGCCTGCGCGCCTGCATGTGTGTGTAAGGCAGAATGTGCCTCTAGGAAAAAATCCTCCCCAACCCATGCAAACCCTCCAGCGCAGACGCTGCCAAACCCGCACCAGGCCTAGGAAAAAGCCCTGCAACTACGGTGCGGGCGTGTCGGGGGCAACAATCTTTGGGTACGTGGGGGGAAACCCGCTGAGGTTCACTGATCCACGCGGTTTATGTATTGAGGACTTCTGTGTTGGGGAGGCCATTGCGGCTGCGGCACTGTGTGCACGTATTCCTGCATGTGCGGCTGGCGTGGCGGCAATTGTTGGCGGTGCCGTATATAACCAAGGAGCAAAACCTGGTGCAGGCGCATCCCCACCTGCTAGCGGAGTGCCTGAGCAGAGTTGGCCGTCATACCCACCCTACAACCCGACTGATACTTCTGGTGCCGACAAAGAGGCTAGAGATAAGTGTTTAGCTACGTATGATGCCCAAATCAAGGTGTGTCAGTTAACCAGCTCAACTCCGACGGCTCGCCAAGCGTGCTACGCACGTGCGGCGAACGAATACGGAAATTGCCTAAAGAAGAATTGCCGATGACCGAAAACGACTTCCCCAGCATCGTAGAACGACGATTAGTTCTGCACGACATCAGCACAGATAGGAAAGGTGAAATTCGTCTTGTGATTGGTTGTCCACATTGGACTGAACCGGAGATGGAAGCTGCCTGCCCAGTCGCAATCTACGGATATTTGGGAAGACTGGCGGATATTCGTGGCATAGATCCCATGGGGGCCTTGGCATTGGCTATCAAATTTTTAGATGATCTTCTTGAGGGCTTGCCTGAGAATGTGACTGTGTATTGGCCTAGCGGCGATCCATACTTCGAAAAGTAACTGCTGCGAAATTAATAGCTGCTCGCGCACGTTCCGCGAGGGCTAGCGGCCTGTTTCTCTCGTAATCAAGGCAAAGAAGCCACCCGAAACCCCAGCCGCTAAGGCTGTGGGTTTCGGGTGGCTTCTTCTTTTAGCCGCTGGGTGGCGCGCCCATAGAACCACCCCAAAAGAACCCATGAACTGCTGCACCTAGGCCATGGCTTGCCCGCCAATCCATGGAAGTTTGGCCATAGGTTCACCACAGACCTATCGAGAACTCATCGCAAATTTGCGGCAAACCCGCAGTGATGCACAAGGGCAGGATGCTGGATATGTGCCTGACGGCGCACATTCGGGAACTGGATTACTGAGGGGCTGCGCACCCGTCGCAGTCAGAGGCAGATTGGAATGAAATCTGCCTCTGGCCCCCGTGTTCATTGCGCAGCTAGCTATCAATGTAGGAGTAATCTGGGATTCCCGCTGACTGTCAGCCAAACACCACACCCATCCAAATTCACCCGCATGGGGGATGGCCCTGACAAACCTAGGGACTTATGCTCCATGCCCAAAGCCGTGGCTGCTGCAGATGAGGCTGCGCTAGTGAACTACCGGGCCTATGCATAGGCCCTTTTCTTTTGGGGGTGGGGGAGATGGGTTTCAAGAACGCAATGAAGAGTGCAGTGGGGAAGCGCGTTGGTCTGTGGCAAGTTCTACAAACAATCGCTTTGAGCTTGGCGTTCGGGCTGGTCGCCTCTCAAGCCATAGCCACCACGTGCAGTGATTTAGAAGCCTCTCTCAATGCCGAAGGGCAAAGCATTTACGCGGCCCAACATGCCAATGTTGTGTACTGTTTGTCCACGGACCCCACAGGCCGCTACTGTGGTTCAGACACCACGTACCGTATTGAGACAGGTGCGGAGGCAGACCAGCAACAGCGCCGCAATGCATATCACTATGTCGGACCGGCTGCGACGGGCAGCGTGGTTAGCAACTGGTACAGCGCTTGGCAAAGTTGCTCTGTTGCTGCCGTCGTCCTTCAAACCGACCCCCACAGCGCCCCCCAAGCTGGGATATGCACCAAAGCCCCCATCATCCCCGCCACCGGCGAGAAGGTCTACACCCACAGCGACTACACCGACACCGGCCCGCATGCCTTAACCCTGACCCGCAGCTACCGCAGCCGCTGGTCCGTCTCAGGCGCTGCAGGCTTTGCCGCCAACCCCGGCTTGGG
>NZ_JBWMAZ010000008.1:0-3600 GCF_056521335.1 Rhodoferax sp. ZS1R25
CTACACCCACAGCGACTACACCGACACCGGCCCGCATGCCTTAACCCTGACCCGCAGCTACCGCAGCCGCTGGTCCGTCTCAGGCGCTGCAGGCTTTGCCGCCAACCCCGGCTTGGGCACATCCTGGGCGCACAGTTACAGCGACACCCTCCAAGTGGTCGCCAACACAACGGCCACCCTAATCCAGGGCAATGGCAGCACCAGCGCCTTCACCTGGAACGCCTCCACCAGCACCTGGGCGGCAACGACAGGCACCAGCACCCTGGTCGCCACCACAACCCCAACCACCGGCTACCTGCTTAAAAGTGCCGACGACGACAGCCGCTGGCAATTCGACGCTGCAGGCAAATTGCTCAGCAAGACCGAACGCAACGGCTGGACCACCACCTACAGCTACATCGCAACAGGCAATGGAGCTGGCCAACTCGGCAGCGTCACCAACGCCTTTGGCCGCAGCCTCAGCTTTGCCTACAACGCAGCCGGCCAACTGACCAGTGCCACCATGCCCGACGGGCAAGTAGTCAGCTACACCTTTGACAGCAGCGCACGCCTGATCACCGTAGGCTACCCCGGCAACGTCTCCAAGACCTACCTCTATGAAGACAGCCGCTGGCCCCAATCGGTCACCGGCGTGGTGGATGAACGCGGCATCCGCCTGGCCACCGTCGTCTACGACGCACAGGGCAGGGCGATCGAGAGCGGTTATGCAGGAGGTGCGGACTACTACAAGGTCGCCTACCCAGCCACCACCGCCTGGACCAGCGCTCAAATCACCGACCCCCTGGGCACCACCCGCAACTACAACTACGGCACCACGCTGGGCAAACTCACCGTCACTGCTGCCGACAAACCCAGTGGATCGGGTGGCAGTGACGCCGCCAGCCGTGTGCAAAACGCCAGCGGCCTCATCGACAGCGAGACCGACTTCGCAGGCGTACTCACCATGTACACCTGGGACAGCGCCCGCCGCCTGCCGCTGAGCACCACCCAGGCCGCCGGTCGCCCCGAAGCCGTCACCACCAGCACCCAATGGCACGCCACCTGGCGCCTGCCCGTGCTGGTGACCGAACCGGGACGCACCACCGCCACCAGCTACGACGGTGTGGGCAACCCCTTGAGCGAAACCACCACCGACACAACCGGCGGTCCCAGCAACGGTCAAGCCCGTACCTGGGCGTGGACCTACACCGCCAACAACTTGGTTGCCACCCAAACCGACCCTCTGGGCAAGGTCTGGAGCTTTGCCTACAACCCCCAAGGCCAGCGCACCAGCGCCACCAACCCCCTGGGCCAAGCCACCACGTACACCTACGACACAGCAGGGCGCTTAGCCACGCAAACGGAACCCGGTGGCTTGGTCACGAGCTACGCCTACGACCTGCGCGGACGCCTTACCCAAGTCAGCGCCGGCGGAGAGGCCACCAGCTACACCTACACCCCCAGTGGCCAGCTCGCCAGCGTCACCCTGCCCAATGGCTACGCCGTCAGCTACACCTACGACGCCGCCCAGCGCCTGACCGCTGCCAGCGACAACCGGGGCAACCGCAGCAGCTACACCCTGGACGGGATGGGCAACCGCACGCTGGAACAACTCCAAGACGCCAGCGGCAGCATCGCCTGGGCCACCAGCCGCACCATCAACAGCCTGAACCGCGTGAGCGCTGTTGCCAATGGCCAAGGTCAAAGCACCCAGTTCGGCTTTGATGCCAACGGCCAGGCCACCAGCCAGACCGACCCGCTGAGCCACACCACCAGCCAAACCCTGGATGGATTGCGCAGGCCCACGGCCACCACCTTGCCCGACAACAGCAGTACCAGTACGGCCTGGACTGCGTTGAATGAACTGGCCAGTGCCAAAGACCCCAAAGGCATCACCACCAGTTATGTGCGCAACGCCTGGAGCGAAGTCCTGTCTGAGACCAGCCCGGACAGTGGCACGCAAAGCTACGTGCGGGATGCAGCCGGCAACGTCTCCAGTAAGACCGACGCCCTGGGTAAAACCACCAACTTCGCCCGCGATGACCTGGGTCGCCCGACCACTATCAACCTGGCCGATGGCAAAACCCAGACCCTCGCCTACACCGCAGCGGGCAATGTGAGTCAGATCACAGACCCCAGTGGTAGCACGAGCTACACCTACGACGTGCTGAGTCGCATGCTGAGCAAGACCCAGACGGTCAACGACAACCCAGCAAACCCCAGCAGTTACACCACCGCCTATGCCTACCATCCCGGGGGAGCGCTGGCCCAAGTGACCTATCCCAGTGGTCTGAAAGTGTTCTACCGCCTGGGCACTGGTAGTAATGTGGGCCAAGTAGTACAGATCGACGTGCAGGAGCCTGGAAAGAACCAACCCGTGCTCCCCTGGGTCAGCAACCTGGCCTATACCGCGCTGAACCAACCTAAGAGCTGGACCTGGAACTGCCTCACTGGCAGCGCCAGCACCGCCACAGCCACCCCCTGCGACGCAGCCAGCCGCAGCTTTGATACCAGTGGCCGCATGGTGAACAACGAATTCGCCAGCTACCAGTACGACGCGGCCAGCCGCATCACCGGCATCACCCAGAACCTCTGGGCCCTGCAAGCGGCCACCGACACCACGCCCGCCAGCACCTACCAAGTACCCATCAACTGGATCGCTGCCTACGATGCCCGCGACCGCCTCACCAGCTTCGCCCGCGCAGGCAGCACTACCCAGTACAGCTATGACGCCAATAGCAACCGTCTGAGCGCCCAAGACACCACCACCAGCGACACCGACCTGGACGGAGACTTCGATGCGGCTGACCTGCAAAGAACCACCGCCCAGGCCTTGAACATCGCCACGGACAGCAACCGCCTCTTGGGCTTCACCCAGACCAACACCAGCCAAAAGCTCAACAGCAAGGGCAAGCCTGTTACCAGCAGTACCAGCACCCAGGTCAACTACCAACTGGACGCAGCCGGCAACTTAAGTAGCGACGGCCTGCGCCAGTTCCAGTACGACGCCAGCAACCGACTGAGCCAGGTGCAAGTGGGTGACAGTGACGAGGCCAGCAAAGTGGTCTACCTGCACAACGCCCTGGGCCAGCGCGTCTTCAAGAGCGAGCCACAGGTGGCGCAGACAGCCCCGAACGAAGCCGAGCTGGGCACAGACTTCATCGCCTGGCTCAAGAAGAACTTCAACTGGCTGTTTGCCCAGGCCCAAACGAACGCCACCCTGGGGCAGAGCTTTGTGTACGCAGACGGGAACCTGGGCAGCTACAACCTGCTGGGGGAATACGGCAATGGGGGTACGAAAAGCGCTGGCCGGATTGAATACCTGTACCTGCCAACCGAATCAGGACAGGCCCTGCTCATAGGCCTGTACCGCAACACCCGCTTCTACGCGGTGCACACCGACCACCTGGGCACGCCTAGAAGCATCACCGATGACACGAACAAGGTGGTGTGGCAGTGGGCTTACAGCGGGTTTGGGGATAACGCACCCACTGGCGTTCTGAAAGCTACGACCAATCCGAAGGTGGCGATTACCAACCAGCCGACCTTGCTGAAGGCCACGGCGCCTAGCTTTGCGGTGAATTTGAGGTTCCCGGGGCAGTACTTTGATTCGGAATCGAA
>NZ_JBWMAZ010000009.1:0-1450 GCF_056521335.1 Rhodoferax sp. ZS1R25
TCTCCTTGAATGAGGTAGCACTTTTGGCCCAGCGAGCGAGCGACAACCGCACGCCGCAATTGATGCGCATGGCGGACGTTCAGCTGGATGTCACGCGAACTTCTCTGCAATTGCGCCACGCTATGCTCGTCAAAACGCCTGAGGGCATTGCGACGGCATTTGCAGACATCGCGGAGAAGCGAAAACACATCGAAGAAGCCTTCCAAGGCTATGAAAAAGACATCCTGACGCAGGCAGGACGTGACTTCTTTTCCAAAGCCAATCAACTGAACGCGAAGTTCTGGACGGTAGGTGCAGAAAATATGAAGCTCATCCAGGAGGGCAAGCTTGATGAAGCCTTTGCGTATCTGGTGGACAAAACCATCCCCGCTCGCAACGAGTATTTGTCTGTACTGGATGCAGAGAAAAAGCGACAGGGGACCAAACTGGTTGAGGAGATTGACCTGATCGAGAGCAATGTCCACGCGACTAGGAACCTGCTCGTCGCGTCCGTCATGTTGCTCGCATGTGGTTTGCTCGGATTTTCCTGGTACGTTGCGGGCCTGTTGCGTCGCCGTATTGCGGAGGCCCAAGTGGTTGCCGAGCGCGTTCGGGACGGCAATCTCATGACAACCATAGTGGATTCATCTAAGGATGAAATCAGCCCTTTGCTCAGTGCTTTGAGCGCCATGCAAGACTCGTTGGTGCGGGTGGTGAGTGGCGTGCGCCAAGGGTCAGAGGGCGTTGCGACGGCGAGTTCTGAAATTGCCCAGGGGAACCATGACCTGAGCGCACGCACAGAAAGCCAAGCCAGTGCACTGGAGCAAACCGCCGCCTCGATGGAACAGTTGGGGACCACGGTCAAGCAAAACGCCGACAACGCCCGCCAAGCAAACCAACTGGCTATGAGCGCCTCCACGGTCGCTATTCAAGGTGGGGATGTAGTGGGACAAGTGGTGCAGACCATGAAGGGCATCAATGAGTCCAGCCGCAAGATTGCAGACATCATCAGTGTGATTGATGGTATTGCATTCCAGACCAACATCCTGGCACTGAATGCTGCCGTAGAAGCTGCCCGTGCGGGCGAACAAGGTCGAGGCTTTGCAGTGGTGGCCAGTGAGGTGCGCTCTTTGGCAGGTCGTAGTGCAGAAGCCGCTAAGGAGATCAAGCTGCTAATCAGCACCAGCGTTGAGCGGGTAGAACAAGGAAGTGTGTTGGTGGACAAGGCGGGTATCACGATGACGGAAGTGGTGCAAAGCATCCGCCGTGTGACCGACATCGTGGGTGAGATCAGCTCCGCCAGTTCCGAGCAAAGTGCGGGCGTTTCCCAGGTGGGTGAAGCGGTGACCCAGATGGACCATACTACCCAGAAAAATGCGGCTTTGGTCGAAGAGATGGCTGCCGCAGCGTCCAGCCTGAAATCTCAGGCTAGGGATTTGGTTGATGGTGTCGCGGTTTTTAAGATCTCAGC